>NZ_CAWPJM010000011.1:0-680039 GCF_963888495.1 Vibrio sp. 2-2(8) | reverse complement strand
TTAACCATACAACACCGAAGGGGTTTTGTGGGCTCAATTGAAGAACATTGAATGTGTGAATGAGAACGAAACAGCTTTCCGAATTAAGAAATTTGCTTGGCGACCATAGCGTTGTGGACCCACCTGACTCCATGCCGAACTCAGAAGTGAAACACAACAGCGCCGATGGTAGTGTGGGGTCTCCCCATGTGAGAGTAGGACATCGCCAGGCTTTTAATTTATAAGAGCCCGTCTGTAAGAGCGGGCTTTTTAGTCACTTGCGACACAAGATACAGTGTGCTGATATGGCTCAGTCGGTAGAGCGCATCCTTGGTAAGGATGAGGTCCCCAGTTCGATTCTGGGTATCAGCACCAGTTTTATAGCTCTGTAAGCTAAAAGAATTTGCTTGGCGACCATAGCGTTGTGGACCCACCTGAACCCATGCCGAACTCAGAAGTGAAACACAACAGCGCCGATGGTAGTGTGGGGTCTCCCCATGTGAGAGTAGGACATCGCCAGGTTTGAATTACGAAACCTCAGCAGAAATGCTGAGGTTTTTTTCTATCTATTCGTATCATTCAATGTCCAATCATAGTGATAGCTGATACTCTTTTTCTCGCTTTTTAGTGCCTTGTTGTACTGCACTAAGTGCTCAAATAATTGCTGTTTCGTTCCAAAATCTTCAGCAAACCAGTCATAAATAGAAGACAGAACCCATTTATCATTGGTGACCTTTACTCCTTTTTCACTATTGATAAACTCAGTGGCTGATTTCTCCAGTAATAATTCAGTATTTTCTGCTGTGAAAGCCTGCTTTTGTAAGTTTGGGCAGCCAAGACTTGCGCAGTTGACCGCATAATGGGTTCGAGGATCTTTCCAAATGGGTCTTAAAATTCGATGTTCAATATCATTGAGAGTCAGCTCTTTTTGATTGATGGTAATGATCTTTTGTTCCCAAGGGCCAAATGAGAAAAATCCTCCCAGTTTAGTGATGGATGGTATTGGATAATGATCGACGATTAAGTTAACTGTTAAGGCATTATATAAGTTGACCCAGTAAGCATATTGTTCCAGCTTTGCATACTCTCTTGGATCAAGGGCTGATAATTGTGAAATATAGAGCTCTAATTGCTCTTTATCTTTTGAGTTGACCCTTTGATAATCGAAGAGGTTGTTGTGATTTTCTTGGATTAGATAAGTATCAAGTGTTGTCTGCCAAATTTGATGTGAAATGGCTTGTGTATTTTCTTCATTGCTAGAGTTCCAATAATCCCATAGTTGTGATTTAGGAGCAGAAAATACATTCGTTGACCCGAGTGTCAAACATAGCGTTAATAGATATTTCATCGTTTACCTCTCATCTCATAGGTTATATGACCTAGGTAGGGATTGATAAATTTCAGATAAAAGAAAAGGTTGATGCATCTACACCAACCTCTGGAAATTAAATCGATACTCGCTATTTCAAAAAGCTAGGAATTTTTGTTTCATAATCAGCGATTTTATCTTCGTGCTGTAGCGTCAAACCGATATTGTCTAATCCATTAAGTAAGCAATGGCGACGAAATTCATCAATTTCAAATGAGTATGTTTTTCCATTGGCTTTAACTTCCATTCGTTCAAGATCTACAGTTAGTTGAGCACCTTCATTTCCTTCAACAAATTGGAATATTTCATCAACTTCTTGCTCTGTAAGGCGGACTGGAACCATTTGGTTATTGATTGAGTTACCATAAAAAATATCCGCAAAACTGGGTGCAATCATGGCTTTGATGCCGTAATCCGCTAAAGCCCAAGGGGCATGTTCTCGTGAAGAACCACACCCAAAGTTTTCACGAGCAAGTAGAATGCTCGCTCCTTCATAGCGAGGTTTATTCATGACAAAATTTGGATTAGGTTGTTGACCTGCATCATCTAGAAAACGCCAATCATGAAAAAGGTGTTTGCCAAAACCAGTGCGATTTACTTTCTGTAAAAATTGCTTAGGAATAATGGCATCTGTATCGACGTTCGCTGCATCAAGAGGAACGACCAAACCTGTGTGCTGTTTAAAACCTGACATTGGTGATCCCCTGTTTAGTTGAGTGTTGAAGAATGAATATTACGGATATCGACAAAGTGTCCAGCGATGGCGGCGGCGGCGGCCATTGCAGGACTGACTAAATGTGTGCGGCCATCTCGACCTTGGCGGCCTTCAAAATTGCGGTTGGATGTTGATGCACAGCGTTCACCTGCACCGAGCCTGTCATTGTTCATAGCCAAGCACATTGAACAGCCCGGCAAGCGCCATTCAAAACCCGCTTCAATAAATATTTTATCCAAGCCTTCCGCTTCCGCTTGCGCTTTAACTTGCTCTGAACCTGGAACAATCAATGCTTGAACGTGTGGTGCGACTTTTTTACCTTTCGCGACTTGAGCTGCTGCTCGCATATCTTCAATGCGAGAGTTTGTGCAAGAACCGACAAAAACTTTATCCACTTTGTAGTCTGATAAGGATTTACCCGCTTCCAGTCCCATATACGCTAATGCTTTTTCTGCTGATGCTTTTTCGACAGGATCACTAAAGCTATCGGGAGATGGAATGGTTTCATCGACAGCAATTACTTGGCCTGGGTTTGTGCCCCACGTTACTTGTGGTTTGATGTCCGCGGCATTTAGGGTAACGACTGCATCGAATTTGGCATTATCATCGGTTTTTAGCGTTGCCCAGTACTCAATGGCAGCTTCTAAATCGTTTCCTTGAGGAGAAAACTTGCGACCTTTAATGTAGTCGAAAGTAGTCTGATCAGGGGCGATAAGACCGGCTTTTGCCCCAAGCTCAATCGCCATATTGCACACCGTCATACGACCTTCCATTGAAAGATCGGTAATCGCTTCACCACAAAATTCAACGACATAGCCTGTACCACCGGCCGCCGTTGTTTTACCTATAATGGCTAGCACGATATCTTTAGCGGTGATGCCTGGAGCGACTTTGCCTGTCACCTCAATTTTCATCGTTTTCGCGCGAGCTTGTTTCAATGTTTGGGTTGCAAGTACGTGCTCAACTTCTGATGTACCGATGCCAAACGCTAACGAGCCAAATGCGCCATGTGTTGCTGTGTGTGAGTCACCGCAGACAATGGTCATACCAGGAAGAGTAATACCTAATTCTGGCCCCATGACATGAACGATGCCTTGGTATTTATGATTTAAGTCGTAGAGTGTTACGCCAAACTCAGCACAGTTCTTGGACAATGTTTCCATTTGGATTCGAGCCATCTCACCCGAGGCATTAATGTCTTTTGTGGTGGTTGAAACGTTATGGTCCATGGTAGCGAATGTTTTACTCGTCTGACGAACTTTACGTCCCTTTTCGCGTAAACCATCAAATGCTTGCGGTGATGTCACTTCATGAACGAGATGACGATCGATATAAAGGATGGGGGTTTCCCCTTCAGCTGATACCGCAATGTGGGCATCATAAATTTTTTCGTATAAGGTTTTTGCTTGCGACATTGCTTCTTCCTTGAGCTCTTTGAGCTTTATAAAGGACTAGGCGAGCCTAGTCCTACTAATTATGAGTTTAAAATATAGCTGGCAATTTTATCGCCCATTTCAGAGGTTGAAAGTGCCGCTTTACCACTGGCAAGATCTGCGGTGAGTTCTCCTGCGGTAAGCGCCTTTGATACGGCATTTTCGATAGCTTGAGCGGCACTTTCTTCGCCCAAGCTATAACGTAGCATTAAAGCGGCGGAAAGAATTTGTGCAACTGGGTTAGCAATGTTCTTTCCTGCGATATCAGGTGCAGAGCCACCTGCTGGCTCATAGAGACCGAAATTGCTTTCATTAAGGCTAGCGGAAGGTAGCATACCCATTGAGCCTGTGATCATGGCGCATTCATCGGAAATGATGTCACCAAAAATATTAGAGCACAGCATGACATCAAATTGAGAGGGATCTTTAATGAGCTGCATAGTGGCATTATCGATATAAATGTGTGAAAGCTCGACGTCCGGATAATCTTTTGCGATCTCTTCCACGACCTCACGCCATAAGATAGAGCTTTGTAATACATTCGCTTTATCGACTGAGCATACTTTTTTACGACGTAATCGTGCGGACTCAAACGCTATTTTTGCAATGCGTTCGATTTCGTAGCGGTGGTAAACTTCGGTATCAAATGCTTTTTCATTTGCTCCTTCTCCTTCGCGTCCTTTGGGTTGGCCAAAATAAATACCACCAGTCAATTCCCGAACAACCACAATATCGAAGCCACGATCGGAGATATCGGATCGTAAAGGAGAAAAGCTTTCTAAGCCTGAGTGAATTTGAGCAGGACGCAAGTTACAAAACAGTTGAAAATGTTTGCGAAGCGGTAGGAGTGCGCCGCGTTCTGGTTGGTCGTTGGGTGGTAAATGCTCCCATTTAGGGCCGCCTACGGAACCAAACAATACGGCGTCTGCTTCTTCACATCCTTTAATTGTGCTTTCAGGTAGCGGGCAACCGTGGTTATCAATCGCAATCCCGCCGACATCATGTTCTTCTCTAGCAAACCGGATAGCATGTTTTTTTTCAATCGCATCCAATACCTTATGTGCTTGTTGCATTACTTCTGGGCCGATACCATCACCTGCAAGAACGGCAATTTTGTATGTTTTGTCTGTCATGTTAGTCCTTTACTATTTTTATATTTGCTTGCCCCAGTGAGCTCTAAAGACTAAAAGCTCTAATCTAGGTACGTTAAACGGTTGCCACTTTCTTTTGTTTAATTTCTGCAATTTGATCGGCACGATGAATGCTATTGATCACGTGCAACAAGGCTTGTCCTGATGCTTCAACAATATCCGTAGAGACGCCTGTACCGTGATATTTTCGCCCTTTGTAGTTGGCAATAATATCAGCTTGCCCGAGTCCATCTTCACCTTCGCCCTTGGCGGTAAGGTCAAATTTATCCAATACGATCTCATAGCCAGTTAGACGGTAAATACATTGGTAAAGCGCATCGACAGGGCCATTACCAACGGCAGCTTCACATTTTTCTTCATCACCACAAAGCAATTTAATACTGGTGGTCGCCATAACACTGCCTGATTGAACACTCAAATAGTTCAATTTGTAGAAATCGTCTTCATCACGCAGATTTGAAAAGTGCATCAACGCTTCTAAGTCATAGTCAAACACTTGGCCTTTACGATCTGCCAATTTTAAGAAATCTTCATACAAGGCATTGAGGTTGTATTCGTTTTCATTGTAACCCATGCTATCCATATGGCTTTTTACTGCGGCGCGGCCACTGCGGCTCGTTAAGTTCAGCGCTTGGTTTTTTAGGCCAATTGACTCTGGAGTCATGATTTCGTAAGTGTTTTTGTTCTTCAACATGCCATCTTGATGAATGCCTGATGAGTGGCTAAATGCGTTGGCACCGACAATCGCTTTGTTACTTTGAATCGGCATATTGCACAGTTGGCTAACCAACTTACTGGTGCGGTGGATCTCATCATGCTTTAAACCAGTATGCACGCCGAGGAATTCTTGACGAGTTTTGATGATCATCGCGATCTCTTCCAGTGAACAGTTACCAGCGCGCTCACCAATACCGTTGATGGTGCCTTCTATTTGCCTTGCGCCAGCCTGTACAGCGGCAATCGAGTTTGCGACTGACATTCCCAAGTCATCGTGGCAATGAACGGAAATAATGGCTTTATCTATGTTAGGGACTCGCTCAAACAGCATCTGAATAATGCCACCAAATTCGCTAGGAACAGTATAACCGACTGTGTCTGGAATATTGATGGTCTTAGCTCCGGCATTAATTGCGGCTTCGACCATTCTACAGAGATTATCAATGGGCGTTCGGCCCGCATCTTCACAGGAAAATTCGACGTCATCGGTGTAGTTACGGGCGTGTTTCACCGCACTGACTGCCATCTCGAGCACATCATCATAACTGCGGCGCAATTTATCTTGCACATGAATGGTTGAGGTTGAAATAAACGTATGGATACGAAAAGCATCGGCGACTTTCAGAGCTTCGGCCGCTGCATCAATATCTTTTGCTACCGCGCGAGAAAGCGCGCAGACGCGGCTGTTTTTAATGTGTTTGGCAATCGTTTTGACCGATTCAAAATCACCTGGGGAGGAAACTGGAAAACCTGCTTCAATAACATCAACACCAAGGCGCTCTAATGCGTAAGCAATCTGCAGTTTTTCTTTAACGGTTAAGCTTGCTGACAAAGCTTGTTCGCCATCACGTAATGTGGTGTCGAATATAATGACTTGATTATTCATGTTTGCTCCCTTGCACCGATGGTTAATCGTTTACTTCCTAAATATAGTTATAAAAAAACCCGCATCTCAGTGCGGGCTCTTGTCATCTTGTGTGGTGTTTTTCTTCCACAACCTACCCGCGCGAATGGTTCACGATAAGGAGCAGGCCCAGCAGGATAGAAAAACGGATAGTCATTCGTAACATTCCACAAGATTAAGTTAACAAATTAGTACCGTACTCGACTTAACTCGTCAACCATTAAGTTGTTTTTTTATTCATATCGGATCAGTTTTAGTCAAAAGCGGTAAAAATGAGCAGAATTGGTAGAGAGGATCACTTTTTGTAGCACGGAATGTTTTCACGCAAGAACGTTTGTCATCGGTTAAATTCATTCATTCTCCAATAAACAGTCACGTATTTGTCATTTTAAACTTCTACGTTTAGAGCGTAAGAGGTTTATGGAATGACAGGAGTCGCTCATGCGTGCCATCGGACAAATTGTTAAGTTTGACGTAGCGTTTTCGCTATTTTGTTTACAGCATCGTTTTAATCAGCCTGTAGCGCAGATCAGCAAAGCTATTTCCCATACTGGGGATGGGCATTTGTATGCGTTGATTGGTGCTTTAGCTTGGTATTTAGACCCGCTTAATGGCCAGCTATTCTTAATGGCTGGACTGGCCGCTTTCGCGATTGAACTCCCTATTTATTGGGGATTGAAAAATAGCTTTCAGCGTCGTCGCCCGGAAGAGTTTTCTCCTTCATTCATTGCCTTTATTACCCCTTCGGATCGCTACAGTTTGCCCTCTGGTCATACGGCTGCAGGGTTTGTTATGGCGACATTAATTGGCCACTTCTATCCTCATAGCGATGCTTTTGTCTTGGTTTGGGCTGGCTTAATTGGCGTATCTCGCATCCTACTTGGGGTTCACTTCTTGACGGATATCGTGATTGGCGCGCTGCTTGGTGTAAGCAGCGCAAGATTTGCATTGTGGTTGGTGGAGAGAGGCTTTTGAAAATTCTGTATGGTGTCCAAGGCACCGGAAATGGCCATATTGCTCGTTCACGAGTGATGAGTGAAGCGTTGAAAGAGGCCAAAATTGATGTGCAATTTCTCTTTTCTGGACGTGAAAAAGAGAAATACTTTTCGATGGAAAGTTTCGGTGATTACCAAACTCGGCGCGGTTTTACTTTTGAAACTGAACAGGGACACGTAAATTACGTTAAAACGGCGCTGAATAATAATTTGCTGACTTTCGTGAGTGAGACAAAAGACCTCGATTTGTCTCCGTATGATCTGGTCATTAATGACTTTGAACCAGTATCGGCATGGGCGGCTAAACAGCAAGGTATTCCGTGTATTGGGATAAGTCATCAAAATGCATTTCGTTATAATGTGCCTTTGAAAGGGGCAAGTTGGCTGGATAAACAGATTATTCAACAGTTTGCACCTGCCAATTACCACGTCGGTTTACATTGGTATCATTTTGATCAACCGATCCTTCCTCCGATTATCTATCGTTCAGAGCAGCATACGTCTAGTGAGCATTTCATTTTGGTCTATCTTCCATTTGAGCATGTTGATGATATTCTTGAGTTGCTTTTTCGTTTTTCAAATCAAGCATTTATTTGTTATCACCCTTCCTTAATGGAAGCGCAATCCGTTGAAAATGTTGAGTTGCGTCCCTTATGTCATACCTATTTTCAATATCACTTGCATCGCTGCGATGGCGTGATTGCTAATGGTGGCTTTGAATTACCATCAGAAGCACTTTCATTGGGTAAAAAGCTGCTACTTAAGCCACTATCAGGTCAATTTGAGCAGCAAAGTAACGTTGCCACTCTTGAGAATCTTGGGCTTGCTGCATCTATGGAGTTTTTGGACCCGTCGGAGTTACGCCGTTGGTTGGATGAAAAACAGGTCGAGCGCGTTGTCTATCCTAATGTAGCGAAAGCCTTGGTTGAATGGGTACAAAATGGCAAATGGGATAATCATAAAGAGCTGAGCCAGTCTTTATGGCGACAGGTTGATTTCCCTAGTTATGTGTCATTTAGCTAATATTGACGAAATGCTTTGAATTTTGACGTAATTAATTTATTTGGTGAATGTATCAAGGTGAAGGCTTGTTATTCATCACTTGATTCAATGTTTTGAATAAAATGCATAAATTTTTCTGTTTTATGGTTTTTTATAAAAATACATCGTACTGATAAATAAGGACAATCTTTTTGTTTGGATAAAAAAAACTGATATTTTATCAATCTTGTTGCCAATCGATAAATGCTTAGCAGATAGTAGCCTCCACCCAGTTGTGTCTGGGTAAATATAATAAATGGCAGGTTATCTATTCTAAAAAATTACTTTTACGGTATTGACGATAACAACAAGAGGCGTCCCAAAAATGTTAGATAAAAAAGATGCAATGAGCGCTATTGCTAGTTACCGCATGGAAAGCACATTACGTGGTGTAGATTTAAACCTGCTGACGGTTTTTGATGCAGTAATGCAAGAGCAAAATATTACCCGTGCTGCTCATAATTTGGGTATGTCTCAGCCAGCAGTCAGCAATGCTGTAGCGCGTTTGAAGGTAATGTTTAATGATGAACTGTTTATGCGACAAGGGCGAGGTATTCAACCTACTCAACGTGCACGTCAATTGTTCGGTCCGATGCGTCAAGCACTGCAATTAATCCGTAATGAACTGCCAAGTTCGGTGTTTTCTCCTGAAACATCAACCCGCTTATTTAAATTAGCGATTTGCAGTCCTTGTGATATGCGTTTCGCGCCGAAAATTATGTCATCAGTTCATGAACAAGCGCCTTTGGTCCAACTTCATCTTGATGCGGAATTTAACCGTTTGTTAGCCGAGCGTATGCGTTACCAAGAGATCGATTTTGTGATTGATTACGCGCGTTTTGATGAACAAGGGTTCTCCAGTACGGAAATTTTCCAAGATGAATTAGTGGTGGTGGCATCTAAGTCTCATCCTCGCATCAATGGCTCTGTTAACGTTGAGAGCCTAACAGCTGAAAAGCATGCGAAGTTATCTCGCATCCATGGGCAACGTAGCTTTTCTGAGCAAGCATATCGCGAATTAGACTGTGTTCCTTATTATGAAGGGACCAGTTTGAGCAATGTGCTTTATGTGGTCGGACAATCTGAGTTGGTGACGATTGCACCTCGTTGGATGGTTGAGAATGCGGCTAACCGAGATCAGTTACAAATCCTCGATTTCCCATTTGCAAATGGTCAAATCAGTGGTTATCTCAGTTGGCATGAGTCTAGTGAAAAAGACAAAGGCCATATTTGGCTGCGTGATCAGTTAATGATGATTTGCGGCGAAGTTGTTGCATTAAACTAACGTTTACCCGTTAATTTGTACTGTGATCTAAACTTAGTGATACTCCTCTTTGAGCCTTGAATTGGTTATATCTATTCAGGGCTTTTTTGTCTGTAGAATTAATTGATAACTTTGACATCCGTCAGTTGCCTTTTTTGCTTCTAAATGTACACTTGTGCGCTCAAAAAGCTTACATGTGTAAGCTACAGGTAAAAAAGATGCCCAATTTAAATTTCCATATCGTAAAAAGAATTCGTGAACAGATTGTCAAAGGTGGCGAGTGCATTGCTCTAAAACACAAAATAGAGAAAGAGTGGCATGGGATCAGCTGGAAGCAATTTGGTCAACGTATCGATGCGATGTCACTTGCACTTTTAACGCAAGGTATAAAAATCCAAGATAAAGTCGGGATTTTTTCGAATAACATGCCGCAGTGGACAATAGCTGACTTGGCTACTTTGCAGTTAAGAGCCGTTACGGTACCTATTTATCCAACTAATACGCCAGCGCAGGCCAGTTATATTATTCAAGATGCTGATGTCAAAGTGCTCTTGGTCGGTGAACAGGCACAATACGATGCGGCACTGGATTTTTTTGATGAGTGCGCACAGCTTGAATTAATTGTCGCCATGAGTGATGGCATTGATCTAAAAAGTTTTCAACATGGCATCCATTGGCAGACTTTTATTGAACAAAATACAGATGGCCTGCAAGCGGAATTAGAGTCTCGCCTTGAACAGGCGAATATGGATGATCTGCTGACGCTCATCTATACCTCAGGCACCACAGGTCAACCTAAAGGCGTGATGCTTGATTACCGTAATATTGGCGCTCAGCTTGAAGGGCATGATGAGCGGTTAAACATCTCTAAGGATGATGTGTCACTCTGTTTTTTACCATTGTCACACGTGTTTGAACGGGCGTGGACTTTTTACATTCTTTACAGCGGTGCAACTAACTGTTATTTGCAGGATACGATGCAAGTACGTGATGCATTGAGTGAGCTAAAGCCAACAGTAATGTGTGCCGTTCCTCGCTTCTACGAGAAAATTTTCTCCGCTATTCACGAAAAAGTCTCGAAAGCGCCGTTGCATCGAAAAGTGCTGTTTACTTGGGCGGTCAATATGGGGGCTAAGATGGCTCTTTGTCACCAAGAAAAGCGCCAACCATCCTTCATGCTGAAAAAGAGTTACGCGTTAGCGGATAAAATCGTGTTGTCTAAATTGCGTGCATTGCTTGGTGGGCGGATTAATTTCATGCCTTGCGGTGGCGCGAAATTAGATGAAACCATCGGCCGATTTTTCCATGCCATTGGCATTAATGTGAAGTTGGGTTATGGCATGACGGAAACCACTGCAACGGTTTCTTGTTGGGATGATCGGTGTTTTAATCCTGATTCAATAGGCATGTCGATGCCAGGAGCTCAGGTCAAAATCGGTGACAACAATGAAATTCTTGTTCGCGGACCAATGGTTATGCGCGGCTACTATAAAATGGCAGAAGAAACGGCGTTAGCATTCGATGAACAAGGTTTTCTCAAAACAGGAGATGCTGGACACATTGATGAGCAAGGTAATGTCTTCATTACTGATCGTATCAAAGAGCTGATGAAAACCTCCGGTGGTAAATACATTGCGCCACAAGTTATTGAGGGAGCGATTGGTAAAGATCACTTTATTGAACAGATTGCGGTGATTGCTGACACACGTAAATTTGTATCGGCTTTAATTGTACCTTGTTATGACAGCTTGGAGGTTTACGCCAAGGAGCTCAACATCAAATATCATGACAGATTAGATCTTATCAAGAACAACCAAGTGGTTGAGATGCTGGAAAAACGAGTCAATGATTTGCAAAAAGAGCTAGCCAAATTTGAGCAGGTGAAAAAGTTTAAATTATTACCTAAGGCTTTTTCAATGGACAAAGGTGAGCTGACGCCGACTCAGAAACTGCGTAGAAAAGTCATTAGTGATCGTTACCAAGATGAAATCGAGGAAATGTACAAAGAAAAGACTAAAGGTGAGTAAGATTATCTTAAGATAGTTTTTTCATTGTTTAAAAATCCTCCACTTGCTTTTCAGATAAAGCGTGGGGGATTTTTTATATTACGACGGAAGTTAAACCTCGCTTCCTCATAACGCTACATTGCTGCATGGTAATATTTTTTGCTTTATTTTTGCTAATTACTCATGGATTAAGCTGTTTTTAATACCAGTTTTACGATAGTTACCTAATAAAATTCCATTTAACCAAACATTTGCCAAAGTGTGCGCTATTTGGCGTTCGACCCGATGATAAGAAAGAGTTACAGTTGTTGCGTTACCTTGTTTTTTGTTATGACAAAAGCAAGACATAGCCGAAAGTGGAAAGTTTTCGAATTAGGCTACAAATAAGCCCTAAACTATGTAAAACCAGGCCCATTGACTGACCATGTGTTGGGTACTGGTAAGGAGAAAAAATGGCAACGCAATCCAATCAACAGATGTTATCTGGCGCAGAGATGGTGGTTCAATCTCTGATCGAAGAAGGTGTAGAGCAAATATTTGGATACCCAGGTGGTTCCGTTCTTGATATTTACGATGCGCTGCACGCAAAAACCGACCAAATTAAACATGTCCTTGTACGCCACGAGCAAGCGGCCACGCACATGGCAGATGGCTATGCTCGAGCAACCGGAAAAACGGGTGTAGTACTTGTTTGTTCTGGCCCCGGGGCGACGAATACCGTCACAGGGATTGCTACCGCTTACATGGACTCAATTCCAATGATTGTTATTTCAGGCAACGTGCCAAATAACCTCATTGGTAACGATGCGTTTCAAGAATGTGACATCGTTGGGGTTTCTCGTCCGATCGTCAAACACAGTTTTCTTGTAAAAAAAGCTGAAGATATTCCTGAAACCATTAAGAAAGCCTTTTATATTGCCTCAACAGGGCGCCCGGGGCCGGTCGTGATCGATCTGCCTAAAGATGTGATGAATCCTCAGATTAAACTCCCTTACACGTATCCTGAGTCGATCAAACTGCGCTCATACAACCCAACTACTTCTGGTCATAAAGGGCAAATTAAAAAGGCGCTAAAAGCGTTGTTAGAAGCCAAAAAACCCGTATTGTACATTGGTGGTGGCGCTGTGATTTCAGGCGCAGATCAGCACATTTTACAACTGGCTGAAACGCTAAATTTACCCGTAGTCAGCACGTTAATGGGGCTTGGTGCTTTCCCTGGGACGCATAAAAATGCGTTAGGCATGCTTGGAATGCATGGCATGTATGAAGCCAATATGGCGATGCACAATGCGGATTTGATTTTCGGTATTGGCGTGCGTTTTGATGACCGTACAACCAATAATCTAGAAAAATATTGCCCTAACGCTAAGATCATGCACATTGACATTGATCCTTCGTCGATCTCTAAAAATGTGCCAGTCGATTTGCCGATAGTGGGATCAGCCGAACAAGTACTGGAAACTATGCTGCAATTGCTCTCTGAGCAAGGTGGCTGTAATGATTCGCAGGCGCTTGAACTATGGTGGCAAGATATCCAAAGCTGGCGCGACCGCCAATGCCTAGCTTATGAGAAATCCAGCGAACGCATTAAGCCGCAGCAAGTGATTGAAACTTTACATAAACTGACAAATGGAGACGCATATGTGGCCTCCGATGTTGGTCAGCACCAAATGTTCGCCGCACTTTATTATCCATTCAATAAGCCTCGTCGTTGGATCAACTCTGGCGGTTTGGGCACCATGGGGTTTGGTTTACCCGCTGGAATGGGGGTTAAATTTGCCATGCCAGAAGAAGAGGTAGTGATTGTCACTGGGGATGGCAGTATTCAAATGAATATCCAAGAGCTTTCCACCGCGTTGCAATATGATATTCCAGTGAAAATTATTAACTTAAACAACCGTTTTCTTGGCATGGTAAAACAGTGGCAAGATATTATTTACCAAGGACGCCACTCTAATTCTTATATGAGTTCTGTTCCCGATTTTGCAGCAATTGCAGAAGCTTATGGCCACGTTGGCATCCGTATCTCACAGCCTGATGAACTTGAAGCCGGGCTTAAAAAAGCACTCGATATGAAAGATCGATTGGTTTTTGTTGATATTAATGTGGATGAAACGGAGCACGTCTACCCAATGCAAATTAAAGGCGAAGGGATGGACAAAATGTGGTTAAGCAAAACGGAGAGAACATAATATGAGACACATTATTTCAATATTAATGGAAAACCAATCGGGTGCTTTGTCTCGCGTTGTTGGTCTATTTTCTCAACGTGGTTATAACATTGAATCACTAACGGTTTCGCCAACCGATGATGCAACATTGTCACGCTTAAACATCACCACTAAGACCGATGAAATGCAACTTGAACAAATTCAAAAGCAACTGCATAAGTTGATTGATGTGCTTAAAGTGCAAGAAGTGTCAGAGTGTGAACACATTGAACGTGAGCTGATGATGGTGAAAGTCAAAGCTAGCGGTTTTGCGCGCGCCGAAGTGAAACGTACGGCTGATATTTTCCGTGGGCAGATCGTGGATGTCACTGCGGCGCAATATACTGTGCAGCTTGCTGGAACCAGCGAAAAACTCGATGCCTTTATTCAAGCGTTGTCGGAAGTCACTGAAGTAATCGAAGTCGCGCGAAGTGGCGTGGTAGGTATTGCTCGCGGGGAGCGAGCGCTTAAAGCTTAATTTACTGAGCTCCCTATCGAAATAAGGAAGGCCACATTTTATGTGGCCTTTTTGTCGTTTGGTGCTTTTACTAGAGAAGTGCTTAGTGAAGAATACGCGCACGAATGGTGCCGCTGATGCTTTTCAGCTTAGTAAGAGCTTCCGCAGAGCGAGCGGTTTCTACGTCAATCACTACATAACCGATATCCGCTGACGTTTGTAAATATTGAGCGGCGATATTGATCCCTTCTTCGGCGAAGATGGTGTTGATTTGTGTCAGAATACCCGGACGGTTTTCGTGAATATGCAGTAAACGCGAACTATCACGGTGAATTGGCAGCGATACTTCAGGGAAGTTCACGCTTGACAAGGTTGAGCCGTTATCTGAATATTTTGCCAACTTACCGGCTACTTCAATACCGATATTTTCTTGTGCTTCTTGAGTTGAGCCACCAATGTGCGGTGTCAGAATGACATTATCAAAATGCATCAGTGGGGATTCAAAAGGTTCAGAGTTTGTGGCGGGTTCTTCTGGAAATACATCTATTGCCGCGCCAGCTAGATGGTTTGATGCCAATGCATCGCAGAGTGCGGGAATGTCGACTACCGTTCCGCGTGCTGCGTTGATAAAGATAGAGCCAGGCTTCATGCGTGCAAACTCTTCTTTACCCATCATATTTTTAGTATCTGGAGTTTCAGGCACATGCAGAGAAATGACATCACATTTATTCAGTAGCTCACTCATGGTATGTATTTGCGTTGCATTACCGAGTGAGAGTTTGTTTTCTATGTCATAGAAATAGACTTGCATACCGAGGTTTTCGGCAATGATACCGAGCTGGGTGCCAATGTGGCCATAGCCAATAATACCTAAGCGTTTACCGCGAGCCTCATAAGAGTTATCAGCACTTTTTTTCCAAATACCACGATGCGCCAATGCATTTTTTTCAGGAATCCCACGCAGTAGTAGCAGTGTTTGGCCTAAAACGAGTTCAGCAACACTGCGAGTATTCGAAAATGGTGCATTAAAGACAGGAATACCGCGTTTTGCGGCTGCATTCAGGTCAACTTGGTTGGTGCCAATGCAGAAGCAGCCGATAGCAACTAACTTCTCTGCCGCGTTGATTACCGCTTCAGTCAAATTGGTGCGCGAACGAATTCCGATGAAGTGAGCATCTTTCACCGCTTCGAGCAGTTGTTCATCACCCAGAGAACCTTTGTGATACTCAATATTGCTGTAACCGGCAGATTGCAGTACTTCAACCGTTGAAGGATGTAGCCCTTCGAGGAGTAAGATTTTGATTTTGTCTTTTTCGAGTGAAACTTTGGCCATTATTCTCGTCCTTAAAAATGGGAAGGTGGGCAAACACGGCGCACATAAAGCAAAAGGGCTAATGTAAAGAGGAAGATTAACCATTTTGTTGGAAGACAAACGTTTTCCTTGTGCGTCTTCTGACCAATAAAGTAACAAACTTTTTTTGTTTTGGGTAAGAAAATTACGAAATAAGGCATGATTTTCTAGGGCATAGCGAAGAAAAACGGCACCCATGGGTGCCGTTTGTAATGAAATAACGGAAAGTAGCCTTATTTTGTGACTTACTCTTCGATTTTGGCACCATTTTCCGTGCCAGTGATGACGACATCAGCACCTCGGTGAGCGAATAAACCAACGGTTACTACGCCGACAATCCCATTAATTTTATCTTCTAATGCTTTGGCATCAGTAATTTTTAATCCGTGCACATCCAAGATAACGTTACCGTTATCCGTTATTACGCCATGGCGATAGGCTGGATCACCACCAAGTTTCACCAGTTGACGTGCCACATAAGAGCGCGCCATTGGGATCACTTCAACTGGAAGTGGGAATTGACCTAGAACATCGACCGCTTTTGTACCATCAACGATACAAATGAATTTATCCGCAATAGCGGCAACGATTTTTTCTCGAGTGAGCGCAGCGCCGCCGCCTTTGATCATATCGCGCGCAGGGTTGATTTCATCTGCGCCATCAACATAAATATCGAGTTGATCAACATCATTGCAGTCGAACACTTCAATACCTAGGCCTTTTAGCTTCTCTGTTGAGGCGATAGAACTTGAAACCGCACCTTTAATATCATCTTTAATCGAACCCAGTGCATCAATGAAGTGATTCACCGTTGAACCCGTACCCACACCAACGATGCTGCCTTTTTCTACATATTTGAGTGCGGCCCAGCCGGCGGCTTTTTTCATTTCATCTTGAGTCATGCCAATCTCCTGATATCGATTTATAGTGACGGTAATGTTGCGGGGCGATTATAGCCTCAATAATTTATGATTCCCATTGCCAGATTTGGCTTGGAGTCACTATTTGAGGTAAAGGTATATCCCATGCTTCGCTCGGCAGATGAGTCACTTGTTGGCAATCATGAGCTAAGCCTATGGGTAGGGCACCTTTACCCGTTTTAAACCAAGCTTCTAACGTACGATCATAATAGCCGCCGCCCATCCCGAGCCTTTGCCCTGTTTGATCAAATGCCACCAATGGTGTGCAGATGATATCTAGCTCATTTACTGGTTTGATCAATGTTTGATTGAGCTTGGGTTCGGCAATGCCGTATTTATTTCGCGTCATTATGGTTTGAGCATCATAGCGCAAGAACAATAAATTCCCACTCGAGAAGGGGTGTAAAACGGGAAGATAGGTCTGTTTGCCTTGTTGCCATAACCACGCTATGAGCGGTTGTGTTTCTAGCTCACCATCGGTTGCCAAGTAGAGGGCAATGTGCTGACTCGTTAAAACTTCAGGCAGTGTTGAAAAACGAGAGACAAGTTCAATTGAAGCGTGTTTTTGCTGCGTAGGTGATAGCTGTTTACGCCGCTGGCGGATGACTTGACGAAGTGTGTGTCGAGTGTTTTGCATAAGGATACCCCAGAGTGCCGTTGCGGATTTTGGCCCTTGAACCAGCTGGTTCAAGGCGGATCAGCAATGGTAACCGCAGGCTTCTCGGTACGAGCCGAGCTTGCTCAATAGCTACCAAGTACTAACCCTTTGGTGTTGCTTATCGGCTCAGGGACTTAAATCCGGCTGACAAACACTCTAGGGTAAATTTGGTTACGCTGGTAAAGACTACTGCTGTCCTAGCTTCACTTTACTGATGGCATCTTCAAGAGATGCAGCGAGCTGTTCCATGCGCTCGGTTAATTGATTTTGTTGGCCTAGGCTCTCATTGTTTTTGGTTTGCAATTCATAACAAATGTTGAGCGCAGCAATCGTGAGTAGCTTTACCTCATTGGTAACTTTAGTACGCTCTGCCATCTCTTTCAATCGGTTATCAAGATCTTGCGCCGCTTGGATTAAAGACTGCTCTTGTCCCGCAGGGCAATTCACACGAGTCAATTTTCCTAAAATTTCTACGTCTACCGCTTGATTACTCATGATGGATGAACTCTTATCGCGCTGTCTAAGATGGTGCCACTCACATGCCCATCGAGGTGGAAACTATAGGTAAAGCGGCCCTAAGATTCAAGCTTTTCAAAGCGAGCAGTAAAAAATGAGGGACTAAAAACACAGTTATTAGGCAAATTGAGTAAAAGCTACCCACAATTAACGCTTTGAGCATTTTCGCATTGGAAGCTAAGTGGTAGGATCGCGCTTATTTGATTTTATTACGAGCTTCCCATGAGCGAAAAAAAACTACCGGATTATCTTTCTCTTGCCACTGCCCTTCAATCTGCAGCACTTGCGGTTAACCCTGCTGAGTTGCATGGGTTGCTAACGGGCATGCTGGCCGGTGGTCTGGGCTTAAATGATAAGAGCTGGCAGCCACTTATTTTTGATTACACTAACGAAGGTATGGGTTGGCCAGATCGTCCGTTGACATTGGCTGAACAAGTACTCACCTTTACAATCGAAGAGCTCACTGGTAGCGGGATGGAGTTGTCACTACTGTTGCCAGATGAAGAGGCGAGTGCCAGTGTATTTGATTTGGCTGATGGCGTAGCCGACTGGGTAAATCACTTTATTTCTGGGCTTGGCTTGATTGGGGTTGTTTTGAAAAAAGCGTCCGCAGAGACTAAAGAGGCCTTGGCTGATCTAGAAGAAATTGCCAAGCTCGGTATCGATGAAGAGGATGACTTGGATGAGCAAGCTCAACTTTTGGAACACGTCATCGAGCATATAAAAGCTTGTGTGTTAACAATTCATGCTGAATTTGGTATCAAACCTCTACAAGAAACTCAGCCGACCGTGCATTAAAGAGAGATGACTGTGAAGCAATTTGATGTGATTATCGCTGGTGGGGCGATGGCCGGTGCAACACTGGCGTTGGCCTTAGATACGCTTTCTCAAGGAAAGCTTGCGATTGCTGTGGTCGAAGCGCATCCGCTGGATGATAAGCTCGCCCATCCCGGCTTTGATTCGCGTTCAATTGCTTTATCCTACGGTAGCGTACAAATTTTGCAAAATCTCTCCTTGTGGCAGTCGCTGCAAGAGGTCGCCACCCCAATTACACATATTCATGTGTCGGATCGGTCTCATATTGGGATGACCGATATCACTTGTCAGCAACTCGATTTAGAAGCATTAGGTTACGTGGTTGAATTAGCCGATGTTGGGCAGATTTACGCGCAAAAAATGCAGCAGAGCCCGCATATTGAGTTATTTTGCCCAAGCGCGGTTCAGCAAGTGGAACGCAGTATGGATAAGGTCACTGTCACCCTTAACGATCAACGAACGATCCAAGCTAAGTTATTGGTCGCAGCCGATGGGGCGATATCGACCTGCTGCGAGCAAATCGGCCTCATCCAACAAGAGCATGATTTTGAACAGGTCGCGGTTATTGCTAACGTTGTGAGCTCAAAAGCTCATCAAGGACGGGCGTTTGAACGATTTACCGCCGATGGTCCTGTCGCGTTATTACCAATGAGTGATAATCGACTCTCTTTAGTTTGGTGTTTACCTCCCGCGAAAGCCGAGCAAGCTTTTTCACTCAGTGATGAGGGTTTCTTAGCACAGCTTCAAGATGCGTTTGGTTGGCGTTTAGGGCGAATGAATAAAGTGGGCACTCGTGCCTGCTATCCATTACAACTGCGTTATCGAGAGCAGAACATTTCACATCGTTTTGCCATTGTGGGCAATGCCGCTCAGACACTACATCCGATTGCGGGACAAGGTTTTAACTTAGGTATTCGAGATGTGGCAAGCTTGGCGGATGAGCTTATCAAGCAGCAAGCCGATGTTGGCTGCTATCACGGCTTACAGGCTTTTTCCCAACGCCGAGAAGCGGATCGTGATGCCACCATTAAGCTGACATCATCCCTGGTGCATCTCTTTTCCAATGATTGGCTAACCACTCGTATTGGTCGCAATGTAGGCCTCATGATGATGGATAATTTACCGTGGCTGAAAATGCCGCTACTGCGCCGAACGCTTGGCGTAGTGAATAGATAAAAGGGTCTGTATATGATGCAAAGTGTCGATATTGTCATTGTGGGTGGCGGAATGGTTGGCCTTGCACTGGCCGCCGCATTAAAGCATAGCGAACTGCGCATCGCCGTGATTGAGGGCCGAGTACCCAGCCTTGAACTTGCAGAGCTGCCGGATGTGCGAGTCTCCGCCTTAAGCCGTTCCAGTGAAATCATGTTGCGAAACCTTGGTGCATGGCAAGGTATTACTTCTCGTCGCGCTGCGCCTTATTCGGCGATGGAAGTGTGGGAACGCGATAGTTTTGCGCGGATCGAATTTAGTGCCAATCAAATGACTCAGCCGGATCTGGGACACATTGTTGAGAACCGCGTCATTCAATTAGCCTTACTCGAACAAGTACAAAAGCAAGCGAATGTGACACTCTTTATGCCCGCTCAATGCCAATCTCTGGCTGTCGGAGAAAGTGAGGCGTGGCTAACGCTCGATAACGGTCAATCACTCACCGCAAAATTGATAGTAGGAGCCGATGGCGCAAACTCTTGGGTTCGTCAGCAGCAAGACATTCCATTAACCCATTGGGATTATGGACACAGTGCGCTGGTGGCAAATGTCCGCACGGTGGAACCACATCAATCGACGGCAAGGCAAGTGTTTACACCACAAGGTCCGCTGGCCTTTTTACCTATGTCTGATCCTCATATGAGCTCAATCGTTTGGTCTACAGAGCCCAACCGAGCGCAGCGCTTGCTCAGCCTGTCTGAGCTCGAATTCAATAAGATACTGACCGCTGAGTTTGATCATCGTTTAGGTTTGTGTGAGGTGGTCGGTGAACGTGCTGCTTTCCCACTTAAAATGCGTTATGCCCGAGATTTTGCTTTACAACGAATCGCACTCGTTGGTGATGCGGCGCACACCATCCATCCGCTAGCCGGGCAAGGTGTTAATTTAGGTTTACTTGATGCTGCAAGCTTAGCTCAAGAACTACTCGCGTTGTGGCATCAAGGTGAAGACATTGGCTTGCTCAAAAATTTGCGAGGTTATGAACGTTGGCGAAAAACAGAAGCTGCCAAAATGATTGCCGCGATGCAAGGTTTCAAAGACCTTTTTGAAGGTGATAACCCGGCGAAGAAACTGATCCGTGGCATTGGCATGCAGTTGGCTGGACAACTTCCTGGAGCCAAAGACGAGATTATGAAAAGAGCACTGGGTTTAAAAGGTGATTTACCTGATCTTGCCAAGAGTAAAATGGTGCTGCTTGAGCCCTAACAGTGATTAACCTAATGATGGCAAAAGGGCTGGCTTATGGCCAACCCTTTTAAAATTCTTTAATGAAACTCGTATTATGCGTAGGCGCAGCGTAGTCTCATGATTTCCTGATTCACTTCCTTCACCGTCTGAAAGTGGCGCTTGTCTGCGCGCTCTGGCAAGATCAGTTTGCCATTATCGAATTCAAATTTTCCAACCCCGTAAATATAGATTCTTCCTTTAAAAAGCCGACTTACGTGTTTAGCTATCATACCTGGCGTATAGCGCTTAAACAGTCTCATACTTCGATCCTTCTGTTATTCTAACACTGCAAATTATAAATAAATTGCGCCTCTAATAGTGTGATTGCCATAGAGGAATATGCAGTTATTGATGACTCTTTTGGATATTTGTGCTGCTGTAGGCAAAATGTTGGATAAATACCCATGTTTGCGTGATTATCTCCTCAAAATAGTGCTAACAAAAAATGCTCAGTGCACCATTCACTTGGTGCATATTAAGCACGACAAATATTACACTTTAAAGAATAGCTGCTGTTTATGGAAAGTGTTAAATTTTGGTTAAGAATAGCCTAAAAAAAAGCCCGCTTAAATAAAATAGGCGGGCGAATAGTCACAGATGCATTACACAAAAAGTGGATGTCCTGAAACAATCAGTGGATTCACTTTTTTTGCTGGTCAGGGCAACTTCTCGTTTGTCCTGACCAGCATTGTTAGAGTACGTCAAAATAAACCTGATGACTATTTATGTTTCAATAATGACTAAAAATTCACCCCTAATGTTGTGTGATTTAGAGAGCGATCACGTGCCAATGTAATGGATTACATTATTGCATTCTTTTTCCTGAAATTTATTCGAGATAGGCGAGTGTTACAAAGCATACGCCTCGTAAAGAGGCACATGGTCAATATAAGGAAGAAGCTTATTCGTCAGTAAGAGAGTAAGGGAGAGCTTGCATAAACCAACGAGTGTTTGGTTGGCTTGCAAGACGAAACTCAGTTTCTGGCTCGAGATTGTTTGGTAAGACTATTAAACCGATAGCGGTATTATCAGCAAACGTGTAGTGAACCATTAATTGCCCAGCACTACGCCAGTTTTCTCCAACTGAGCGTTCGATCATGATTGGTTGATCATTATTTAGCGGTTGCTCAATGTTGCCTTGAAGGATGTACATTGCACGCTTATTAATACCTCGATATTTAGCGCGAGCGACGGTTTCTTGACCTGTATAACACCCTTTATTAAAGCTGATACCATTAAAGGCCTGAAGATTAACGGCTTGCGGTATGTGCTCATTTTGATCCGCTTGACCAAGGACGGGGACTGCTTCTTCGATATCAAAGCGAGTCCACGTTTCCTCGGTGACTTTCAGAGCTTCACTTTGCGTCATGAGCTGTTGCGCGGTTTGCTCTGAAACAAGTAATAGCCAACGTTGGGATGAAATTTTGATGGCGCTACCGCCGTCAATCAAACGCACTTCACCTTCATCCGCCGTTAATGTATTGATATATTGCTCAGCTTGTTCGCCCATAACACCCAGAGCGATGTCTTGGCTCTGGCTGATATTGACCTTAGAAAAAATAGCGTATTTTTTCAGCTCTCTTAATTCAGCCTCTATTGCTGATAAAGGCTGGAACATCGCATAACCATCGTGATGGTGGAACAGGCGAAAGACGGACCACACTTTGCCTTTCGCATCACAATGGGCACCTAAGGTTGACTGTGTTGGTTCAAGAGTGACGACATTACAGGTCACTTGGCCTTGCAAATAGGCTTTTTTATCATTGCCTGAAATGATGATAGTACCCCAGGATGCAAGATGAGTCAGCATCAGTGGTGGAAGTGAGTCATTGGCGGTTACTGCGAGAGGTGTCAATGTGTTTTGCCAGTCCATAGTCGTTACCTAAAGAGAATCTTGAGCCCCATGTTAATCCGGAAATTTTTTTTTGTCAGCTTGAACAGGGACTGTGACTCATCTACTAGTTGTATCTTCATCCAGTTGATACACTCAACGCAAATAAACATAAGGTGAGGAAAACCGATGTACACCACTGAAGAAAAAGCAAGAATCAAGTGGGCATGCCGTCGTGGAATGTTAGAGCTCGATGTGGTTGTGATGCCGTTCTTTGAAGAGTGCTTTGATTCTCTGAATGAAAATGAGCAACGAGATTTCGTTTCCCTACTTGAGTCTGACGACCCTGATCTATTTACTTGGATCATGGGGCATGGTCGTAGCGAAAATCTTGGGCATGCGGCCATGGTGGATAAAATTGTTGCCCACAACCTCAGCAAAGTGCGTTAATTTCGTATTATTTCCTTCCCATTTTGCCCGCATTACTAACTTCATTTTTTTGATGATAGCCGTGTGGGCATTATTGATATCGCCGATTCCACTTGTAACGCTCCCCTTATTTTACGCACCTCTTATCACGGCGCAAAAGAGTACCTCACTGTTAGTCCCTAGCTTAATCGGCCAATTCAAGCTCACGAGTCACGGTGAGTGGCAATGTGCCGACCAGAACCTGTCCATTGAAAAGGTTTCTACACAGTTTGCGTTTATGGTGTTGATCATTTATGCACAACAAGGTAAGCGCTATCTAGTGTGGCGCGACAGTTGTGTGGAAGCGGATTATCGCCGTTTATTGGTGCAGCTTCGGCAGGTTACCCATAACCAATCACCAACAATAAAGGAGCGATAAACGCTCCTTTATTCATTCGGTCAACTTGACGCTAACAGATGATCGTTGGCGAGGTTACTCGTCTGGCGTTAGGATAGTTGGACCACTATTTTCGGCTAACTCTGGATAATCGAGTGTGTAGTGCAAACCGCGGCTCTCTTTACGTTGCATAGCACAACGCACCATCAACTCTGCCACTTGCAGTAAGTTACGCAGCTCAAGCAGGTTATTTGAAACGCGGAAATGACTATAGTATTCGTGGGTTTCTTGTTGCAGTAATTGAATGCGGCGTAGTGCTCGCTCTAAGCGCTTATCTGTGCGGACAATCCCCATGTAATCCCACATAAATAGGCGCAGTTCATGCCAGTTATGTTGGATTACGACCTCTTCATCAGAGTTATTGACCTTACTTTCATCCCAACCGGGTAAGCTTGGTGGGAGCTGAGCCGTTGGTAATCCTTTTAAAATATCCTTTGCCGCTGACCAGGCATAAACGACGCATTCTAATAGAGAGTTCGACGCCATTCGGTTAGCACCGTGCAAACCGGTGTAGCTAACTTCGCCGATCGCATACAGGTTATGCAGATCCGTTTTACCTTGTTTATTGACAATAACGCCACCACAAGTGTAGTGCGCCGCAGGAACAATCGGAATCGGCTCTTTGGTCATATCAATGCCCAAATCCATCAAGCGTGTATAAATGGTTGGGAAATGTTTTTCAATAAAATCGGCCGGTTTGTGGCTGATGTCCAGATACATACAATCAGCACCTAAACGCTTCATCTCATAGTCGATGGCGCGAGCCACGATATCACGAGGAGCCAGTTCGGCACGTTCATCAAAATCGAGCATGAATCGTGAACCGTCTGGGCGTCTTAAAAAAGCGCCTTCGCCACGTAATGCTTCTGTCAGTAGGAAATTACGTGCTTCAGGGTGGAAAAGACAAGTTGGATGGAATTGATTGAACTCAAGGTTCGCCACTCGGCATCCTGCACGCCACGCCATTGCGATACCATCACCTGAGGAAACATCAGGGTTAGAGGTATATTGATACACTTTTGAGGCGCCGCCCGTGGCTAAAACGACAAACTTAGCGCGGATCGTTTCAACGTGTTCCTCATTGCGGTTCCAAATATAAGCGCCAACCACTCTTTTTTTATCACCACCGATTTTATCTTCGGTGATTAAATCCAGTGCATTGTGACGTTCAAGGATAGTAATGTTGGGGTGATTATGAACATTGTCTTGCAAGGAGGTTTGCATTGCCATGCCAGTGGCGTCAGCCGCGTGCAAGATGCGGCGATGACTATGGCCGCCTTCACGAGTTAAGTGATAGCGAGGTGCTTCATCACTGTCATTCTCTTCTCTGTCAAAAGGAACGCCGCCATCGATAAGCCACTGAACACACTCTTTAGCATGCTCGGCGATGAAACGGACAGTATCCTCTTCACAGATCCCTGCGCCCGCAATTTGAGTGTCTTCGACGTGTGACTCAATACTGTCTGATTCGTCAAAAACAGCGGCAATACCTCCCTGAGCGTAATAAGTGGCACCTTCACTGCGTGGTCCCTTACTCAGTACAATGACTTTACTGTGTTTTGCTACGCGTAGTGCGAGCGATAAACCCGCTGCGCCACTGCCTACGACTAATACATCGCATAGATGTTCACGGTTTGCGTTCATAAAACTTTTAAATTCCCGAACTAGAGTAGAGTTGTCCAACTCTCATTTTAAATATGCATTGCATGTATCTATACTCTTGAAGTGATTCAGCCGCAAGGTTTATCCACTAACGGTATCGCTATGGCTTCAAGCCAATAGCAGTAGAGAAAGATTTGATGCAATACTTTGTAAATGCCATTGTCTTTCGTCTTATCGACCCTCACTATACTGGGGATCCCCTATAGTGAAATTAGATCACATTTATTGAATAATGCTTGGCAAATATTTTTAGACAGAATGGAACTTTCTATTCTCCCTTGAGTCACAATAGTGCTCATGTAAGCGGTGGTGTCAATACTACATTTTGCATAATGAATGCCCATATCTGAGAAGGTAAGGGGAATAACAATAGGAGTACAGGCTCGAATGAACGAGCAGCTGACCGATCAAGTATTGATTGAGCGAGTTCAGAGTGGAGATAAGCAAGCATTTAACCTTTTGGTTTTAAGGTACCAAAATAAAGTCTGCAACCTTATTTCTCGGTATGTGAGCAATTCCGGAGATGTAGCCGATGTCGCACAAGAAGCGTTCATCAAAGCGTATCGGGCTATCCCAAGTTTTCGCGGAGAGAGTGCCTTTTACACTTGGCTATACCGTATTGCTGTTAATACCGCTAAGAATCACATTGTAGCCCAAAGTCGTAGACCGCCCGCTAGCGATGTTGATGCTGAAGATGCTGAATATTACGAAAGTGGCAACGCATTAAAAGAAATATCGAACCCTGAGAACATTACGTTGTCGAAAGAATTGCAGCGGGTCGTTTTTGGTGCGATAGAAGCGTTGCCTGAAGATTTGAAAACTGCGATGACCTTGCGTGAACTGGATGGTTTAAGTTACGAGGAAATAGCAGAAGTCATGGATTGTCCTGTAGGAACGGTGCGTTCTCGCATCTTCCGTGCTCGTGAAGCGGTAGAAAAGAAAATTAAACCTCTTTTATAGCGCTCAAACTGGTAACGAAAATGGTGAATAAATAATGGCTGACAAAGAAAGACTTTCAGCACTCATGGATGGGGAAATGGTCGATAAAGCGCTCATTCAAGAATTAGAGCTCGACCAAGAAAGTTTGCAAACGTGGAAAAATTACCATTTGGTTGGTGATGTGATGCGTGGAGATGCCCCAGTCCGAGCTGAGTGGGATATTGCACAGAGCGTTGCATTAGCATTGGATGACGAGCCCGCACACAGTCGTTTACAATCTGCTTCGGTTATTGATTTTCGTGATGCAAGCCGTGAGTCTCAGCCGACGCCAGCTCAAGCTCGTCGGCAGTTACCGGCTTGGCTTTCCCAATTTGGCCAGGTTGCGGTTGCTGCGTGTGTGTCGTTTGTGGTGATTTTAGGTGTTCAACAATACGGTGGCCGTGATTCAGGAGTGAATCAAAACGACCAATTACCCGTACTGCAAACCATTCCGTTGGCTGGCAGCGCAGAGCCAGTTAGTTTAACGCGTGATTCAGTAGAGCGCCAAACCAGCGAAAGCCGCGTGCAAGAACAACGTCGCCGCGTAAACGCATTATTGCAAGACTACGAGCTGCAACTTCGCCTGAACAGTGAAAGTGCAAGCCCACATAACGATGTACTTGAATCGGTAGTTGAATGAATAAATTCCTGATCAGTGCACTGGCGCTGTTCAGTTTGAACTCTACATTAGCCTTTGCAGAAGACCAACCTGCAGAGGCTTTGTTGCTTCAAATGAACGAGGCCAGTCAGCATTTAAATTATGAGCTGTCTTACATTCTGATTAAGAAAAACAGCATCGATCCACTGCTGTATCGTCATGCAAGTCAAGGCGATCAGCAATTTGCGCATCTCGTTTATCTCAGCGGCCCGATCCGTGAAGTGATTCGCCGTGGCAATGAAGTGAGTTACATTGAACCTGGGGTAGAACCGTTCACCATTGAGTCAAGCACTATGGTTGCGCCGACGATTCCGATGCTAACCAGCAATGTCACTGAATTAGGCCGTTACTACGATTTCGTCAAAGTTGGCCGTGCACGTGAAGCGGGTACGGCTTGCCAAGTGGTACGAGTGGTGCCGAAAGATGGCTTACGCTATTCCTATATTTTGTGGGTAGATGAAACCAGTAACTTGCCATTGCGAGCTGATTTAGTCGATCGCGACGGCGAGGTGCTTGAGCAATATCGCACTATCTCTTATGCCATTAGCGACAAATTAGCGCAGGCGATGCAAGGGCTAAATGACGTTGAGTTACCCGAGGTATTAACGTTACCGAAAGGCAACCTTACGGAAAGTTTTTGGCAAGTGAGTTGGAAACCTGAAGGCTTTGAACCCAAAGAGCTTAACCGTTACCGCATGGCGATTACTGAGCGTTTGGTAGAGAGCCAGATGTTCAGTGATGGGCTATTTAGTTTTTCTGTCTATATTTCCGATAGTGACAACCATTCGCTGAAAGGCCAACTGGTTCGTCAAGGCCGCCGTACCTTGCATAGTGTGGTGAAAGGAAACAATGAAATCTCAGTGGTCGGTGATATTCCACCGGCAACGGCGCAGCGCATTGCTCAATCGGTGACGTTTGTCCAGCCTGCGGTGCCCTCAACAGAGGCAACCAAACCATGATGACGGCGTTAGCAACAGTCACCGCTGTTCAACCTGATGCTAAAGGGTTTCACGTTGAACTCAGTTGTCAGCAGCAGACAAGTTGCAGCAGTTGTTCGTCCTCCAAAAGCTGTGGTACTGGGATCGTATCGAAAGCGATTGGTAACAAAGCGCTGTTATGGCAACTCGATACGAAAAAACCAGTGAAGCAAGGCCAGACGGTTGAAATCGGTTTCCCCGAAAAAAGCTTGCTTCAATCGGCAGCCTTAGTGTATTTGGTGCCGCTTTTTATGATGATGTTCGGCGCTTGGCTGGGTGAGAGCCTCTTGGCCCCTTGGCTCGGTTTAGGTGAGGGCATCGTGATCATCACGGCCGCTGTTTTTATCGCGCTGGGGATCGGAATTGCCAAACGTTGCTCTGTGGTTCTTGAAAAACGATCGCAGCAAGAGGTGGTTTTGGTCCGAGTCCTTGGTGAACCTATCGCCTAATTTATGATGCGAACCCTACCGAAATTGGGTAGAATCGGCCAACTTTATGGAAACGCCGCTTGATGTGGCTTTCTTATGTCCCTTTTTTCAAGAGTTTAGTCATCCCAAATCTATGAAGCACATTCGTAACTTTTCGATTATCGCCCACATCGACCATGGTAAGTCGACCCTATCTGACCGTTTGATCCAAGTTTGTGGTGGATTAAGTGATCGTGAAATGGAATCTCAAGTTCTAGACTCTATGGACCTTGAGCGTGAGCGTGGCATCACCATCAAAGCACAGAGTGTGACGCTCGATTACAAAGCAAACGATGGCGAGACATACCAGCTCAACTTTATCGATACTCCTGGACACGTTGACTTTTCTTATGAAGTTTCCCGTTCTTTAGCCGCCTGTGAAGGTGCTCTATTGGTGGTGGATGCTGGTCAAGGCGTTGAAGCGCAAACATTGGCTAACTGCTATACCGCCATTGAAATGGACCTTGAAGTTGTCCCAATCCTAAATAAGATTGATTTGCCAGCCGCAGAGCCTGAACGCGTAGCGGAAGAAATTGAAGATATCGTCGGCATTGATGCTATTGACGCAGTGCGCTGCTCTGCGAAAACAGGCCTTGGCGTGGATGAAGTGCTAGAAAAAATCGTTTCTGGTATTCCGGCTCCTGAGGGCGATCCTGCTGCGCCGCTGCAAGCGTTAATCATCGATTCTTGGTTTGATAACTACTTAGGTGTTGTCTCTTTAGTGCGAGTGAAAAATGGTGCGCTGAAGAAAAATGACAAGATTAAAGTGATGAGCACAGGCCAAACTTGGGGTATTGACCGTTTAGGTATTTTTACGCCAAAACAAGTCGACAAAACCATGTTGAACACTGGTGAAGTGGGCTGGGTGGTTTGTGGTATTAAAGACATTCTCGGCGCTCCTGTAGGTGATACTCTGACCAGCGCGAAAGATCCGTGTGAAAAAGCATTGCCAGGCTTTAAAAAAGTGAAACCGCAGGTGTATGCGGGGCTTTTCCCTGTCTCTTCTGATGATTACGAAAACTTTCGTGATGCGTTAGGTAAACTGAGCCTAAACGATGCCTCGTTATTCTATGAGCCAGAAAGTTCGGCCGCCCTTGGTTTTGGTTTCCGTTGTGGTTTCTTGGGTATGCTCCACATGGAGATTATTCAAGAGCGTTTAGAGCGCGAATACGATCTTGACCTTATCACCACTGCGCCAACGGTAGTCTATGAAGTGAAGAAGACCGATGGCACGATGCTTTATGTTGATAGCCCTGCTAAATTGCCTGCGGTGAACGACATTGAAGAGATTCGTGAACCGATTGCGCGTTGTAACATTTTGACCCCTTCTGAATATTTGGGTAACGTCATTATGTTGTGCGTTGAAAAACGTGGCGTGCAGGTTGATATGGTCTATCACGGTAACCAAGTAGCCTTGACTTATGATGTGCCGATGGCCGAAGTGGTGCTTGATTTCTTTGACCGCTTGAAGTCAACTTCTCGTGGTTATGCATCACTTGATTATGGTTTCCAACGCTTTGAAGCTTCAAGCATGGTCCGTGTGGATATCTTGCTAAATGGTGACAAAGTGGATGCGCTAGCCATCATCACTCACAAAGACAATTCGCAAACGCGCGGTCGTCAAGTGGTTGAGAAAATGAAAGAGTTTATCCCTCGCCAAATGTTTGATATCGCGATTCAAGCGGCGATCGGTAACCACATTATTGCTCGTTCAACCGTGAAGCAGCTGCGTAAAAACGTACTGGCGAAATGTTACGGTGGCGATATTAGCCGTAAGAAGAAACTGCTTAAGAAGCAGAAAGAAGGTAAGAAGCGCATGAAGCAAATTGGTAATGTTGAGTTGCCACAAGAAGCCTTCCTTGCCATTTTGCACGTAGGTAAAGATTAAGCATTGCTTTGTTCTTATGCATGCAGCAGTCACCATTTAAGTGAAAGAGTTTCGGCTCTTTCACTTTCGTATTTTTAGATAAGGGAACTCCATGGCGAATACATTTTCACTCATCTTGGTGATCGTCACATTAGTGACCGGCATAGTTTGGGTGCTGGAGAAGTTGGTGTGGGCGAAAAAACGTCAACAGAAGATGGCCGCTATTGAAGCGCAAACCAACGGCTTGGATGACAAACTCAGCGCCAAAATTTCCGCGCAACCTTGGTGGATTGAAAACAGTGTTTCCATCTTCCCTGTGATTGCTTTTGTGCTGGTGCTACGCTCTTTTGTGTACGAACCTTTTCAGATTCCATCTGGCTCAATGATGCCAACGTTGCTGGTGGGCGACTTCATCTTAGTTGAGAAATACGCTTACGGTTTGAAAGACCCAGTATGGCGTACTCAACTGGTCGAAACTGGTAAACCAGAGCGTGGTGATGTCGTGGTCTTTAAATACCCGCCGCAACCAAGCATTGACTACATCAAGCGCGTGGTTGGCATGCCGGGCGACACAGTTCGTTATAGCAGCAACAAAGAGATTTGTATTCAAGCTCAAGGTTCAACAGAATGTAAACAGGTCAAACTGTCCAATGTTGAAGAGAGTGAGTTCAACCAAAATGGCATCCCTTTAATTCAAGTGAATGAAAAGTTAGGTCAGGTTGAACACCAGATTTTGATCAATCCATTGCGTCGTGATCGTGTTGATGCTTATCAGCCACGCCATGGCGTTAATGAATGGGTTGTTCCTCAAGGTCAGTATTTTGTGATGGGTGATAACCGTGACAACAGTGCTGATAGCCGTTACTGGGGCTTTGTTCCAGAAGCAAACTTAGTCGGTAAAGCGGTCGGTATTTGGATAAGTTTTGAATTTGAACGTGGTGCCGATAGCGTTTTACCTTCGTGGATCCCAACTGGTGTGCGTTTTAACCGCATTGGTGGCATTAACTAGGCTAGCTTTGGCTAGCCATCACTACATCGAGAGAGCATGAATTCTCCAATTAGTAAATTAGAAACTAAACTCGGTTATTCATTTAATGATCCCGAGTTTATTTCCTTAGCACTGACACATCGCAGTGCAAATGGTAAGCACAATGAACGTCTTGAGTTTCTGGGCGATTCAATTTTAAGTTTTGTCATCGCTGATGAGCTGTACCACCGTTTCCCTAAAATTAACGAAGGGGATATGAGTCGTATGCGCGCTACGCTTGTGCGTGGTCATACATTGGCTGAACTGGGCAGAGAATTTTGCCTAGGAGATTACTTAAAATTAGGTCCAGGTGAGTTGAAAAGTGGTGGTTTCCGCCGTGATTCAATCCTTGCTGATGCCGTAGAAGCCATCATTGGTGCGATTTATTTAGACAGCGATACCGAAGTAGTACGACGTATTATTTTGAGCTGGTATCAAGAGCGCCTTGACGCCATTGAGCCGGGCGTATCGCAAAAAGACCCAAAAACTCGCCTACAAGAGTTTCTGCAAGGTAGAAGAAAGCAACTGCCTATCTACACAGTGACTAATATTAAAGGTGAAGCACACAACCAAGAGTTTACGGTATCGTGTGATGTAGCAGGAATGGGAACGCCTGTAATTGGTAAAGGCACCAGTCGTCGTAAAGCTGAACAATCGGCGGCTGAAATTGCACTAGAGCAACTGACAAATGGCTGATAACGAATTTGATTTGGATGCGTACTTCGCATCAAACACCAACAGCAATGAAGCAACTCCGGAAAGTGGTGAGCAGCACTGTGGTTTTATCGCCATTGTGGGTCGCCCCAATGTCGGGAAATCAACCCTGCTGAATAACTTACTGGGACAAAAGATATCCATCACATCGCGCAAGCCTCAAACCACTCGTCACCGCATTATGGGTGTCGATACGGAGGGGGCGTACCAAGCGATTTACGTTGATACTCCGGGGTTACACATCGAAGAAAAGCGTGCGATTAACCGCTTGATGAACCGTGCGGCAAGTAGTTCACTCAGTGATGTTAACTTAGTGCTGTTCTTAGTCGATGGCACTCAGTGGACCGCCGATGATGAAATGGTGCTCAACAAACTACGTAATGCTAACTTCCCTGTAGTGTTGTGTGTCAATAAAGTCGATAACGTGAAAGATCGTAACGATGTAATGATGCATATGCTAGAGCTATCGAAGAAGATGGAATTTGTTGATGTCGTGCCGATTGCGGCAAAACATGGCAAAAACGTCGATGTATTGCGTAAACATGTGCGTGAGCATTTACCTCAAGCCACGCATCACTTCCCTGAAGAGTATGTGACTGATCGTTCACAGCGCTTCATGGCTTCCGAGATTGTGCGTGAAAAACTGATGCGCTTTACTGGTGAAGAGCTGCCGTATTCAGTAACCGTTGAAATTGAACGTTTTGACTATAACCCTGAAACCGATGGTTTTCATATTAACGCGTTGATCCTCGTTGAACGCAGCGGTCAGAAAAAAATGGTGATCGGCAAAGGTGGTGAAAAAATCAAAACCATCGGCCGTGAAGCGCGTTTAGATATGGAAGAGCTGTTTGGTCGCAAGGTTTACCTAGAAACTTGGGTGAAAGTGAAATCCGGGTGGGCAGATGATGAACGTGCCCTTCGTAGCCTTGGTTATATTGACGATCTATAACCTCTATTCGAGGTGGGTGAGAACATCGCTCACCTTTGAGTGCTGATATGTCAGACGGTTTACAGCGCTGTTTTGTCCTTCATCGACGTCCTTATAGCGAGTCGAGCCTAATCCTTGATGTGTTTAGCGAGGAGTATGGCCGCGTCACCTTAATGTCCAAAGGCGCACGCAGTAAACGATCGAACTTAAAAGGTGCACTGCAACCTTTTACCCCCTTATTGCTCAAATGGTCAGGCAACGGTTCAATGAAAACCTTGCGCCAAGCTGAACCGATTAGCCTTGGCTTACCACTCAGTGGTATTCATCTCTATTCTGCCATGTACGTCAATGAGCTGATTGGCCGCGTGCTTGCGCAAGAAGTGCCTTGCCCAGGTCTGTTCCATGATTATCTGCATGCACTCACCGAGTTAGCTCAGTGTGAAAATCCAGAACCAGCACTGCGCCGTTTTGAACTCGCGTTGCTAGCTTCAATGGGTTATGGCGTTGATTTCTTGCATTGCGCCGGAACGGGAGAAGCCATCGATCCTCGCATGACTTATCGCTATCGTGAGCAAAAAGGTTTTATCGCTTCTGTCAGGCGCGATAACCTCACGTTTATGGGCGATGAGTTGATTGCCATTAGTGAGCGGCGCTTTGTCAGTAAAGAGCAGCTTCAAGCGGCAAAACGCTTTACACGCATAGCGTTAAAGCCGTATCTTGGCGGCAAACCTTTAAAAAGCAGGGAGCTTTTCCTGCCCATGTCTAGTTTTTCCAGAGTACGGAGTATAGGAAAATGAGCGCAATTTACTTAGGCGTTAATATCGATCACATCGCCACGTTACGAAATGCCCGCGGTACCAAATACCCAGATCCCGTGCATGCTGCTGAAATGGCAGAGCGTGCCGGAGCCGATGGCATTACCATTCACCTACGTGAAGACCGACGCCATATCAAGGATCGCGATGTGCGTATTTTACGCGAGACGTTGCAAACTCGAATGAACCTTGAGATGGCCGTTACCGACGAAATGATTGATATTGCTCTGCAAACTCAGCCTGAATTTGTGTGTTTAGTGCCTGAAAAGCGTGAAGAACTAACGACGGAAGGTGGGCTGGACGTATTAGGACAGCTTGACAAAGTGAAAGCGGCAACCGAAAAACTGACCGCTGCAGGCATCAAAGTCTCTCTGTTTATTGATGCTGATCGTGAGCAGATTAACGCAGCTAAAACTTGCGGTGCACCGTTTATTGAATTGCATACTGGTCATTACGCCGATGCAACAACCGAAGCGGATCAGCAAGATGAGTTAAAGAAAATTGCGGCGGCTGCGAGTTATGCAAGTGATTTGGGCATTACGGTGAACGCTGGTCACGGTTTGACTTACCACAACGTAGCTGCCATTGCTGCACTGCCTGAAATTTACGAACTCAACATTGGGCACTCGATTATCGGGCGTGCTGTATTTGATGGTTTGGAGAAGTCGGTCGCCGATATGAAAGCCATCATGCAAGCGGCTCGCAAATAAGGTCTACCGATGGCGATTATCGGCTTAGGGACTGATATTGCGGAAATTGAACGCATAGAAAAAGCATTGTCACGCAGTGGCGATGCTTTTGCCGAGCGGGTGCTAACCCAAGATGAATTGGCGGTGTTCTATTCGCTCAAGAAAAAAGGGCGCTATTTAGCGAAACGTTTTGCCGCTAAAGAAGCGGCATCTAAAGCGCTTGGTACGGGTATTGCGCATGGCGTTAGCTTTCAGGATTTTACCGTCACCAACGACGCCAACGGAAAACCCGTGCTAACACTATCAGGTAAGGCTAAGCAGTTGGCTGCCACAGCCGGTGTGAATCACATTCACCTAACCATTTCTGATGAGCGTCATTATGCGGTGGCGACGGTGATTTTAGAGTCTTAATCTGTCAATCTTCTCTGCTTGCTGATAAGCAAACATGGCAACTGCGCGGCAAGCCCCTTTTTTCATTCGGTTAAATTGTCTCTTCGGTTAAATTGCTCATTCGCTTAAATACGGTTTAGCGGTAGCGATCACTTTGTCCATCTCATCTTGTAACTCAAATAATTCCGGTTCGACATCGCTGATGGATTTGCCGGAGCGCAATGCCTGTTCGAGCGCCGCGCACACTTTTTTCAAGCGGGGTACGCCACTGTATGAGCAACTGCCGTGCAGTTTATGAATATGGTGCAGTAGATCTTGAGTAGAGTATTCATCATCTTCCAACGCCATACTGACGACTTGGCTCACCTGTGGAATAGAATCAACTAGCATCTGTAGCAGCTCTTTGGCCAAATCTTCCTTGTTGGCTGATTGTTTGAGAGCATTTTGCCAGTCAATGATAATGGTGTGATTAGGCTGCTCAGCTTCCTGTGACGGCGACGGTATAACTTGTTCTGTGAGTTGTAATTTCTCCAACTGTTTACGGTTGGCGTAGGGGTTCCAGTGTGCTAACACTTGCTGCAAGATGTGCTCTTCAATCGGCTTAGTGAGGTAATCATCCATTCCTTCTTTCAGCAGACGATCGCGCTCTCCGATCATTGCATGAGCCGTTACCGCAATCACGGGCGTTTGGTGATTGAGTACCGTTTTCTTAATTTCCTGGCAAGCAGTGACCCCATCCATCTGTGGCATTTGGATGTCCATCAAAATCATATCAAATTTCTGGCGGCTTGCTTGTTCGACCGCTTCTTGCCCATTCGTACAAGCGATGACGGTTTCAACACGTTCTTGCAGCAGGGCCATGATCAGTTTGAGGTTGGCAGGGTTATCATCCACCGCCATTACTTTCAGGGGTAGTGTATCGAGTGTTATCGGTAGATCTTGAATGGCAGGCTGTACCGGTTGGTGCGCGATTAACAGTTGCAGCAATTTTTTACGCGACAGTGGCTTGGTAATGCACTGTACTGGATGATGCTGCATTAAATAATCGGATAGTGCGAGCTCGGTACTTGGTGTACCGATAATCACGTTGTCGGCAAGCTGAATAGCCTTTGTGACCCACTGCTCAACCAAATCTAAATCAGTCTCTCTACTTGGGGCTAAATTGAGTAATACATAATCGAAGCGATCCGTTTCTTCTGGCATTACCGCTCGATATGTGACGCTCAACCCTGCCTGCACCAACATTTGCTGAATGATGGAGGCGGCTTGCATATTGGGTTCAACGAGCAACAGCTGTTTATTGCTCAAAATATGTGGATCAAGCCAGTCGCTCATCGGCATTTCAGTGGTATTAAGACGCAGCGTAAACCAGAAGGTGGAACCTTGGTGAAGGCGGCTGGTGAGGCTAATTTCTCCGCCCATGTGGCTGACCAATTTCTGAGTAATAACCAAACCAAGTCCAGTGCCGCCGTAGCGACGAGAAATACTGGCATCGGCTTGGCTAAAGGCTTGGAACAGCTGTGCTTGTTGGCGCTCTGAAATACCAATGCCGGTGTCGCGCACCATAAATTGCAGCTCAACCACATTGTCGCGTTGTGAGCGCAATTCAACACTGATGTCGATGTTGCCACGTTCGGTGAACTTAATCGAGTTACCGACAAGGTTGGTCAACACTTGTTGGATACGAAGTGGGTCACCTACCAAGCCTGCTGGGATTTTTTGATCCACTTTAAGAGTAATTTCCAAGCCTTTTTCATGAGCACTGGTCGCTTGGAGGTTAACCACCTCTTCCAAACTTTCTTGAAATTCGAACGGAATATTTTCCAGCGCTAACTTACCGGCTTCTAGCTTGGAGAAATCCAAAATGTCATTGATGATGTTCAATAAGTTATTGGCCGATTTTTCAATGGTTTGTAAGTAATCTGCTTGGCTATTCGTCAACTGGGTTTTGAGCATTTGGCGGGTGAAGCCAATGACACCGTTAAGCGGCGTACGCAACTCATGGGACATGTTGGCAAGAAATTCTGATTTTATGCGCGCGGCTTCTTGGGCGCGTTTTTTGGCAATGTCCAATTCAACGTTTTGGATTTCCAACTGCTCTAAGGTTTCTCGCAAATCCGAGGTGGCTTGGTCGATACTGTGCTGCATTTCGACGTGATATTCCGATAGCGATACCGCCATCGCGTTGATCCCTTTTTTGAGCGAATCTAACTCACCGTGCATTTTGCCTTCGATCCGCACATCAAGGTGGCCGCGACGAATTCTATCCACCATGTTTTTCATGTGTGAGATAGGGCGAGTCACATCGTGCAGGAGTCGGAATGCGAACATTCCCGATAAACCTAGCCCAAGCGCAAGCACTAAAAAGGCGGAAAAGACCTCTTGATATTGTTGTAAACGCAATGAAGAGAGATCCAACTCAATCGCGATATAGCCGAGCGCAGGCGTTGATGTATTGGCATTTATGCCTTCGGTTAGACGGTTTTCAGCCAAAATTGGCGTGCGCAGTATTAAAGTGTTCTCGGTGAGATTTGAGCTGCTTAAAATCGGAATGGGCTTATCTTTTGGATAAGTTAAGCTTTCAAAGTTAGGGTGAAAATTCGAGGTAACAAACAGTTCGTGGTTGGCGTCAAACACTGCAATACTGCGGACAAATTTAGAGTTCTTCCGATGCGCGTAGCTGATAATTCGGCGCACCGACTCACGGCTTTGGTTTTTTAAGGCGTCTTCACTAGCAATGGCCAAGGGCTCAATGATGCTTGCCCCCGCATTGATCACCTGTTTTTCCAGATCATGGTAGCGATTGAATGAGAAAAAAGCACTGAGCAACAAGCCGATAATTAAGGTTGGAGCTAAGGTTAAAGTAATAACGCGCGCGCGTAAGCCATATCTGGTCATTATTGTCTAAACATCGTGGTGTGGATATGGGAAAATAGCCCGCAATTTGATGAGCAAGCCTGTACGAAAATCGTTTAATTGACGGCTAGCTTAATCAAGTCGAGTAAGTTCGACAATCATCCCCGCACTAAATAGTGACGCTAGGGCAAAAAACATCGATTTAATTTTACTTAGGCACAGAGCATGGCACGTTTTTTCCAACCGAAAAAGAAAGCGCAATTAGAAACAAAACATCAAACGGTATTGATTGAACGTCTTGATCATCAAGGTTCTGGTATCGCTTATCAACACAATAAACTGCTTTTTGTTGATGGCGCGCTGCCCGGTGAGCAAGTGCTGATGCAGCTAACTGAAAGCAAAAGTAAATACTCTCGCGGTCAGTTGATTAAAGTCTTAACGGCCAGTGAACAACGCGTGACGCCATTTTGTCGCCATTACGGTCAATGTGGTGGTTGCGATCTGCAGCATTTAGAGCACAGTGCGCAAGTGGCGCACAAAGAACAAACACTCTCGCAATTGATGAGTAAATTCGCCGGACAAACGTTGGCATTGAGCTCCGCAATAAGTTGCGCCGATAAAGGCTATCGCCGCCGCGCCCGCATCAGCGTGTTGTGGGACAAAAAGCAGCAACAGCTGCAATTTGGTTTTCGCAAAAAGCAGAGCAAGCAAATCGTTAACGTGACGGACTGCCCAGTGCTAGAACCACAACTCAACACGCTACTTACACCTATCCAAGCGCTGTTAACGCAATTTAAATCTCAGCAAGCGATTGGCCATGTTGAATTGGTGCTGGGTGATCAAGGCGCGGTGATGGTGTTGCGCCATCTTCAGCCGCTGCCAAGTGAAGATCACGCGGCGCTGCTGGCGTTTGCTCAGCAGCATCATCTCACTTTGTATGTGATGCCAGAAAGCGATCAGCTCGAACGTCTTCACGGAGAGATGGCAAGCTACTGTGAAACCGGATCAGTTATCGAATTTTTGCCCTCCAACTTTATTCAAGTCAATCGTCAAGTAAACCAAAAAATGGTGGCTCAAGCATTGGAATGGTTAGCCTTGACTGAGGATGACCGAGTGTTGGACCTATTTTGTGGCGTAGGGAACTTTAGTTTGCCGATGGCCCAATACGCTCAATCGGTGGTGGGCATTGAAGGTGTGGATGAGATGGTTGAGCAAGCGACACAAAACGCGCAGCGCAATCAAATCGACAATATCACGTTCTACCAAGCAAATTTGGAACAAGATATGTCAACGCAAGCGTGGGCAAAGCAAAAATTTGCTAAAGTACTACTCGACCCAGCGCGAGCCGGGGCGGCAGGCATTGTCGACCAATTGGCTAAGCTCGGCGCTCAGCGCGTGGTGTACGTTTCTTGTAACCCGGCAACACTGGCAAGAGACAGTCAAAGTTTACTCAGCCAAGGTTATAAGTTGGTAAAACTTGGCATGTTGGATATGTTTCCACACACCAGTCATTTAGAATCGATGGCGCTATTTGTAAAAAGTCGGTAGACAGAGAACTAACTCAGTCGAAGTTAGTCGAATACCACAAACTATAAAACTAGGACGAATCAGATGGTTGCGGTACGAAGCGCACACTTGAATCCAGACGAACAGTTTGAGCTAGATAAATGGATTGCGAGTTTACATCAAGATAAAAGCACAGCTTCTAAACTGACGGACGTATACCGTCAGTGTGAAACGTTATTAGAAGGTCAGGCCAAAGGACCGCTACTGCTGTGGCGCGGCCGTGAAATGATCGAAATCCTGATTACCTTATCGATGGATCGCGCCACTTTAGTCGCGGCTCAGCTCTTTCCTATCGTCAGTAGTGGGCTTTTTGACCGTGAAGTATTAGAAGAGACCTATGGTAAAGGCATAGTGAAGCTGATTGATGGTGTCGAAGAGATGGCGGCACTTGGTCAGTTAAATGTTACCTTGCAAGGCAGTGAAGCTTCAGAGCAGGTGGATAACGTTCGCCGCATGCTGCTTGCGATGGTAGATGATTTTCGTTGCGTGGTGATCAAATTAGCGGAGCGCATTTGTAATTTACGTGAAGTAAAAGATGAACCTGACGAAATTCGCCGTGTAGCGGCTAAAGAGTGCGCCAATATCTATGCCCCTTTAGCAAACCGCTTGGGCATTGGTCAGCTCAAATGGGAAATTGAAGATTACGCATTTCGCTACCAGCAGTCCGATACCTACAAACAAATTGCTAAGCAGCTTTCCGAGCGCCGCATCGTGCGTGAACAATATATTCACGATTTTGTCGAAGATCTGCGCGCCGAGATGAAGCTTTCTCATATCAATGCCGAAGTGAGTGGCCGTCCGAAACACATCTATAGCATCTGGCGCAAAATGCAGAAGAAAGGGTTGGCTTTCGATGAACTGTTTGATGTGCGTGCAGTTCGCATTATTGCTGATCAACTGCAAGACTGTTACGCCGCCTTGGGCGTTGTTCATACCAAATACAAACACCTGCCTAGCGAATTTGATGATTACGTTGCGAATCCGAAACCGAATGGCTATCAATCCATTCATACGGTGATTTTAGGGCCAGAAGGCAAAACCATCGAAATTCAAATTCGTACTAAGCAGATGCATGAAGAGTCTGAACTTGGGGTTGCTGCGCACTGGAAATATAAAGAGGGCGCAACGGTTGCCCGCAGCGGTTACGATGAGAAAATTACTTGGTTGCGTAAGCTTCTTGATTGGCAAGAAGAGATGTCTGATTCGGGTGAGATGATCGACGAGCTGCGTAGCCAGGTGTTTGATGATCGCGTTTACGCCTTTACACCTCGTGGTGATGTGGTTGATTTACCCATGGGAGCCACGCCGCTCGATTTTGCCTACCATATTCACTCTGAAGTGGGGCATCGCTGCATCGGTGCCAAAGTCGCGGGTCGTATTGTTCCATTTACTCATAAATTATCTATGGGTGATCAAGTCGAAATCATCACTCAAAAAGAGCCGAATCCTTCGCGTGATTGGCTAAATCCAGCAACGGGGTTTGTTCATTCAGGCCGTGCGCGCGCCAAGATTAACGCTTGGTTCCGTAAACAAGGCCGCGAGAAAAACCTTGAAGCCGGACGAGAGATCCTCGAGTCAGAATTAGCTAAAATCGGTGCTACGCTAAAAGATGCCGATAAATACGCGCTCAAACGTTTTAACGTCAATACGCCTGACGAGCTGTACGTCGGCATTGGCAGTGGTGATTTGCGAATCAACCAAATCGTCAATCACATCAATGCTTTGGTGAATAAGCCGACCGCTGAGCAAGAAGATCAACAAGCACTGCAAAAATTGCAAGATGCGCAAACTCGTCCAGCTCAGCCACATCGAGCGCACAAGGATGCCGTTGTAGTGGAAGGGGTAGATAACCTCATGACACACCTAGCGCGCTGTTGCCAACCTATCCCGGGAGATGAGATCAAAGGTTACATTACTCAAGGGCGTGGTATTTCAGTCCATCGCAGTGACTGTGAACAGCTAGAAGAGCTGAGCCATCACGCACCTGAACGCATCATTGATACCGTTTGGGGGCGCGGGTTTGTTGGAACCTATATTTTGACTTTGCGCGTTGAAGCGATGGAGCGAGGTGGGTTACTCAAAGACATTACCACCCTGCTTGCGAATGAGAAAGTGAAAGTCATCAGCATGAAAAGTCGTAGCGACTACAAAAGACAGTTGATCATCATGGATTTTGATCTTGAAGTGAGCAATATCGAAGCGCTGTCACGAGTATCAATGCGAGTAGAGCAGATCAAAGATGTAATGTTGGTGAAACGCCTAGGCTAAATTTCATATCACAGTAACACTCTTATTGGCGTGAATCGCAATTAAATCGCGACGCAAGCACCTTGGGTTTTCAAAGGCGAGTGGCAATGACTGCTCGCTTTTTTATTTTAAATATTGATGTAAGGAGCGGATAAATGAGCCACCCAATCGAACAACTGGAACAGATCATGGCACAGTTGCGTGACCCAAAAACAGGTTGTCCTTGGGATATCAAGCAAACTTTTGACACGGTTGTTCCTTACACAATCGAAGAGACCTATGAAGTGGTGGAAGCGATCCACAACCAAGATTGGCCTAATCTCAAAGAAGAATTAGGTGACTTGCTATTTCAAGTTATTTTTTATAGTCAAATGGCGAAAGAGCAAGGGTTGTTTGATTTCTCGCAAGTTGTTGAAACGGTGAATGAAAAACTTACGCGCCGCCATCCTCATGTTTTTTCGGGTGCCAAGTTTGAGGATGAAGCGCAAATCAACGCCAATTGGGAAGCTGAAAAAGCCAAAGAAAAGGTACAAGCAGGAAAAAAAGATCAAAGTATTCTAGACTCAATACCACACGCTTTTCCGTCTCTTTTACGTGCTACAAAGATTCAAAAAAAGTGTGCCCAATATGGCTTTGATTGGGATTCTATCGGCCCAGTGGTTGATAAAGTCCAAGAAGAGATCGAAGAAGTCATGGAAGAGGCGTTGCAAATCAACCCTGATCCGGTTCGAGTAGAGGATGAAATGGGCGATCTATTATTTGCCACCGTTAACTTTGCTCGGCACTTAAAAATTGATCCAGAAGTGGCGTTAAATAAAGCAAATCGAAAGTTTTCACGTCGATTTAAAGGCATTGAAATGCTGGTGGCACGTCAGCACAAAACCTTGACCGATTTTTCTCTCGAAGAATTGGATGCGATGTGGAATGAAGTGAAGCGCTTGGAGTCGAAGTAATACCCTGTGTTGGCAATCCACAATAAAACCCACCCATTGAGACAAATTTGACTCATTTGAGTGGTGTGATAAGCCATATCAAGCGGTGCTCTTTGATTTGAAGCAAAAAATAAAAAATGACAGTGTGATAGATTTCACGTTGTAGCGAATAAGGGCTTCTGGTATATTTTTATCCCGTCCAGAAGAAATCCATTTCCCTCATTCAACCAATTTCAGGTTAAACATGACGACAAATTACATTTTTGTTACTGGCGGGGTTGTATCCTCTCTAGGTAAAGGTATTGCGGCAGCATCTCTTGCGGCTATTTTAGAAGCTCGTGGTCTTAAAGTGACTATGATGAAGCTTGACCCTTACATCAACGTTGACCCAGGCACAATGAGCCCAACTCAACATGGTGAAGTGTTTGTCACGGAAGATGGCGCTGAAACTGACCTTGACCTTGGTCACTACGAACGTTTTATTCGTACCAAAATGACCAAGCGCAATAACTTTACTGCTGGTCGTGTTTATGCCGATGTATTGCGTAAAGAGCGCCGTGGTGACTACCTAGGTGCAACGATTCAGGTTATTCCACACATCACTAATGCGATTAAAGATCGCGTTATCGCAGGCTCTGAAGGTCACGATGTCGCTATCGTTGAAGTGGGCGGAACCGTTGGTGATATCGAGTCATTGCCATTTATGGAAGCGATTCGTCAGCTTGCGATTGAAGTGGGCCGTGAACACGCGATGTTTATGCACCTGACTTTAGTTCCTTACCTTGCCGCTGCTGGTGAAGTGAAAACCAAACCGACTCAACATTCAGTTAAAGAGCTGCTTTCTATCGGCATTCAGCCTGATATTTTGGTTTGTCGTAGCGATCGCGTTATCCCAGCGAACGAACGTAAGAAAATTGCTTTGTTCTGTAACGTGCCTGAAAAAGCCGTTATCTCGATGAAAGATGTTGATTCTATCTACAAGATCCCTCAACTGATCAAAGCTCAAGGTTTGGATGATATCGTTTGTAACCGTTTTGGTATTAAAGCACCGGAAGCGGATCTTTCTGAATGGGAACAAGTGATTTACGAAGAGGCTAACCCAACCGCTGAAGTGGTGATCGGGATGGTCGGTAAATACATTGAATTGCCTGATGCTTACAAATCGGTTAACGAAGCACTGAAACACGCAGGTTTGAAAAACCGTTTGAGCGTGAAAATCAAATACATCGATTCTCAAGACGTTGAAACCAAAGGTGCGGAAGTGCTGACTGGTTTGGACGCAATCCTAGTACCTGGCGGTTTTGGTGATCGCGGTATCGAAGGCAAAATTCTTGCTGCGCAATATGCCCGCGAAAACAAAGTTCCTTACCTAGGGATTTGTCTAGGTATGCAAGTGGCGCTGATCGAATACGCACGTAATGTTGCGGGTATGAAAGGTGCGCATTCAACAGAATTTAACAAAGAGACTCAATACCCTGTGGTAGGCTTGATCACCGAATGGGTAGATGACGAAGGTAACGTAGAAGAGCGTACTGAAAAGTCTGATCTTGGTGGTACTATGCGCCTTGGTTCGCAGCTATGCCACTTAGAGAAAGGCACCAAAGCGTATGAGCTTTACGGTAGTGCAACCATTCATGAACGTCATCGTCACCGTTATGAAGTTAATAATAAACTTCGTCCGCAGATCGAAAAAGCTGGCTTGAAAGTATCAGGTCTGTCTGCTGATAAGAAGCTAGTTGAAGTGATTGAGAACCCTGCTCACCCATGGTTTGTAGCAGCTCAGTTCCACCCAGAATTCACGTCAACCCCTCGTGATGGTCACCCACTATTTGCAGGCTTTATTAAAGCGGCAGGTGAGTTCCAACGCGGTGAATCAGAGAAGTAACAAGGATACGGGCAGTTGCAATTGTTGTGCTGCTGCCCTTTATAGTTTTGACATTTAAATTCAACGAGAGGAAACATTAATGTCTAAGATCGTTAAAGTTCTAGGTCGCGAAATCATCGACTCACGTGGTAACCCAACAGTAGAAGCTGAAGTTCACCTAGAAGGCGGTTTCGTAGGTATGGCAGCTGCGCCATCTGGTGCATCTACTGGTTCTCGCGAAGCTCTTGAGCTACGTGACGGTGACAAATCACGTTTCCTAGGTAAAGGTGTTCTTAAAGCGATTGCAGCTGTAAACGGCCCAATTGCTGATGCTCTAGTTGGTAAAGATGCTAAAGATCAAGCAGCTATCGACCAAGTGATGATCGACCTTGATGGTACTGAAAACAAATCTAACTTCGGTGCGAACGCAATCCTAGCGGTTTCTCTAGCGAACGCAAAAGCGGCTGCGGCTGCGAAAGGCATGCCTCTATACGAGCACATTGCTGAGCTAAACGGTACTGCTGGTCAATTCTCTATGCCTCTACCAATGATGAACATCATCAACGGTGGCGAGCACGCAGATAACAACGTAGACATCCAAGAGTTTATGATCCAACCTGTTGGCGCAAAAACTCTTAAAGAAGCAGTACGTATGGGTGCAGAAGTATTCCATAACCTAGCTAAAGTTCTGAAGTCTAAAGGCTACAACACTGCTGTTGGTGACGAAGGTGGTTTCGCTCCTAACCTAAAATCTAACGCTGAAGCGCTAGAAGTTATTGCTGAAGCGGTTGCAGCGGCTGGCTACGTGCTAGGCAAAGACATCACTCTAGCGATGGACTGTGCAGCATCTGAGTTCTTCGATAAAGACGCTGGCATCTACAACATGAAAGGTGAAGGCAAAACGTTCACTTCAGAAGAGTTCAACCACTACCTAGCGGGCCTTGTTGAGCAATTCCCAATCGTTTCTATCGAAGACGGTTTGGACGAGTCTGATTGGACTGGTTTCAAACACCAAACTGAACTTCTAGGCGACAAAATTCAGCTAGTGGGTGATGATCTATTCGTTACTAACACTAAGATCCTTAAAGAAGGTATTGAGAAAGGTATCGTTAACTCAATCCTTATCAAGTTCAACCAAATCGGTTCTCTAACTGAGACTCTAGCTGCAATTAAGATGGCTAAAGACGCAGGTTACACAGCGGTAATCTCTCACCGTTCTGGCGAAACTGAAGATGCAACTATCGCTGATCTAGCGGTAGGTACAGCTGCAGGTCAAATCAAAACGGGTTCTATGAGCCGTTCTGACCGTGTTGCTAAGTACAACCAACTAATCCGTATTGAAGAAGCGCTAGCTGGCCGTGCTCCTTTCAACGGTCTTAAAGAAGTGAAAGGCCAAGCTTAATCCCACTGGATACAGCTTAGCATCATTACTTTAAAGAACGCCCTGCAATGCAGGGCGTTTTGTTTTTTCTGCTATCGCAACTCGCATTTTGAATTGCGAGTTAAGAAGGGAAAGATTTACACCGCGCTAATCGCTGCGATCCGTCGTTTATCCAGCTCTTCTTTGATCGCTTTCCCTTGAAAACCATCACGGATCACCTGTTGTACATCGACACTCAGTGCGGCTTGATAGGCTTTGAGAAAAATATCGCGTTGCGGATAAGGGGTCTCTTCGTAACCTAATCGACCCGCATGATCGGCCTGACAACAAAGTAAAACGTCCAGCAAGCGCTCCGGCTTGCGCCATGCATCGAGTTTATCGAGTATTTTGAGTTTGGTGCTGGGTTTTAATTCTGCCGCTCGATGAATATTGGAGTGCTGCTCGCAGACGAGCAGTGCCAACTCTTTAAACTCATTTGGAATACGCACCCGCTCGCACAAGGCTTTAATGATGTTAATTCCTGTGTGACAGTGCATTTTATGGCTGGGCCATTCGCTTTTAGGTGTGACTCCTTTGCCTAAGTCATGCACTTGCGCTGCAAAACGAACCGCTATCGATGAAGAGAGCTTCGCCGCTTGCGCTGCAACCATTAAGGTGTGTACTCCGGTATCAATTTCTGGATGCCATTTTTCCGGTTGAGGAACACCAAACAGGCGATCCAGTTCGGGTAATACCACTTTAAGTGCACCGCATTCATATAAAACAGAAAGAAATATTTCTGGATGCCGAGTGGCCAGTGATTTCTGCCACTCTTGCCATACGCGCTCGGCGGTTAAGTGTTGCAACTCACCTGATTGCGTTATTTGTTTCATCAGTGCCATGGTTTCATCGGCAATGGTAAAATCTAAATGTGCGAATTTGGCCGCAAAACGAGCCACGCGAAGGACGCGTAGTGGATCTTCGATAAAGGCATCAGAAACATGGCGCAGTAGGCGATTGTGCAGATCGCGCTGGCCGCCATAGGGGTCAATAAGCTTACCAGCGTTATCTTGTGCAATGGCGTTAATGGTCAGATCGCGGCGGGCGAGATCCTCTTCCAAAGTCACATCGGGTGCGTAGTAGCAGGCAAAGCCTGTGTAGCCAGCGCCAGTTTTGCGCTCAGTGCGAGCAAGGGCATACTCTTGTTTCGTTTTCGGGTGAAGAAATACGGGAAAATCTTTTCCTACAGGAGTAAAACCAGTGGCCAGCATTTGCTCTGGGCTGCTGCCTACTACAACCCAATCTTTGTCATAGATATCAATATGGAGCAACTGATCGCGTACCGCGCCCCCAACTAAGTATACTTGCACCGGATTACCTTAAATATGCTGAAACGCCATTGGCGATTGATGTTAGTAATGGTACTTTTCATCACAGTGAAATGATAGAGACGAGAGAATGTATAAGGAATTTTTTGGATTTACCGAGCCGCCATTTTCAATTGTACCGAGCTCTCGTTACCTATTTTTGAGCCATCGTCATCGTGAAGCGATGCAACATTTACAAGCAGGGCTGGGTGATGGTGGTGGTTTTGCGCTATTAACTGGCGAAGTGGGGACTGGCAAAACAACCATCGCAAGAGCGATGCTTGCGGCACTCGATGATAGTACTCAGGCGGGGTTTATTTTAAATCCAACTTTTTCGAACATCGAGTTGCTTGAAGCGATTTGTGATGAGTTTGCGCTGTCTTACCCATCTTCAGGGAGTTTAAAGGCGCTTAGCCAAGTAATTTATCATCATTTACTGCATAACCACGCGCAAGGGAAACAGACGCTATTAGTGATAGATGAGGCGCAGCATCTGGCCGCCGATGTACTGGAACAGTTGCGACTACTGACTAACCTTGAAACGGAGAGCCGTAAGTTACTTAAGGTTTTACTGATTGGTCAGCCTGAGTTACAACAAAAATTGCAATTACCTCAATTACGCCAACTTGCGCAACGTATTACCGGTCGTTATCACTTGCTGCCTCTCAATGTTCAAGAGACAGAGCAGTACATCCACTTTCGTTTAGCGTTAGCCGGCGGTCACAAGGATTGGTTTGATCAGAAAAGTATCAAATGGATAGCGGAACAGACCCACGGTATTCCGCGTTTAATTAACTTAGTATGCGATGCGAGTTTCAAGTTAGCCTATCAGCAGGGCGTGAAAGCGCTCTCATTTGAATTAGTGCGTACCGCGGGTCAAGAGGTCATGAATTTTCAGTCTTCGGTCTATCAGTCGCCTCATGCTCGCCTCGTACCGTCTTCAATATCGTATCGCTCTCCTCTCATTGCGGGCTTAGTGTTAGCTGTGTTCATTGCGTGGTTTAGCCCGCCATGGATTGATCGCATGATGCGCTTTGCATTGCCTTCCCCTGAATTACCTAAACCGATCACTCAAGTGGTTATCAGTGCTCAATTGGAACAAGATCTAGAACGCTCGAAGGCATTGGAAGCGGCCATTAGCGATCTTTATAAAGTGTGGGGTTACAGCGCATCTTTGGCCGATAGTTTTTGTGATGCTCAAGCACAAGGACGCTTTCAATGTCAGCGTATGCAGGGTGATTTCAACCAATTAAAGCAGTTAAATTTGCCAGTGGTGCTTACTTTAGCTGCGGAGCAAACACAAGCTTATGCGGTGTTGTACCAGATCAATGCTGAGCAGGTGCAATTGTTAATGGCAGGAAAGCATGTGCAAATTAACCAAAGTCAGCTCAATGATGTATGGACAGGAGAATATCACTACATTTGGCAGCACGATTTACTTCGAACGTTGAAACAGGGCATGCAAGGAGATGATGTTGAACTGCTTGACCAAAAATTGTCTCAGTTACTTGGAGAGCAAGCCACAGGGCATCAACAATTTGATGGTGAGGTAAAGCGCAAAGTAGCGTTTTTCCAGCGCTGGCAGAAAATTGACAGCGATGGTATTGCTGGGGCTCGCACTATAAGTCGGCTTGAGCTATTGACTCAACACAACGCACCTCGTCTTCTTATTACTAAGGAGCAAGGATAATGTCGCAAGTGCTTAAAGCATTAGAGCAATCAGAGCTGAGCCACCAGAGCAAAAGCTTGCCTCACTCTTCTCATGTAGCAGTGTTTAATCAATCCTTGCCATCTTCATGGTGCTCGAAATCATCACTTACCGCGTTGTTTGCTCCATCGCTGCTTTGTTGCGGTTATCTTGTTTATCATTCATACCAAGCTCGAATCGATGAGCTAGAACAATTGAAGCACAATGCGCTACAAGTTGTGCAACAAGAGGGGGCTTACCAAGTTCTGGAATACCCTGACTTTGGTGAGTTACAAACCAATACACCACGAGTGAAAACACTTACCGAGACAAGCTCTACGCCGCCATTTACTCCTTTACATGGTACTCAGTTGACGACTCGTGAGCCGCGAGATAAAAACGCAGATCAGGAGTTTGGCCTTAATGATCTCGACTTAAGTCAATTATCCCCGGAATTGGTACAACGAGTTGAGTTGGCGATTCAAGGCAAAGATCAAGTCGTACTTATAGGAGACACATCAAAAGATCATCTTCTGCTCACAGAACATCTTGATACCTTTTCAGGTCGTATCCCAGCGCTGAATTTCCAGACTCACGTTTATTCAAGTCGCACAGATAAACGATGGGTAAAAATTAATGGCGTAGAGCGAAAGGTAGGTGATGATGTGGTGAATGGCGTGCAATTAGTCGAGATCAATCCGCAATCAACCTTGATACGTTTCGATGGTGAATTGATTGAAATCCCAGCTCTTTATGATTGGAAAGGATGAAAAACGGCCACCTTTCTCTGGTGACCGTTTTTCAAGTGATAGATCCAGTCAGTTAGGGAGATTATGCCCAACCAGAAGGGTGTTTCTTACGGCGTGGGATAATGTGTGGCAAAATTAGTCCAAGTAACAGACCAATACCCGCTACGCCGCCACCGTAAGTAAAGTATTTAAGCAGTAGATCCTCTTTCTGAGTATCCAGCTTAGCGCGCAGTTCGCGAATTTCAGTTTGTGAATCAGTGAGCTGCTTACTGATATCACTGTAGTTTTGTTCTAACTCTGAAATTTGTTGATTGCGAGCCTCTAATGAATTGGCCAATCCGGCTTTTTCACTGTCTGCATTTTGCTTTGCATTGGCCAATTTACTTTTCACTTCGGCCAGCTCACTCTCCAATTTCGGCAAACGCATCGCCATGCTTTCTTGGCGAGTGACAAAACGGCTTTCAACCCAACCCGTGCGGCCTTTCTCATCGGCAATCTGGCTATAACCAGTATCGTTATTAACATCAAGCAGCTTTACTTTGTCTCCTGCATCGATGCTACCGAGAATGCGAAATTGGTTACTTGGACCTGAATGAATATAAGTAAAGAGTTTGTCCGCAATATAGCGGTCTTGCGCAAACGTTGGCGCAGCCAACATGGTCAGTAAAACCATGCAGATCAGTTTTTTCACGATAAGTCCTTTAGCTATCAAATGAGGTATTAAAATGCTTTCGACAAATATTAAGAAGTTTCGTTGATTGGTGCAACAAAGAAGGGAGGCTAAGCCTCCCTTTCTGTGCGTTTGAGTCAATTAATGACATTGCACTTACAATCTATTGACTTATTGTATTAGCCAAATATTGCTTGCAGGGCATAGAAGAAAATTACTGCAAGTAAAGCGCCTGCTGGCAAGGTGACAATCCATGAAGCAACGATATTACGCACCACACCTAGATTCAATGCCGCAATTCCACGAGCAAAACCAACCCCTAATACCGCACCAACAAGTGTTTGTGTGGTTGAGATTGGAAGGCCAGTACCTGATGCCAATACGACCGTTGACGCTGTTGCCAACTGAGCGGCAAAGCCACGGCTTGGCGTCAGTTCAGTGATACCCGTACCGACCGTCGCCATCACTTTGTGACCAAGGGTAGCTAGGCCAACCACAATACCAAAACCACCCAGTGGCAAAATCCACCAAGCAATTGAGCTTTTAGCACTAACAGCACCCAAGCTTTCAACAGTTGAAACCACCGCAGACAGAGGACCAATCGCGTTAGCTACATCATTTGAACCATGCGCAAAAGCCATTGCACACGCAGTGATCACCATCAATACGCTAAAGATGCTCTCAACACCGGAAAACCCATGGTCTTCTTCGCGGTTGGCAAATTTTCTCTTGATGTAGTAGTAACCACCGACCATAACAAGGCCTGATAACGCCGCAGAACATAACCATGCTTCACCGGTACTCAAGTGTAAGCCTATATGTTTAAGGCCTTTTTTGATGGTAACCAGTGCGATCACCATAGTGGTGATGAACATATAAATAGGAACAAAGCGTTTGGCATTCATCAGTGGATTTTCAGTATCGAAAATCAATCGTTGAGCACTGACGAAGATTAAGTAGGCGAACAAACCAGAAATGACTGGGGTGACAATCCAACTGCCTACGATGCCTTTTACTGAGGCCCAATCAACCGCTTCTGGGCCGACAGATATGCAGGCAAATCCGATAATGGCGCCGATGATAGAGTGAGTCGTTGATACAGGCCAACCCATGTATGAAGCCAACAATAACCATGTTCCGGCGGCGAGAAGTGCAGACATCATGCCATAAACAAGAACGTCGGGTTGGTGAGCAAAAAGTGCGGGTTCGATGACGCTGTTACGAATGGTTTCGGTTACTTCACCACCCGCTAAATATGCACCAGCGAATTCAAAAATCATCGCAATGATAATAGCTTGTTTTACGGTTAGCGCTTTTGAGCCTACTGAAGTTCCCATTGCATTAGCAACATCATTTGCACCAATACCAATCGCCATCATGAAGCCAAAAGCGGCTGCAACAAGAATCAGGACAGTGCCGTAGTTCGCAAGGATATCCATCGTAATACCTAGTCTTTTGATAACAAGCGGAGCATAACTGGACTCATTTTCTCGAAGCGAGTCAAAACCATCAGCGGAGAAAATAATCAACGCCTAAGCTGATGGATCAAGTTTTGCTCTTCGTTATTTGGTTAACTTACTGATTTAAGAGCGAGAAAGCATTAGTTCAAGACGAGCGCCAACGCGCTGAGCTTGATCGGCAATGCCGCCCACCCATTCTAGAATTTTGTACAAGAACATTACATCGATCGGATTCATTTTCGACTCAATAGCCATTAATTGTTGGCGGAGTCGAACCTGCATCGCATCGGTGTCATCTTCAATCACATCCAGTTGATTGATCATTTCCGCCACCAGTGTGACTTCACGACCTTTAAATCCTGTTTCCAATAACTCATCGAGCTCATTGATCACTTTTTGCGCTTGATTTGCTGCATCAAGGCAGCGTTTTACGTAGGCAATGAAGTTTTCTTGAAGAGGCTCTGGGATGATCAATTGACGACCGTAGACACGGCCTGCAATATCTTTTGCAAGGTTGGCCAGTTTATCTTGCTGAGTTAACAGCTCTAGCATGTCAGTACGATCGACAGGCATAAATAAACCGCGTGGTAGTTTAAGACGAATTTCACGCTTGAGTACGTCCGCTTCTTTCTCTAAATGAGAAATTTGGGCTCGAATTTCACCTGCTTTCTCCCAGTCACCCTTTGAACAAACTTCAAAGAAATTGACTAAGTGAGAGCAACATTCATTCACACACACAACGTGGCGCTGCAAAGGCTTTATAGGGGACTTTGCAAATAACCCCATAATTGTATTTACTGGCATGGTCGTTCAACCTAAAAAATATAACCTTAAAATAACATACACCATTCATGGCGAAATGTTGAGCGATGGCTATAAAGGCGCGCATGTTAACCCATTAAATCTCTCATTAAAACTGTTTTAGATCATCATTCCGGTGATATTTGTTACTTGCCCCACTGTGCATTAGGCCATATTCTTTCGCTATCTGCTTTGAAAGGGTTAGTTATGGAAACCGAGATAGAACTGAAGTTTTTTGTTTCACCAGAATTTTCGGAAATTTTGCGTTACAAGATCTCTGAAATCAAAGTACTTCAGCACAGTTGTCGAGCGTTAGGGAACACTTACTTCGATACACCTGACAACTGGTTGCGTCAACACGACACAGGGCTTCGTATTCGTCGCTTTGATGATGTGTATGTTCAAACTGTTAAAACGGCGGGTCGAGTCGTTGCAGGGTTGCACCAAAGACCAGAATACAATGCTGAGCACAACAGCAATGAACCGAACTTGACGCTTCATCCGGAAGATATCTGGCCACAAGGTAAAGATATTACGACCTTACAATCTGAACTTATGCCTCTATTTTCGACCAACTTCACACGCGAGCAGTGGTTGATTGGCATGGCCGATGGCAGCCAAGTTGAAGTGGCTTTCGATCAAGGCTTTGTCGTTGCAGGTGAAAAACAAGAACCTATCTGCGAAGTGGAGCTGGAGTTGAAATCGGGGCAAACGGATGCCTTGTTTACGTTAGCTCGCCAGTTTTGTGAGCACGGTGGTATGCGTCTGGGTAACTTGAGTAAAGCGGCGCGAGGCTATCGTCTTGCGTCTGGTTATCAAGGTGATGAAGTTCACGCCTTAACCTTGGTCAATACAGTCAGTACTGACAGCGTGGAAGAGTGTTTTATTCACTCGCTAGAACATGCATTATCCCATTGGCATCACCATGAACAGATCTACACCGAGCGCGATTCAATTCCAGCGTTACATGAGATAAGCCACGCCACCAGTTTTTTACGTCAGATCCTGAGCATTTATGGCGGCATTGTGCCACGTCGCGCTAGCGCTATTTTACGTCAGGAATTGAAATGGTTGGAGCAAGAGTTATCGTGGTTAAAAACTCATGACTACCTAACCAATCTGCTTGAAGATAAAGGCCACGCACTGCGTAAACTGGACGCTCGTAAATTTATCATCGCCGAGTTAAAAGAGCAGCAAGAGGCACTACCTAATCGGGAAGAAAACTTAAAGCTGCTCAGTTCGGCGCGGTATACAGGGTTACTGCTTGATCTCAGTCGTTGGATTTTGAGCCGTGGATGGCAACCCTTCTTGGACGATAAAGCCAGAGAAAAAATGGCGCGTAACGTCGGTTCGTTTTCGGTGAAGCAGTTGGATCGCACATGGGCCGAGTTAATGGAAGCTTTTCCTCCTAAAGTTGAGCTAAGCCCTCAAGAGTATATTGATCAGCAGTATCGTTTAATGCGTAATCTCTACACTGGCATTGGTTTTGCGAGCCTTTATGATATTGAAGAACGCAAAAACTTCCGTCTCCCTTGGGCTGATTTACTGCAAGGAATAGATGATTTATTAATGCTCAAGCCGCTAGAGAATTTGATCGACAAGTTGCAAGAAGACGAACAAGAACAACTCAAGCGATGGCTGATTCGCCAACAAAACTCCATTGTTCATGCGATGGAGCAGACGCGACAAATTGGCATTGAAGCCGAGCCTTATTGGCGTAAAAGTCGCTAATCAACATGGCTCACAGCCAAAATGAAAAAGAGATACTGCGGTGTCTCTTTTTTATATCTCTGCTCATTTAGTTTCATTAATTGCAATTGATTTGTGGATGAGATCAAATCTCCAACAGGTTGCACAACGAAACGACTACAGTTCAAAAAATCAGGGTCGATAGAAACCTAACAGGTATCATGATTGACAGGGATGAACAACAAGCCTGAGATCACAAATAATGCCATGAGTGAGTGGATCAGCAACAATAAACACATTGGATTTGTCTCATCTTTGATATCATCTTTTTTCATACGAAGCTCAAAATAAATAGCTTTTTTAGTTTTTGAGTTTGCTTACTTACCGAAATTTCAACATATAAGACATAGTGGAGAACTGACAATGGCAACAATGGCATTTAAGCCATGGGAACGTTTGATTACCGATATTCGTCTCGTTCCTAAAATGGTTATGCTGATGGTGTTTAGTACAGTATTGATCATCGCAAAGCAGCTTTGGGATGCTCGTACTTTTTACGAATCACTGCTTGCAGCAACTCAGAATACCGAAATCGCTCAGCAACACTATGATGCTTATTTGACTCAAGTAGTATGGCAAACGGCATTCATGATCATCGTTTTTGTTGTGCTTTTACTCGCCGCAGCGAAAGTCATGCTACGCCAAACACAATATTTAAGTGATTCAATTAAGTTGATGGCAAGTCGTGATCTTTCCACACCGATTAATATGGAATGTAAAGATGAGTACGGCGACGTTGCGCGAGAGCTTGAGAAAACCCGCCGCCAGTTGCAAGACGTCATTAAGATGCAAGTGGATGCCTCACAAGAACTCTCTTCACTTACTGAAGTCATGACCATCAGCATGTCAGAAACCAAAGATTCGGCTCAAGAAGAGTTTAACGAAATTGACCAATTGGCCACCGCCATGAGTGAAATGACATCCACGGTGCAAACGGTCGCAGAGCATGCACAAAATGCATCAGCACTAACCGAGCAAGCGTCAGGTCAAGCAGAAACTGGTCAGCGTTTTGTCAAAGGCACCATCACTAAGATGAGTGAGCTATCGAAGGATATCGCGGCATCAGCGCAAGCCGTCAACCAAGTTGAAGAACGAGTGGTTGCGATTGGCAGTGTTGTTGGAACCATCCAAAGTATTTCCGAGCAAACCAACCTACTCGCGCTCAATGCAGCTATTGAAGCGGCTCGGGCTGGTGAAGCTGGGCGTGGTTTTGCGGTGGTAGCCGATGAAGTGCGTAACTTAGCGCAGCGCACCCAAAAAGCGACGATTGAGATCCAAGAGATGATTTCTCAATTACAAAATAGTGCCAATTCAGCTGTTGATTTAATGGAAAAAAGTGTAGTTGAAGCGGCTGAAGGAGTTGAGCTGGTTACGAATGCGGGCACTGAATTAGATGGTATTGTGAATCAAGTGCAACGGATCAATGACATGAATATCCAAATCGCAACGGCCGCTGGGCAGCAAACTAGCGTGGCTCAGGAAATGGACCAAAATCTAACCAATGTGAGGGAGCTCGTTGAAGCTTCAGTAACAGTGGTTGGTGAGTTGCTTGAAACATCAGAGATCATGCAAAGCAACGCCGAAGAGTTAGATCGGAAAATCACGATGTTCAAAGTCTAACTCTGTAGAAATTCGATCCTTTAATCAACGCCCACAATTCTTGTTGTTGGGCGTTTTTTATTGATATAAGTTTGCTATAAATAGCCTTCTAGCGACTGCATTGGTCTCAATTCACAAGGATGTATCATGTTACTGCCTTCATCACTTCACGCTTTTGCGCACACAACCTATCAACATTTGCTAGAGCAACAACCGAGCATTGCACAGTGGTCCGAGCCATTGAAAAAACAGCTGTTGTATGTGGTCGGGATGAGCCAGTTTATCAATGAAGCATTATTGCGAGATGAACGGTTGTGTATGCAATTACCGGAAATGTTGGCGGGAGAGTCAAGGCTAGATCATTACCGAGACGATCTCGCTATACAGCTAGAAGAGTGCAAAGATGAAATGTCAGGGCATCGTATTTTGCGTCAGTTTCGTAACCGGGAAATGGTGTACATCGCTTGGCGAGATTTCACCGCCAGTTGGACGTTAGAAGAGAGCCTTGCACATCTTTCAGCACTGGCGGAAGCACTCATTTTTGAGACTTACCAGTGGCAGTACGCTGTTTGCTGCTTCGAGTGGGGAACGCCAACTAACGACCAAGGTGAAGCACAACCTATGCTGATCATCGGCATGGGCAAGTTAGGTGGCGGTGAGTTGAACTTCTCGTCGGATATCGACCTCATTTTTACTTATCCTGAAAACGGTGAAACACAAGGCGCTCGCCGCAGCATCGCGAATGCGCAATTTTTTACCCGTTTAGGCCAGCGAATCATCAAAGCGTTGGATCAACATACCTTTGACGGTTTTTGCTACCGAGTTGATATGCGTTTGCGTCCTTTTGGTGAAAGTGGCCCACTGGTGATGAGCTATGCGGCGCTCGAAGATTATTACCAAGAGCAAGGGCGTGATTGGGAGCGTTATGCGATGATCAAAGCTCGAGTAATGGGGCGGGAAATGTATCCGCAGTACCAAGAGCTGCGTCAAATGCTGCGACCATTTGTGTTCCGCCGCTACATCGATTTTAGTGCCATTCAATCTCTGCGCCGTATGAAATCGATGATCAGCAGCGAAGTGAGACGTCGAGGGCTGCATAACAACATCAAATTAGGCGCAGGCGGGATCCGCGAAATTGAATTCATCGCACAAGTATTTCAGTTAATTCGTGGTGGACGAGAACCCAGTTTACGTCAGCGTGGACTATTAGAAACACTGGTTGCAATAGAAGAACTTGCCCTGCTCAAACCGCAAGAAGTGGCCGATTTACGACAAGCTTATCTGTTTTTACGTCGCCTTGAAAACCTATTGCAAGCGATGGCCGACAAGCAGACGCAAACCTTGCCAGACAATGAACTGGATCAACTTCGCTTAGCTGTTGCTATGCAATGCACTGACTGGGTAACGCTGCTTCACGAAACGCATCAACACATGACCAAAGTACATCAAGTATTTGCAACTCTGATTGGCGATGATGAAGAAGATGATGACCAGTGCGTTGCTAAACATTTTCACGAGCTGTGGGATATGGCGCACAAGCCTGATGTGCTTGAAACGATTTTTCAACAAGAGCTTACCTGTGATGATCCTGCCGGCATGGCGCATGTATTGATCCAATTTAAAGAGGATTTGGCGAAAAAAACGCTGGGCCCACGCGGACGAGATGTATTAAACCGGTTGATGCCAAAACTGTTCCAAGCGATTTTCATTCACCCAGATGCGCAGTTTGGCTTACCTCGTGTGCTGCATTTGATGTACAAAATTGTGACTCGAACCACTTACCTTGAGCTGCTAGATGAACACCCTGCGGCATTGACGCAACTGGTGCGTTTATGCACCGCAAGCCCGATGATTTCGGAACAGCTTAGTCGTTACCCCATTTTACTCGATGAACTTATCGACCCGCAGCATCTCTATAATCCAATGGCGTTGTCCGCTTATAAAACTGAACTGCGTGATTTTCTTGCTCGTATTCCCGAAGAGGATATGGAGCAGCAAATGGAAGGATTACGCCAATTTAAGCAGATCTGCATTTTGCGTATTGCTGCTGCTGATATTGCCGGTGCTTTGCCTGTGATGAAAGTGAGCGATCACTTAACCTACCTTGCTGAAGCCATCGTTGAAGCCGTGATCAACCAAGCTTGGCAGCAAGTCAGTGCAAAATACGGCCAACCCACTCATTTAAAAGAGAGGGATGGTAAAGGGTTTGCAGTCGTTGGCTATGGCAAAGTGGGGGGCTGGGAGTTGGGTTACAATTCCGATCTTGATATCGTGTTTCTCCATGACTGCCCGGTGGATTGTTATACCGATGGCGCAAAAGAGATTGATGGCCGTCAGTTTTATTTGCGCTTAGCCCAGCGCGTGATCCACATTTTTGCTACTCGTACCGCTTCTGGTATTTTGTATGAAGTTGATACTCGTTTGCGCCCGTCTGGAGCGTCCGGTTTGTTAGTTAGCCCCGCTGAAGCGTTTGATGAATACCAGCGCAATGAAGCGTGGACGTGGGAACACCAAGCCTTAGTTCGTGCCCGAATGATTTATGGTGATGAGCCACTGCAACTGGCTTTCCATCGCACCCGCCATGAGATTTTGTCATTGGCAAGAGATGAAACCAAGCTCAAGCAGGATGTAGTCGCGATGCGGATAAAAATGCGCGATCATTTGGGGGGAAAGAAAAGTGGCCGCTTTATGCTTAAACAAGATGCTGGTGGCATCACTGATATTGAGTTTTTAGCTCAATATCTAGTGCTGCGTTTTAGTCATGAAAAGCCAAAGTTGACATTTTGGTCAGACAACGTACGAATTTTTGAGTCACTACTGAACCAAGGTGTTATGGAGGAAGAACAAGCGCAGGCTCTCACCGATGCCTATACTTCGATGCGCAATCAGATCCATCATCGAAACTTGCTTAACTTGGATGCGGATGTTGACGAAAGTAAGTTTGTTGACCTGCGAAAACGAGTCACAAACGCTTGGCAGCAGTGGCTAGGTTGAGTGTTTTAGAGACTCAATGAGCTGTGTTACACTCAGCGCAATAACAAAAATTGGAGATCCACAATGAAACCAATCCTACCTGACTACAATGATGCAGGTGTATTGATTATTGGCGATGTGATGCTTGATCGCTACTGGTATGGCCCAACTGGTCGCATCTCACCAGAAGCCCCCGTTCCTGTAGTAAAAGTAGAGAATAGCGAAGAACGTCCAGGCGGCGCGGCAAACGTTGCAATGAACATTGCTTCGCTGGGCGGTCATGCGCACATTGTTGGTTTAACTGGCGTGGATGAGCCTGCTAACGTTCTGACTGAAACGTTAACAGCGTTGAAAGTGAGTTGTGATTTTGTTGCTCTGCCAAATTATCCAACCATTACAAAATTACGCGTGCTAAGCCGAGGCCAGCAACTGATCCGTTTGGATTTCGAAGATAAGTTTGAGAACACCGATCCAGAACTGATTTTATCTCGCATGGAGCTGGCGTTACCGAAAGTAAAAGCGGTGATCTTGTCCGATTACGCCAAAGGCGCATTAGAGCATGTGCAGCAATTAATCCAAAAAGCACGTGCAGCCAACATTCCCGTTTTTATCGATCCTAAAGGAGCCGATTTCGAACGTTATCGTGGCGCAACATTGCTCACACCTAACATGTCTGAATTTGAACAGGTCGTAGGCAAAGTAAAAACAGAGCAAGAGCTAGTAGAAAAAGGCTTTGCCTTGATTGAACAGTTTGATCTTGGCGCACTGTTGGTGACTCGCAGCGAACATGGCATGACACTGTTACAACGCAATCAGAAGCCATTCCATTTACCAACATTAGCCAAAGAAGTGTATGACGTAACGGGCGCTGGAGATACGGTGATTTCAGTGCTTGCAGCATCAGTTGCAGCAGGTAAACCACTTGATGAAGCGTGCGCATTAGCCAATGCGGCGGCGGGTGTTGTGGTTGGGAAATTGGGCACTTCAACCGTTTCAACCATTGAACTAGCGGAAGCGGTTCACGGTAGCAAAGATACTGATTATGGTGTCATCAGTGAACAAGCCTTAATTGATGCGGTAAAAGTGGCTCAAGCTCAGGGCGAAAAGGTGGTGATGACCAATGGTTGCTTTGATATTTTGCATGCAGGACATGTTTCTTATCTTAACCACGCAGCCAAATTGGGCGATCGCCTGATTGTTGCCGTTAACACGGATGAGTCGGTTAAGCGTTTAAAAGGCCCAGGTCGCCCAGTCAATACAACAGATCGCCGCATGGCGGTACTGGCTGCATTGGGCGCTGTCGATTGGGTGGTTCCTTTTTCTGAAGATACGCCACAGCGTTTGATTGCGGCTGTACTACCTAACTTACTGGTGAAAGGTGGTGACTATAAACCTGAAGATATCGCCGGTGGTGAAGAAGTGATTGCTGCGGGTGGAGAAGTCAAAGTGTTGAACTTTGAAGATGGTTGCTCAACCACAGAAATTATTGAAGCAATTAAAGGCGGCAGAGGCTAACATCGCGTCGCGTCCTTTGGCATTTGTATAAAATGAGCCAACCACTACAAAAAATACAAAAAAGCCGCTGAATTGTCAGCGGCTTTTACTTTTTAGCTGTCTGCTTTTAAGCCAGCGTTGATATCTAAAATATCTTGCTCGCTCAAGGTGCCTACTGCTTGACGCAATTGCAGTACGCTCAGCACATAGTCATAACGTGCGTTAGAGAGATTTTTATTCGCATCGTAGAGACGGCGCGTTGAATCAAGCACATCAACAATAGTCCGCGTACCGACATCAAACCCTGCTTCGGTCGCTTCCAGTGCTGATTTCGCTGAAATAACTGACTGTTCATAAGCACGTAAAGCGCCAATAGAGGCATTGATGTTGTTGTTAAATGCGCGTACATCTTTCACAACGCTGCGATACGTCTGTTCTAAATCTTGGCTTGCAGCAACGTACGCAAATTCAGCTTGTTTGGTTTTCGACGTGGTTTTTCCACCGGTGTACAGCGGCACATTAAGGTTGATCCCAACATTGAAATCGTTGTAATCCCCTTGAGAGTTGCTGTTATCGTTGCTTTCATCACCGTACTTGTAGCCGCCATCAAGAGTCAGTGAGGGTAAGTGCTCTGAACTTGCTAATGAAATATTATCTTTCGCGACATCTTGAGCAATACGAGCGGTCAGCAAAGAGAGATTTTTCTGTTGGGCTTCTTCAAGCAGAGCATCAATCGGCTGCGTTGTTTTGCTGGCTGAAAAACGATTAGTATCCAACACACTTAAATCAGAATGTTCTTGGCCGGTAATTTCACGCAAGGTTTCATAACTATTGGTGAGGCTATTTTTTGCCAAAACTTCATCAGCAAGCACGCCATCGTATTGCGCTTGTGCATCATGCACGTCAGTAATCGCAGAAAGACCGACTTCAAAACGTTGTTTCGTTTGCTCTAATTGACGAGCCACTGCCGCTTTTTCTGCACGGACAAATGCTAAGTTATCTTTGGCGCGAAGCACTTCAAAATAGGCTTGTGCAACGCGTAAAATTAGACCTTGCTGGGTGGCCGCATAGGCAGAATCCGCTTTGCGTGCATTCTTTTCTGCCGTGTCTAAAGAAACCCAACTTGAACGTTGATAAAGCTGCTGAGAGAAACTGATGCCTGCTGTGAGCTTATCGCTTTCACGTGAATCAGTATCACTGCGGTTGATATTGTAACCAGCGGTCAGGTTGATTTGTGGTAACAGATCGCCACGGCTAGATGTTACCGCTTCAAATGCAGCATCACGTTGAGCTGCAGAGCTCAGTAGCTGAGGATCATTTTCTTTGGCTTGATTATAGATTTCAGTAAGAGTATCCGCCCATACTGAAGAACTCAGGCTGCCTAATGCTGCGCTGATGAATAGTGGAAGCAGTTTTTTCATTGGTCCTATTCCCTGCCTTAATATGTAAGAAGGTTACTTTTAAGGAGTTTAACTTAAATTGGTGGTAATTCACTCGAAACTTTGCACTTTTTTACACATAACTGTCCATCTGTGCAATAAAATTCGATGCTCGTTTAAAAATAAATATAAAATTTATATAAAAAGTTGAGCAATATCCTTGGTGATGGATGAATTCCATGATTAAACTATGAGATTCACTGAGCGAGGTTTCAAATGCAGCAGTCTGACAAACGGTACAACATTTTTACGCCCCAAGATGTGGACGTCATTTCAAAAGAAACACTGTTCCAAGGTTTTTTCCGCATGGTGAAATACCGCTTTAAACACAAGTTGTTTGAAGGTGGATGGAGTGAGGAGATTGAAAGAGAAATGTTTGAAAGAGGTCATGCTGCGGCTATGCTTCCTTATGATCCTGCGCGTGATGAAGTCGTGATTATAGAGCAAATTCGAGTTGGAGCACTAGAGCACGCCCATCCTTGGCAACTGGAGATTGTTGCTGGAGTCATCGACCCTGATGAAACGTCCGAGCAGGTTATCCGTCGAGAGGCGATGGAAGAGGCGGGAATTGAAGTGAACCGAATCGAAAAAATTAGCTCTTATTATCCATCATCTGGTGGATGCTCTGAATTACTCGACGTCTTTGTTGGTGAAATCGATGCAACGCAAGCTAAAGGCGTACATGGGCTTGACTATGAAGGTGAAGACATCAAAGTTCATGTCATGAGCCGTGAAGAGGCTTACCGCTTAGTGAAAAACGGCCAAATTGAGAATGGTGCCTCAATTATCGCTTTACAATGGTTAGAGCTAAACTATCAACAGTTACAATTGCAATGGCAGAATTAGCATTGAAAAAACCGTATCACGTTGATTTATCGGAACTAATGCGTGTGTACGAAACTAACTACGCGAAATTGAACGCTTTGTTACCAAGTCAGCCGAGCGTGGGTGACTTACGCTGTTATCAGGCTGCTCAAATGACCTATCAATTACAAGTGCTAGAGGTCACAAAGTACACAACTTTAGTGGAGATTTGTCAGAGTGATGACGTTTCAGTATTTCCATTACCGTCGATGTCTGTCAGGCTTTACCACGATGCACGTGTTTCTGAAGTGTGTGCAAGTGCGCGGATAAATCAGATCAAAGCTCGCTATGATTACCCGAATGAACAAATGATGCAAAAAGATGAGAAAGCGCAAATCAATCGCTTTTTAGGCGATTGGCTTACTTTCTGTTTAAAGCACGGGATTAGTCGAGCTCCAATTTAGTCTTCGTCATAGATGAAAATTAGTCATTCAATTTGGATTAATAAATTTTGAACGTGTCGCCAACTCTAGACAATTCAGACAGCATCAAGCTGCTACAAATTACCGATACGCATCTGTTTGCGCCGGATGATGGCAGCCTGTTGAGTGTTAATACGGTAGATAGCTTTCATGCTGTTGTGGCAGAGATTTGCGCACAACATGTTGAATTTGATGCAATTCTAGCCACGGGCGACATCTCGCAAGATCATAGTGCTGAGTCTTATCTTCGTTTCTCTCGTGGTATTTCCTCATTAGAAAAAACTTGTTTTTGGCTTCCCGGTAATCACGACTTTAAACCTAATATGGGCGCCGTATTCCCGTCAGAGCAGATTCAACAGTCGGAGCATGTATTACTCGGTGAACACTGGCAGATGGTGATGCTCGATTCTCAAGTGGTGGGCGTACCGCACGGACGGCTGAGCGATCAACAATTGGCTTTACTTGACGAAAAATTATCGACGCACCATCAGCGACACACCTTGATTGTGCTGCATCATCATCCTCTATTGGTGGGGAGCGCCTGGCTCGATCAACATAGCCTTAAAGACAGCGATGCTTTTTGGAATATCGTCACGCAACATCGCAATGTGAAAGCCGTCCTGTGTGGTCATGTTCATCAAAATATGGATAAACTCCATCACGGTGTCAGAGTGATGGCCACTCCCTCGACCTGTGTACAATTTAAGCCCAATTCAGATGATTTTGCTTTGGATCGCACTTCCCCAGGATGGCGTGAATTGACGCTATCTGCTGATGGTCAAATAGAAACTCAAGTCAAACGTTTAGCTAACGGCGCATTCCAACCGGATTTTAACGCTAATGGATACTGAGATGCCTACTCGTCAACCTATGCTGCTTTATATTCACGGCTTTAATAGCTCGCCGCTGTCGCACAAAGCACAAGTGATGGTGAAGTATTGCCAAATGCAGCGTCCTGATATCAAAGTGATGGTGCCTAAGTTACCCAGTTTTCCCGCGCAAGCTGCGGAATATCTACTTGATCTTATTCATCAACATCAAGATCAATATCGTATTGCGCTGGTGGGGAGTTCATTAGGCGGGTATTTGTCTATTTGGTTAAACCATTTGTTTGGTTTTCGTGCCGTGGTGATAAACCCAGCAATCAAACCGTATGAATTATTGGTCAATTTTTTAGGCGAACAAGTCAACCCCTACACGCAAGAGCACTATCGGCTAGAGGCGAAACATATTGAAGAGCTCAAAGCATTAGAGGTTAAAATTAATGACGTCACGTCATTTTGGTTGTTGCAACAAATGGGTGATGAAGTCTTAGATTACCGTCAAGCCGTCGCTAAATTGGCGGGAGCAAAACAGACGGTTGAATTTGGCGGCGATCATAGTTTTGTTAACTTTGAGCGATATCCGCGACAAATCATCGAATTCCTAGATCTCTGACCGATTCATTGAGGGGGGAGTCATAATTTTACCTGTAACTTACTTATCTCGCTTGACATAAGCAAGGCTCTTCCAGACTATGTTCTACCTATACTTTTGCAGTTTGTAATGCTGAAAAAATCAGCGTTGTTGTCGTTAATTAATCACAAGCACATCATTGATAAACTGCCGAAAAAGTAACGAATCATTTATCTATAAAAGCATTCCGTATTATGACTGAACAATATAATGCTGGGGCCATTGAAGTTCTTAATGGTTTAGAACCAGTACGTCGCCGACCTGGGATGTATACGGACACCGCGCGACCTAACCATTTAGGCCAAGAAGTTATCGATAACAGTGTCGATGAAGCGCTAGCCGGATATGCCTCCAAGGTACAAGTTATTCTCCACGCAGATCAATCACTTGAAGTGATCGATGATGGGCGTGGTATGCCTGTTGATATTCACCCTGAAGAGAAAATATCAGGCGTTGAGCTTATCTTCTGTAAATTGCATGCGGGTGGTAAGTTTTCAAACAAAAGCTACCAGTTCTCCGGTGGTTTACATGGGGTAGGTATTTCCGTAGTGAATGCCCTATCCAAGCGTGTGGAAGTGACCGTTCGCCGTGATGGGCAAATCTATGAAATGGCGTTTGAGCACGGTAATAAAGTCGAGGAATTGACGGTAACTGGCACCTGTGGTCGTCGCAATAAAGGGACCAGTGTCCACTTTTGGCCCGATACCAGCTACTTTGATTCGCCTAACTTTTCAGTGACTCGCCTAATCAATAATTTGCGCGCTAAAGCGGTACTTTGCCCGGGGCTCGAGATCACCTTTAGTGATAAGGTTAACAATCTTGAGCACCGTTGGTACTACGAAGACGGCTTAAAAGATTATCTCGCAGAAGGCGTAAAGGGTTACACCTTATTACCCGAAGAGCCATTTACGGGTGAGTTTGTCGCTGAAACTGAAGCGGCCAACTGGGCAGTGATTTGGCTACCTGAAGGTGGTGAGATGATCACTGAAAGCTATGTTAACTTAATCCCGACCGCACAAGGTGGTACGCACGTTAACGGCTTACGCCAAGGGTTGCTCGATGCGATGCGTGAATTCTGTGAATTCCGCAACCTGTTGCCGCGTGGCGTTAAGTTAACTGGTGAAGATGTCTTTGACCGCTGTTCTTATGTGTTGTCGGTTAAGATGCAAGACCCACAGTTTGCAGGGCAAACCAAAGAGCGCCTTTCTTCACGTCAAACCGCGGCTTTTGTTTCAGGTGTGATAAAAGACTCCTTTAGTTTATGGCTGAATGAAAAACCACAACTCGCTGAATTACTTGCCGAAGTGTGCATTGCCAATGCGCATCGCCGCATGCGAGCCAGCAAAAAAGTGGTACGGAAAAAAATCGCATCGGGCCCCGCGCTCCCCGGTAAATTGACCGATTGTTCAGTGCAAGACCTGAGCCGCACGGAAATCTTCTTTGTCGAAGGGGATTCAGCAGGTGGCAGTGCTAAGCAAGCGCGCGATCGCGAATTTCAGGCGGTTATGCCACTGCGTGGGAAAATTTTAAATACGTGGGAAGTGTCGGCAGACCAAGTGCTGGCTTCACAAGAAGTGCATGATATCTCTGTTGCGCTTGGGATTGATCCTGATAACGACGATCTCGATGGATTGCGTTACGGTAAAATCTGCATTCTCGCGGATGCTGACTCTGATGGTTTACATATTGCCACCTTGCTTTGTGCCTTATTTACCAAACATTTCCGAGCACTAGTCAAAGCGGGCCACATTTTTGTTGCTATGCCTCCCTTGTATCGGATCGACTGTGGCAAAGAGGTCTTTTATGCACTCGATGATGCTGAAAAAGAGGGCATTTTAGAGCGACTTAGCCAGAAAAAAGCCAAAATCAACGTCCAGCGATTTAAAGGTTTGGGTGAAATGAATCCGCTTCAATTGCGTGAAACAACGATGGATCCAAACACGCGCCGCTTGGTGCAACTGACCATTGATGATGCTGAAGCAACGGATGAAATGATGGACATGTTGCTAGGTAAAAAGCGAGCAGATGACCGCCGCGCATGGTTGCAACGTTATGGCGATATGGCAGAGGTGCAATAAATGTCAACTGAAATAACCTTTGATGGTGTTGAGAAACTGCCGCTGCGTAAGTTCACTGAAGACGCCTATCTCAATTATTCGATGTACGTCATCATGGACCGCGCACTGCCTTATATTGGCGATGGTTTAAAACCGGTACAGCGACGTATTATTTATGCGATGTCGGAGCTTGGACTCTCGGCGTCAGCCAAGTACAAAAAATCAGCGCGTACCGTTGGTGACGTGCTCGGTAAATACCACCCGCACGGTGATTCGGCCTGTTACGAAGCGATGGTATTAATGGCACAACCCTTTTCTTACCGCTATCCACTGGTGGATGGTCAAGGTAACTGGGGTGCTCCGGACGATCCAAAATCCTTCGCGGCGATGCGTTATACCGAAGCGAAACTGTCTAAATTCGCTGAAGTTTTACTGGGTGAGCTTGGACAAGGCAACGTTGATTGGCAGCCTAACTTTGATGGCACAATGCAAGAACCACAAATGCTGCCGGCGCGTTTACCTCATATTTTGCTCAATGGCGTCACGGGAATTGCGGTGGGTATGGCGACCGATATCCCGCCACACAATGTGCGTGAAATTGCCGATGCGACGATTCACCTGATCGATAACCCGGAAGCGCAACTGCATGATGTGATGCAGTACGTGCAAGGGCCAGATTATCCGACCGAAGCGGAAATTATTTCACCCAGAATTGAAATTGAGAAAATATATCGCTCAGGTCGCGGCAGTATCAAAATGCGCGCGGTTTGGCATAAAGAGGGGAGTGATGTTGTGATCACAGCATTACCTCATCAAGTCTCAGGCGCTAAATTGCTCGAACAAATCGCTAACCAAATGCGCGCGAAGAAATTGCCAATGGTTGAAGATTTACGCGATGAATCGGATCACGAGAACCCTACGCGTATTGTTATTGTGCCGCGTTCTAACCGCGTAGATTGTGACTTGTTGATGAGCCACTTGTTCGCATCAACCGATCTAGAGAAAAGCTTCCGTGTTAACTTGAACATGATTGGCTTAAACAATCGTCCTGAAGTGAAAGGTTTAGTGACCATTCTTTCTGAGTGGATTGAGTTTCGTCGCACCACGGTTCGCCGCCGCTTACAGTACCGTCTTGATAAAGTCATGGCGCGTTTGCACATCTTGGAAGGTTTGCTCATTGCTTATCTGAATATTGATGAAGTGATTGAAATCATTCGTACTGAAGATGAACCTAAAGCGGTACTGATGGCCCGGTTTGGTATTAGTGCTATTCAAGCCGATGCGATTTTAGATACCAAACTTCGCCACTTAGCCAAACTTGAAGAGATGAAGATTCGTGGTGAGCAAGATGAGCTTGCCAAAGAGCGCGAAAAATTAGAGCAGTTGCTTGGTTCTGAGCGTCGCTTGAACACATTGTTGAAGAAAGAGATCAAAGCGGATGCTGAGAAGTACGGTGATGATCGCCGTTCACCACTGATTGAGCGAGCTGAATCTAAAGCGTTGACTGAGCGTGACCTTGTGCCAAGTGAAGCGATCACCGTTGTGCTTTCGGAAAAAGGCTGGGTACGTCATGCCAAAGGGCATGATGTGGATTGCCAAAGTTTGAGCTATAAATCCGGCGATCAGTATTTGGCTCATGCTTGTGGTAAGAGCAATCAACAGGTCGTATTCTTGGGTAGCGATGGTCGAAGTTATTCGCTTGAAGCTCACTCGCTACCTTCGGCGCGCAGTCAAGGTGAGCCGATTACGGGTCGTCTCAACATCACAGAGGGCTCGTCTATTCGCCAAGTAGTGATGGGGGAAGAGGATCAACTCTGGTTAGTGGGCTCGGATGCCGGTTATGGTTTTGTGTGTAAAGGTGGTGAACTGCTGTCGAAAAACCGTAGTGGTAAAGCCTTAGTTAATTTGCCTGAGAACTCAGAGGTAATGACGCCGCAGGCCATCGGTAATTTGGAGTCTGATGACATTTTAGCGATCACGAATCAGGGGCGAATGTTGCTATTCCCAATCAAAGATTTACCACAGCTAACCAAAGGCAAAGGCAACAAAATAATCAATATTCCTGCGGCTAAGTCCAAAGAGCGTGAAGAGTTTGTGTCACATTTAATCTCCTTGCCTCAAGGAGCGGCTATTACGCTCTATGCCGGCAAACGCAAACTTGGTTTAAAAGCCAGCGATCTAGAGAACTTCCGTGGTGAGCGTGGACGTCGAGGTAGCTTACTGCCGAGAGGGCTACAACGTGTTACTGCGATTGAGATTGAATCAGAACTTAGTGATTCAGATCTTGAGCAAGAGTAAAAGTCTATAAATAAAAGCCCCCTTCGTGAGTTGGGGGCTTTTTTATGTCTCTTTGTTTTTGGTGGCTTAGTTTATTCGCGTAGGTCTTCAACAATTGTCACGGGAAGTGTCATCTCTTCACCTTTACGTAAGATAAGCACATCGACAACGGTACCTGGGCGCAAGTCAGTGACAATTTCCATCACACTCTTGCGACCATTAATTTTTTTACCGCCAATTTTTAGAATAATGTCCCGCTCTTTAAAACCAGCCGTTTCCGCAGGGCCATTGGGGTCAATGCCCAACACAACTATGCCGCCAATATGTTCACTGCCAAGTAAGCGAGATGTTACTGGAGTAATATCTTGCCCATCAATACCGATATAGCCGCGAATCACGCGTCCATCAGCAATGATTTTTTCCATAATGGTGTTGGCTAATTTGTAAGGAATCGCGAATGATATACCATCGGTTTTCATTTCAGTTGCTTGTTGAAACGAAGCCGTGTTAATACCTACGAGCTCTCCTTGAGTGTTGACCAAAGCTCCACCGGAATTGCCTTCATTAATGGCCGCATCAGTTTGGATGAAAGCTTGACGTCCATCGGTACTGACTGATGAACGTTCAGTGGCAGAAATGATACCAAAAGTAGTGGTTTGTCCAAGGTTGTATGGATTGCCAATGGCCAGTACCACATCGCCAACTTTCACCGAGTAATTGGGATTTTGTGGAATAACGGGAAGGTTCGTTCCTTCGATTCGCAAAATTGCGATATCCGTGCGTCGATCTTTGCCTACTAATTGCGCTGCTGCGAGACGGCCATCTTGTAAGGCCGCTACGATTTGGTCGGCTTGGGCTACTACGTGATAGTTGGTAATGATGTACCCTTTCTCGCTCACAATTACACCAGAGCCTAACCCTTGAATCGACAGTTTACTGCGATCGCTTTCGGTGTATTTTTGGTTGTAAATATTGACTACAGCAGGTGCGGCGCGGCGAACGGCTTGGTTAAACGAAATTTGCAAAGAGAGCGCATTGGGAGACTCTTCGGCCGCGATTTGCGGGAGAACATTTGAACGTAGCGAGGGAACCGCTAGTAAAATAACAACAGCAGCGAGAAGCCCAAGCCCCACTGAACGAAGTAAAAAGTTAAGCATATCTTCCCCAAACAAAACCCGCTATATACTCAGCTTATTTTACACCTGAGCTTGAGAGAGGAAGAATAGCACTACATGATTGAATAAGAAAAGGGCAGCATTCAAATGCTGCCCTGATCGCTCGACAAGAGATTCTCACTAATTAGCGAATAACCAAGTAAATGGTTCTATCACCTCGTTGGATATTCAGCGCAAGTATGCTCGGCTTTTTCTCCAAAATTTCGCGTAATTGTGCGAGGTTTTTCACTCGTTGGCGGTTAACACCAATGATGATGTCCTCTTTTTGTAGTTGATACGCTTCTGCCGCTGACCCTTTCTCTATAGCAGTCACTTTAACGCCAGCGATTGGGTCTTGATCCGTCGTATTGGTCAGTGCCGCACCAGTCAACCCCGAGTGAAGTTGCTCTGCTTTGGTTGTGGTGTTGTTTTCACTCAAGGTTACGTCGAAGGTTTTGCTTTTACCATCGCGGATAACATCGATTGTGATTTTTTTACCTGCACCTAATGTTGCCACTTTGGCTCTTAATTCATTGAAGGTAGAAACGTTTTTTCCATTAATAGCTGTGATGACATCACCCGCTTTGATCCCTGCTTTATCGGCGGCGCTATCTTTGATAACTTGGCTAACAAACGCCCCTTTACTTGACTCATAGCCTAGCGCTTCAGCCAGTTCAGAGGTTATTTCACCCCCTTGAACGCCGAGCACGCCACGTTTTACCTCACCAAATTCTAAGATCTGTTCGGTCAAGTTTTTCATCATATTTGATGGTATTGCAAAACCGATCCCAACGTTGCCACCATTCGGCCCAAGAATCGCGGTATTAATCCCAATCAATTCACCATTGAGATTGACTAAGGCACCACCAGAGTTGCCACTGTTAATCGCGGCATCGGTCTGAATAAAGTTCTCAAAGTTTTCAAGATTAAGTCCACTTCGTCCTAGCGCAGAAACAATGCCGGAAGTCACCGTTTGACCAAGACCAAACGGGTTCCCGATCGCGACCGTGAAATCACCTACACGCAGTTTGTCTGAATCCGCGATACGAATTTGGGTTAAATTTTTTGCTTTTTTTAGTTTGATCAGCGCGACATCGGACATTTTATCGCCACCGACGAGCTCCGCATCGTATTCTCGGCCGTCGTATAATTTGACGCGAATCTTATCAGCGCCATCGATGACGTGATAATTAGTCACAACATAACCTTTGTCTGCGTCAGTAATGACACCAGAGCCTAATGCTCTAAATGGCCGCTCTTGCGATTGGTCGATTGGGAAGTCAGGACCAAAGAAAAATCGAAACTGCTCGGGTAAACGTTGATGGGAAACTTGAGTTCCCTCAACTGAGATACTCACAACCGCCGGTGTCACTTGCTCTAGCATCGGTGCTAAGCTCGGCAATGGCTCACCACTGACAGAAAAGGGTAGCGCTGCCATTGCGGGTAGTGGGGTGATGATTGAACTTAAACTTAAGGATAGAGCGGTTAAAAGAAGTAAAGGTTTTTTCATCATAAGCTCCTTTGGAATAACTGTGTTCGAAGTTTAATATTTGTACGAAAGACAAAACTTCAACACTCTCGTGAGGTTTATGACTCAAAAACCTTTATAAAGTTCATGAATTCAGATTAAACGGCTTTCACCTTAACCACGTCTGCAGAATGAATGATCTCTTTTTTGGGGGTATTAAAAAGCCCTGTTGCGCCATTGGCATAATCTTTCGGTGGCTGTTCCAAAATGTCATCGTTGCTTTTATCTGTATCATTATGCAGAGCGATTTTTTTGATAAATGGGTTATCTTGCTCTGGCATATTCGGCAAAATTTCGGACGATGTTTTGGCCATGTGTTGATACAGTTTTGTATAATCTTTACCTAGTGTATCGAGTATTTCTGCTGCTTGAGCAAAGTGATCCGACAATTCTTGGCGTTGTTGTTCCAAACTAAATTTCGCGTTATCTAATTCTTTTTGTAGAGACTTTTGGTTTTTATATTGAGGCGTAGTCAATCGTGAAATGACCATTCCCAACACGGCCCCTACTAGCAAGCCTACAATGGCATATATCCAAGGCATAACAGCTCCTTATTGTTGTTATTTAACATGTTTTTTACCTGTTGGTTACACACGTCGCTTGGACATGTTACTATGACTGCTCTAGCCAATAAAGCGAAATACACGAAATAGCAGTTTCCATTTTCTTTAGTGCAGTAGGCGGTCATGACACCAAAACAGCGATATGAACACGATGTAAAAAAACTCGGTTTTCAGCGAGACTCTGCCCAAGAAAGCGCCGTCGATGCGCTGGATTTACTCTACCATCAGTTTCAGGATTATCTTAACCAACCAGTTAAGCCCTCCGCGGTTTGGACCAAATGGCTTGGCCGCCAACCTAAACAGCCTAACTTACCTAAAGGGCTCTATTTTTGGGGCGGTGTCGGGCGAGGAAAAACCTATCTAATGGATACGTTTTTTGAAGCTCTGCCAACCACTCGCAAAATGCGAGTGCATTTCCACCGTTTTATGTATCGAGTTCATGATGAGCTGAAGGCGCTGGCTGGAGTTGAAGAGCCCTTAGAAAAGGTTGCCGATATTTTAAAGTCTGAAACGGAAATTATCTGTTTTGATGAATTTTTTGTATCAGATATTACCGATGCGATGATTTTGGGTACCTTGTTTCAAGCACTGTTTAAGCGCGGTATTATCTTAGTGGCGACATCGAACATTCCACCGCACGACTTATACCGCAACGGCTTGCAGCGAGCACGCTTTCTCCCTGCAATTGCTTTGATTGAATCACACTGTCATGTGTTGAACGTCGATAGTGGCATTGATTATCGCTTAAGAACATTAGAGCAAGCGGAAATTTACCACTATCCATTGGATGAAGCAGCAAGCCACAATTTACAACATTACTATCGGCAATTGGTTGGTGACGAGAAAAAAGAAGCACGCAGTGAGATTGAAATCAACCATCGCACCCTCCCTGTTGTAAAGGCTAGTGATGGTATTTTACATGCGACATTTGAACAGTTATGCCAAACGGCGAGAAGCCAAAACGATTACATTGAGTTGTCCAAAATTTACCATACAGTACTGCTGGCTGATGTGAAGCAAATGGATCGCGCCATCGATGATGCAGCGCGGCGTTTTATTGCGTTGATTGATGAATTTTACGAACGACATGTCAAAGTAATTATCTCCGCCGAAGTGGCGCTGGACGATCTGTATCTGCATGGGCAACTGGAGTTTGAATTCAAACGTTGTCAGTCGCGGTTAATTGAAATGCAAAGTCATGAGTATTTATCAAGGGAACATCTGGCCTAGCTCAATCCGAACACTTTTAAAGCAAAATAAAAAATTCGTGATTTTGTTCAAAAAGAGGTGATTTTTTCTACTGACTTCCCTATAATCCTGCGACCCACCGTTACTGCAGGCCTGTTTCTGTGAAACGAGAGGCCGAGAGAAACCAAACGCTCGAAGGGGCAACTTTGGACTCTTAGACAGTGGGGGCATTTTAATGCTCCTTTTAGTGTAAATTTTATTTAACGGGTTATTATTAGCATGAAAACTTTCGTTGCTAAACCAGAAACTGTAAAACGCGACTGGTATATCGTAGACGCTGAGGGTAAAACTCTAGGTCGTCTAGCAAGTGAAATTGCATCTCGCCTACGTGGCAAACATAAAGCTGAATACACTCCTCACGTAGACACTGGTGATTACATCATCGTTGTAAACGCTGAGAAAGTTACTGTAACTGGTAACAAAGCAGCAGCTAAAACTTACTACCGTCACACTGAATTTCCAGGCGGCTTAAAATCAATCACTTTCGACAAGCTGATTATTCGTAAGCCAGAGATGGTTATTGAGCTAGCGGTTAAAGGTATGCTACCACGTGGTCCTCTAGGCCGTGCTATGTACCGTAAGCTGAAAGTTTACGCTGGCGCTGAGCACAACCATGCTGCTCAACAACCAAAAGTACTAGACATCTAATTGGGGATTTCGAAAATGGCAGAGAATCAATACTACGGCACTGGCCGTCGCAAAAGCTCAGCTGCACGCGTTTTTATTAAACCAGGCAGCGGCAACATTGTAATCAACAAGCGTAGCCTTGATGTTTACTTTGGTCGTCCAACTTCTCGCATGGTTGTTAAACAACCTCTTGAGCTAGTTGAACTAACTGAGAAACTAGATCTATACATCACTGTTAAAGGTGGTGGTATTTCTGGTCAAGCTGGTGCTATCCGTCACGGTATCACTCGCGCTCTAATGGAATACGACGAATCACTACGTCCTGTTCTACGTGCAGCTGGCTACGTTACTCGCGACGCTCGTTGCGTTGAACGTAAGAAAGTTGGTCTGCGTAAAGCACGTCGTAAACCACAATTCTCTAAGCGTTAATCTTTTTTCAAAAGATTCGCTTCCAGTGTTACTGGATTGTGGTTCAAAAGCCCGGTATTTATACCGGGCTTTTTGTTTTTTGGTGTTAGCAAACACTCACTTTTTTAATCACATCATTTGGTTGTTGCTCTTTAATCTTCCTTTTGTGACCTCACGTGCGATTTACTTCACGAATGTTACGAAAAGGTAGCTTTATCTTGTCAAAAAGTAGGGTTTTATTTATGATTTGCCATCAAATAAATACAACTAGATTCGTATTTTGTTAGCCATGCTCTTGATAAGCGGAATAATAATAATCCACAGGGAGCAAATGGGAGAATGTTTGGATGAGCAATGCGCCTTTAAATAACGGTCGCAGACGTTTCTTAACCGCGACAACAGCCGTTGTCGGAGGGTTAGGAGCCGCTGCTGTCGCCGTTCCTTTTATTAAATCTTGGAACCCAAGTGCCAAAGCCAAAGCGGCTGGAGCCCCCGTTGAAGTTGAAATCGGTAAACTTGAAGAGGGGCAAATGGTTCGTGTTGAGTGGCGAGGAAAACCTGTTTGGGTTGTTCGTCGTTCTCAATCAGTGGTCGATGGGCTAAAAGATATCGAAAACCAACTTCGAGATCCTCAATCGGATGAGCAGCAGCAGCCTAATTATGCGCAAAATGCTTATCGATCGATTAAACCTGAATATTTCGTTGCTGTGGGTATTTGTACTCACCTTGGCTGTTCACCTACTTATTTGCCTGATTCTTTTAGTGAACAAGTTCAAGGGGTTAAATCTGGTTTTTTCTGTCCTTGCCATGGTTCGAAATTTGATATGGCGGGTCGAGTTTTTCAAGGTGTTCCGGCACCACTAAACTTGGTTATCCCTCAATATATGTATCTTAGCGATACTCGTATTGTCATAGGATTAGATGAGACCGGGGAGGCTGCATAATGCAAGTTTTACTTGATTGGGTAGAAAAGCGTTTACCTGCAATGAACGCTTACAAAAAACACCTATCTGAATATCCAATGCCGAAAAACTTTAACTTTTGGTATTTGTTTGGATCGTTAGCCATGTTGGTTCTTGTTAACCAACTGCTCACTGGTGTGTGGCTAACCATGAACTATGTGCCATCAGGTGAAGGGGCTTTTGCATCTGTTGAATACATAATGCGTGATGTTGAGTATGGTTGGTTACTGCGCTATATGCACTCCACTGGCGCTTCAGCTTTCTTTGTGGTGATTTATCTACATATGTTCCGTGGCTTAATTTACGGTTCCTATCAGAAGCCTCGTGAACTGCTATGGCTATTTGGCATGCTGATCTTCTTAGTGTTGATGGCCGAAGCCTTTATGGGATACTTGCTACCATGGGGACAAATGTCCTACTGGGGAGCGCAAGTTATTATCTCTTTGTTCGGTGCAATCCCCGTTATCGGTGATGATTTAACTCTATGGATACGTGGTGACTACGTTATTTCAGGTGCCACTCTGAACCGTTTCTTTGCACTGCATGTGATTGCTTTACCTATTGTTTTATTGTTGCTAATTGTTCTCCATATATTAGCACTGCATGAAGTCGGTTCTAATAACCCTGACGGTATCGAAACCAAAGTACCAAAAGGGTCGATGGGCGATGATTATAAAACGCAGTTTAAATTTCACGACTACTACACCAAGAAATACGACATCATTGATTCGATTCCATTCCATCCTTACGGGACAGTGAAAGATCTTATTGGTGTAGCCGGTTTCTTAATCCTGTTCTGTTATGTGTTGTTCTTTAACCCAGAGATGGGGGGCTACTTCCTTGAGCCGCCTAACTTTGAAGCGGCAAACCCACTAAAAACGCCAGCACACATCGCACCTGTTTGGTATTTCACGCCTTTCTATGCAATTTTACGTGCTGTTCCTGATAAGTTAATTGGTGTGGCTGCGATGGGTGCATCGATTGTGGTGTTGTTCTTATTGCCATGGCTGGATCGTTGTAAGGTTCGTTCTTACCGTTATCGTAGTAAGTTCCACTTAATCAATATTATTCAGTTCACTATCTGCTTTATTGCGTTAGGTGTTTTAGGTGCGTTACCTGCGACAGCCACTTACACAATGCTTGCACGTATATTTAGCGTTGGTTACTTCATGTTCTTTGTTTTGTTGTTCTTCTACAGCAAAAATGAAGCAACGAAACCATTACCAGAGAGGGTGACATTTAAATGAAAAAGTGGATTGTAATTTTGTTTGCAATGCTGCCATCTCTTGCTTTGGCAGCTGGCGCAAATGTACATTTAGATAAAGCAAATAATGATTTAACAGATCAAGCATCACTGCAGCATGGTGCAAAGCTATTCATGAACTACTGTTTTGGTTGCCACTCAACTCAGTACCAGCGTTATGAGCGTGTAGCGAATGATTTGAATATTCCCTCGGATTTGATGAAAGAGAATTTGATTTTTGATCCGAATGCCAAAATTGGTCAACTGATGGAGAATGCGATTCCAGATAAGTCGGCAGCGAAATGGTTTGGTGCACCACCACCAGATTTAACGCTTGTGGCTCGTGTTCGAGGAACAGATTGGTTGTATACTTACCTTCGTTCATTTTATGCCGATCCTAGCCGGCCCTTTGGCGTAAACAACATCGTATTCCCAAGTGTCGGTATGCCTCATGTGCTTGAAGAGCTACAAGGGATCCCACAACCAGTTTATGGTACTCATCTTGTCAATGGCGAGGAAGTCAAGGCTGTTATTGGTGCCGAGTCTGATGGAACGGGTGAGCTGAGCCAAAGTGAGTATGATCAAGCGGTCCGTGACATTGTTAACTTCCTTGAATATTCAGCAGAACCAGTCAAGCTTGAACGTCAAACTTTAGGTTGGTGGGTAATGGCATTCCTTGTGCTATTTACTATCGTGGTTGTTCTATTGAAGAAAGAATATTGGCGTGATGTGCATTAATTGTGCTACCATGCGGCGTTAATTTCTAATTTTTAGAATCTTCAATGGAGGCTTGGCCTCCATTGTTTTTATATCTGTAAGTGTGCTGGAGGGCTCCATGGCTGTAGCTGCCAATAAACGTTCTGTGATGACGCTATTTTCGAGTGCATCTGATATGTATAGTCATCAGGTACGTATTGTTCTAGCGGAAAAAGGTGTCAGTGTTGAAGTAGAATTAGTTGATGAAACCAATCTGCCAGCTGACCTTATTGAGCTAAACCCATATAAGACAGTACCAACGTTAGTTGATCGTGAGCTTGCTCTTTATGACTCAAAGATCATCATGGAATACCTAGATGAGCGTTTCCCTCATCCACCGCTGATGCCTGTTTATCCTGTGGCTCGTGGTAATAGCCGTTTGATGATTTACCGTATTGAGAAAAACTGGTACTCACTGGCTGAGAAAGTCGTGAAGGGTAATGCGGAAGAGTCAGAAGCAGCTCGTAATAAATTACGCAATGATCTGCTTACTCTTGGTCCTGTGTTCGCGGAATACGAATATTTCATGAGTGAAGAGTTTAGCCTCATTGACTGTTATTTAGCTCCATTACTATGGCGCTTACCTATTTTGGGTATTGATCTGATTGGTCCTGGCTCTAAAGAGCTTAAAGTATATATGAATCGTGTTTTTGAGCGTGATTCATTCTTGGCTTCTTTAACAGAAGCTGAACGTGAGATGCGTTTAGTTCGTTAAGGCAGTTTGATGGATATCTCTCAAATGACTCCTCGCCGACCTTATATGCTTAGAGCATTTTATGATTGGCTATTAGAAAATGAATTGACTCCTCATGTTGTTGTGGATGCCACTCTTACGGGTGTACGAGTGCCGATGGAGTTTGTGCAAGATGGACAAATTATCCTTAATCTTGCCCCAAGAGCGATAGGTAACCTTGAGCTTGGCAATGAAGCGATTACGTTCAATGCTCGCTTTGGTGGACGTCCTCATTCGGTCATAGTGCCTTTGTACGCAGTGCAAGCTATCTATGCACGTGAAAACGGTGCAGGTACTATGTTTGAACCTGAAGAGGCCTATATCCCTTATCTAGAAGCGGGCATAACAGAGGAATCTGAACAAGAGCCGATGTTAAGCGTTGCTTCTCAAGAAGATGAGGAATTATCAGAGACTCGAGCACAAGAAACCTCTCGGCCGAAGGGAAAACCAAGCTTAAGAGTTATTAAGTAACTCATTTTCACACATTAAGCAGTCATGATCGAAAAAGCAGCGATATTCGCTGCTTTTTTTCTAAAAAAAACAAAGGATAACCGAGGTTATTCGCTGTATTGAAATGCCTTAATCACCTGTTTTACGCCTGATATGTTTCGGGCAATATCACTGGCTAGATTAGCCTGTTCTGCCGAGACATAGCCAAGTAAAAATACTTCTCTATTTTCTGTGATTACTTTGATTTTGATTGTGTTCAGTTCAGAATTGGCCAACAGCGCTGATTTTACTTTAGTCGTAATCCAACTGTCGTTACTGATTTCGCCAATTGATAAAGGCGCTTTTATTCTGACTTGATTATGAATGGTTTTGACCCCTTTTGTCTCACGTGCTTTATTTTCAAACTCATTGAGTAATCCGGAGTTTTCAGCTTGTCCCATCAATACGACAATCCCTTGATAAGAACTGGCCGTAATGCGAGTTTTTCCGTTAAAGGGGGCTTTATTGGCGATACCTGCTACTTCAAATTCGATGTTATTATCATTCCAAATTTCTTGAGTGGTTCGAGGGTCTGTTACTAGGCTCGCTGTTGTCGCCGCGCCAGCAAGGATAACTCCTGCACAACCTGATACAGCAAAGCTCAACAGTAGAATGAGTGAAAGTTTTAATCTATTCATTGTCTATTCTTCATGAGAAGGGAAAAGGACTTGATCAATCAAGTCACATAAGCAGTGTAGGGTGACCATATGAACTTCATGGATTCGAGCCGTCCGCTGCGAGGGGATGCGGATCTCCACATCATTTTCACCTAGAAGACCAGCCATTTCTCCACCGTCTTTGCCTGTGAGAGCGATAATCGTCATATCACGAGTCACAGCCGCTTCCATCGCTTTAATGATGTTTTTGCTGTTACCACTGGTTGAAATAGCCAACAAAACATCACCAGGTTGACCAAATGCACGTACCTGTTTCGAGAATATTTCTTGGTAGTGATAGTCGTTAGCAACTGCGGTTAACGTGGTATTGTCTGCGGTTAATGCAATGGCGGGTAAACTCGGGCGTTCAGTTTCAAAACGGTTCAGTAAGCAAGAAGAAAAAAGCTGGGCATTGGCCGAAGAGCCACCATTACCGCAACAGAGAATTTTATGACCGTTAAGTAGCGTTGCCACCATGGCTTGTGCAGCATGCGTGATCGCATGGGGTAGTGCTTCAGCAGCCGCAATTTGAATTTGGATGCTTTCGGTAAAACTGTCTTTAATGCTGTCGAGCATCGTTTATCCTTGAGTTATTGCGTTTTTAATCCACTCAATGTGGTGCACATCTTGGTGGATGGCGATCACATCGAAACGAAAATCGGTGTCATAGGGCGATAGGCCATGTTTCAGTAGCCATAAATTCGCGGTTTTCATCAACTTTGCCATTTTTGCGGTAGTAACCATTTCTGCGGCATGCCCATGACATTGGTTTTTTCTGTATTTAACCTCTACGAACACTAAGGTGTTTTTATCTCGCATAATGAGGTCGATTTCACCGACTTTGGTATTGAAGTTTTGTTCAATAAAAGCCAAACCACAACCTAATAAATAGTGTTTGGCTGCGGTTTCATACTGTTGACCAACTGCGCGGCGACTAAAGAGCGCCATGCACCGCCCAACTGATCTCTCTCTGTACCACGCATTGCTCATCAATACTTAATGTGCCTGTTTTGCCATCGATACTATACCCCTCGACGACTTTCATTTGTGGTAACTCAATCATTAACTGATAAGCATCCATACCTAATGCTTGTAAGCGTCGCTCGCTATTGGAGTTCTTTGGCCACAATTGGTTCATTTCATTATCCAGCATTGAATTGGGATGAATGAGTAATGGAATATCGCTATAAGTTACACCAGAGAGGTCTTCATACTGTGTGTTACCACTGTTACTACGAGAGTTTGAGAACAGTTTAGGTGGCTTAGTGTCAGGGTTAATTGCGACCTCGATAAAGGGTTTAATTAAAGTCAATTCTGCGCTGTTAGCCACGATATAAACCGAATCGATATCACGACGACTGCGGGGCAGGCTTTGTAAATCAATACCCATCAACGCATCCATTTGCGCGATATTTTGTTGGCTATCTTGCAGACCAAATACTGAGTTAATGTTGCGTTGCAATTGACGCTTATCACCAAATAGGTTCACCGATACTTTATTCTTGCTGTATTTTTGCCATTCTGCGTTAAACGCTTCTACTACACGCTGGCCGTAATTACCTTGAGGAGCGAGTATTAAAGGGTACTGATAGCCTTGGCTAAACAGATACTTAGCGGCTTGTTCAACCTCTTGCTCTGGCGAAAGTGCAAGATAGCAAGTGTTGGGGTGATCTTCAATTTGGTCTGGAATATTCAACGCCAGCGTAGGGATAGAAGCTAAGCGTGCTTGTTGAAGCTTATGTAGATTCTCGATGTTCTCTTTGATGAGTGGCCCAACAATGAAATCAATGTTTTTTTCAATCAGTTGCTTGTCTATGAGCGCGGCGTCTTCGGCATTGGTATCAATCACAGTCAAGGTAGCATTGAGGTCACGGTTACGGTCATTCATCATCGCCATGATAAAGCCATCACGGATCAGTTGAGCTTGCGTGGCAAATTTTCCGGAAAGAGGAAGTAACAACGCGGTGTTAGTGGGTTTGATGATTTCCAGCGCTAAAATATCTTGTATCGCTTTAGGTGTATAACGAGCCGCTGGGTGATTGCTGTTTTCCGCAAGCCATTTTTCGAGCGTATTCTTCAACTGCGGAATATTACTATTGAGCGTTTTCATATATACAGCCAGTTGTAGCCAGCCATCGAGCACGTTTTCGTTAGGCTCTGGATTTAATTGGGTAATTTCACGCTCGCTATAGTGATTGAAATTGAGCCAAATTTGATCAGCAATCGCCTCTTGCTCGGCATCATCAACGTAAGTGCTTAATGCAATAAGCTCCCTACTTGAATCAAAAGGGCGGCTGAGCGCGGTAAAAATATCGGCGCGCATTTGATGGTATTGAGCCCATGTTTCAGGGCTTAGCTTCCACCAAGCCTGAAAATTAAGCTGAGAGAGCGCTTGTGAAAACTGTTCCGCATTACTCAACAACTGCGCCTTAGCCATTTGCCATTCAGCTTGTTGCGCTTCAGAGAGCGACTGTTTGGCTAAGCGCATAATCAACAGTTGCGCTTGTTCGCTGTTGTTTTCGTTAATGGCGGCTTTAAGAGCCATGATCAACCAATCATTTTGCAGTGAACCTTGGCTACTATCTGCTTGCATCAAGTAAGTTTGCGCTGACTTGGTGGGATCTTGCGTAATATCGACTGAGGTGGGCGTCGACGGTGAAGACGAACACGCCGCCAAAGCCATTGCTAATGCAACGGGCGTGAATAAGCGTGGTACACTGAGTCTCGGATGGTTCTTCATAGCCATGAGTTCTTTCGTTATTCCGTGTAAAATTGTCTCTATATTAATCGTTGAAGTGATGGTAAACAAATGACAGATAGCAAAACCTTGCCAGCAGAGATCCCAACTCTCTACATTGTTCCTACGCCAATTGGCAATTTGGGTGATATTACCCAGCGAGCCATTGAAGTACTCTCAAGTGTTGATGTTATCGCTGCGGAAGATACACGCCATACTGGCAGACTTCTCGCTCACTTCAATATCCAGACTAAAACCTTTGCCTTGCATGATCACAACGAACAGCAAAAAGCACAAGTGTTAGTCGATAAATTATTATCAGGGCAATCTATTGCGTTGGTTTCTGATGCAGGAACGCCACTGATCAGTGATCCAGGGTACCATCTTGTCAATCAATGTCGTCAAGCTGGTGTGAGAGTTGTGCCACTTCCGGGCGCTTGTGCTGTGATTACTGCGCTCAGTGCATCAGGCTTGCCTTCTGATCGTTTCAGTTTTGAAGGTTTTTTGCCGCCGAAAAGCAAAGGGCGTAAAGATAAATTCCTAGAGATCGCTAAGGCTGAATGCACCTGTATTTTTTATGAGTCACCACACCGAATTAGCGAATCACTGCAAGATATGTTAGCTATCTTAGGGCCAGATCGTAACGTGGTGCTAGCCCGCGAGCTCACCAAAACCTTCGAGACGATTCAAGGTTTGCCGTTAGGCGAACTGATTAATTGGATTAATGAAGATGAGAACCGCAAGCGTGGTGAAATGGTGTTACTGATCCATGGTTACAGAGAAAGCGTGGACGATAGCTTGCCGGACGAAGCGTTGCGCAGTTTAGCGATTTTGACAAAAGAGCTGCCTCTGAAAAAAGCGGCCGCATTGGCGGCTGAAATTTATAACCTTAAGAAAAATGCCCTTTATAAGTGGGGGCTTGAAAACCTATCTGCTTAAATTAGCCAGCGGCATCTTGATGTTTTAAATCGATGGATAATTAAACGCTTAAGCGTGAATTAAACACAGAAGTTGTTTGAGCCTAGACAGTACCTATCTTTCTCTATACAATCCGCCCTCGGAGTTGACTGGGTAGTCGCTGCTTCATTGATGTCCTTTAGCCTTGTGCTGGGGAGACTGATGGAGGGGAGGAAAGTCCGGGCTCCATAGAGCAGGGTGCCAGGTAACGCCTGGGGGGCGAAAGCCTACGACAAGTGCAGCAGAGAGAAGACCGCCGATGGCCCAATTTCTTCGGAATGAGCACAGGTAAGGGTGAAAGGGTGCGGTAAGAGCGCACCGTGCGTCTGGCAACAGTTCGTAGCAAGGTAAACTCCACCCGGAGCAAGACCAAATAGGCTTCCACATTGCGTTGCTCGCGTAAGGAAGCGGGTAGGTTGCTTGAGCCAGTGAGTGATTGCTGGCCTAGACGAATGGCTACTGCCGCGCAAGCGGAACAGAACCCGGCTTATACGTCAACTCCACCTATTGCAGACCCATCATAACTCTTGCGGTTATGATGGGTTTTTTGCTTTTTATTGACGAAAATTATTTCGTAAGCACTAAACTTAGCGCAATATCACGTGATGCCAACGTCAAGTGGTAGCGATGCGGCGTTAAATCAGTAAACTGAATACTTGCGCCGTAGCCGATTGCTATATTTCAGCTTTAGCCCGATGAGAAAACGATGACTGAACCTTTTCAACACATTTCTGTACTACTGAATGAATCCATTGATGGCCTTGCTATCAAACCAGACGGTATTTATATCGACGGCACGTTTGGCCGTGGTGGTCATAGTCGTACAATTCTCTCTAAGTTGGGTGACAATGGTCGTCTGTACAGCATAGATCGCGATCCACAAGCGATTGCTGAAGCTGGAAAAATTAACGACCCGCGTTTTACTATCATCCATGGCCCATTTTCTGGCATGGCACAATACGCTGAGCGCTACGATCTGGTCGGGAAAGTGGATGGAGTACTACTTGATTTAGGCGTTTCCTCGCCGCAATTGGACGATGCCGAGCGCGGTTTTAGTTTCATGAAAGATGGCCCGCTTGATATGCGTATGGACCCGACGTCAGGGATCCCTGTCTCGCAGTGGCTTGCGCAAGCCGATTTGGACGACATTACTTGGGTGATTCGTGAATTTGGTGAAGACAAGCACGCGCGCCGTATTGCCAAAGCGATTGTCGCTTACCGTGAAGACGATGAAAAAGAGCCTCTGACGCGTACCAGTCAATTGGCTAAACTGATTTCAGAAGCCGCGCCGAAAAGCTTTAAAGAGAAAAAACACCCGGCTACGCGCTCATTTCAAGCATTTCGTATCTATATCAATAGTGAATTAGAAGAGATCGACACTGCATTAAAAGGCGCAGCTAAGATCTTAGCCCCACAAGGGCGCTTATCGGTGATCAGTTTCCATTCGCTTGAAGATCGCATGGTCAAACGCTTTATTCGTAAAGAGAGTAAAGGCCCAGAGGTTCCACATGGTTTGCCGTTAACAGAAATACAAATTCAGGCATTGGGCTCAGCCAACTTAAAACCAGTTGGGAAAGCGATTATGCCAACTAAAGAAGAAGTGGAACTCAATCCCCGCTCACGCAGCTCAGTATTACGAGTTGCTGAAAAACTGTAGTCCATGTCTAAGTCGCCGCCTAACTTAACCAAACTGATTGCACTTGACCTGTTTACGGTGGGTCGAGTGCCGCTTATTTTGTTAATGTTAATTTTTGCCAGTGCGATGGGAGTGGTGTTTATTACCCACCATTCTAGGCAGGCGATTTCAGAAAAAGATCAAACCTTAGTTGAGCGCGAGCGGCTCGATAATGAATGGCGTAACCTCATTCTTGAGGAAACGGCCCTCGCAGAACATAGCCGCGTGCAGAACCTTGCCAAACAAGAGCTGGAAATGAAGCGACCTGATTCTGATAAAGAAGTGGTGATTACGCTCAAATGAAAAAAAACAAAGACAAAGCCCAAGCGGCACCTCGTCAAGAAAAAGCGACATCTCCTATTTTGATCCGTTGGCGATTCTATCTCATCCTCTTTTTTGTATTCGTTGCTTTCGCTTTATTGGTTGGGCGCGTTGCCTTCATCCAAATTATCGAACCGGATAATTTGATCCGCGAAGGGGATATGCGCTCTGTCCGAGCCAAAACCTTGCCATCGGCACGCGGAATCATTTCAGATCGTAATGGTGAACCTCTCGCAGTCAGTGTTCCTGTCGATGCAGTATGGGCTGATCCTGTAGCTATTTTTAAAGCCGGCGGCTTAGTTGAACGTGAACGCTGGTACGCACTGGCTGATGTGTTAGGCATTAAGCGCAGTGAGCTGCTGAAAAAAATTGAAGAGAACCAAACCCGCCGTTTTATCTATTTGCAGCGTCAAGTTAGCCCTGCAATGGCCAATTATATTCGCGAACTTAAATTAGCGGGTGTGGGGCTCAAGGCCGAATCTCGCCGTTACTATCCAGCCGGTGAGGCGAGTGCGCACTTAATTGGTGTGACGGGCATCGATGGCCACGGTTTAGAAGGGGTTGAGCGCAGCTATGATAAATGGCTGACGGGGGAAGCTGGCAAACAGGTGATCCGCAAAGATCGGTATGGCCGAGTGGTGGAAAATATCTCGCTTGAAGAGCGTGAAGAGGGCAAGCCACTGGCGTTGACCATTGACCAACGTTTGCAAGCGATCGCCTTTCGTGCGGTCAAGCAAGCTGTGGCGGACTATCGTGCCACTTCGGCATCGGCCATTTTGCTCGACGTGAAAACGGGTGCGGTATTAGCGATGGTTAACGCCCCTTCATACAACCCCAATAACCGTTCCGATTGGCAAAGTTTTAAAATGCGTAACCGCGTGATCACGGACGCCTTTGAGCCGGGCTCAACTGTTAAACCTTTTGTGGTATTGGCCGCGCTTGAAAATGGCGTTGCGAATGACAAAACGGTGATTGATACAGGGAATGGCATCATGCAAATCGGCGGCAGTCGAGTGCGTGATACCTCAAAAGTCGGCAAAGCCGATTTAACCTTAATTCTGAAAAAATCGAGTAACATCGGAGTGGCTAAGCTGGCGCTTGAAATGCCTCTCGAAGCCCTATTAGGTATGTATACCTCTGTAGGGCTTGGTGAAATGTCCGGTTTAAACCTCGTCGGTGAGACTTTGGGTATTTTCCCGAATCGCCGCCGTTGGTCACCGTTTGAAATTGCCACCTTGGCATTTGGCTATGGTTTGTCAATTACCCCCATTCAGTTGGCTCATGCTTATGCCACTTTAGGCAATTTAGGTCAGTACCAACCAATCCATATTATTGACAGCAACCAGCAAGATTTATCACGCCAAGTGGTTGATAAAACTAATGCTAAGAAAGTGTTGGAAATGTTAGAAACCGTTACCCAACCCGGTGGCACAGCAACTCAAGCCGCGGTTCCGGGCTATCGTATTGCGGCCAAGTCAGGCACTTCGCGCAAAGCGATTGCCGGCGGTTATGGTGATGAATATTTTGCTTACACGGCAGGAGTGGCTCCAGTGAGCGACCCTCGAGTCTCGTTAGTGGTGATGGTGAATGAACCTCAAGGTGACTTATATTATGGCGGTTCCGTTGCCGGCCCTGTCTTTGCCGAAATAATGAAAGGAGCGTTGCAGATCCTCAATGTCGCTCCTGATGAAAATCGATTCCAAAAATAATTAAGAGAGAAGCACAATGACGCCGAGTATGTGTTTACAAGATCTCATCGCCCCTTGGCTTGACCTCGATGGCCATTCTATTTCAACGTTGTCGGTGACTCGTTTAGTGCTCGATAGCCGTAAAATATCACCCAATGATACCTTTATTGCAGTGGTCGGCCATACCATCGACGGAAGGCAGTTTATTGATAACGCCACTCAAGCTGGGGCGAATCTGGTATTGGCTCAAGCGTGTGGGCAGCATCCGCATGGCAGTATGACTACCGTCAATGGCGTGTTAGTGATTTACCTTGCTGATCTAAACCAACATCTATCTCAACTGGCATCGCGGCTTTATCGTTCGAAGACCAACACGTTGATTGGGGTTACGGGAACCAACGGTAAAACCACCATTACTCAATTAATTGCGCAGTGGATTGACTTGTTGGGCGAGAAAGCGGCGGTGCTGGGTACGACGGGGAATGGTTTTCTTAACCATTTGCAGCCTGCCGCCAATACCACAGGTAATGCCATTGAGGTCCAAGAAACACTCTATCAATTAGCGCAACAGGGCGCTCGCTATACCGCTCTGGAAGTCTCTTCGCACGGATTAGTTCAAGGGCGAGTTCAAGCATTGAAGTTCGCTGTGGGCGTGTTTTCTAACTTGAGCCGCGATCATCTCGATTATCATGGCACCATGGAAGAGTACGCCAAAGCAAAGCTCTCCTTATTTACCGCTCATCACTGCCAACACGCTGTCATTAATGCCGACGATGCGGTGGGGGCGAGTTGGTTAGCACAGCTGAAAGCACCGATTGCCGTCTCTTTAAAGCAGCAACCGCAATGCGCTAAAGCGCTGTGGGCGAGCTCGGTCTCTTACAGTGATAATGGTATTTCATTAACCTTCGACGGCTACTATGGTCAAGGTGAATTGAGCGTGCCGTTGATTGGCGAATTTAACGCCAGCAATCTTCTACTCGCTTTTGCCACTATGCTGACTTTAGGTTTTGATAAACAAGCCTTGATGACAACGGCTTCTCAACTGCAGCCAGTCTTAGGGCGAATGGAGCTCTTTCAAGCGCCAAATCGTGCGAAGATCGTCGTCGATTATGCACACACGCCTGATGCTTTGGAAAAAGCACTATTAGCACTTCGCGTTCATTGCCAAGGTCAGCTATGGGCGATTTTTGGTTGTGGTGGCGACCGTGATAAAGGCAAACGCCCGATGATGGCCGAAATTGCAGAGCGCTGCGCCGATAAGGTCATTTTGACCGACGATAACCCTCGTAGCGAAAAACCGGCAGACATTGTGCAAGATATGGTGGCAGGGCTTGAGTTTGCAAGTCACGCACACGTTGAACACAATCGTTACGCTGCCGTGCAATACGCCCTGCAACATGCTGATCAGCAAGACATCATTTTATTGGCAGGCAAAGGGCATGAAGATTATCAAGTGATGGCCCATCAAACTATTCACTATTCGGATCGCGAAACGGCGCAAACGTTACTGGAGATAAGTGCATGATAGAAGTCTCTTTACAGCAATTGACGCACGTTTTGCAGGCACAATTGGTTGGTTGTGATGTCACCGTGTCTGAGGTCTCGACCGACACGCGTCAAATCAAACCCGGTGCGCTCTTTGTTGCCTTGGTCGGTGATAAATTTGATGCTCATGAGTTTGCTGCACAAGCGGTTGCGTCTGGTGCAAAGGCGTTATTGGTTCAGCGCCCTTTGGCGGTTTCGGTTCCTCAACTGGTGGTCACCGACACCAAACTGGCGTTAGGCCAGCTTGGTGCTTGGGTTCATCAACAGTGTCAAACACCGACCGCTGCGATTACAGGCAGTTGCGGTAAAACCACAGTTAAAGAGATGGTGGCAAATATTTTATCAGCCAAAGGGCGCGTGCTCTTTACTGCTGGCAATTTTAATAATGATATCGGCGTGCCGCTCACTCTGCTTCGCTCTGATCTTAATGATGCGTATGCGGTGATTGAGTTAGGGGCGAACCATATTGGTGAAATTGCTTATACCACCTCTTTAGTGAAGCCGGATGTCGCATTGGTGAACAATGTTGCCGCGGCGCATCTGGAAGGTTTTGGCTCAATTGAGGGTGTAAAACAGGCGAAAGGTGAAATTTATCAAGGCCTTGCTTCAGGTGCGACAGCCATTATTAATTTAGAAAGCCACGGTGGTGAGCGGTGGAGTGCTATTTTAGCGGACAAAACCGTTAAAACCTTTTCCAGCCGTCAAATTGCAGATTTTTACGCCCGTGGTATTAGGCTTAATGAACAAGGTGAAGCCCGGTTTGAAATGATCACACCCGTCGGTCATATTGACATTGGGCTCAATATTGTGGGTGAACATAACGTTTCCAATGCGTTGGCGGCGGCGGCATTAGCCATTGAGTTGGGTGCAAATCTTGAAGAGGTGCAGTACGGACTTGCGCATCTAGCTCAGGTGAAAGGGCGTGTTGATGTCACCCAATTGAGCACGACTGTGAAACTGATTGATGACAGTTACAATGCCAGTGTTCCAGCGATGAAAGCGGCGGTTGATCTACTTAACACTTTCTCTGCAAGGCGTTGGTTAATTTTAGGTAATATGGCTGAGTTGGGCGATGAAAGCCTTGCACTTCATCGTCAAGTCGGTGAACATGCTGCACCATTCCAGTTTGACTATGTCCTTACTTACGGTCGCGATGCAAAAGTGATCAGTGACCTATGCCATGGCCTCCATTTTGAAAGCCATGCGGACATGATTGCTTATATCGAGCAGCAATTATCACAATTCGATCAAGAGTCTCATACCTTACTCGTCAAAGGTGCAAACAGTGCGGGTATGAGTAAAATTGTGGCTGCTCTCAAGGAGAAATACTCATGATTATTTGGCTCGCGGATCTACTCCAGCCATACTTCTCTTTTTTTCGTCTGTTCGAATATCTCTCATTTCGGGCCATCGTCAGTATTTTAACCGCACTTGCTCTGTCGTTATGGATGGGGCCGCGCTTGATTAAACGTTTGCAACTACTGCAAATTGGTCAAGTAGTGCGTAACGACGGTCCAGAATCACATTTTAGTAAGCGCGGTACGCCAACCATGGGCGGAGTGATGATCCTCGCCTCTATCATTATTACCGTACTGCTGTGGACTGATCTCTCAAACCCTTACGTGTGGGCTGTACTCGCGGTGCTGCTTGGTTATGGCGTCGTCGGTTTTGTGGATGATTATCGCAAAGTGGTGCGTAAAAACAGTGATGGATTGATCGCACGCTGGAAATACTTTTGGCAGTCGGCCATTGCGTTGATAGTGGCGTTTGCTCTCTATGCACATGGCAACGATACCGCAGCTACTCAGCTTGTGGTGCCTTTCTTTAAAGATGTGATGCCGCAACTGGGCTTGCTCTACATTGTGCTGACCTATTTTGTCATCGTCGGAACCAGTAACGCGGTGAACTTAACCGATGGTCTGGACGGTTTAGCCATCATGCCGACTGTTTTGGTTGCTGCCGGTTTTGCTGTGATTGCATGGGCAACTGGGAACGTCAATTTCGCCAGTTATCTGCATATTCCTTATGTTCCTTATGCCTCAGAGTTGGTGGTGGTGTGTACTGCAATTGTGGGGGCCGGTTTAGGTTTTCTGTGGTTCAACACTTATCCTGCGCAAGTCTTTATGGGCGATGTGGGTTCACTCGCTTTAGGCGGTGCACTCGGTACAATTGCAGTGTTGGTTCGTCAAGAGTTTGTGTTAGTGATCATGGGTGGCGTGTTTGTGATGGAAACCTTGTCGGTGATTTTACAAGTCGGTTCCTACAAATTGCGTGGTCAACGTATTTTCCGGATGGCTCCTATCCATCACCACTATGAATTGAAAGGTTGGCCAGAACCACGCGTGATCGTCCGTTTTTGGATTATCTCAATTGTGTTGGTGTTAGTGGGTTTGGCTACACTAAAAGTGCGCTAGTGTAGAGCAAAACGGTGTTGAATGGAATGAAGATGGATCGTTGGCAAACTGTTAATAATGTGGTGGTCGTGGGGCTGGGTATGACGGGCCTCTCGGTGGTTAACTACCTTTTGAGCCTAGATCGCTCGCTCACGATTAAGGTGATCGACACACGGGAAAACCCGCCAGGTCGAGAGCATTTAAGCTCGCAAGTTGAGCTACATTGTGGTGGCTGGAACCAAGCTTGGCTATTTGACGCTGACCTGATTGTGACTAATCCGGGTATTGCTTTAGCTACGCCAGAGATTCAACAGGCGTTAGCACGACATATTCCCGTGGTGGGCGATATTGAGCTCTTTGCTTGGCAGGTGGATAAGCCTGTTATCGCTATCACAGGAGCCAACGGCAAGAGCACTGTGACGGATTTAACCGGAGTACTTGCTAAAGCTGCTGGGGTTAAGGTTGCCGTTGGCGGCAATATTGGTGTGCCTGTTTTAGATCTACTTCAGCAAGAGGCCGATCTTTATGTGCTGGAGCTCTCAAGCTTCCAGCTGGAAACGACCTCAAGTTTAAAACTCGTCTCTGCTGCCTTTCTCAATCTGACTGAAGATCATATGGATCGCTACGATGGTATGGAATCGTATCGCCAAGCTAAATTGCGCATTTTTAAGTATGCGCAAGCGGCGGTCGTGAACGCCGATGATAGCCAGACGGAACCTCCCTCATTTTCAGGTCACATCGCACGTTTTTCCGTTGAACATGACGCGGACTATTGCACGCAAATGATTGATGGCAAATCGTTCTTAGTGGCGAAAGGCACGCCATTGTTAGCAAGCGAAGAACTCAGCTTAGTGGGACGACACAATAGTGCTAACGTGCTCACTGTGCTCGCACTGCTCGATTTGGCGGGTGTTGATTACTCATCTGCGCTTGATGCATTGAAATCTTACCGCGGGCTGACACATCGTTGTCAGGTTGTTGCTGATAATCACGGCGTAAAATGGGTCAATGACTCGAAAGCGACCAATGTCGCAAGCACTCAAGCGGCGTTGTCGGGGTTAAATTGCCAAGGGACTTTGTATCTGCTTGTGGGGGGCGTTGGCAAGGGCGCTGATTTCTCGCCATTAGCACCGATACTAAAAACATTGAACGTAAAACTGTGCTGTTTTGGCGTTGACGGTGGGCAATTCATGCCACTGCATCCATCGGCTCAGTTTTATTCATCGATGGAAGAGATTATCGTATCGATCAAACCGCAGCTGCGTCGTGGTGATATGGTGATGCTTTCGCCTGCTTGTGCCAGTTTTGATCAGTTTAAAAACTTTATGGCCAGAGGTGACGCCTTTGCCGAGCTTGCGCAGCGTTACGCTTAATCAACAGGAAATTGCATTTTGTCCTTTTCAAGCCTCATCAAAATGACTCGTCAATGGTTTCAGAGCCAAGCGCCTGAAGCCTTGTTTGATCGTCAATTGGTATGGATTGCTTTAGGTTTGATGCTTACTGGGCTTGTGATGGTGACATCGGCTTCGTTTCCTATCAGTTCGCGTTTAACGGATCAACCGTTTCACTTTATGTTTCGTCACGCCATTTTCTTGATGCTGGCCATCGTAACATCAAGTGTGGTGTTGCAAGTGCCAATGAAACGTTGGATGCAATACAGCTCGGTGCTACTTGGCGTCTCTTTTATGCTGCTGATTGTGGTTTTGCTCGCGGGCAAATCGGTCAATGGTGCCTCGCGTTGGATCCCTTTGGGGTTATTTAACCTGCAACCAGCAGAGGTCGCGAAACTGTCACTGTTTATTTTCATGGCTGGTTACTTAGTTCGTAAACAAGATGAAGTGAGGCAAACCTTTTTTGGTGGTTTTATGAAACCGATTATGGTGTTTGGAACCTTGGCTATCTTGCTACTTGGTCAGCCAGATTTGGGAACCGTGGTTGTGATGCTAGTGACTCTGTTTGGTATGCTGTTTATTGCTGGGGCCAAACTGTCACAATTTATTGCGCTCATGGTGGCTGGAATTGTTGCGGTAATCGCACTGATTGCGGCAGAGCCTTACCGTATTCGCCGTGTGACTTCATTTCTTGACCCGTGGGAAGACCCGTTTGGCAGCGGTTATCAATTGACTCAATCTTTGATGGCCTTTGGTCGTGGAGAGTGGTTTGGTCAAGGGCTTGGTAACTCGATTCAAAAGCTAGAGTACTTACCTGAAGCGCACACTGATTTCGTATTTGCAGTGCTGGCTGAAGAGCTCGGTTTTGTTGGCGTTGTACTGGTTCTACTGCTGATTTTTAGTCTGGTGCTTAAAGCGGTGTTTATCGGTAAAAAAGCCTTTGAGCATGATCAGCAATTTGGTGGCTATTTGGCCTTTGGTATTGGAATTTGGTTTGCATTCCAAACACTCGTCAATGTGGGTGCTGCAGCGGGTATGGTGCCGACTAAGGGCCTAACGCTGCCCTTGATCAGTTACGGCGGTTCAAGCTTAATTATTATGTCGGTTGCGGTGTCGATCTTATTGAGAATTGATCATGAATGTCGACTCAAAGATCGCAATCGAGTGTCTATAGAAAAAGAATCCAATGATAAACAATAAACGTTTAATGGTTATGGCTGGTGGCACGGGGGGGCATGTTTTTCCCGGTCTCGCTGTGGCTAAACAGCTCCAACAGCAAGGTTGGCAGATCCGCTGGCTAGGGACTGCGGATCGGATGGAAGCAGAATTAGTGCCTAAACATGGTATTGAGATCGACTTTATTCAGGTCAAAGGTTTACGTGGCCAAGGCATAGGGCGTTTGCTGAAAGCGCCTTTTCAAATTGTGAACGCGATTTTTCAAGCGCGTCGTTATTTGAAGCAGTGGCAACCTGATGCGGTGCTCGGCATGGGCGGATACGTCAGTGGCCCCGGTGGCGTGGCAGCGTGGTCTATGGGAATTCCCGTTGTGCTTCACGAGCAAAATGCCGTAGCAGGGTTAACCAACCGTTGGCTTTCGAAAATTGCCAAACGCGTATTTCAAGCCTTCCCCGGTGCCTTTACTGAGGCACAAGTCGTAGGTAACCCTGTACGTCAAGATGTCGCTACATTACCCGCACCGCAAGTACGCTTTGCTGAGCGAAATGAACCGATCCGCATTCTCGTGATGGGCGGCAGCCAAGGTGCGCAGATTCTCAATCAAACTTTGCCTGATGTGCTAGCTATGCTTGGCGATAATTACCAAGTTTGCCATCAAGCAGGCAAGAATAATCAACAGTCGGTTGAGCAAGCTTATCGCGCGCTTCAGATCAAAAATGCACACGTTACTGAGTTCATTGAGGATGTGGCTGGCGCTTATGCGTGGGCTGATTTACTGGTGTGCCGCTCGGGAGCATTAACGGTTTCTGAAGTGGCAGCGGCCGGTGTTGGCGCTATATTTATCCCTTTTATGCATAAAGACCGACAGCAAGCGCTTAACGCGGATCACTTAGTCGCTTGTGGTGCGGCCAAAATGATTGAACAGCCGCAGCTCACAGTAGAAAAACTAGCGCAAGAGATTGCTTCTCTTGAGCGTCATGATCTGCTGTTGATGGCGCAACAAGCGCGTGCAGCCGCACAACTGGATGCTGATAAAGTCGTTGCCGACGCTATCATCGCACTTACCCAATAACGAGAAATTTTTCATGACCATTAAACATACTCAAGATTTAGCTCAAATCCGTGCCATGGTGCCAGAGATGCGCCGCGTCAAGTGTATTCACTTTGTCGGTATTGGTGGGGCGGGAATGAGCGGAATTGCAGAAGTATTGCTCAATGAAGGCTACCAAATTACCGGCTCAGATCTCGCTTCCAACCCTGTGACTGGAAGATTGGCAAATAAAGGGGCTATCATTTATATCGGTCATCAAGCCACTAATATTGAACACGCCAGCGTGGTGGTAGTCTCTACTGCAATCGATGAGCTAAATCCTGAACTGAAAGCGGCGCGTGAGCGACGCATTCCTATTGTTCGTCGTGCAGAAATGTTGGCGGAATTAATGCGTTTTCGTCATGGCATTGCAGTGGCTGGTACGCATGGTAAAACAACGACTACGGCATTGGTTACGCAAATTTATTCTGAGGCTGGTTTAGATCCTACGTTTGTTAATGGCGGGTTAGTCAAAAGCGCCGGCACCAATGCGCGTTTGGGTTCAAGTCGGATTTTGATTGCTGAAGCTGACGAAAGTGATGCTTCATTTCTTCATCTTCAGCCTATGGTTAGTATCGTGACCAACATCGAAGCTGATCACATGGATACGTATGGCGGTGATTTTGAAACGCTCAAACAGACCTTCATCGATTTCTTACACAACCTGCCATTTTATGGTCAGGCGATATTATGTATTGATGATCCTGTTGTGCGTGAAATCATCCCACGTATCAGCCGTCAAGTGATCACCTACGGTTTTGCCGATGATGCAGATGTCAGGATTGAGAATTACCATCAGCAGGGGCAACAAGGCCAGTTTACGGTCGTCAGACAGGGACGAGCCAATCTGGATATCACGCTTAATATTCCAGGTCGTCATAATGCGCTTAATGCCTCCGCGGCTATTGCAGTGGCAACGGAAGACGACATCAGCGATGAAGCGATTTTAAAAGCGATGGCTAGCACCCAAGGTACGGGACGTCGTTTTGATCATCTGGGCGAGTTTGATACGGGCAATGGGGTTGCGATGCTTGTTGATGATTATGGTCATCATCCGACCGAGGTGGGCGTGACTATTAAGGCGGCGCGTAGTGGTTGGCAAGAAAAACGGCTAGTGATGATTTTCCAACCTCATCGCTACAGTCGAACTCGCGATCTGTATGATGATTTTGCCAATGTACTGGAGCAAGTCGATGTGCTGATCATGCTCGATGTCTATGCCGCAGGAGAAAAGCCGATTGCGGGAGCCGATGGTCGATCGTTGTGCCGAACGATACGCAGTCGCGGTAAAATTGATCCTATTTTTGTTCCCGACAGCACCATACTGCCTTCGATTCTGGCTAATGTATTACAAGATGGTGACCTCGTGCTGACGCAAGGTGCTGGGGATATCGGCAAGGTAGCGAAACATTTAGCGGGACTCGAACTGAATATCAGTAAAATGCAACAGGTTTAATTTAAATGGCTTATTTGTGTATCAATATTGAATAACATGGTATCCAGTCCAGATTTATTACTTTCAATGTTTGATACTTTCAGCGACCTCAGTATAATCCGGAGGTTAAAGTCAGTGCTTTTACCTCTATTGTGAACCAAATAGGGCATGCGATTGCGATTTAGAAACAGGAACATCAGGCTTTGTTAATGAATGTGTTCGATGAAAGCCGAGCTGTGTCCCGTTCGCCACTCATAAAAGATCACGCCGCTGGCGCTATTTTTTTATTTGTGGTGTTGTTGCTGATAAGTTCACTCATTTATTCAACACTTAGTTGGATGTGGGACGAACAGAGGCTACCGCTTTCAAAAATTGTTCTACAAGGTGACTTGCAATACGTATCTTCGCTAGATGTGCAGCGCGCTTTTGCTCAGTTGGATCATATCGGTACTTTCATGTCGCAAGATATTAACGTACTTCAATCGAGTGTACAGGTCATCCCGTGGGTGGCCCATGCATCGATTCGTAAACAATGGCCTGACACAATAAAAGTGTTTCTGACAGAGTATAGAGCGGTAGCGATTTGGAATGGCAACGCTTTGTTAGACGGATATGGCACGGTATTTAATGGTGATATTGGTCAATTGAACGGCGATAGAGTGAAACTTTATGGCCCGCAAGGAACCAGTCACGAAGTACTGGATGTTTGGAATAAAACGAACCCTAAGTTTCAATCATTAAACTTAAATATATCGTCACTGTTACTCAACGATCGTCGAGCGTGGCAAATAATTTTAGATAATGGCATCCGCTTAGAGTTAGGTAAAGAATCACTAGATGAGCGAGTTGCACGTTTTATTTCGCTGTATAAGAATTTAGGTAATAAAGCTGAACAAGTTAGCTATATCGATCTTAGATATGATACAGGAGCCGCAGTAGGTTGGTTCCCTGAACAAGAAGCACAAGAGAGTAAAAATGACTAAGACCGCTGATGACAACATTATTGTTGGTCTTGATATAGGCACAGCCACCGTGTCAGCTTTAGTCGGTGAAATACTGCCTGACGGTCAAATTAATATTATTGGCGCTGGTACGAGCCCATCCCGTGGGATGGATAAAGGGGGAGTTAATGATCTTGAATCGGTCGTTAAGTCTGTCCAAAGAGCGGTTGACCAAGCAGAATTAATGGCGGAATGCCAAATTAGTAATGTGTTTCTCTCTCTATCTGGGCGACATATTGCGAGCCGTATTGAAAAAGGCATGGGAACTATTTCAGATGAAGAAGTTTCTCAAGAAGATATGGATCGAGCGATTCATACCGCCAAATCAATAAAAATTGGGGAAGAGCAAAGAATATTGCACGTCATTCCTCAAGAATTTACGATTGATTACCAAGAGGGAATTAAAAACCCGCTTGGTTTATCAGGTGTGCGCATGGAAGTGAGCGTGCATCTTATTTCTTGTCATAATGATATGGCGAGAAATATTATCAAAGCGGTAGAACGCTGTGGTTTAAAAGTTGAACAACTGGTTTACTCTGGTTTAGCGGCAAGTAATGCAGTTATTACGGAAGATGAGCGAGAGTTAGGTGTGTGCGTGATTGATATAGGCGCAGGCACTATGGATGTTGCTATCTGGACCGGTGGTGCGTTACGACATACTGAAGTGTTTTCTTATGCAGGAAACGCAGTAACCAGTGATATTGCTTTTGCGTTTGGCACACCAGTCAGTGATGCTGAAGAGATTAAAGTAAAATATGGCTGTGCGCTGAGTGAATTGGTAAGCAAGGATGATACCGTTAACGTCCCAAGTGTAGGAGGAAGACCTTCGCGAAGTTTGCAAAGACAAACCTTGTCGGAAGTGATTGAACCTCGCTACACTGAATTAATGGGATTAGTTAACCAAACTATAGATACTGTCCAAGACAAATTGCGCAAAAATGGTATTAAACACCATTTAGCGGCTGGTGTTGTTTTAACTGGCGGCGCTGCGCAAATTGAAGGTTTGGTTGAGTGTGCGGAACGCGTTTTCCGCAATCAAGTTCGCGTAGGCAAGCCTTTAGAGGTGAGTGGTCTTACAGATTATGTAAAAGAGCCGTATCATTCTACGGCGGTTGGTTTACTTCATTATGCGAAAGAGAGCCAAATTAATGACGACACGGAATACAGCGAACCGAAACGCCAATCCATGTCGAGCTTAATTGGTCGTTTGCGTAACTGGATACAAAAAGAGTTTTAACCTGAGTTGCAGGGAAAACGGAGATAACACATGTTTGAACCGATGATGGAAATGTCTGACGATGCTGTAATTAAAGTCGTTGGAGTTGGTGGTGGTGGCGGTAACGCTGTTGAACACATGGTGCGTGAGTCCATCGAAGGCGTGGAATTCATCAGTGTCAATACCGATGCGCAAGCACTTCGTAAAACAAGCGTAAGTAGCGTCATTCAAATTGGTGGTGATATCACTAAAGGTTTGGGTGCTGGTGCAAACCCGCAAGTTGGACGTGATGCAGCTCTAGAAGACCGAGAAAGAATTAAAGAAGTTCTGATGGGTGCCGATATGGTATTTATCGCAGCTGGTATGGGCGGTGGTACAGGTACAGGTGCTGCTCCTGTTATTGCAGAAGTTGCCAAAGAACTGGGTATCTTAACCGTAGCGGTTGTCACGAAACCTTTCAGTTTTGAAGGAAAAAAACGTTTGGCATTTGCTGAGCAAGGTATTGAAGAGTTGTCAAAACACGTTGACTCTTTGATTACCATTCCTAATGAAAAACTACTGAAAGTGTTAGGTCGTGGTATTACCTTACTTGAAGCATTTGCGAGTGCGAATGATGTGCTTAAAAATGCAGTGCAAGGTATTGCAGAGCTAATTACACGCCCAGGCATGATTAACGTGGACTTTGCTGACGTACGTACTGTGATGTCAGAAATGGGCCACGCGATGATGGGTAGTGGAGTGGCTCGCGGCGAAGATCGTGCTGAAGAAGCGGCAGAGATGGCAATTTCTAGCCCTCTTTTGGAAGATATTGATCTTGCAGGTGCTCGTGGCGTGTTGGTCAATATTACTGCTGGTTTGGATATGCGACTAGACGAATTTGAAACCGTCGGCAATACTGTTAAGGCGTTTGCGTCTGACAATGCGACAGTTGTCATCGGTACTTCGTTAGATCCTGATATGGCAGACGAAATTCGCGTGACTGTCGTTGCAACGGGTATTGGCAATGAAAAAAAGCCAGACATTACTTTAGTTGCAGGCGGTAAAGCCAAAGTCGCACCAGCAGTTCAACCACAAATGGTTCAACAAGCAGCGAAAATCGAAGAAAAAACGGCACAGCCTTTGCAAGAAAGAGCAGAAGTGAAACCGCAATCAGCATCGTCGTCAACTGTTTCATCTTCTTCCGGTGCAAGCCAAAATACGGCACCGAAAGCAGATAAGGAAAATGGATATCTTGATATCCCAGCATTTTTACGTCGTCAGGCTGATTAACAATTAGACATAATTTGACACTGTTCAAAATTATGGTAGCATTCGCGGTCGGTGCTTTACCGACCGTGTTTTGTCGCACTGACATAGAGGCAAGTAGATGATCAGACAACGAACTCTGAAAGAAATAGTGAAAACAACTGGGGTGGGCTTACACTCTGGTCGTAAAGTCACATTAACGCTTCGCCCTGCTGCTGCAAACACTGGGATCATTTACCGCCGTACTGATGTCAATCCTCCAGTAGACTTCCCTGCGGACCCTGAATCTGTTCGCGATACCATGCTATGTACTGCTTTGGTCAACGATGAAGGTATTCGTATCTCTACTGTTGAGCACTTAAATGCAGCATTAGCGGGCATGGGAATCGACAACGTTATCATCGAAGTTGACGCACCTGAAATTCCTATTATGGATGGTAGTGCTAGCCCATTTGTTTACTTGCTACAACAAGCGGGCATTCAAACGCTGAATACACCAAAACGTTTTATTCGAATTAAGAAACCAGTTCGATTTGAAGATGGTGATAAGTGGGCGGAACTTGTACCCCATAACGGTTTTCGTATGGATTTTGAGATTGACTTTCAACATCCTGCTATCGATTCTGATGAACAACGCATGGTGTTTGATTTTTCCTCGCAAGGTTTCGTCAAAGAAATTTCAAGAGCTCGTACTTTTGGTTTCATGCGTGACATTGAGTACCTACAATCGCAAAACCTCTGTTTAGGTGGTAGCTTTGATTGCGCCATCGTATTAGATGAATACCGTATTCTTAATGAAGAAGGTTTGCGTTTTGCCAATGAGTTTGTCACTCATAAAGTATTGGATGCCATTGGTGACTTGTACATGTGTGGTCATTCCATTGTGGGTGAGTTCCGTGCTTATAAATCAGGCCATGGTTTAAATAACCAGCTACTGCGTGCGGTCTTAGCCGACCAAGAGGCGTGGGAATGGGCTACTTTTGAAGAAGAAGTTGGCTCTCCAGTGGCGTTTGCTGAACCAAATATGGTTATCGCTTAATCGCAATTTTTAAATAAAAAGGCCAGACAACTGTCTGGCCTTTTTATTTGTACTAATTCATTGATGACGCTTATTTGGGCCTAGCCAATTTCGCTAAATTTTCCAAACGTTTTTTGACTTTAGGGGAAGCGCTACTCGCCACCATCAGTAATGCCTGGGCCGTATTTTCAGATAGTGGTGGGCGAGCGACCGTTTCTTTTTCTTCTTTCATACCACGATTACGATAGAGCGCTGGGTTTATCTTGAGCTCAATGCTGATCAATTTGGCAAATCCTTGGTTGCGTAACTGATTCAAAATGTGTAATCGGTCATAATCAAGCTTCATTTTTATTGATGCACTGGCCACTTCAACGATTAAGTGACCACCGCGCACATTAGCGGCTCGGACATGATCGGCCGTACCTTTAGGAAGCAACTTATTGAGCACTTTATTTAAAGCGAGGATCTCGGTGGCATGTTGCTGTATTTTTTTCAGAGATGAATCGCTGATCAGCTCTTTCGTTAACGTGGGACGGTGATCGCGCATGGTGTCTCCCTCTTAAGTTGCCATTCAATTCTATTGTGGTGCCTATGATGCGTATAGTAATAAATCCATTTTATTGCTTAAACAGTGCTCAAAAAGCGTAAAAATATTAAGTGTGCTTCAAACAAATAGTTTTGCTATTGGTTGTTGCCGCAAAAATTCCTTACACTATGCGTTACATAATTATTTAATACCTTGAAAATAAACCTCACCGTCACAATATCTGTGATACATGATTTATCTCAGTATCCTTAGTTCAAAACTGGTAGAGACTGACGGCATTAAGAGTAGATCGAAAACGATCTAATAAAGAGAGATTCCTGACACATGATAACTAAGCTACTGACAAAGGTTATTGGCAGTCGCAATGACAGAACGCTGCGCCGCCTTAAAAAAATTGTCAAAGAGATCAACAGCTACGAGCCTACTTTTGAAGCACTAACTGATGAAGAATTAAAAGCCAAAACGGTTGAGTTTCGTCAACGTTTAGAGCAAGGTGAAACCTTAGACCAATTACTTCCTGAAGCATTTGCCACCGTGCGTGAAGCGTCCAAGCGCGTATATGGTATGCGTCACTTCGACGTACAGTTGATCGGCGGTATGGTTCTCAATGCGGGTCAAATCGCAGAAATGCGCACTGGTGAAGGTAAAACGTTAACCGCGACTTTGCCTGCGTATCTCAATGCCTTGCCTGGCAAAGGCGTGCACATTGTTACTGTCAACGATTATCTTGCTAAACGTGACGCAGAAACAAACCGCCCACTGTTTGAGTTTTTAGGCATGACGGTCGGTATTAACGTACCCAATATGCCACCACAAGAGAAAAAACTTTCTTATCAAGCCGATATTCTTTACGGGACCAATAACGAGTTTGGTTTCGATTACTTACGCGACAACATGGCTTTCCGCAAAGAAGACCGTGTACAGCGTGAACGTTTCTTTGCTGTAGTCGATGAAGTGGACTCGATTCTTATTGATGAAGCGCGAACGCCGTTGATCATCTCAGGTCCTGCAGAAGATAGTTCTGAGTTGTACATCCGCATTAATACCCTCATTCCACTTCTGCAAAAGCAAGATAAAGAAGATTCTGAAGAGTATCGTGGTGATGGTCACTACACGGTTGACGAAAAATCAAAACAAGTCCATTTGACTGAAACGGGTCAAGAATTTGTTGAAGAGTTAATGGTGAAAAATGGTTTGATGGAAGAGGGCGATACTCTTTATTCACCCACGAACATTAGCTTACTTCACCACGTCAATGCCGCATTGCGTGCGCATGTGTTATTTGAGAAAAACGTTGATTACATCGTGACAGAAGAGGGCGAAGTGGTCATCGTTGATGAGCACACTGGCCGCACCATGCCAGGTCGTCGTTGGTCTGAAGGTTTACACCAAGCTGTCGAGGCGAAAGAAGGTGTTAAAATCCAAAACGAGAACCAGACTCTTGCGTCGATCACCTTCCAAAACTATTTCCGTTTATACGAAAAACTTTCTGGTATGACGGGCACTGCCGATACCGAAGCGTTCGAATTCCAATCGATTTACGGTTTGGAAACCGTGGTGATCCCAACCAATAAACCTATGGTTCGTGATGATATGCCTGATGTGGTGTATCGCACTGAAGCTGAAAAATTTGCGGCGATCATTGAAGACATCAAAGCGCGTGTTGCAAAAGGTCAACCAACCCTAGTCGGTACGGTTTCGATTGAGAAATCTGAACTACTTTCTAATGCGTTGAAGCAAGCTAAAGTGAAACATAACGTGCTTAACGCGAAATTCCATGAAAAAGAAGCAGAAATTGTAGCGCAAGCGGGTATTCCGGGCGCGGTGACGATTGCGACTAACATGGCTGGTCGTGGTACTGATATTGTATTGGGCGGCAGCTGGCAGGCACAAATTGAGCAGCTAGAGAATCCAACACAAGAGCAGATCGATGAGATCAAAGCGAAGTGGAAAGAGGTTCATAACCAAGTGTTAGCCGCTGGTGGTCTGCACATTATTGGTACTGAACGCCACGAATCTCGTCGTATCGATAACCAGTTACGTGGTCGTTCTGGTCGTCAAGGGGATGCGGGTTCTTCACGTTTCTATCTATCGATGGAAGATTCACTGCTGCGTATCTTCACCTCAGATCGTATGGCAAGCCTTATCCAAAGTGGTATGGATGAAGGTGAAGCGATCGAAAGTAAGATGCTTTCTCGCTCGATTGAAAAAGCACAACGTAAAGTCGAAGGACGTAACTTTGATATTCGTAAACAGCTTCTTGAATACGATGATGTTGCTAACGATCAACGTAAAGTAGTTTATGAGCTGCGTGATGAGCTCATGGAAGCAGACGATATCAGCGAAATGATTGAGCAGAATCGTCAAGATGTTCTGACTTCCGTTATTGACGAATACATTCCGCCACAATCACTTGAGGATATGTGGGATGTTAAAGGATTGGAAGATCGTTTGAAAAACGATTTTGATTTAGAGCTGCCATTACAGCAATGGCTAGATGCTGATGATAAATTGTACGAAGAAGCGCTGCGCGAACGTATTCTTGAACAAGCGGTTAGTGTGTATCGTGAAAAAGAGAAAGCAGTTGGGGCTTCTGTTCTGCGTAATTTTGAAAAATCGGTCATGCTACAAACTCTGGATACCTTGTGGAAAGAGCATCTAGCGGCGATGGATCATTTGCGCCAAGGCATCCACCTACGTGGCTACGCGCAGAAAAACCCAAAACAAGAGTACAAGCGTGAGTCATTTGAGCTGTTTGAAGAACTACTGAATTCTTTAAAAACCGATGTGATTACTATCTTGTCGAAGGTGCGCGTACAACAGCAAGAAGAAGTTGAACGTATGGAAGCACAGCGTCAAGCGCAAGCGGAAGAAGCCGCGCGTCGCCAACAGTTCCAGCACCAAAGTGCCGATAGTTCGGTTGCAGATGAAGCTTCAGAAGATCAAGGACACCAGCCTATGGTTCGTGAAGAGCGCAAAGTTGGTCGTAATGAGCCTTGCCCTTGTGGTAGCGGTAAAAAGTACAAACAGTGCCACGGACAGATCAACTAATCCCTTGAATGATCACCCCAAGAGTCGCTTAGGCGACTCTTTTTTTAACTCAATATTTCTCATCTTTCTTTTCTAGGTTGGGAAGTCGGCGAATCGGAGTCTTTATGAAACGTGTTCATATTGTTGCGGCTATTATCTTCAATAGCGATAAATCAGAAATTTACATTACCAAACGACCAGATCATCTTCACAAAGGCGGTTTTTGGGAGTTCCCTGGCGGCAAAGTTGAAGCGGGAGAAACGATTGAACAAGCCATTTTCCGCGAGCTAGATGAAGAGATTGGTATTCATATTACTGAGCAATCTCCTTACCAATACCTTGAGTTTGACTATTCAGACAAGTCCTTAACTTTTGATTTTATTTGCGTGACACAATTTGATCATCAGCCGTATGGTAAAGAAGGGCAGCAAGGAGAATGGGTAGCGGTTTCTGAGTTGGCAAACTATTCATTTCCTGAAGCCAATGCGCCCATCGTCGAGCGCGTCATGAAAGAGTTTGCCTAAGTCGCTAGCCACCACAAGCAAATGTTGATAGTTTACAGAAACACCTTGAACGAAGAGAAACGATGCAAGCTTAAGCTGATGTCGTCACAATGGAGAATAACGCAATGGTGAGAATTGCGATTGCAGGAGCGGCGGGTCGAATGGGCCGCAATTTGGTGAAAGCCACTTATCAAAATAACCATGCTCGAGTGGGTGCGGGCTCAGAGCGTCCTGAGTCCTCGTTGGTTGGTGTTGATATCGGTGAGTTATGCGGTGAAGGGCGATTTGATATCGCGTTGGTAGATAACCTAGAGAATGCCGTAGATAACTTCGATGTCATCATTGATTTTACAGCTCCTGTGAGCACCTTAGCCAATATTGAGTTATGTAAAAAACACGGTAAGAAGCTAGTGATTGGCACAACGGGCTTTTCTGAAGCAGAAAGAGCACAAATCAATGCTGCCGCACAACAGATTGCGATTGTCATGGCTCCTAACTACAGCGTTGGGGTTAACCTTGTTTTCAAATTGCTTGAAAAAGCGGCTAAAGTGATGGGTGATTACTGTGATATTGAGATAATTGAAGCCCACCATCGTCATAAAGTGGATGCTCCGTCAGGAACCGCAATTGGCATGGGAGAGGCGATAGCTAATGCTATGGGTAACCAACTGAGTGACGTTGCCGTCTATGCGCGAGAAGGTATTACCGGAGAACGTACTAAAAATGAGATTGGTTTTGCTACGATTCGTGCTGGCGATATCGTGGGTGAGCATACCGCGATGTTCGCTGATATCGGTGAACGTGTAGAAATCACCCATAAAGCGACGGATCGTATGACTTTTGCCAATGGTGCAGTGAGAGCGGCGGTTTGGCTTGCTGATAAACCTGCGGGTTTTTATAGCATGACTGACGTGTTAGGTTTGAACGATCTTTGATTACATAATTATGCGTCAGTGTTTGCTGGCGCATCTTTGTTACACCTCTTTTTACCGATTTAATTATCTCTCTTTATTTTTACTTTACTGACTTACTTTTGTTGTGTTTTAGGTGGGTATTGCTTTCTTTTTGTTTTAGATCTCTGAAATTGCACTTATTCTCTGCTTGATTAACGTTTGCGTGATTTTGTTTATCGTTGATTGTTTAAAATGCATCAAAGAGTTTCAGTTTGCTGATTCTAATTCCTCCATTCTCATTTTTTTACTCATCAAACCTATTTTTTTACTGTCTTAGGTTCGCTTTTTATCTCTAACGCTTTAAATGTTGCCTTAATTTATTATGAAATGTTGACAGTAATCATGGTGGTCATTAGAATACCGCCAATTTGTCTAAATCACCCTATGGCGCGTCTCAATGGCCTTAAGGAAGACAAGTTTGCAGTTTAATTTATATTTTTTGCATTTTTATTCTGGAGGTTGTCTTGAGTAAGTCAGCACTGTTAGTCCTAGAAGATGGGACGGTGTTCCACGGTGTATCCATTGGCGCTGATGGAATATCCGTTGGTGAAGTCGTCTTTAATACCTCGATGACGGGGTACCAAGAAATCCTCACTGATCCTTCCTATTCTCAACAAATCGTTACTCTTACTTACCCCCACATAGGCAATACCGGAACCAATTCCGAAGACGAAGAATCCTCTTCTATCCATGCACAAGGCCTTGTGATTCGCGATCTCCCTCTTATCGCTTCTAACTTCCGTAATGAACTTTCCCTTTCTGACTACCTTAAATCACAAAATATTGTGGGCATTGCCGATATCGACACGCGCAAGCTAACGCGCATTTTGCGTGAAAAAGGAGCTCAGAATGGCTGCATTATGGCAGGTGACCATTTAGATGAAGCATTGGCGTTGGTAAAAGCCAAAGAGTTCCCCGGTTTAAAAGGAATGGATCTTGCGAAAGAAGTTACAACAAAAGAAGCGTACCAATGGAAACAAGGTTCGTGGACGCTCGAAGGTGGACTTCCTGAAGCGAAAGATGACAGCGAGTTGCCCTATCACGTTGTTGCCTACGATTTCGGTGCAAAGCGCAATATCCTCCGTATGTTGGTTGACCGAGGATGCCGCCTAACTGTGGTACCAGCACAAACCTCGGCTGAAGAAGTTCTAGCGCTGAAACCTGATGGTGTCTTTTTATCAAATGGCCCTGGTGACCCAGAACCATGTACTTATGCGATTGAAGCAACCAAAGTGTTCATGGAGAAAGGGCTGCCTATTTTTGGTATCTGTTTAGGACACCAAATTTTGGCATTGGCGTCTGGTGCGAAAACAGTAAAAATGAAATTTGGCCACCATGGCGCGAACCATCCAGTGAAAGATTTGGATCGTAATGTGGTGATGATTACGGCACAAAACCACGGTTTTGCTGCTGATGAAGCAACGCTGCCTGTCACACTTCGTGCAACGCACAAATCGCTATTTGATGGTTCACTACAAGGAATTCACCGCACCGATAAACCAGCCTTTAGCTTTCAGGGACACCCTGAAGCGAGTCCTGGCCCGCACGATGCCGCCCCTTTGTTTGACCATTTTATTGAACTAATTAAAAAGCACACAGCGTAATTCGGAGTAGTAGACAATGCCAAAACGTACTGACATTAAAAGTATTCTAATTCTAGGTGCTGGCCCAATTGTAATCGGTCAGGCTTGTGAGTTTGACTACTCTGGCGCTCAAGCATGTAAAGCCCTGCGTGAAGAGGGTTACCGAGTGATTTTGGTTAACTCGAACCCTGCCACTATCATGACTGACCCAGAGATGGCCGATGCGACTTATATTGAGCCTATCCATTGGGAAGTCGTGCGTAAAATCATCGAAAAAGAGCGCCCAGACGCGGTATTACCGACCATGGGTGGCCAAACTGCATTGAACTGTGCACTTGAACTGGAAAAGCATGGTGTTCTGGCTGAGTTTGGCGTTGAGATGATTGGCGCAACGGCTGATGCGATTGATAAAGCGGAAGATCGTTCTCGCTTTGATAAAGCGATGAAGTCAATCGGCTTAGCTTGTCCTCGCGCTGATACGGCAAAAACTATGGAAGAAGCTTACCGCGTTCAAGAGATGGTGGGTTTCCCTTGCATTATTCGCCCTTCATTTACTATGGGTGGAACCGGCGGCGGTATCGCTTACAACAAAGAAGAGTTTGAAGAGATTTGCCGCCGTGGCCTTGATCTTTCGCCAACCAACGAGTTGTTGATTGATGAATCACTCATCGGTTGGAAAGAGTACGAAATGGAAGTGGTTCGCGATAAAGCGGACAACTGCATCATAGTCTGTGCGATTGAAAACTTTGACCCAATGGGTATTCACACGGGGGACTCGATCACGGTAGCTCCTGCGCAAACGCTAACTGACAAAGAATATCAGATCATGCGTAACGCATCGCTAGCCGTACTGCGTGAAATCGGTGTGGAAACGGGGGGTTCGAACGTACAGTTTGGTATCAACCCGAAAGATGGCCGCATGGTGATCATCGAGATGAACCCACGTGTTTCTCGCTCTTCGGCTCTTGCATCGAAAGCGACGGGCTTCCCTATTGCCAAAGTTGCAGCCAAATTGGCGGTAGGTTTCACACTTGATGAGTTAATGAACGACATTACTGGTGGTGCAACCCCAGCGTCGTTTGAGCCAACTATTGATTATGTTGTGACGAAAATCCCTCGCTTTAACTTCGAAAAATTTGCCGGTGCTAACGATCGCTTAACCACGCAAATGAAGTCGGTGGGCGAAGTGATGGCGATTGGTCGTAACCAACAAGAATCGCTGCAAAAAGCACTGCGTGGGCTGGAAATTGGCGTAAACGGCCTAGATGAAATGGTTGATTTAGACGCACCAGATGCACTGACTAAAATTCGCCATGAGCTGAAAGAAGCGGGTGCTGAGCGTATTTGGTATATCGCAGATGCTTTCCGCGCTGGTTTGTCTGTGGATGGGGTCTTCAACCTGACTAACGTTGATCGCTGGTTCTTGGTACAAATCGAAGAACTGGTCAAAATGGAACAAGAAGTCAAAGCGGGCGGTTTTGCTGGCTTAAATGCGGATGTTCTACGCAAGATGAAGCGCAAAGGTTTTGCGGATGCGCGTCTCTCTTCACTGCTTGGCGTGGCTGAAAGTGAAATTCGTCGTATGCGTGACCAATATAATATTCATCCGGTTTACAAGCGTGTCGATACTTGTGCGGCGGAGTTTTCGTCTGATACGGCTTACATGTACTCCTCTTATGATGACGAATGTGAAGCACAACCGACCGATAGAGACAAAATCATGGTGCTCGGCGGTGGTCCAAACCGTATTGGTCAAGGTATCGAGTTTGATTACTGTTGTGTTCATGCCTCACTCGCGCTACGCGAAGATGGTTATGAAACCATCATGGTTAACTGTAACCCTGAAACGGTTTCAACAGACTATGACACTTCCGATCGCCTCTATTTTGAACCAGTGACACTCGAAGATGTATTGGCGATTGTTCGTGTTGAAAAACCTAAAGGCGTCATCGTGCAATACGGTGGTCAAACACCACTGAAATTGGCTCGTGCACTTGAAGCTGCTGGAGTGCCTATCATTGGTACTAGCCCAGATGCGATTGACCGCGCCGAAGATCGTGAGCGTTTCCAACAAGCGGTTGATCGTTTAGGTCTGCTGCAGCCAGAAAACGCAACAGTGACCACAATGGAACAGGCGATTGAAAAATCGAAAGACATCGGCTTCCCGCTGGTGGTACGCCCGTCTTACGTTCTTGGTGGCCGCGCGATGGAAATCGTCTATGACGAACAAGATCTGCGTCGTTATTTTAACGAAGCGGTCAGTGTGTCTAACGAATCCCCAGTACTGCTTGATCGCTTCCTTGATGATGCAATTGAAGTCGATATCGATGCGATTTGTGATGGTGAGCGTGTCGTCATTGGCGGCATCATGGAGCACATTGAACAAGCGGGTGTTCACTCTGGTGACTCAGCATGCTCTCTACCGGCTTACACGTTAAGCCAAGAAATCCAAGATGTGATGCGTGAACAAGTTGAGAAGCTGGCGTTTGAATTAGGCGTTCGTGGTTTGATGAACACGCAGTTTGCGGTTAAAGATAATCAAGTTTACCTGATTGAAGTTAACCCTCGTGCCGCTCGTACTGTACCGTTTGTGTCAAAAGCAACGGGCGCACCGCTTGCCAAAATTGCCGCGCGCGTGATGGCAGGGCAGTCTCTAGAGTCACAAGGCTTTACTAAAGAGATCATTCCTCCTTACTACTCAGTGAAAGAAGTGGTTCTGCCATTTAATAAATTCCCTGGTGTTGACCCACTGCTTGGCCCTGAAATGCGTTCAACGGGTGAAGTGATGGGTGTGGGTGCAACGTTTGCTGAAGCTTATGCAAAAGCGGAATTAGGTTGCGGTAATGTTTATCCTGAAGGCGGCCGAGCTCTGCTCTCTGTACGTGAAGGTGATAAACAGCGTGTGGTTGATTTAGCGTCGAAACTGGTGAAATTAGGTTATCAGCTTGATGCTACCCACGGTACAGCTGTAATTTTAGGTGAAGCCGGTATTAACCCACGTTTGGTGAATAAAGTGCATGAAGGTCGCCCTCATATTCTTGACCGTATTAAGAATAATGAATACACCTACATCATTAATACAGCCGAGGGGCGTCAAGCGATTGAAGATTCTAAAGTTCTTCGTCGTGGAGCATTAGCACAAAAAGTCAACTACACCACAACACTGAATGCTGCCTTTGCAACCTGTATGTCTCATACGGCCGATGCGAAGTCATCAGTTACGTCAGTGCAAGAGTTACACGCGCAAGTGAAAGCACACTTAGCATAAGCGTTAAAAAATAATAAATCAGTAGGTCTAAGACCTACATGACAACCTCATTGCCCGCTGAATTAAGCGGGCTTTTTTTATTCGGCCGAATTGAATCGTTTTACCAATGAAGAAGAGATTTGGCTTAGAGGATAGCTTTTTAATTGATGAAAAATGGGAATGGGTTGTTGTCTTGGCTTTCGCTGTTTTCACCTTTTAAGTGGTGCTATTGTTGGTTTTTATTGTTCAATGCGTTGATAAGAAATGGAACTTTCACTGGAAGTATTAGGCCTGTTGTTTTTGGTTGCAGGGATTGCAGGGTTCATTGATGCGATGGCTGGCGGTGGCGGTTTGCTTACTTTGCCGGCTTTGCTGGCAGTAGGCGTGCCACCGACTCAAGCGCTGGCTACCAATAAGCTGCAAAGCTCATTTGGCAGTTTCTCCGCCACTTGGTATTTTGTACGCAATGGCATTGTGAACCTAAAAGAGATGAAGTTGGCGATAGCTTGTACTTTTATCGGCGCTGCGTGTGGGGCTGAACTTGTGCAGCATATGGATGCCAGTTTGTTGACCAGCTTAATCCCGCTGTTGCTGATCGGTATTTCACTCTATTTTCTACTTGCACCCGCGACGAAAACCCACAATGGGCCTGCTCCATTGTCTGAAACGGCTTTTGCTTTTACGGTCGGTTTTGGTATCGGTTTTTATGATGGTTTTTTCGGTCCGGGCACCGGGTCTATTTTTACGGTCTGTTTTGTCGTGTTAGGTCATTTTTCGTTGATTGAAGCGACTGCAAGAACCAAGGTTCTCAACTTCACTTCAAACATTGCTGCGCTGCTTTTTTTTGTTATTGCTGGCTTGCCGATTTGGAAGATAGGGCTGGTGATGGCCGTTGGTGGTTTTTTAGGGGCGAGAATGGGCGCAAAGATAGTGGTGACTAAAGGGCAGAAATGGATCCGCCCATTAGTTATTGTGATGTCGATGTTGATGGCAATAAAACTTCTTTGGCAACAGCATCAGCAATGGTTGTTATCAATCTTTTGACCCTTGGCGAGCGATAACTATTGCTGCGCAGACAGAGATGAACAGGCCGAACCAAAGGTTGCAGTTCATCAAAATCAAAGTAATAGCGAGGTTCAATGTTCAGCGCTTTAATCACTGAAAGTGGTACTAAAGCAGGCGTCATGCCTCCTAATGCCAATTGTGCTGCGGCCGTATACGAGTCCATTTCCATCTGTGGCGTGATGGCGAGTTTCGCCAATATATCGACTTGATAGGCGTTCGCTGGGTTGGATAAATCATTGGTAACGAGCTGTTTAGGTAACGAAGATAAGGGTGTTTGGCTGACAATGTAAAAGGGTTCATCTACCAGATGAAACGTCATTAGCCCATGATTAGCGGGTAAGTAGCCTGCGCAAAATCCTAATGTCGCTTTGCCTGATTGAACGTGCTGAACAATCCTCGGCGTATGGTTCGTGGTGATGGTGATGAACTTATCGTGCTTGAGGTACTGCCCCATGGTGGTATTAATATAGCCAGCGACTAACGTTTCTGAGCAGTCTATCCTGATCAGTGTTGCATCCGTAAAAGATTGCTGATCGAAAATTAAACCGCATAACTCACTAAAGCTTGGGCCAATAGTTTCAACCAAGGCCTGTGCATCTGTGGTTAATTTAATCTGTCGGCCATCAGGCTCAATCAGCTTTTTACCGACCCTTTTTTCTAAATTAGCAATCCGCTTACTAACGGCGGACTGGCTAATGTAGAGTAGGCTGCCCGTACGCCCCATGGTTTTTTCTTTGCTCAGCACCAGCAAAGTTTCGATACCTTCTAGCAACATAATTAATGACGATGAGGAATAGATTAGCTCATCTTATCGCAAAGCGACCATAACCCATAGCGTCTGTACATGTTACTGTTTGTGGTTTTGATGAGATCGGCTTTATTTATTCAGTGCAAAAGTGGGCAGTGATAAGTGCCAGCGGATCGCGCCAAGTCGAATGATCAAGGTTGAGGCGACTCCGGCCAGAAAGGCGCTTGAGCTATCGTAGTCCATCGCCAGTGCTGTGGTATGAAACAGACCGCCGATGATACAAGCTGTAGCATAGACTTCGCTGCGTAGCACCATTGGAATCTCACGGGCCAGTACATCACGAATAATACCGCCGCCACAGCCAGTAATAACGCCCATGATTACCGCAACCATGGCCGAGTCTTGATAGTTCATCGCCTTTTCAACACCAATGCCAACAAACACCGCTAAACCGATTGCATCACAAACGGGTAAGATCCACCAAGCAACGCGTTTAGGCCTGCGAACCAGCAGCATGGTGAGTAAACAAGTGATGAAAATGACCCAAAGGTAAGTGGTGTCTTTTATCCAGAAAACTGGCGTCGCACCCAATGCCATATCACGAATTGTTCCACCGCCAATTGCAGTAACGCTCGCAAGCACGACCACGCCAAACGGGTCCATTTTTAATCGACCAGCTAATAATACGCCAGAAATGGCAAAGATAGCCGTACCAAATAAGTCAATAAGATAGAGCAGCATGGAGTCCATGTTACTGGGTTCTCTTTAGTCGTTAATGGAACAAAATTCGGGCAGGAATTGTACGAGATTTTATTACGCAAGCGTTAGCGTTTTTGGCGAACGACGGAAAAGTACTCACACACTTCTTCTATCGCTTGCAGTGTTCTGGGCGTTGGTCTATTTAACCAATCTGAGGTCAGTGCCCACACAAACCCGTTTTTTACAGCGGGTAGTTGCTGTTGCCACTTTTGCCACATCGTGCCATTTTTTATCGCATGTTCAGAGGTGAAAATTACATCAGGTTTAGCCAGCAGCACTTGCTCAATCCCAACTTGAGGGTAGGGGGATGCGCTGTTGGCAAAAATATTTTCGCCGCCACAAAATTCAAAGACCTCACTGGGCCAACTGCCTTTGGCCAGTGTGATGATCGGTTTTTCACTGAGTTGATAGAAATAACGAACTTTACTTTGGCTGCCATAACTCTGTTTCAGAGTGATGAGTGATTGACGAAAATCACGCGCCGCTTGCTGGCCGATACTCGGATCATCGGCAAATTGGCTAAGTGCTTCAATATTATTGGCAATGTCATCGAGTTTTTGAGTTTTTGTCGTATAAATCCTCAGCCCTAACTGCTTTAATTTATCGAGCTCCTTCGCCGGATTGCCCGCAGGCCAAGCAATCACTAAATCCGGTTTTAGGGTAAGAATGCGCTCTATATTCAACCCTTGGTAATTGGCCACTTTTTCGAGTTTGAGTGCTTGTGCTGGGTAGTCACTGTACTCGCTGACGGCCACCAATTTATCACCAAGGCCAGCCGAAAAGGCCAATTCCGTGGCGTGAGGCGCTAAGCTAATGATGCGTTTAACTTGCGCTTGAACTGGAAAAGCCACGCACAGCGTGATGACAACATTGAGAAACAGTAAACGCATCTAAAATCCTTGATGGACGAGCAGCAGTATCACGCTCTCTAATGCTATCCACGCGAAAATACGCCAAGCTAACAGTTTTTGGATTTGCGCAAGGTGGAAGGCTGATGGGGCGATACGTCCGCCTATTTTTACGCGCAGGGCTTTTTTATCACCGTAGATAGCTGGGCCACCTAAGGCCAGTGATAGTTTATTGCCGACGGCGGTTAACAACCATGCAGGCCCCGGGAGTGGCCATAAGCGGCTTTGTTGTAACATGGCTGAGAAGGTGTTTGATGCGTTGCGACCAATGATAATCAATAAGCTAAATAGGCGCAGTGGCACAAAGTCAAGCACAGCCAGCAAGCGTACCGATGGAATACCAAAAGGATGAAACGCCGCTCGCGAAGGCGCCCAAGCTCTGGCGAGTTCAGCGATGAGACGGTACATCAACGCGCCAATACCGCCAAAACAGGCGTACCAAAATAGCACTGCAATCACGTTGCGCCCATAGCCAACAATGACGGTTTCAGCCCCCGCCTTACCTAACCCCAGCGCAGACAAGCTATCGGTTTCACGATTCACAAAAGGGGCAAGCACGCTGCGAGCGTATTTTTTGTCTTCTTTGCTGAGTGCGCCGATAAGCTGATTGGCTAATAATTCTTGGCTACGCCAATCAAATGCGAGTAATAGTAGCGCTAAATCAAATAGTTGAGGTTGCCATACCAAAGGTTTTAACGCGACTAAGGTGACCCATGCGGGTAGGCACATCAATAGCCAAGCCAGTGTGCCGGAAAGTAGGCTTTGTGAATAACTGCTACTGGTATTGACTTTATCCGCTAATATTTCCGCAAATTTTCGCCACAAAGTGACGGGATGAGCGTTACGCGGGATGGGTAAAATAAGATGAAAGGCAACCGCTCCCCACATAACGAGGAGCGTACCGTTGGCATACAAGTAGGTGATTAACTCGTCCATGTTGAGTCTGTCACTGCTTACTTAAGCAGTTCGACCATCTTAATCACCATTTCTGATGAGCTTTGTGCGGCAAGCGGTAAAAATTCATCAAAGGACATCGGCGACGCTTTATCGGCTACATCTGAAATGGCGCGAACGACCACAAAAGGCACTTTGAATTGGTGGCAAGTTTGTGCAATTGCTGAAGCTTCCATCTCAACGGCAATCACGGTTGGGAAGTGTTGGCGAATAAAGCTTTGACGCTCAGCGGTACAAACGAAAGCATCCCCGGTACAAATCAGGCCGCGTACCGCGTGCTTATCTTTGATGTGTGTGAGTGCTTGTTCTGCAACGCGGATCAATGCATCATCCGCTTTGAAAGCGGCTGGTTGACCTGCCATTTGCCCCATTTCATAGCCAAATGCTGTTACATCGGCATCATGGTGACGAACTTCGCTTGAAATGACTACATCACCCATGGTTAAGCTTGAATCAAAACCACCTGCAGAACCGGTGTTAATCACTACATCTGGTTGGTATTCATTAAGTAAAATAGTGGTGCCAATGGCTGCGGCGACTTTACCAATGCCAGATTGTAGCAGCACCACATCCACCCCATGGATTTGACCTGAAAAATAGGTGCAGCCCGCTTTGCTGACTTCTTGAACATTGTCGATTGCGTTTTTTAATATCGCGACTTCTTGCTCCATCGCGCCAATAATGCCGATTTTCATGAGGTTTCTCTTATTCGGTTAGTAGTAAATATTCGTTTAATAGTAAATATCTGGTGAATATGCCCTTCCTACTTGAGGCCGCAGCGGTGTTGGCTACGTTCGCTCACCCCAATCACATAGTTTGCCTATGCTCATGGGGACTCACTCACTTGTCGCCTACCTGCAACTCCAAGTTGTTTGGGTATAGCAAAATTGGCCGAAGTTTAGCACGAAACTTTCCGCCAGTGCGATATTGAGCAACTATTCAATCAAGCCTGCTTTGGTGAGGTTTTCTCGCAGTGTTTCTGCTCGCTTACGATTGACGCCCATATCTGAATAACCAATGCGCGATTCAGATCGTACGATTAAACGCCCGTTCTCTATCTTAAGTTCAAGATCATCCACAAATCGCCAAATACGACTGGTGCATTCAATGCGGAGATAATTGTCCTCTTTCACCGCCGTTTTAGAGCGAGGAATAGAAAGCGCAACCGCTTCAATTTTATCTAAAGAGACGCCTGTTTTGAGGATAAAGGGAGAGAGCGAGAACGCGTTACGCTCATCTTGAGTCGAAACGCAATTCGGTTTATTTCCGCAAGGGGTCGCAGTGCGATCGGTCATAGTTGTCACTCCTTGGCTGCAAGCGGTTAGTGTGGCAAACATCAGTAAACTTAGTACTACGCGCATGATAGTCCTTATCAAATGAATCCTCATTACCAATCGCCAAAATACAAACGAGCTGCAGTGTCGATGGCTGAAGGAAAATGGCCTAAGAAAAAAGGATTCACGTTACCATGAATCCTTCAAGGATATTAAGCAGTTAAGGCTTAAAGGCCTAAGTAGTCAAGTATTCCTTCTGCGGCTTTGCGCCCTTCGTCAATGGCCGTGACGACCAGATCGGAGCCGCGTACGGCATCCCCACCAGCAAAAATTTTTTCATTACTGGTTTGGTACTGGAACGATTGCTGCGACGCGGCCTTAATGCGTCCCCATTGATCAAGTTCAACACCGAATGGCTCAAGCCATGGCATGGCATGTGGCTGAAAACCAAACGCCATAATAACGGCATCGGCTGCCAACACATGTTCGCTACCCGCAACGGGCTCGGGCTTGCGACGCCCAGCGGCGTCAGGCTCCCCTAAAGCGGTTTGCACCACTTTAACGCCACTCACTTGGCCTTGTTCATTGACCTCAATGGCGAGCGGTTGCAGGTTGAACATAAATTCTACGCCTTCTTCTTTGGCATTTTTCACTTCTCGGCGCGAACCCGGCATGTTCTCTTCATCGCGTCGGTAGGCACAAATCACTTTGGCGGCATGTTGGCGAATGGAAGTACGCACGCAATCCATCGCAGTGTCTCCGCCTCCAAGTACCACGACTTTTTTGCCCGCCATATCAATAAATGGTTGGGGTGATTCCAAACCCATCACTTTATAAGTATTTGACACTAAGAAGGGTAGAGCATCGTAAACACCGTTTGCTTCTTCATTTTCTAGCCCTGCGCGCATGTTTTGGTAAGTCCCGACACCGAGAAAAACGGCATCATATTCATTAAGCAGCGTTTGCAGTGTGATGTCTTTACCTACTTCGATGTTGAGCTGAAATTCGACTCCCATCTCACTGAAAATGCGGCGGCGGTTTTCCATTACGCCTTTTTCAAGTTTGAAAGAGGGAATACCAAAGGTTAGCAAACCACCAATTTCAGGATAGCGATCAAACACCACGGGCTTTACTCCGTTGCGCACTAAAATATCGGCTGCGGCTAGGCCAGCTGGGCCTGCACCAATGATCGCCACTTTCTTATCCGTCCACTCCACGTGTGACATGTCTGGTTTCCAGCCCATCTCAAACGCTTTGTCGTTAATGTATTTTTCGATGTTACCTATGGTGACCGCACCAAAGTCATTGTTTAGGGTACAAGAGCCTTCACAGAGGCGATCTTGTGGGCAGACTCGCCCACAGACTTCGGGCAAGCTGTTGGTTTGGTGCGATAGTTCAGCGGCTTCAATAATGCGCCCTTCATTGGCCAGTTTTAGCCATTGCGGAATGTAGTTGTGCACTGGGCATTTCCATTCGCAGTAAGGGTTGCCGCAATCTAAGCAGCGATCCGCTTGAGCAGTCGCTTGCTGTTTAGTAAAGGGTTCGTAAATTTCGACGAACTCGATTTTGCGAATAGTGAGCGGCTTTTTTGCCGGATCAACTCGATTCACATCAATAAATTGGTATACGTTCTGGCTCATTAATCTGGCTCCTTCCAATTATTGCGCTTGAACGCGAAGTTCGGCGGCACTGCGGCTTTGATGGCCGAGTAGGGTTTGCAGATCCGCCGCTTGGGGTTTGATGAGATAGAACTTTGGAATCCATTCATCAAAGTTCGCTAAGATCTGTTCAGCATGCACCGACCCCGTCTCTTCCAAATGCTCGGCAATTAAACCACGTAAATGTTCTTGGTGAATGTAGAGATCTTGCAATGAAATAGCCTCTACTGATTCACTGTTGACTCGACCTTGGAAATCACCGTTTTCATCCATGACGTAAGCAAAGCCGCCCGTCATACCCGCGCCAAAGTTAACGCCTGTTGCGCCCAAAATGGCGACGATTCCGCCTGTCATGTATTCGCAAGCGTTATCACCAGCGCCTTCGATAACTGTGATAGTGCCAGAGTTACGCACACCAAAACGCTCTCCCGCTTTGCCTGCCGCAAACAGCTTGCCGCCCGTTGCGCCATATAAACAGGTGTTGCCGATGATCGTAGCGTCGTTGCAGTTAAAAGCGGTACCAAGGTGGGGTTTGATGACCAGCTTTCCGCCTGCCATCCCTTTACCAACATAGTCATTGGCATCGCCAGTAAGGTAAAGCTCAACACCACCCGCGTTCCATACACCAAATGACTGACCTGCTGTGCCATCGAGATAAATTTTAATCGGCGAGGCGGCTACGCCTTGGTTACCATAACGTTTGGCGATTTCACCAGATAGGCGAGCACCGAGCGAGCGGTCAGTATTTTGTACGTTGTAATACAAGCTGATCGATTGTTGTGCTTCAACTGCCGCTAAAGCGTCATCGACAAATTGTTGGTTAAGTTGTCCTTTATCAAACGGTGTATTGGGTTGAGTCCAGTAAAGCGGATGACCCTGAGCGGATACTGGCGCTTCCAATAAACCGGATAAGTCCAATTTGCTTTGCTTGGCGGTCATCCCTTCAAGTACTTCTAGTAAATCGGTGCGGCCAATCAGATCGGTGAGCTTTTCAACGCCCAACTGCGCCAAGTAACCACGGACTTCGTCGGCAAGACCGATGAAATAGTTCATCACCATCTCAGGTAAGCCTTTGAAATACTCTTTACGCAGCGTTTCATCTTGCGTTGCTACGCCCGTCGCACAGTTATTAAGGTGGCAAATCCGTAAGAATTTACAGCCCATCGCGACCATAGGAGCTGTGCCAAAACCGAAGCTTTCGGCACCTAAAATCGCTCCTTTAATCACGTCCAGTCCTGTTTTTAGACCACCGTCAACTTGAAGTCGAATTTTGTGGCGCAGGCCGTTTGCGACTAACGCTTGTTGGGTTTCAGCAAGGCCGAGTTCCCAAGGGCTACCAGCGTATTTTACCGAGGTGAGTGGGCTAGCCGCTGTACCGCCGTCATAACCAGAAATAGTGATAAGATCGGCGTAGGCTTTGGCAACGCCAGTGGCAATGGTACCAACGCCCGGCTCTGAAACCAATTTGACCGAAACCAAAGCTTTTGGGTTAACTTGTTTGAGATCGAAAATCAGCTGGGCTAAATCTTCAATCGAATAAATATCGTGGTGCGGCGGTGGCGAAATTAAGGTTACGCCTTGTACTGAATAGCGCAACTTGGCAATTTCTGCGGTCACTTTATGGCCGGGAAGTTGGCCACCTTCACCTGGCTTCGCTCCTTGCGCCACTTTAATTTGCAGTACGTCAGCATTGGTGAGGTAATGCGGAGTCACGCCAAAACGCCCTGATGCGACCTGCTTAATACGGGAGTTACGTTCAGTGCCAAAACGGCGTGGATCTTCTCCACCTTCACCAGAGTTGGAGTAGCCACCTAAGCGGTTCATTGCGGTCGCTAACGCTTCATGAGCTTCTGGGCTTAAGGCGCCAATCGACATCGCCGCAGAATCAAAACGTTTAAATAGCTCCGTACTGGGTTCGATTTTTTCCAGTGCTAGCGGTATCGCTGATTTTTTTAAGCGCAGTAAATCGCGTAGCATCGCAACGGGGCGTGCGTTGACCTGCTGGGCAAAGCTTTGGTAATCGGCGCTTTCACCTGATTTAACTGCGGCTTGTAAGGTACCAACCACATCTGGGTTATAGGCATGGTATTCACCACCATGCACGTATTTTAATAAGCCACCTTGTTCGAGTGTTTTACGTTTGGTCCACGCTTTGCGCGCTAAATTAAATAGATCTTGTTGGAAGTCTTCGAAGTTAGCACCTTGAATACGCGTGGTGACGCCTTTAAAACACAACTGAACTACGTCGCTATGTAGGCCAACCGCTTCAAACAGCTGCGAGCAGCGATAAGAGGCAACGGTTGAAATGCCCATTTTCGACATGATTTTCAATAAACCTTTGTCGATACCGTACCGGTAGTTTTGCATCACCTCGCGATAGCTTTTTTCCAACGTGCCATCATCAATCATTTTGCCGAGCGTTTCGTAGGCCAAGTAAGGGTAGACGGCTGTTGCGCCAAAGCCGATTAAGACTGCAAATTGATGAGGGTCACGTGCGGTGGCGGTTTCGATAATGATGTTTGCATCGCAGCGTAAATTGGCTTCGACTAAGCGAGTGTGTACTGCGCCCACGGCCATTGCCGCTGGGATCGGCAGTTTATCCTTATGCAAAGCGCGGTCAGATAGTACGATCAATACCGATCCTTGGCGTACGGCCTCCTCTGCTTGTTGGCAAAGTTCGAGCAAAGCTTGCTTGAGATCCTTATGCTGTGGATCGTAATTGATGTCTAAAATGGTATTGCGATAGTGTTTGTCGCTGAGCTCCAATAGCTGTTGCATGTCGGAATAGAGCAAGATAGGTGAATCAAAGGTAACACGATAAGCGTGACCATCGGTTTCACAGAACACGTTCATCTCTTGGCCGATGCTGGTGGCCAGTGACATCACGTGCTTTTCACGTAGTGGATCGATAGGCGGGTTCGTAACTTGGGCAAATTTTTGGCGGAAATAATCGGTAACCAAGCGCTCTTTCGAAGAGAGCACCGCCATCGGCGTATCATCACCCATTGATCCCACCGCTTCTTGGCCTACATCTCCCAGTACGCGCAGTACTTGATCAATCTCTTCGTTGCTCATTGCAAACTGTTTTTGATAGGTTTTCAGCTCGTCATTGTCAAAGCTGCGCTCGCCCACCAAGTCGTCACTGAGTTCAGAAAATGGCGTTAATCGGTGGACGTTATTTTTCATCCACTCGCCATAAGGGTGGCGGCTTTTGAGATCGTTATCAATTTCACTAGATTGCCACAATTTCCCATGGCGGGTGTCGATCACCAGCAGTTCACCGGGCCCAACGCGGCCTTTTTCAGCCACTTCATCGGGCGCGTAATCCCAAATTCCGACTTCAGAGGCGAGGGTGATGAGTTTATCTTTGGTGATCACATAACGCGCAGGGCGAAGGCCATTGCGATCAAGGTTACAGGCAGCATAACGGCCATCCGATAACACAATGCCAGCCGGGCCATCCCACGGCTCCATGTGTTTTGAGTTAAAGTCGTAAAAGGCACGAAGGTCTGGGTCCATATCAGGGTGATTTTGCCACGCCGGCGGCACTAACATACGCATGGCACGGAAAATATCCATTCCCCCCGCTAAAAACAGATCGAGCATGTTGTCTAAGCTTGATGAATCGGAACCTGTTTCATTGACAAATGGCGCGGCGGTTTGCAGATCCGGTAGTAGGGGAGAGGCAAATTTGTAAGCCCGTGCTCGCGCCCATTGACGGTTCCCTTCGATAGTATTGATTTCACCATTGTGCGCTAAGTAGCGGAACGGCTGTGCCAGTGGCCAACGTGGCTGAGTATTGGTTGAAAAGCGCTGGTGGAACAAGCAAATGGCTGATTCCATCCGTAGATCAGCTAGGTCAAGATAAAAGCGCGGTAGGTCTGCAGGCATGCACAAGCCTTTGTAAACAATGACTTGAGTCGATAGTGAGCAAATATAGAAATCACGATCTTCGGTGATCTGTTTTTCAATGCGACGGCGAGCAATGTAAAGGCGTCGTTCAATGTCTCGTTCACGCCAACCCGCTGGAGCACTAATAAAGACTTGTTGAATATCAGGCACGGATTCGGCAGCAATAGGGCCAAGTACAGCTTGGTTTGTTGGTACGGTTCGCCAGCCTGTCACTGTGAGTGTTTCTTGCGCCAGTTCTTTGTTGATAATATCGCGCGCTGATTGCGCTTTGACCGGATCTTGGCTGAAGAAAATCATACCAATCGCATACTGTTTGGCGAGCTTCCAGCCTTTTTCTTCAGCGATGAGTCGTAGGTAACTATCTGGTTTTTGTAGTAATAGACCACAGCCATCACCGGTTTTACCATCGGCTGCGATGCCGCCACGGTGGGTCATGCGATCTAATGCTGAAATCGCGGTTCTGACTAATTTATGGCTGGTTTGGCCTTCCATGTGGGCGATCAAACCAAATCCACAGTTGTCTTTCTCTAAACTTGGATCATATAGAGCCATTGCAATTCTCCCTTTGCTTCTCTGTCATCCAGACAGTAAATGACTAACTATTCTATTTTTGTTGTTTTAAGTGGGTAATTATGCGTTCATTCTCAATTTAAATTTTAACAAAAATGATTATTTTAATTTTCACTGACTTCACAACCTATAGCTTATGGTGCAAAAGGTCAAGTTGTTGGTGAAAAATCATGTTGCAATGGGATTTACCACCTAATCATCTAGATTAATATAATATATTCAATGAGATAGAATTTTTGTTGTTACAGTTTGTTAACGTGGGTAATCTCATGGAATAAGAATTAGCCATAAAAAAGGCCAGCATTAAATGCTGGCCAAAAAGTAGAACGTTGGAAGGAATCATCGCTGCTTAGCGCTCTGGATCACCTTGAACCAGCGAAAAGAGCGCGAGGCACTAGGCTGAAAGCATCAATGAGTCGGCTTTCGCTTCTAAGTTGGTGTTGCCCATCAAGTAAGCGTCGATCTCGCGTGCGCACTCGCGCCCTTCATTGATACAACGTACGACTAACGATTGTCCTGTGCGCATATCACCTGCAGCGAAAACACCTTTTTGGTTGGTCGCAAAACCTTGTGTTGCCACATTGCCACGCTCATCTAACTTGATATCAAGCTGAGCAAGTACACCATGTGGTTCTGGATGTAAAAAGCCCATAGCAAGGAAAGCCATATCACACGCAATAATACGTTCACTGCCCGCGACTTCATCAAAGTTCGGGCGCTCACCCGGTTTTGCATCTTGCCAAACGATATCAGCAACACGTAGCCCCGTGACTTGACCTTGCTCGTTGCCGAGGAACTCTTTGGTTAGAATATTCCAATGACGTTCGCAGCCCTCTTCGTGGGAGGTTGAGGTGCGCAAAATCATTGGATATTGCGGCCAAGGCATGTTGGCTGGGCGTTTATTGGCCGGGATCGGCATGATTTCAACTTGCGTGATGCTTGCGGCGCCGTGTCGGTTTGAGGTTCCGACACAGTCAGAACCAGTATCCCCACCACCAATTACCACCACATGTTTGCCCTTAGCGTGGATCTCGTCAGTTTTAAGATCCATGTTATTCGCGCGGCGGTTATTTTGTGCCAGAAACTCCATCGCAAAATGAACCCCTTTTAACTCTCGCCCCGGAATCGGCAGGTTACGAGGCACGGTAGAGCCACCAGTAAGCAAGATGACATCAAACTCTTGGCGCAGTTGCTGTGCGTTGATATCAACACCGATATGTGCGTTTACTTCAAACTTGACGCCCGCTTCTGCCATCAAATTGATTTTGCGATCAATAACGTCCATACCCAGTTTGAAATCCGGAATGCCAAAACGCAGCAGACCGCCGACTTTTTCATCACGTTCAAACACAGTAACTGAGTGACCCGCGCTGTTCAACTGCTCAGCTGCGGCCAAACCCGCCGGGCCAGAGCCAATGATGGCGATGGTTTTTCCAGTACGAGAACGCGGCTTTTTCGCTTTGGCATAGCCTTCGCGATAAGCCGTTTCCACGATGGTTTTTTCTATATTACAGATGGTAATGGGATCTTGGTTGATCCCGAGTACGCACGAACTTTCGCAAGGAGCAGGGCACACGCGACCAGTAAACTCGGGGAAGTTATTGGTTGAGCTTAAGATCTTCCAAGCTTCTTCCCAACTATCACGATAAACGGCATCGTTAAATTCAGGAATAATGTTACCGATAGGGCAACCGTTATGGCAAAACGGTACTCCGCAGTCCATGCAACGAGACGCTTGAGTATTAATTTTGCTACCAAACTCTTCGTTGAGGACAAACTCTTGGTTGTTTTGAATGCGAACCGTTGGATCGAGCTTTTTTGGCAGCTCGCGGCCATGTTCTAAAAATCCAGTAGGCTTACCCATTTATACGGCCTCCACTTCTTCCGTTTGTACTTGCGCAGCTGCAGCCTTGCGTTTTTGAAGAACCGCTTTGTAGTCACGCGGCATCACTTTCACCATTTGGGTGAGGTTTGCTTCAAAATTATCAAGGAATAACTGAGCCACTTCACTTCCTGTGAACTGAACATGCTTGTTGAGCATCTCACGTAGCAGATCGGTATCTTCTTGTTGCAGTGGGTCGAGATCAACCAATTCAGCGTTAAGCTTAGTTTCGAAGTCTCCATGTCGATTCCACACGTAGGCTACACCGCCGCTCATACCAGCCGCAAAGTTACGTCCTGTCGAACCGAGGATCACTGCGACTCCACCTGTCATGTATTCACAGCCGTGATCGCCGATACCTTCTACGACCACTTTAGCTCCTGAGTTACGCACGCAGAAACGTTCTCCAGCAAGGCCACGAATATAGGATTCACCAGAAGTTGCGCCATAGAAACAGACGTTACCCACCACAATGTTATCTTGCGCAATGATGGTTGAGCGCGTGTCAGGGTAGAGCACTAAGGTACCGCCAGATAAGCCTTTACCCCAATAATCGTTGGCATCACCTTCCACTTCAAACGTCACCCCTTTAGCAAGGAATGCCCCGAATGATTGTCCTGCGGAGCCGTTGAATTTAACTTTCATTGGCTGAGGTAGACCTTGGTCTTTATATACCTTCGATATTTCGTTCGACAGCATAGTACCCGTACTACGGTCAGTGTTGACGATAGGGAAGACTGCGTTAACCGCTTCGCCTTTCTCAAGCGCGGGGTTGGCTACTTGAATTAGCTGACGATCTAGCACGTTTTCTAGATGATGATTTTGCTTGGTTTGGCAATAAACACCATCTTCTGCACGAGGCTCTTGAATGTACAACACTGGTGACAAATCGAGGTTTTTGTATTTCCAGTGGTTGATGTTGTCACGCACTTTCAGTTTATGCGATTGGCCAACCATTTCATCGATAGTACGGAAACCCAGTTCAGCCATGATTTCACGTAAGCCTTGCGCCATGTATTGGAAGAAGGTGACGACATCGTCTACGCGGCCATCAAAGCGCTCACGCAAGGTTTTGTTTTGTGTCGCAATCCCTACTGGGCAGGTGTTTTTATGACACTTACGCATCATGATACACCCTTCAACCACTAGCGCAGCGGTGGCAATTCCCCACTCTTCCGCGCCTAACAATGTCGCCATTGCAAGGTCACGTGGTGTTTTCATCTGACCGTCACTTTGCACCACAATGCGATTACGCAGGCCATTTTTAAGCAAGGTTTGGTGCGTTTCAGCAAGGCCGAGCTCCCAAGGTAAGCCTGTGTGACGAATCGAAGACATCGGTGATGCACCCGTGCCGCCATCATAGCCAGCAATTAATACCACATCCGCTTTGGCTTTAGCCACACCGGAGGCGATAGTACCAACCCCGGCTTCGGAAACTAATTTCACGTTGACGCGGCCGGTACGGTTCGCGTTTTTCAAATCAAAGATCAGCTGCGCCAAATCTTCGATCGAATAGATATCGTGATGTGGTGGTGGTGAAATAAGACCGACTCCCGGAGTCGAGTGGCGTGTCGCGCCGATCCAATCATCGACTTTATCACCCGGCAGTTGCCCACCTTCACCTGGTTTCGCGCCTTGAGCCATTTTGATCTGTAGTTCATCGGCATTGGTGAGGTAGTAGGAGGTCACGCCAAAACGACCAGAAGCGACCTGCTTAATTGCAGAGCGTTCCCAATCGCCATTTTCTTTGCGTTCAAAGCGTGCTGGATCTTCACCGCCTTCACCCGAGTTGGATTTCGCGCCAATACGGTTCATCGCCACGGCTAACGTTGAGTGTGCTTCGTAGGAGATGGAACCAAACGACATGGCACCGGTTGCGAAGCGTTTTAAAATACGTTCAATCGGTTCCACTTCCTCAATGGGAATCGAACCGGCTGGATTTTTAACAAAATCAAGCTGGCTACGCAGCGTGGCAGCGTTGTCGCCTTGGTCATCTACCGCTTTCGCGTATTGCTTGAACTGCACATAATCTTTGTTGCGTGTTGATTGTTGCAGCAACGAAATCGTCTCTGGGTTAAACAGGTGTTTTTCGCCACGCTGTTTCCACTGATAAACGCCGCCCACATCCAACACTTGCACTGGAACTTCGCGAGTCGGGTAGCCCACGCGATGGCGAACTAACACCTCTTTTGCGATGTCATCAATGGTCAAACCTTGGATGCGCGATACAGTGCCAGTAAAGTACTTATCTACCACTGATTTGCTGATGCCCAACGCTTCAAAAATTTGCGCACCGTGGTAAGACTGCAATGTGGAGATGCCCATTTTGGAGAAGATCTTCAGCAGCCCGCCGTTGATGCCTTTGCGGTAATTGTCAAACAGATCTTTCGCTGCAATGGTCGGGTCGAGTTTTTTGACTCGTTGTAAATCGATAATGGTTTCAATGACTAAATACGGGTTAACCGCATTTGCGCCATAGCCAATCAATGTCGCAAAGTGGTGCGTTTCACGCGCGTCGCCGGTTTCTACCACTATGTCACATTTAGCTCGTAAGCCTTTGCGGATCAGGTGGTGATGAACTGCACCGACAGCGAGCATTGCAGGGATCGCCGCATGGTTTGAGTTTACCGCGCGGTCAGTCAATAAAATAATCGAGTAACCATCGATAACCGCATCTTCTGCATATTGGCAAATGCGTTTCAGCGCGCGCTCCAATTTGCCTTGATCTTCACTGGCTTGAAATACGATATCTAAGGTTTTCGCTTGCAGATGTTCGTTATCAATAGCGCGCAGTTTCTCAAGCTCAGAGTTGGAAAGAACCGGAGATTCCAATTCGACTTTTAAGCAGTGCAGGGGGGTCTCTGTCAGTAAGTTCTGATCTTTACCGAGGTAAGTATTGAGCGACATCACCATTCTTTCACGGATCGGGTCGATCGGTGGGTTGGTGACCTGAGCAAACAGTTGCTTAAAGTAGTTGGAGAGATGCTGTGATTGATGCGAAAGCACTGCTAGAGGCCAGTCTGCACCCATAGCCGAAAGCGGTTCATAACCGGTTTTTGCCAAAGGAAGAATGATTTCATTCACCTCTTCTGAGCTGACGCCAAACGACTGTTGGCGTGACATTAGACGCTCAGGAGCAGGTTGGCTGTACTGGTTGCTCGCTTCAGGCAGTTTTTTCAAGCTGAGGAGGTTCTCTTCAACCCATTTGGCGTAGGGCTGCGCATTCGCAATGCTGTCTTTCACTTCCTCATCAGAAATGATGCGTCCTTGCTCTAAATCAGCGACAAAGATACGTCCGGGCTGTAAACGGCCACGGTATTCCACGTTCTCTGGTGCAATTTCAACCACGCCAGATTCGGAAGCCATGATCAGAAAATCATCTTTAGTCACGGTATAGCGTGATGGGCGCAGGCCGTTACGGTCCAGTGTTGCGCCAACTTGTACACCATCAGTAAAACATACTGATGCTGGGCCATCCCACGGTTCCATAACGTTAGCATGGTATTGGTAAAATGCGCGGCGGGTTGGATCCATATTTTTATTTTCTTGCCACGCTTCAGGGATCATCATCATCAGGGCGTGTGGCAGGCTGCGGCCAGACAGAACCAATAACTCTAATGCCATATCGAAGTTGGCGGAATCTGAACTGCCTTCTTGGCAAATTGGCAGCAGCATGTCGATTTCAGCTTGTGTAAACAAATCTGATTCGAGGATCGCTTCGCGCGCTTTCATCCAGTTTAAATTGCCGCGTACTGTGTTGATTTCGCCGTTGTGAGCAATGTAACGGAAAGGCTGAGCTAAGCGCCATTTAGGGAATGTATTGGTCGAAAAACGAGAATGCACCAGTGCCAGCGCGGTCACCATGGTCGGATTTTGTAGATCAAGGAAGTACTGTGGTACTTGCTCAGTGGTGAGCTGACCTTTATACACCAAGGTTTTGTAAGACATGGAGTTGATGTAAAAATCATCACCAATGTTAGATACACTTTCTAAGCATACGCGAACGGTGTAATTACGCAGAACGTACAATTTACGCTCTAATTCTGCGGGGGTGGTACTTGGGCCACCGGAGATGAAAACGTGCTCAAATTGAGGCTCAGTGCTAAGTGGGTCTGCGCCAATCATGGAGTTATCGGTTGGCAAAACGCGATAACCCAGTACTTCTAAATCGAGTCTCTTGGCGTTGCGTTCTAAAATATCACGACACTGGGCGCGTTTGTGCTCATCTCTTGGAAACAGCACCACGCCGACGCCGTACTTTTCAAACGAAGGCAGTTTTAAGCCAAGTTTAACGGTCTCTTCAAGTAAAAACTCATGGGGTTTTTGTAATAAGATACCTGCGCCATCACCAGAACATGGGTCACAGCCTTGGCCACCACGGTGTTCCATACGAGCAAGCATGTCTAAAGCTTGAGTCACAACTTGGTGAGACTTACGGTTTTTCAGGTGGGCAACAAAACCGATACCACAAGCGTCATGCTCCAATTCAGGAGTATATAGACCTCGTGAATCCTGCTCTCTATCTACCATAGATACATCCTTCCAGTTCAATTTAGACGCACGTGTGCTAAGGCATACTTAGCGATGCGACTTGTCCTTTAATTGTTATCAATCTAAACCTGCCTGTGTTGGCGGGTTCGAATCCTTTCCGTCTCTCGCCGGAAAAATATGGCGAGAAAAACATTCCTTAGTGATATTCAATTTATTTATGCCACTTGCTAGTGGTTTGTATAGGAGGGGTGCGAATATCACCGATTTTTCCACAACTATTTATGTAAGGAATATCACAAAAAATAGGGCGGATGTGTAAGTATCCTACAATTTTGTTTATAGGAATTCCAACGAAAACTCATTTTAGTCGCCCATTTTTTTCGTTAAAAATGCATGCACTGTTTAACATTGGTGCAACATTAAGCAAATAACGCTGTTTTTATGAATGTTTATTGATTTTTGTTAGGTTGGATAGTGTTTGATACGGCTACTCTTTGTGAATTTATTTTGCAGGGATGTAATTTAGTTACATAAATCTAACTGAGATTCATTACTATCTATAAGCGGTATTTCTTCAATGCAATTACATCAACTGGTTAACACGATCGGCCAAGATCTGCAGCGCCGTTATGGCGAAAAAGTTCACAAGCTGACCCTGCATGGTGGTTTTAGCTGTCCGAATCGAGATGGCACGATTGGGCGAGGTGGTTGCACCTTCTGTAATGTCGCTTCTTTTGCTGATGAAGAAACACAAGCCCAAAGTATTGAGCAGCAATTGACAGAACGCGCTGGTGAAATCAAACGTGCCAAAAAATATCTCGCGTATTTTCAAGCTTATACCAGTACCTATGCGGAAGTGCAGGTGTTGAAAAATATGTATCAGCAAGCGCTTCAATCGGCTGACATTGTTGGGTTATGCGTCGGCACTCGGCCTGATTGTGTACCCGATGCTGTGCTCGATTTATTGGCCGATTATGTGCGACAAGGTTTTGAAATTTGGCTCGAACTGGGTTTGCAAACCGCCAATAATCAAACACTCAAACGGATCAACCGTGGTCATTATTTTGAATGTTATGCGTTGATCACTGAGCGCGCTCGAGCCTTGGGGATCAAAGTATGCACGCATCTCATTGTGGGGCTACCTAAAGAAACTCGTACCGATAATCTTCAAACCTTAAAGCAAGTCTTAGCGGTAGGCACTGATGGTATCAAGTTACATGGGTTGCATATTGTTGAAGGCAGTACTATGGCCAAAGCGTGGCGAGCAGGAAAATTACAAGCGCCAACGTTAGAAGAGTATGTTTCCATTGCGAGTGAATTGATTCAAATGACGCCGCCTGAGATCATTTATCACCGAGTCTCGTCAGCCGCCCGGCGGCCGACCCTGCTTGCGCCACTGTGGTGTGAAAATCGTTGGCTTGCGATGACCGAAATAGGTCGAGCACTTAATCAAGGTGGCGCACAAGGCTCACTCTTAAGTCGACCGTTTGTCTATACGCTTCCAAACAGCTAAAGATTCAAGCAATTTCGCAAATCCTTGTGATTAACTTGGCTGACGAATCGACGTTAAACGCGTTAGACTAGTGGCACTGTTATTACATGGAAGTGTTTAATGAAACCCATGAAAAACCTTGCCCAGTACTATGTCGACCTATTGGTCAAACTGGGCATTCTCCGTTTCTCCATTCTTCTTGCGCTCGCTTTAGTGGCCTTGGCAGTGGTGGTGCAAGTTGGTATCACGCTGGTGCTCAATGGTTATGTTGATGATATCGACATCGTTCGTTCCGTCTTTTTTGGTTTATTGATCACGCCTTGGGCGGTCTATTTCCTTTCTGTGGTGGTCGATCAGTTAGAAGAGTCACGTCAACGTCTCTCGAAGTTGGTTTCTAAGCTCAAAGACATGCGCTCACGCGATCAAGAGCTCAATTATAAGCTTCAGCAAAATATCGAAAAACTCAACCAAGAAATTGAAGAGCGAATTAAGGCAGAGGAAGCGCGTGAAGAGGCGATGGCCGATTTAGAAAACGAGGTCTATCAACGCGAAAAAACGCAGCTTGAATTGGCAGAAAGAACCGCCTTATTGCGCTCTTTTATCGATGCCTCTCCTGATCTGATTTACTACCGTAATGCGAACGGCGTTTTTTCTGGCTGCAACCGAGCGATGGAAGAGCTAACGGGCAAGCGTGAGCATCAGTTGGTTGGGTTAACTCCGTGGGATGTCTATAGCAAAGAAGTCGCGCAACAGATCGTTGAAACTGACGAAAAAGTGTTTGCTGACAATCAAGCCATCACTTATGAGCAGTGGCTTGAATACCCTGATGGCCGCAAAAACTATTTTGAACTGCGTAAAGTCCCTTTTTATAGCAAAGATGGCCGCCACTTAGGGTTGGTGGGCTTTGGGCGAGACATTACCGAACGTAAACGCAATCAAGAGTCTTTGGAAAAAGCGAGCCGGGATAAAACCACCTTTATTTCGACCATCAGCCACGAATTGCGCACACCACTCAACGGTATCGTTGGTTTGAGCCGCATGTTGCTCGATAGCCCCATGACCCCAGAACAGCGTAAGTACATGCAGACCATTAATGTCAGTGCCATTACGTTAGGTAATATCTTCAACGATATCATTGATATGGATAAGTTTGACCGCCGGAAACTAGAACTACTGCCAGCGCCGTTGAATTTTGAAGAATTTGTTGCTGAAATTGAAAGCATCTCGGCGTTGATGGCAGAGCAAAAAGGGCTTAGGTTTGATCTCGAACGGCTCAGTGATTTACCTGTTGCGATTGAAGTGGATGCTACGCGCCTGCGTCAGGTATTGTGGAACCTGATAAGTAATGCGATGAAATTTACCAAAGAAGGTGGCGTCGTCATGACGGTCTGCGCTGACATTGAGGATAAGTTTGCGCACATTACCATGGAAGTTGAAGACACAGGCATTGGTATACCAGAGGCTGAACTCGATAAAATCTTCGCCATGTATTACCAAGTTAAATCAGGTAAGGACAATTTGCACGCTGTTGGCACGGGGATTGGCTTAGCGGTATCTCGCCAGTTAATCAACTTAATGGATGGTGATATTTCTGTGAGCAGTGAAGAAGGTTTTGGTAGCACCTTCACCGTTTCAATTCGTGTGCCTTTGGCACAAGATGCCCAATTCAAACCAACGTTACCCGTTCCTCAAAAAAGTTTAGCCATTTTTATGGTTGAAGATATTGAGCTCAATATTACAGTTGCTCGTTCTTTGCTAGAAAGTTTAGGACACACGGTTACCGTCGCTATGACAGGTGAAGAAGCCAAACAAAAATTTGTGCCGCAAGAGTACGATCTGGTTTTCCTCGACATTCAATTGCCAGACATGACCGGGTTTGATGTCGCTGCGTTTTACCGAGAAACTTATGATAACCTTCCGCCATTAGTCGCATTGACCGCCAACGTATTGAAAAATAAAGCTGAATATCTAGAGAAAGGGATGGATGACGCGATCAGTAAACCATTGTCAGTACTGGCGATTCAAGAGGTGATTGCAAAATTCACCCATAGTGAGGCGATTCAACTTGCCGACGCTAAGGTTAAGGCTGCCTCAGAAGAACACAGTGAGTTGAACACGCATTTGCTCGATCTTGAAATGCTTGAGTCTTATATCGATATTGTTGGCCCGAAACCTGTGCTGGAAAGTATCCAAATGTTCGAGCAGATGATGCCCAGTTACGTTGAAGTGCTAGACTCCAATATGGTAGCAAAAGATCAAGCAGGCATTGTTTCAGAAGCACACAAAATCAAGGGTGCTGCGGGTTCAATTGGTTTGAAACACATCCAAAACGTTGCACAAAAGGCACAGTCACCAGAGCTACCTGCTTGGTGGGAAAATATTGGTGACTGGATAGATGAAATTAAAAATGGGTATCAACACGATATTCAAGTCTTGAAACAATGGTTAACTCAAAGGTAATGGTATGAAAAAAATCGGGTTGGCTTCATTAGTCATGGCGCTACTATCTGGCTGTAGTTCACCGCAAGTGAATTGGCTGCAGGACAGCAGTGCCGTGATATCAAATATCACCATTGGGTTGAAAAGTAACCTTTGGATCAATCAAATGCCTACAGCTAATGAGAGCGAAATACCTCTTGTGCATGGGACATTAAGATTGGATTCGTCGGCAATATTACCTGCCAATTTAACGATTGACGCGTTGATGGTCCAGCAAAGGGATAAAAATTGGCTGGTGGGCAGTGAATCGTTAGATTTACGGACTCAAAGTGAAGATCAATGGGAAGTTGTGTTTGAATGGCCGATGCAGCTTAATGTGGATAAGCCCGTTAATGTAGCTTTGCAATTGAGCGATGGTACAACAGCGCAGTGGCTTATCGAAAAGAGCGTCTTCATCGACAAAGTCTATTAGATTTATAGAACGGCTCCACGCGCAGTAGTCAGCCATGAAAAAAGCCCTTTAACCTGAGGTTAAAGGGCTTCTAACTATCTGGGGGTAGACGTTTAGTCTTCTAGATCACCACAGAAGCGGTAGCCTTCGCCATGAATTGTGGCGATGATCTCTGGCGTACCTGATACTGATTCAAAGTGTTTACGGATACGACGAATCGTCACATCTACTGTTCTGTCGTGTGGTTTCAATTCACGGCCAGTCATCTTTTTAAGCAAATCTGCGCGAGTTTGGATTTTTCCTGGGTTCTCACAGAAGTGCAGTAAAGCGCGGAATTCTGAGCGAGGAAGCTTGTAGCCTTCACCATCCGGATTCACTAAAGAGCGGCTATTGATATCCAATACCCAACCGTTGAACTCATATTTTTCCACACTGCGTTTCTCTTCTTGAGTCGTATTGGTATTCATTGAACGACCTAGAAGATTACGAGCACGAATCGTCAGTTCACGTGGGTTAAATGGTTTGGTGATGTAGTCATCAGCCCCGATCTCTAAACCGAGGATTTTATCAACTTCATTATCACGACCAGTCAAAAACATCAGTGCAACATTAGCCTGTTCACGAAGCTCACGAGCTAACAGAAGGCCGTTTTTACCTGGTAAATTGATGTCCATAATGACCAAGTTAATGGGGTTATCAGACAGCACATGGTGCATCTCTTCACCGTTACTGGCCTCAAAAACAGCGTATCCCTCTGCTTCAAAAATACTCTTAAGAGTGTTACGAGTTACTTGCTCATCTTCAACGATAAGAATCTGCGGGGTTTGCATTGGCGGTACCTAAACTTGTGAAAAAATTGTGCTAATAGAATTAATTGTAGGCAAAAAATTGCAACATACAGGTAATCTGCTGCCGATAATAAACTAAAGTTTTGAAAAAAACACTTACTTCAGTTGCCCGCCGTCCTTAGGCATATCTTGCATTGAGGTCTCCATACCCTCGGTGTTCTACTAGTCTTTAAGGCGGATTCTATAATGTTAACAGCATGCTAACAACGGCAGAATGTTAATTCCAATCACTTTGTTGATTTACATCAAGAGTTCTAATGTAACAAATATTAATCGTCTTAAGCAGTTGTAAATTTACACCACATTACCCATGCAAATAGCATGCTTTTTGGGGATTTTCGCTGGGGATGGTAGCATTAGGCGTAATGGGCTTTACCTCACATAGAAATTTACCAGCAAAGAACTTGTTAACTCGATACTTGTCAAAAAATGGGAATTGCGTAAAAAATCAACGTTTACAGCGGGGGATATCGCACTATTATGGATGTCACCAATATGAATATTCAGTCTTTTAAATGCAGTTGGCCGCCAAGTTATGCTCATTCTCAGCGGGTTTTTCTTTGCATCGTTTGTATGAATAGGTGAGTAAAGTATCTGGCATTATGGTTGATTGAGCTGTGGTTTTACAGCGCGTCTAATGTGTCAGATGAAAATAATAAACAATAATCAAGGAAGAAGGATGATAGATATCACACCAGATATTTGCGATAAATTTGAATCGCAAATCAATATATTGGATTTGCCTTTGCAAACTTTTGGTTTAAGGAGTGCTTTTTGGGGGCAAATTGTCACCGTGCGTTGCTATCACGATAACTCTAAAGTTCGTGACATATTAAGCCAAAATGGTAAAGGGAAAGTTTTAGTCGTCGATGGTAACGGTTCGTGTCAAAGAGCCTTATTGGGTGACCAACTGGCGATCATGGCGATTGAAAACGGTTGGGAAGGGGTCATCATTTATGGAGCGATACGCGATGTTGCTGCGTTATCGCAAATGGATTTAGGCGTGAAAGCGTTAGCTAGTTGTCCACTTAAGACCGATAAGAGAGGTGCAGGCGAAATTAATGTGACGCTGACTATCCTCAACCAGATGATTCAGCCGGGTGACTATGTTTATGCCGATTGGAATGGTGTTTTAACGTCAACTCAAGCGCTAGACTGGCACTAGAATCTGAAACCCACCCCAAATTGAACGCCTTGTTGCCACTCTTGATAATCAAGGGTGGCATGTAAATCAACGTTTTCTGACAGTTGAAGTCTGCTAGATAGCTCCGCCGCCATAGCATCGGCACTGCTCGTATCATTCGGATTACTGGCGGCTGACCGTAAGGTGCTTTTTAGTGATAATTTTGGGGTTAGCTGGTAGCTAAGGCCACTTAAAAAACCACTTTCGGATCCGTAGTCGGAATTATTTATCCTCGCTCCAATGTACAGATCTAAATTGTCAAAAAGGTTATAAGAATAACCGCCATCAATAGTCCAACTATCAAATTGTTGACCATCACTTTCGCTTGAAAGAAATAAGCGATGTGGAGATTGGCTCTGTGAAGAAGGAAGTGCAGGTAAGGTATTGGCCATGCTAGATAAAGAAACAAGCAGAAATAAACATAGTGCAACTTTTAGTTTCATCTGCCTCTCCTTATTCTTGTTTTGAGTTACTGCGTCCACTGCGGTAACAACAATTAAAGCACAAATTTCACACGATGACAGCGTTATGTATATAGCATTTTGTTATTTGCTTATGTGTAAAATGGTTGCACTTAATGTGCAATAAGTATCTTATTTGTGTTGTGTTTTTTAATTTGATTAATTCGGAATGACTATAAAAAATAGCAGATTTTCGTTGACTAATGATGACGAAGTAAGGTAAACGTAAAGGCAATTAAACACACGAGTATTTAAATTTTTCTATGTTACAGCGCAGCCTAGTAGTAATGACAACCACCATTATTATTACCGACATGACACATGTTGGGGCGGGCCGCTGAGCGAAAAGTTTTTACAAAAAAGGCCTGTATCCCACCAGATACAGGCCTTTTTTTATACCAATTTGAACTGTTTTGGAGGAAGGGATGCGAGTATTAAAGTTTGGAGGTTCATCGTTAGCCGATGCTGATCGTTTTTTAAGGGCGGCAGATATCATCGTTAACAATGTACAGCAAGAAGAAGTCGCCGTTGTGCTCTCTGCACCGGGAAAAACCACCAATAAATTAGTGGCAGTTATTGAGAGTGCTTTGCGTAATGGCGAAGCAGAACGCCAAATAGCGGAGCTTGAATTCTCATTTTTCGATCTACTCGCTGGCATCAAAGCACAATTGCCTAATGTGGATTCGGCCGCTTTTGACAATCAAGTAAAAACGTCACTTTCTCAGCTGCGTCAATTTGTACACGGCATTAATTTACTCGGTATGTGCCCAGACAACGTCAATGCGCGCATTATCAGTAAAGGTGAGCGAGTTTCTATCCAACTGATGAAAGCGGTACTTGAAGCAAAAGGACAAGCGGCTGCATTGATTGACCCAGTACAATATCTTTTTGCTAAAGGTGAGTACCTTGAGGCAATGGTCGATGTTGAGATCTCCACGCAAAATTTCAAACAAAATCCACTTCCGCAAGCGCATGTTAATATTATGCCGGGTTTCACGGCTGGTAATGAAAAGGGTGAATTGGTCTGTCTAGGCCGTAATGGCTCGGATTACTCTGCGGCTGTGCTTGCGGCATGTTTACGTGCAGATTGTTGTGAGATTTGGACCGATGTCGATGGCGTTTATAACTGTGACCCACGTTTGGTTGCGGATGCTCGTTTATTAAAATCACTCAGCTACCAAGAAGCGATGGAGCTTTCGTATTTTGGCGCGTCAGTGTTACATCCCAAAACCATTGCACCGATTGCACAATTTCATATTCCGTGTCTTATCAAAAACAGTTTTAACCCTCAAGGCGCAGGCACGCTGATTGGTCAAGATACTGGTGAAGATAAGCTGGCTATCAAAGGTATTACTACACTCAATAATTTGACTATGGTCAACGTCTCCGGCCCAGGCATGAAAGGCATGGTCGGCATGGCCAGCCGTGTATTTGGCGCGATGTCTGCCGCAGGCGTTTCTATTGTGCTGATTACACAATCCTCTTCAGAATACAGCATCAGTTTCTGTATTGAGGCGCAAGATAAAGCCCTTGCCAAAAGAGCATTATCGGAAGCGTTTGAACTGGAATTAAAAGATGGCCTACTTGAGCCTGTCGAGTTTATGGATGACGTTGCGATTGTCACTCTGGTTGGTGACGGCATGCGCACTTCGCGCGGAGTGGCTTCTCAATTTTTCTCATCGCTGGCTGAAGTTCACGTCAATATTGTTGCCATTGCACAAGGCTCTTCCGAGCGAGCTATTTCGGCGGTGATTCCAGAAGATAAAATTTCAGAAGCGATCAAGGCTTGTCATGAAAATCTCTTCAATTCTAAGCATTTCTTGGATGTGTTTGTGGTCGGTGTTGGCGGTGTCGGAGGCGAATTAGTTGACCAAATTCATCGTCAGCAAGCCAAACTAGCCGATAAAGGAATTGTGATTCGAGTGTGTGGCCTTGCGAATAGTAAGGCACTATTACTGGATAGCGAAGGCTTGCCGCTGGAGCATTGGCGTGATCGAATGCATAGCGCGAGTGAAGAATTTAGCCTCGCAAGGCTTATCTCTCTAGTGCAGCGTAACCATATCATTAACCCTGTCTTAGTTGATTGTACTTCCAGTGAAGTGATTGCCAACCAGTACGCCGAATTTCTGGCTGCGGGTTTTCATGTTGTGACGCCTAATAAAAAAGCCAATACCGCAAGCATGGCCTACTATCACCAGCTGCGTGAAGTGGCGCGCAACTCGCGCCGTAAACTGATGTACGAAACGACGGTTGGTGCTGGTTTACCTGTGATTGAAAACTTGCAAAATCTCATTGCCGCTGGTGATGAGTTGGAAAAATTCAGCGGTATTTTATCTGGCTCTCTCTCGTTTATTTTCGGCAAACTGGATGAAGGTATGACACTTAGTCAAGCTACGCAGTTAGCTAAAGACAAAGGTTTCACTGAGCCTGATCCTCGTGATGATCTGTCGGGAATGGATGTGGCTCGTAAGCTGTTAATTTTAGCTCGTGAGGCGGGAATGCCTTTAGAACTGGATGATGTAAAAGTCGATCTTGCTTTGCCACCGGGTTTCGATATTTCGGGTACAGTTGAAGAGTTTATGGCGCGCTTGCCGCAGGCTGATGCTTATTTCCAAGAGTTATCCACTAAGGCAGCAGCCGAAGGTAAGGTATTACGTTATGTTGGTGAAATATCAGAGGGCCAATGCAAGGTGAAAATTGCAGTGGTCGATGAAAATGACCCAATGTTTAAAGTCAAAGATGGTGAGAATGCATTGGCGTTTTATAGCCGTTATTATCAACCGATTCCATTGGTGTTGCGTGGTTATGGGGCGGGTACAGAAGTAACAGCAGCAGGGGTGTTCTCTGATGTGATGCGCACCTTAGGTTGGAAGTTAGGGGTTTAATTGATGAGTTCAAGTGACATGAGTGTGGTGGTGTATGCCCCAGCTTCAATTGGTAATGTGAGCGTTGGGTTTGATGTTTTAGGGGCGGCCGTGTCGCCAATTGATGGCAGTTTATTGGGGGATCGCGTTGAAGTTAAAGCGGGCAGCGAACCTTTTGTACTCGAAACAGCAGGTCGCTTTGTCGACAAGCTGCCTGAAGATCCAAAGCAGAATATTGTTTACGATTGCTGGCTTGTTTTTGCCAGAGAGCTTGAAAAAAAGAGCATTGCAGTAAAGCCGTTGCAAATGACGTTAGAAAAAAATATGCCGATTGGTTCAGGCTTAGGTTCGAGTGCTTGTTCAATTGTTGCAGCTTTAGATGCGTTGAACCAGTTTCACGGTAACCCACTTAATCAAACCGAGCTTTTAGCGCTGATGGGCGAAATGGAAGGCAAAATTTCAGGCGGTATACATTATGATAACGTTGCCCCCTGCTACTTAGGCGGCGTGCAATTGATGCTTGAAGAGCTAGGTATCATCAGCCAAGAAGTGCCTTGTTTTGACGATTGGTATTGGGTGATGGCGTATCCTGGGATTAAAGTTTCCACAGCCGAAGCGCGAGCGATCTTACCTTCACAATATCGTCGACAGGACATCATTGCGCATGGCCGTCATCTCGCAGGTTTCATTCATGCTTGCCACTCAGGTCAGCCTGAGCTAGCGGCTAAACTGATCAAAGACGTGATTGCTGAACCGTATCGTGAGAAACTTCTGCCCGGCTTTTCGGATGCGCGTAAATACGCTGCATCAGCCGGAGCGCTCACCACTGGCATTTCCGGCAGTGGCCCAACACTGTTCAGTATTTGCAAAGAAAAAGAGGTTGCCGAGCGAGTTGCTCGTTGGCTTGAACAACATTATGTACAAAATGAAGAAGGATTCGTCCATATTTGTCGCTTAGACAAAAATGGCTCGACCGTTACAGGAAGTGCTCTATGAAGCTTTACAACATAAAAGAAAATGATGAACAAGTCTCTTTTGGCCAAGCCGTACGCCAAGGATTAGGACGCAATCAAGGGCTATTTTTCCCAGCAGAGTTGCCTCAGTTTGAAGATATTGACGCGTTACTAGCCGAAGATTTTATCTCTCGTAGTACAAAAATTCTCAGCGCCTTAATTGGCGATGAATTACCAGCAGAGCAAGTGAATGCGATGGTTGATGCGGCTTTTCAGTTTCCAGCACCGATTAAGCAAGTGAAAGACGGCATTTATGCTCTAGAGCTTTTCCACGGTCCAACGCTGGCATTTAAAGATTTTGGTGGTCGCTTTATGGCGCAGTCACTGGCCGCCGTTTCAAATGGTGGACAGATCACCATTTTAACCGCGACTTCTGGTGATACTGGCGCTGCGGTGGCTCATGCCTTTTATGGAATGCCCGATATCAAGGTCGTGATACTTTACCCTAAAGGTAAGATCAGCCCGTTACAGGAAAAACTCTTCTGCACTCTGGGCAACAATATTCACACTGTCGCGATAAATGGTGACTTTGATGCTTGCCAAGCGTTAGTTAAGCAGGCTTTTGATGACGCCAAGCTTCGCCAAGAGATCGGTTTAAACTCTGCAAATTCAATCAATATCAGTCGTTTAATGGCACAAATTTGCTACTACTTTGAGGCCGCATCACAATTAAGCAAAGCGCAGCGTGAAAACTTAGTCATCTCCGTACCGAGTGGCAACTTTGGCAACCTAACCGCTGGTCTGTTGGCAAAAGCATTGGGCTTACCTATCAAGCGTTTTATCGCGGCAACCAATGCCAATGATACCGTTCCTCGTTACTTAGAAACGGGTCAATGGGATCCAAAACCCACGATCGCGACCACATCGAATGCGATGGATGTGAGTCAGCCGAACAACTGGCCGCGCATCGAAGAGCTTTGTCGCTTAAAGGGCTGGGGGCTAGATACCTTAGGTAAAGGTGCGGTATCTGATGCACAAAGTGCGGATTCAGTTCGTGAACTTTACGCGCAAGGTTATTTGTGTGAACCGCATGGTGCCATTGCATATCGAGTTTTGGATGAGCAGTTACAAGCGGGAGAAACGGGGCTATTTTTGTGTACTGCGCACCCTGCCAAATTTAAAGAAGTCGTTGACGATGTGCTAGGTACTGACATTGAATTACCAGCTCCTCTTGCAAAACATGCAGTGATGGCGTTGCTTTCTGAAGAGTTAGACAATGATTTTGACGCTCTAAAAACGGTGTTAAGACGCGTTCAGCCTTAAAGAGATCCTGATTTCATCTTATTGAAGTCAGGATGATATTCCTCTAACGATAAAAATGGCGCTCATTGAGCGCCATTTTTGGATATGAATATTCTCATCAACGCTATGATTATAGCGTCTCAGTGAAGGTACGTGCGATAACGTCACGTTGCTGTTCTTGAGTCAATGAGTTGAAACGAACAGCGTAACCAGAAACACGAATCGTCAGTTGCGGATACTTCTCAGGGTGTGCAACGGCATCTTCAAGAGTTTCACGCTTAAGAACGTTCACATTTAGGTGCTGACCGCCTTCGATGCGAGGTGCTGTTTCAATCGCAACTTCACGGCTTTCATACTCACCAAGGTCGCTGACCGCGATAACTTGATCTGCTTGGTAGCCTGCGTTAGCGGCAACGCAACGTGCTTCATTCTTTTCGTTATCGAGTAACCAGATAGAATTTAGTAGGTTGTCGTTTGCTGCTTTTGTAATTTGAATGCCTTGAATCATCACTATCTCCTAGTCCACTTAAGTGGCGTTATTGGTGTTTATTTTCTAACTTTGTTGAGTTGGTTATTATATAGCTAATATCCTTAAAATTAATATTGATTTAGGTCAAAAAACAACGATAAACATTGATAATATGGGGTTTATTTTATTGATTTAAATCAATAAAGCATTTAAAAACAATGAGTTCTACTTTTTTTTAATACATAAAATATTTTTTATTTATTGTTTTGTTGTAATTTTACTACATTTTTAGCGCGTGTTTGACCTAAGTAACAGAAAATCAGACAATTGAAGTCCAATGTTGAAAGTACAAAGTGATTTAATGACAAATAGAATTCAGGGCTGTGGAATGAAATTTATTGGTGCTCATGTATCGGCCTCTGGCGGCGTTGACCAAGCCCCATTGAGAGCGAGAGAAATTGGAGCAAATGCATTTGCTTTATTCACTAAAAACCAGCGCCAGTGGGTTGCTAAACCGCTCGAAGAGGCAACCATTCGCGCTTTTAAGGCTAACTGCCACATGCTTGGTTTTAAAAGTGAACACATTTTGCCGCATGATTCATACCTTATTAATCTGGGCGCGCCAGAAGCCGATAAGCTTGCTAAGTCACGCGAAGCTTTTATTGATGAAATGCAACGTTGCCAGCAACTGGGGCTAACGCTTCTGAATTTTCATCCGGGTAGTCACCTTAAACAAGTCTCAGAAAGTGAATGTCTTGCGACAATTGCAGAATCGATAAACCTTGCACATCAAGCCGTGCCTGAGGTCGTTGCTGTGATTGAAAACACCGCAGGGCAGGGGACGAATCTAGGCTGGCGTTTCGAACATTTAGCCGAAATTATCCAGCAAGTTGAGGATAAATCGCGAGTAGGTGTGTGCCTTGACACGTGTCATACTTTTACTGCAGGTTATGATTTGCGCACAGTTGAGGCGTGCGAGGCAACCTTTTCAGAGTTTGATAGCGTGGTGGGAATGCACTACTTACGTGCAATGCACATCAACGACTCAAAGGCAAAGTTTGCCAGCCGTGTTGACCGCCATCATTCTCTAGGGCAAGGCGAAATTGGTTGGCCATGCTTTGAATTTATTGCCAAAGATGCAAGGTTTGATGGTATCCCATTGATTTTAGAGACAATCGATCCTGACATTTGGGCCCAAGAAATTCAAACATTAAGAGATCTACACGCGCAATCAGTAGATTCAGTAGCATCTTAAATAAGTTGGCATCTTTCTTTCATAAAGACAAAGGCATAGCCGCGTCAAAATGAAGGAGGATGTCACTATGTTTCATATGATCTCACGTTCACCATCAATAGCTCGACCACCAGTCCGATTGCCTATACCTAACCGACATGTGAACGGTCAAGGGCATACTCGAACGCCACAAAAATCACATTAACTGGCAAAAGCTCTGTGACATTGACTCATGCAGTGGTGGCTTTTTATGGTTACAATGCTGTAATTAGTTAATTTGCAGAGCGTTGTTATGACTCAATCATTGACTTGGCACGATGTTATCGGCCATGAAAAACAGCAGGAGTATTTTCAACAGACGATAGCGTTTGTTGAAAAGGAAAGGCTGGCGGGGAAAGTGATTTATCCACCTGCTGCTGACGTGTTTAATGCGTTTCGTTTTACCGAATTTGGCGATGTTAAGGTTGTGATTTTAGGACAAGATCCTTATCACGGGCCAAATCAAGCTCATGGGTTATGTTTTTCGGTGTTACCCGGCGTTAAAACCCCACCTTCACTGGTCAATATCTATAAAGAGCTGGTGCAAGATATCCCCGGTTTTGTTACTCCTCAGCACGGTTACCTAAAAAGTTGGGCCGAGCAAGGGGTACTATTGCTCAATACCGTATTGACCGTTGAACAAGGTATGGCGCATTCGCACGCTAATACTGGTTGGGAAACCTTTACCGACCGGGTGATTGAGGCGGTAAATCAGCAGCGTGAAGGTGTTGTCTTCCTGTTGTGGGGTTCACACGCGCAGAAGAAAGGCAGCATGATTGATCGCAGTAAACATCATGTATTAGTAGCACCGCATCCTTCTCCTCTTTCTGCGCATCGAGGCTTTTTGGGCTGTAAACATTTTTCAAAGACTAATCAATTACTTATTGAGCAGGGGAAAGCGCCTGTGAATTGGCAACCCGTATTGGATAAGTGATTAATTGATGTTTTTTCGAGCAGGGTCAAAACAAGCACGCTGAAGCTTTTATACACTTATCTAAAATAAGTGTAATGGAGAAGCACAATGATGATTGAAAGGATCCGTAGAGAACACGGGTATATGGCGCGTTTGCTTGCCATTTTGCGAGATAAACAACGGCAATTGAGTAATGAACAAAGTATCAACTACTCTTTAGTGAGAGAGATTATTGACTACTTGGCGACGCATTCAGAGTCAGTACACCACCCCAAAGAAGATATTCTCTATCACTATTATATTGATCATTATGGTCAACATAATGATATTCAAAATTTAGCGAGAGAACATGTAGAACTTTCTGAGAAAACTCATGCTTTTCTAGAGATTGTCGATATGATTTTGCAAGATGCTGTTGTACCACAGCACGTGTTCATCGAGCAGCTTGATGCATTTATTTCTTCCCAGAAGCGTCATCTGGAGTTAGAAGAACAATCGGTTTTACCCTTGATCAGCCGCACCTTTAATGTGACTGATTGGCAAGCGGTGGAGGCGAGCTGGCAACAATCCGAAGATGACCCAGTATTTGGTGAGACAATTGCGGAGCAGTACCAACAATTAGCTCACCGAGTTCGACAAACCGCACAAGAGTGCCAGTAATCTCTGCTGATTCGGTTAAACAAAAAAGGCACTGTTGAAGTGCCTTTTTACTCAGAGTTTTATTTGATCAGCCTCGAAGCAGACATCCATTTCCATCAATTCTCTTTGTAACCGTTTTTGATCCTGAATCGCTTCAATTTCTCGCCACATTCTTTTTACTGGTTTAGTGCGACTAGAGCGGAGTTTTGTGATTTCCATTTCCAACATTTCGTCAAATTGCAAGCTTTCCATAAGCAACCTCTTGTTGTTGTTATTACGCCATGTCGTGCTCTCTAGATAGCACAGTTTTCGCTAGCCTAGCTATGATTTGTTTCTCATTTGTTTCCTTTTGATGAACCTTTTATTGGATTTTGACCAGAATTTCACAGTTTCAGTGGGATTCTTTAGTACAAAAAGGGAGCGGTTAAGCGACGCAAACGATTTTATTTGCATTTTGAAATGTTAAATAAATGTTGTTTTGAAAATTTACAATTGTCTAGTTGGTTGTTTTATGACCATTCAATAAAAAATTATCATAAATTTATGCAAGATTTAGTGGTGAAACTGATTAGCCCTTTATTCTCAAGGGGTGAGATTAAGTGAGTGCAACTGGGTTTTTATGGTTGTTTTTTATCTTTCAATGTTTCCAGTTTGGGTTGTTTTGGTTGCCAATCTGTTGCTGTGTTGGTTTGTTAAATGTTAATCAAAGGTGATTTTATAGTGAAAAATAACATTTTAACTAAACTTGTTGCATATTGATTTTTGTTCTTTCAGGTTGCATTATCCGCCCGTCAAAAATACGTTGCCCCTTCAAAAGTTGAGACTCCTCACTTTTTGGACGAATAAAATGCATTGCATAATATCGATAAAAACATGCTGGTTAGAACGTTGACTCGCCGCATGTGCATTTTTTCGTGAAGCTTTTCGCTTAGGTCAGCGCTATCACTCTATGAGAGGTTCTTGTGACAGACTTAATCAATTTAATGAATGATTTACTTTGGGGATCCATCCTTGTTTATCTTTTAGTCGGTGTTGGTGTGTACTTCACCGTTCGCCTAGGATTCATTCAATTTCGCCATTTCGGCCACATGTTTAGTGTGTTGAAAAACAGCCGCAAAGCAGATAAAGCCGGTATTTCTTCTTTCCAAGCACTTTGTACTAGCCTTGCTGCGCGTGTTGGTACGGGAAACATGGCTGGTGTAGCCGTTGCTTTAACGGCGGGTGGTCCAGGCGCGATTTTCTGGATGTGGTTGATTGCTATGCTTGGTATGGCGACTTCATTTGCTGAAAGCACGTTGGCTCAGCTATACAAAACCCGTGACAAAGATGGTAACTACCGCGGTGGCCCTGCGTACTATATGGAAAAAGGCCTTGGTATGCGTTGGATGGGTGTGCTGTTTTCCATCTTCCTGATTATTGCTTTTGGCCTAGTATTCAATGCCGTTCAAGCTAACTCAATTGCAGGGGCTATGAAAAATGCTTTTGGATTTGATCCGCTGTATGTCGGTATCTTCATCGTTGCAATTTCGGCTTTCGTCATTTTTGGTGGTATCCGTAAAATTGCGCGTACCGCTGAGTTGATTGTACCTTTCATGGCATTAGCTTACTTAGCGATTGCGATGTTTGTCATGGTCACTAATATAGAAAAGCTACCAGCCGTATTAAGCCTTATTTTCAAAAGTGCATTTGGCCTTCAAGAAGCGGCCGCAGGCGGTTTAGGTTACGCGATTGCTCAAGCCATGATTAACGGCATCAAACGCGGTCTGTTTTCCAATGAAGCGGGTATGGGTTCAGCACCTAATGCAGCGGCTTCTGCAACGCCTTATCCGCCGCATCCTGCTTCTCAAGGTTACGTGCAAATGTTGGGTGTTTTTATTGATACGATTGTGATCTGTTCAGCAACCGTCGCCATTATTTTGATGTCGGGTGAATACGTACCACACGGTGAAATTACCGGTATCGAGCTGACTCAGCGCGCATTAAGCTCACAAGTGGGCAGTTGGGGTGGGATTTTTGTTGCTTTTGCGATTTTCTTCTTCGCCTTTACTTCAATTATTGCCAACTACTCTTATGCCGAAACGAACCTGATTTTCTTAGAGCACAACAATAAGAAAGGGTTAACGTTGTTCCGTATTGTTTTCCTTGCCATGGTGATGTTTGGCTCATTGGCGACCTTGCCTACCGTATGGGCAATGGCGGATGTCTCGATGGGGTTAATGGCGATTGTTAACTTGGTGGCGATCATTCTGCTCTCTGGCATTGTGATTAAGCTCGCGAAAGATTATAACCGTCAGCTAGCCGCAGGTAAGGTTCCCACCTTCGATGCTAATGATTACCCTGAGTTAAAATCTCAGTTGGAAGATGGTATTTGGTACAACAACAAATAGCCTGTTATCGTTACTGACGATTAAATAGATTGAAAAAGCCATGCAGACACCGCATGGCTTTTTTTGTACTCTGTGAGTCATAAAATAAGAATAGAAAGGAAGGAAAATTATGCTCATTGTTGTTTCCCCAGCCAAGACGTTAGATTACGAATCCCCGTTGGTGACAAGCAAATATACTCAGCCGGAGCTTATTGACCATTCAGCTCAGTTGATCGATGTTTGCCGTCAATTGACTCCTGCCGACATCTCAGCGTTAATGAAAGTGAGCGATAAAATCGCTGGGCTCAACGTGGCTCGCTTTGCGCAGTGGAGCCCAACCTTCACGTTGGATAATGCACGTCCCGCCATTTTGGCGTTTAAAGGGGATGTTTATACAGGATTTGAAGCAGAAACATTATCGGATGCCGGATTTGAACATGCACAACAGCATTTAAGAATGCTCTCTGGCTTGTATGGTGTATTGAAACCACTGGATCTGATGCAACCATACCGTTTAGAGATGGGCACGAGATTGGGTAACCCGAGGGGGACTAACCTGTACCAGTTTTGGGGGGATATCATTACAGATAAACTCAATCAAGCTCTGAAAGAGCAAGGCGATGATGTGTTGATTAATCTCGCTTCCAACGAGTATTTTAAAGCGGTTAATCCGAAAAAGCTTAAGGGGAGCATCATTACTCCGGTATTTAAGGATTGTAAGAAAGGGCAATACAAAGTCATTAGCTTCTATGCTAAGAAGGCTCGTGGCATGATGGCGCGCTACATTATCGATAAACAAATCTCTTCTGTAGAGCAATTGGCTCAGTTTGACAGTGCTGGCTACTATTTTGTAGAACAGGAGTCATCAGCAACTGAGTTGGTCTTTAAACGCGAAGAGCAGTGATGTAAGAGAGGCGGTTATGTGGCAATGGTTGAAAAAGCAGGTTGCGCGTTATGATCGTTGGTGTGAGAACATGGGTTTAACACCAGATAAAAAACGTAGCTGTGTTCCTTATCGTCAAGATCCTGTTCAGAGTAAAGAACGTGAGCGAGAATAAGAAGCTGCGTTTATTTGATACGCATTGCCATCTCGATTTTTCTATCTTTGAGCGTGAGTTTGAACACCATTTACACTTAGCTCGCCAGCAGGGGGTTGAGAAAATAGTGATTCCCGCCGTTGGTCCAAGTAACTGGCAACGAGTGGCCGAGCTTGCTAACGGTTATCCTGAACTCTATTTTGCTCTCGGGTTCCATCCCTGTTTTTTATCAACCTCTTCCCCTGCGGATATCGACGAGCTTGAGCAAAAGCTACTTCAAAAACCAGCTCAATGCGTGGCTCTGGGGGAGTGTGGCTTAGATTTTGCGACTGATATTGCTCCTGCTTTGCAAGAAACAATGTTTGAAATGCAACTAGAGCTTGCGAAACGAACCAGACTTCCATTGATATTACACAGCCGCAAAGCGCACAACCGCTTAATACAACTGTTAAAAAAGCATCAATTTAACCAAGGTGGAGTGCTGCATGCTTTTTCTGGCAGCGTTCAACAGGCAAACCAGTTTATTGAACTGGGTTTTAAGATTGGCGTGGGTGGTGTTATTACCTATCCAAGAGCCAACAAAACCCGTCTTACTATTGCGGCACTCCCCATCGAAAGTTTAGTGCTAGAAACGGATGCTCCTGATATGCCACTCAATGGTTTTCAAGGGCAAGCGAATCACCCACAAAAACTGCCGATTATCCTGCAAACGCTTGCGTTGCTGAAGAACCAATCAGAGCAAACGGTTGCTGATGTTTTGTGGAAAAACAGCCATTCTCTGTTCTTTCCGGTGTGAATAAATTCGAAATGAAATGTAGGTTTAATGATTCTAGTGTCAGTAAACATTGAACGTGCTCACATAAATGAGTGAATGGGCAGTGAATCTTATAAGAAAGTGTGAGGCTGGCATTACTTTATCTTGGTGGTGATGAGTATAATCACCCCGCTTCATGAGCTCCATTTTATAACACGCCAACAATAACCTAATAAGGAAATCATAAACTATGAGCCTGTTTATGAGCCTAGTCGGTATGGCAGTTCTGCTAGGACTTGCAGTTCTACTGTCTGATAACCGCAAAGCTATCAATCTAAGAACAGTGGGTGGCGCTTTTGCTATCCAATTTATTATCGGTGGTTTCGTTCTTTACGTACCATGGGGTCGTGATCTCCTTGCAGGTTTCTCTGCGGGTGTTCAAAACGTCATCGACTTCGGTAAAGACGGTACTGGTTTTCTATTCGGCAGCCTAGTTAACTTTTCAGTTGACGGTATTGGCTTCATCTTTGCTTTCCAAGTTCTACCTACTCTAATCTTCTTCTCGGCACTTATCTCTGTGCTTTACTACATTGGCGTTATGCAATGGGTAATTAAGATTCTAGGTGGTGGTTTACAAAAAGCACTCGGTACCTCTCGTGCGGAATCGATGTCTGCTGCAGCCAACATTTTCGTAGGTCAAACAGAAGCGCCACTCGTGGTTCGTCCGTTTGTACCTAAAATGACTCAATCTGAGCTGTTTGCAGTAATGTGTGGTGGTTTGGCTTCAGTTGCGGGTGGTGTACTTGCTGGTTACGCATCGATGGGTGTGCCGCTAGAGTACCTTGTTGCGGCCTCTTTCATGGCAGCACCGGGTGGTCTACTGTTTGCAAAAATCATCAAACCAGAAACCGATACTCCAGATGAAGAACTGGGTAGCGATATGGATGGCAATGATAAACCTGCCAACGTAATCGATGCTGCTGCAGGTGGTGCTTCTGTTGGTCTGCAACTTGCGCTAAACGTAGGTGCAATGCTACTTGCCTTCGTTGGTCTAATCGCGTTAGTTAACGGTATGCTTGGTGGTGTGGGTGGTTGGTTCGGTATGCCTGAACTGACTCTAGAACTACTGCTTGGTTGGCTTTTCTCTCCATTAGCATTCCTAATTGGTGTGCCATGGGAAGAAGCAACGCTAGCGGGCTCTTTCATCGGTCAAAAACTGGTTGTAAACGAATTTGTTGCTTATCTAAACTTCGTACCTTACGTGGGTGAGAACGCACAGATTGTTGCTGCTACTGGTGCGGTGATGTCTGAGAAAACTCAAGCTATCATCTCATTTGCACTGTGTGGCTTCGCCAACCTTTCTTCTGTTGCGATTCTACTCGGTGGTTTAGGTGGTCTTGCTCCTAACCGTCGTCACGATATCGCGAAGATGGGTGTAAAAGCCGTTTGTGCTGGTACACTGTCTAACTTAATGGCAGCAACCATTGCTGGCTTCTTCCTTTCTTTCTAATTAAATAAGAGAAAGAGATATAGACGCCGTTTAACATCGCCCCGTAGCAAGAGATTGCTGCGGGGCTTTTTTGTTTTGGCGAAAGGAATACTTTGATTCACTCTTTAGTCGGGTGGTCAGTGTTTATCACCTCAAGCTCTCTTTTATAAGTTAGCTTTTAATGGATAGATCAGAGTTTATCGGTAAACGAGATTATCGTTGACGCTGATCTTTTTTGAGATACAAACCGTTTGCTCTATGAATGACGCTACAGTTTTGTAGTGAAAATCTATACTGTATCAGTGAGATTCATTTTCAATAGAAGAGTGAAGATATCAGCTAGCGCCAATCAATACATGGAGTATGATTTGACGCAAAGGCAGCCCGTTTTATCATGTCGTGTTGCTTTGATATAAATTAGATACGGGTATAAGTTACACACGGATATACGTTAGACACGGCGATGAGTGCAAATAAGCGGCATATCATGGTTGTGCCATAGGCCAAATTGGTACTGTGCGGTGACAGGGATAGCAATTGAAATGCAAGTGCATTTCGAGTCTTCAAGGAACCAAGTCCGTTCATTTGTGGCTAGCAAGCCATCTCGCTCTCAACACTGAGTGTGGTTTACTAGTGAACTATTTGAATATATTGATCGGAGATAGAAATGAGCGATTTAAAAGCAGCCGCACTACGTGCACTGAAATTGATGGATTTGACTACGCTAAACGATGATGACACGGATGCGAAAGTGATTGCCCTTTGTCATGATGCCAAAACGGCTGTAGGTAATACCGCTGCAATTTGTATTTACCCTCGCTTTATTCCTATTGCGAAGAAGACACTTCGCGAGCAAGGCACGCCAGAGATTCGTATCGCAACCGTTACCAACTTCCCACACGGTAATGATGATATTGAGATTGCCGTAGCGGAAACTAAAGCCGCTGTTGCGTACGGTGCTGATGAAGTCGACGTTGTGTTCCCTTACCGCGCATTAATCGCCGGTAATGAGCAAGTCGGTTTTGCTCTTGTTAAGCAATGTAAAGCCGCGTGTGGTGACATTCTGCTTAAAGTTATCATCGAAACTGGTGAGCTAAAAGAAGAAGCATTAATCAAAAAAGCGTCTCAAATCTGTATTGAAGCGGGCGCTGATTTCATCAAAACCTCAACGGGTAAAGTCCCTGTGAATGCAACACCAGAATACGCACGCATGATGCTAGAAGTGATTCGCGATATGGGCGTTGCCAAAACTGTAGGCTTTAAACCTGCGGGCGGTGTACGCACAGCGCAAGATGCTGCATTGTATCTCGCGATGGCTGATGAGCTACTTGGCGCAGATTGGGCCGACAGCATGCACTACCGTTTTGGGGCTTCAAGCCTGCTAACCAATCTTTTGAATACATTAGAAGTAACAGACCAAAAAGCCGATCCAGCTGCGTATTAATTATGCGCTGAAGTAGGACTGATAATAATAAGTCTGACTCGTGGAGCTGAGCCATCAGCTCCCGATTACCTCTTTACCTTACTGACCAAAGCATCATGCTTGGGAGGCAACTAATGTATTCAACTCAAACTTTTTTACCTCAAGAAATCATTCGCAAAAAGCGTGACGGCGAGATCCTCACCACCGAAGAAATTAACTTTTTTATTCAAGGTGTGGCGAATAATACCGTCTCCGAAGGCCAAATTGCGGCCTTTGCCATGACGATTTTCTTCAATGAAATGACTATGCCAGAGCGCATTGCACTGACGTGCGCTATGCGTGATTCTGGGATGGTGATCAACTGGGATGCGATGAACTTCGGTGGCCCTATCGTTGATAAACACTCAACTGGCGGCGTAGGCGATGTCACTTCGCTGATGCTTGGCCCCATGGTCGCAGCCTGCGGTGGTTTTGTTCCTATGATTTCAGGGCGTGGCCTTGGTCATACGGGCGGCACGCTGGATAAATTGGAGTCGATTCCCGGTTATAACATCACGCCAAGTAATGACGTATTTGGTCAAGTAACCAAAGAAGCGGGCGTTGCTATCATCGGCCAAACGGGTGATCTCGCGCCAGCGGATAAACGCGTATACGCCACACGTGACATTACCGCAACGGTCGACAATATTTCACTCATCACCGCCTCGATTCTTTCTAAAAAATTAGCCGCTGGGTTAGATTCCTTGGTGATGGATGTCAAAGTCGGTTCTGGCGCATTTATGCCGACTTACGAAGCTTCTGAAGAGTTGGCTAAATCTATCGTCGCAGTGGCTAACGGCGCAGGTACGAAAACCACGGCTATTTTGACGGATATGAACCAAGTGCTGGCCTCTTCGGCAGGTAATGCCCTTGAAGTGCGTGAAGCGGTACGCTTTTTAACTGGTGAATATCGCAACCCTCGCTTACTGGAAATTACCTTGGCCTCTTGCGTTGAGATGTTGTTGTTAGGCAATTTAGCAAAAGACAGCAATGATGCTCGTGCGAAACTGATGTCCGTTCTTAATAACGGAAAAGCGGCTGAATGCTTTGGCAAAATGGTCAAAGGGTTAGGCGGCCCCGCTGATTTTGTTGAAAATTACGATCACTATCTTGAAAAAACCGAGCTGGTTAAGCCCGTTTACGCTCTAGAAAGTGGCGTTGTATCGGCAATGGATACTCGCGCGATTGGCATGGCCGTGGTGGAGATGGGCGGTGGACGCCGCGTCGCAACTGACACTATTGATTACGCGGTTGGGTTTGACCAATTTATTCGCCTAGGTGAAGTTGCCGATAGCAGCAAGCCGTTGGCGGTGATCCATGCGCGTAATGAAGCGCAATGGCAACAAGCGGCCAAAGCATTACAAAGCGCCATTCAAATTGGCGGAGAATACACACCAACACCCGATGTCTACGGCCAAATTCGCGCAGAAGACGTATAAAAATATCGGTTGGAGAGAGCAATGAAAAGAGCATTTATTTTAGTATTAGATTCATTTGGTATCGGCGAAACCGCTGATGCACCACAATTTGGTGATGTTGGCGCTGACACTTTGGGCCACATCGCAGACCAATGTGCTAAAGGCGAAGCGAATAACGCGGATCGCCAGGGCCCATTGACGCTGCCAAACTTATCGAAACTGGGGCTTGCCATGGCGCATAAAGAGTCAACGGGGCGTTTTGCTCCGGGGCTTGATGCCAACGCTGATATTATCGGTGCGTACGGCCACGCAGCTGAGCTTTCATCAGGTAAAGATACTCCTTCGGGTCACTGGGAAATTGCTGGTGTTCCTGTGCTGTTTGAATGGGGTTATTTCAGCGATAAGCAAAATAGTTTCCCGAAAGAGCTGACAGATCGCATTATTGAACGCGCAGGTTTGGATGGTTTTCTTGGTAACTGCCATGCATCAGGCACTCAGGTTTTAGATGATTTGGGTGAAGAGCACATGAAAACGGGTAAACCGATTTTCTATACCTCAGCTGACTCAGTGTTCCAAATTGCTTGTCACGAAGAGACGTTCGGTCTTGATCGTTTGTTAGAACTTTGCCAGATCGCACGTGAAGAATTGGCGGATTACAACATTGGCCGCGTGATTGCGCGCCCGTTCATTGGCCCGAAAGCGGGAGAATTTGCTCGCACTGGCAACCGTCGTGATTTATCCGTTGAGCCGCCAGCGGCGACCGTGCTGCAAAAATTGGTTGATGAGAAGCAAGGTAACGTGGTTTCTATTGGTAAAATTGCTGATATTTACGCCTACTGCGGCATCACTCATAAAGTCAAAGCGACAGGCATCCCGGCTTTATTTGATGCAACACTAGAACAAATCAAACAAGCGAAAGATAACACTATCGTCTTCACTAACTTCGTTGATTTTGATTCCGCTTATGGTCATCGCCGTGATGTAGCGGGCTACGCTGCGGCACTGGAGTACTTTGACAAGCGTCTGCCACAAGTGCTTGAGTTAATGGAAGAGGACGATGTGCTTATTCTTACGGCGGATCATGGTTGCGATCCAACTTGGCCGGGCACGGATCATACGCGTGAGCACATTCCAGTGCTAGTTTATGGTCACAAAGTGGCACCCGGTTCGTTGGGCCGTCGCGAGACGTTTGCTGATATTGGCCAGTCACTGGCGCACTATTTCGGTACGTCTGCGATGGATTACGGCACCAATTTCTTACAGTAAGCGTAGCGATTCACTTTTTGAGGATGAATAGAGAGATCACTCTCTATTCTTTGGTCAATTTAGATAAAGGATACTTTTAATGGCAACTCCACATATTAATGCTGAAATGGGCGCATTTGCAGACGTCGTTTTAATGCCGGGTGACCCGCTTCGTGCCAAATACATCGCAGAAACTTTCCTGGATGATGTGGTACAAGTGTGTGATGTGCGTAACATGTTTGGTTATACAGGCACGTACAAAGGTCGCAAAATTTCGGTAATGGGCCACGGCATGGGGATTCCTTCATGCTCAATTTATGTTACGGAACTTATCAAAGATTTTGGCGTGAAAAAAGTGATCCGTGTTGGAAGTTGTGGTGCGGTCAGCAACGATATCAAAGTGCGTGATGTTGTGATTGGCATGGGTGCTTGTACTGATTCCAAAGTTAACCGTATCCGTTTTAAAGACCACGACTTTGCTGCGATTGCCGATTACAAAATGGTTAAAGCCGCAGAAGAAGCGGCTACGGCGCGTGGTATTAACGTGAAAGTGGGTAACTTGTTCTCCGCAGAGCTTTTCTACACGCCAGATCCAGAGATGTTCGATGTGATGGATAAATACGGCATTGTTGGTGTAGAAATGGAAGCGGCAGGAATCTACGGCGTAGCGGCGGAATATGGCGCAAAAGCACTGACGATTTGCACTGTCTCTGATCACATCAAAACTGGCGAACAAACGACGTCAGAAGAGCGTCAAAACACTTTCAATGAAATGATTGAAATTGCGTTAGATTCAGTATTGATTGGCGACGCTCAATAATCTTCTTTTATAAAAAAACCTCAGTGTCGCAACTGAGGTTTTTTTATTTACAAAGCCTGCTAGGTCATATCATCCACATTCTGTAGCAGCAGGTTCTCTCCACCACTCTTTGGCTTTCGGCGCAGCAGTAGCAGTGTGAGCAATACACCGCTGACAAAGCTGGTTAGCAGCATGAGATACATGTAGCGATCACTTTTACGATAGTGGTGATCTGAAATTGCGGTGACGCGGCCAGTTTCAAAAGTAATGCGGATAAAACCAATGATACTGCTTTCATGATAGACAGGCTCAACCAGTTGCTGACGGCCAATGCTGGCCGTGCGCAGTGGTGTATCCAATCCTAATACTTCGCGTACGCTTAACGCGTTATCGCTGGCGGCTAATTTGACCCCTTCGGAATCATAAATGGTGGCATCAAACACCAGTTTGTCTTGAGCTAACTGGTTGGTGAGGGCTAGCAGGCGCTCTTGATCTTGCTCTGATATCATGCTGCCCGCAGATAATGATGCCTGTGAAATCAAAACCTTAGTTAATGTTTCTAGTTGGTTGGCCTGAATTCGTTCGTTACCTTTACTGATCACAACGCTGTTTTTTACGGTAAAGAAGAACATGCCTGCTAATAAAATGACGGTAAGCACACGAATTGCGACGCGAAATGAAAATAAAGAGCCGTCCATAACCCACCTGATTGGATAAATAAAAACTTTACTCATATTGAGACTTGCGTTTTTAAATTGCAATAGGGTAACGTCAGGGGCATACACCCATTTATTGATACTCGAGCATTGAATCGAGTTGATCCCTTTTTGCTTGTGGTGCGTTTAAGCAGGCTGAAGGAAAAGGATTGATTAAGGAATGATAAACATGGATGCCCTCAAAACATTGCCGATCAAAAGGCACACAACGCTGCTCAACCGCTTGCCTGAAACTCGTTTCTCTTCACAATTTGATAAAGCAAAAGCAAGTTGGATTGTTTTTGCACCTTATCTCTCCACTCAACATTTTGATGATATTGACTTTTTTACCGGTTACTACAACGCTGTCCTCGATATGTGGAAAGTGGGGCATTATGAAGTGGCGTTGATGTCAGGTGAGCTGACAACAGAGCACGAGAAAATTTTACAAGGGCTCGAAATTGATTATGCCCGTTTGTGTGAAGTACCAGACCTTTCTAAACCGGGTTTGATTGTGATGGATATGGACTCCACGGCGATTCAAATTGAATGTATTGATGAGATAGCTAAGTTAGCGGGTGTCGGAGAGGAGGTGGCCGAAGTCACTGAGCGAGCGATGCAAGGTGAATTGGATTTTGAGCAAAGCTTGCGTCAGCGGGTTGGAAAGCTTGCTGGTGCCGATGAGTCGATTCTTGAAGCGGTTCGCTCTACATTACCCATGATGTCCGATTTACGTGAACTGGTGGCGACACTGCATGCATTGGAGTGGAAAACGGCGATTGCATCCGGTGGCTTTACCTATTTTTCAGATTATTTAAAAAGCGAACTGCAACTTGATCATGCGCAATCCAATACGTTGGAAATTGTTGATGGCAAGCTTACTGGTCAAGTGCTAGGTGATGTCGTTTCGGCACAAACTAAAGCCGATATTTTGGTTGAGTTAGCACAACGTTATGAGATTGAATTGCACAATACTGTCGCGGTTGGCGATGGGGCGAATGATTTAGTTATGATGGCTGCCGCGGGGTTAGGCGTTGCTTATCATGCTAAACCTAAAGTTGAAGAAAAAGCACAAGCGGCGGTCCGTTTTGCAGGCCTTGGTGGCGTGCTCTGTATTCTCTCTGCCTCATTGGTGAAGCAGCAAAAACTGAGTTGGAAAGTGAAGCCTTAAGTAAAGCTCAACAGCAAGAGATAAGAGAGTGTGCGATGCCCACTCTCTCTTTTACCCATACTCTCTTTTACAAAAGTCAGTCGCTTTTACAAGGTCAGCTCTAAGCGAATCAATACTTCTTCTGTAATATCGATCACCTCTCCATAACCAATGATCGAGGTGATCTCTTTTTCTAGCGTACGAGCGTGATGAAGACTAATTTGTGCCAACTCATTGAGATCACTGCGCAGCAGCGTAGTGATTGGGTCAAAGACGGGTGCACTGCAAATCCTCAAGATGTAAATTTCACCCATGTGCTGCGCTTTTTGAATGAAATCAATACGCTCTTTAGTGTTTTCAAAATCACTTAATAATTTCGATTGGATTGATTGAATACGCGTGCCAAATTTGATTGCCGCAATATAAACGTCGTGATATTGCGGTATCGCTCCTTCAATGCGCCGCATCGGTTTAGCCAGTAGAGTATTGGTGTGACCTTTGAATATTGGCTCTAACGTGATGCGATTTTCTTGGCCTAATTTAGCCAGTAACACAAGATGAGGCGGCAAGGGATAATTCACGCCAATCACTTTAGGGCGTAAATTTGCACCGTGTTTATCAACGAAAATCGGCGAACTTATCATCTTATCAAGCAAGATGTTGTGCAACCCTTCCAGCAAGTTATGACTTGGTAGTACTTCTTCTTTCTGTAACAACTTATCTTGATTGTTTTCAATAATGCTATTGAAAAAAGCGATTGTTTTGATGGTATGTATATTTTCTTCTATCACCAATTGTAAACGCCGACCTTCGGGCCCAATACGAATAACATTATAGGGAAGGCTATGCAGTGGCAGCTTTTTGTCGTAAAGCTGTAATTCGTGGTAATTGATGGTGACGTTATCGCCTGCTTTCACGGGCAATGGTGTATCCACAATAATGCTTAAACCACGTTTGGATAAATCAATCGTGTGGCCAGTTGCATTTACCCCAGATCCTGAAGTGATAGTCAGCGGTGTCTTGAATTGGTAACGAGGCTCTTTTCTACGCGAGCGAGCATCAAAATAAATGCCTGTAGGTTGGCCAATGATCTGCCTTGGATGACGAAATTTATTGAGTTCGCTATTGGGTAAATTGGGTTTGTCAGTCAATAGGTAATCTTTTGCCGAATCCTCATCGCCAATTTCTTGTAAAACGCCACAGTGCGTTAAGTGGCTTGAGCGATCTGACAATTCATGGGCATGAACCGCAAGTTCTTGACGCTCTTCATCCGAGAGTTCAAAGACAAATAAGCGAAACGCTTTCCAACTTTGTCGACGAGCGCCAACATGCCAAAACATTTTTCTTTGTTCACGGTTGGCCTCGGGCATCATCATTGAAAAAAAGAGCGTTTTTTCCTGATGTTCATGCTTAAAAGCATAAAGCACATTATTGCTACCCCGCATCCCCGGCTTGGTTAACTGTTCCATCCGCTCTTTATTGAATAACGAACCGAGTGCTTGTTGATTACGCTCGTCGTGCCAGTATTGCCAGATCGGTTGGTTATTTTCAGTCAGCAGCACCAACTTCAATTCACTGCCACTAAAAAACACTGGTAAGTTACAGGTGTGTTTTAAATAGGTGTGCTCGTAACCACGGGTTCGAGCTCGGATGAGTTTATCTTGGTTATCGTGGCGCGCTTTTTGAGTGTTATTTTGCAGCGATTCAGTAATCACTTTTTCGATGATGTTAGTGTCGGAAAGTTTTAGTGTACGCAGAAATTTCACGGCATCGTTATCGTAAGACTCATCAATACCTAAAATACGATATTCAATGGCGTGGTGCAGTCCAACCACTTCTGACGTTTTGTTGAGTTCGGAAAAATAGACTTGGATCACCTCACCAAGCTTGTAGTTAAAAGCGGCGGGAACTTTAAATTTTGCACCCGAAACGGATAGATCAACACTGAGGCCATTGACCAACTGTTTACTAGGTAGGTGAATTTCAACTTGTGAGGTGACTTTTAAGCGATTTTCTTGACGCTTGAGATCATAACCAAGCTTAATTGGCTCAGCCTCAAAAAACGTACTGCCACCACCGTCTTTTTGTGGGTTTTGGGCACCACGTTGTTGCATCACGCGGAAGTTGTTTGGCGTATTGTTTAATGCTTCCCATACACCTTCCGTATACGCACCAAATTTTTTGACCCCTTTGTGATAGGCGTTAAAGGCCACATCGTCGAACCAATGTTTGCGGCCATCTAATTCATATTCTCGGCATTCCCCTTGTACCCGACCTCGCAAGTCAATGCTTTTAACACAAGGAGCCATGATGCGATTGAGCTCCATTTTGACCAGTAATTTTGCCGACGGTGATTCATCTTCTGTCATTTGTGAAAGAAGGTATTCAAAATCAGGTAAACGGTAAGCTGGGATCAAACGCTCTGCGATTGATAGAATTTCAGATTGCTGCATACTTTTCTGTTAGAGTGTCCGTCTTAAAGATTAATCGGCATCGTTATCATAATCTTTAGTTATCTGTTGCGAAGGTTCAACCTTTATTTAAACGTAAATCAACCTATATCACTTCATGATTACTTAACAGTTTAATCTTTAAGCTTGAAAAGTATAGGTTACCAACAAGAAACAGGAATTGTTGAGGAAGCATGGCAAAAGCAAAACGCGCCTATGTATGTAATGATTGCGGCGCAGATTTTCCGCGTTGGCAAGGTCAATGTAGTGCTTGTGGTGCATGGAATACTATCACCGAAGTACGCTTGGCAGCATCGCCGCAGGTTGCACGTAATGAGCGACTAGGTGGTTACGCTGGGGCAGTAACGGAATCACAAGTCCAAGTGCTGTCGGATATTAATCTGCAGGAAGTCCCACGGTTTTCTAGCGGCTTTAAAGAGTTGGACCGTGTATTGGGTGGTGGTGTCGTACCCGGCGCGGCGATTTTAATCGGTGGTAACCCTGGCGCTGGGAAATCGACTTTATTACTGCAAACCATGTGTCAGCTCGCGGCGTCAATGCCTGCTTTGTATGTCACGGGTGAAGAATCGCTTCAGCAAGTCGCGATGCGAGCCTCTCGTCTTGGTTTACCTAAAGATAAGCTTAAAATGCTGTCGGAAACCAATGTAGATCGCATTTGCCAAATCGCTGAAAAAGAGCAGCCCCGCATCATGGTCATAGACTCAATTCAAGTGATGCATGTGGCCGACGTCCAATCCTCTCCCGGTACGGTGGCACAAGTGCGCGAGTCTGCGACAACGCTCACACGCTATGCTAAGCAAAACAACGTTGCCGTATTTTTAGTCGGACACGTTACTAAAGACGGTTCTTTGGCTGGTCCAAAAGTGCTAGAGCATATTATTGACTGCTCGGTATTGCTCGACGGAGGGACTGATAGTCGTTTTCGTACATTGCGCAGTCACAAGAACCGATTTGGTGCGGTCAATGAACTCGGCGTTTTTGCCATGACGGGACAGGGCTTGCGTGAAGTGAGTAATCCTTCTGCCATTTTCCTTTCGCGAGGCGAAGAAGATACTTCGGGCAGTTCGGTGATGGTCGTATGGGAAGGAACGCGTCCACTGCTAGTGGAGATCCAAGCACTGGTTGACTATTCACAATTAGCGAACCCAAGGCGAGTCGCCGTTGGGCTTGAGCAAAATCGCTTATCTTTATTGTTGGCAGTGCTTCACAAGCACGGTGGCTTACAAATGTCCGATCAAGATGTGTTTGTTAATGTGGTTGGTGGCGTTAAAGTGACGGAAACAAGCGCCGACTTAGCACTTCTCATGGCACTGCTTTCAAGCTTCAGAGATAAACCACTTGCTAAAGATGTTGTGGTGTTTGGCGAAGTCGGTTTGGCCGGAGAAATTCGCCCAGTACCTAGTGGTCAAGAGCGATTAAATGAAGCATTTAAACATGGTTTTAAGAAAGCAATTATTCCGATGGCGAATATGCCTAAAGGTGGAATACCTGGCATGCAATTGCACGGTGTGAAGAAATTATCTGAAGCAATTGAAGCATTTGATGAGTTATAAATCTTAATTAAACTCGCCTCTTTTACGGTTATGACCTATATTTCACCGACAGTTCGTAACCGTACTATATTTTTTTTCAAGCAAGCGTATGCAAGGGTATCAGTCTTGACAGATTGTGATATACTCTGCGCGCACTTTATACCTTATTAACAGAGTAAGACAATGGCAGATTTATCAAAATACAGAAACATTGGTATTTTCGCGCACGTTGATGCCGGTAAAACCACTACCACTGAGCGTATTCTTAAGCTTACTGGTAAAATCCACCGTACAGGTGAAGTACACGATGGCGCTTCTACCATGGATTTCATGGATCAAGAAGCTGAACGCGGTATCACAATTCAATCAGCAGCGACGACTTGTTTCTGGAAAGATCACCGTTTTAACGTTATCGATACTCCTGGGCACGTTGACTTCACAGTTGAAGTTTACCGTTCTCTGAAAGTTCTTGATGGCGGTGTTGGTGTATTCTGTGGTTCTGGCGGTGTTGAACCTCAGTCAGAAACTAACTGGCGTTACGCGAACGATTCAGAAGTAGCTCGTCTGATCTTCGTAAACAAACTAGACCGTATGGGTGCAGACTTCTTCCGCGTTGTAGGACAAGTGAAGAAAGTTCTTGGCGCAAACCCACTTGTTATGACTCTTCCAATTGGTCGTGAAGACGAATTCGTTGGCGTTGTTGACGTATTAAACCGTCAAGCTTACGTTTGGGATGATTCAGGTCAGCCAGAAAACTACGAAATCAAAGAAATTCCAGCAGACATGGTAGAGCAAGTTGAAGAATACCGTGAAATGCTAATCGAAACTGCAGTAGAGCAAGACGACGAGCTAATGATGGCTTATATGGAAGGCGAAGAGCCAACTATTGAGCAACTAAAAGCTTGTATCCGTAAGGGTACTCGTGAATTAGCGTTCTTCCCTACATTCTGTGGTTCAGCATTCAAAAACAAAGGCATGCAACTTCTACTAGATGCCGTTGTTGATTATCTTCCAGCTCCAGCTGAAGTTGTACCTCAAGATCTGACTGATCCTGAAACAGGTGAGCCTACTGGTAAAGTTGCAACAGTTTCTGTTGACGAACCATTCCGTGCACTTGCGTTCAAGATCATGGATGACCGTTTTGGTGCCCTAACGTTTATCCGTATTTATTCTGGTAAACTGAAGAAAGGTGACACCATTCTTAACAGTGCTACTGGTAAGACTGAGCGTATTGGCCGTATGGTTGAGATGCACGCGAACGATCGTAACGAACTTGATTCCGCTCAAGCGGGTGATATCATCGCTATCGTTGGTATGAAAAACGTGAAAACTGGTCACACTCTATGTGATCCTAAACACGAATGTACTCTTGAGCCAATGATTTTCCCAACGCCTGTAATCTCTATCGCTGTTGCTCCTAAAGACAAAGGCGGTTCTGAGAAGTTAGGTATTGCGCTAGGTAAAATGGTTTCAGAAGATCCATCATTCCAAGTTGAGTCTGATGAAGAAACTGGCGAAACCATCCTAAAAGGTATGGGTGAACTTCACCTAGATATCAAAGTTGATATCCTTAAGCGTACACACGGCATTGATCTTATCGTTGGTGCTCCTCAAGTTGCTTACCGTGAAACTATCACTAAAGCAATTGAAGACAGCTATACGCATAAGAAACAGTCTGGTGGTTCTGGTCAGTTCGGTAAGATCGACTACCGTATCAAACCAGGTGAGCCAAATTCAGGTTTCACGTTCAAATCAGTAGTTGTTGGTGGTAACGTACCTAAAGAATTCTGGCCTGCGGTAGAGAAAGGCTTTAAGTCTATGATGGACCAAGGTGTTCTTGCTGGGTTCCCTGTACTAGACGTTGAAGTTGAACTGTTCGACGGTGGCTTCCACGCAGTTGACTCGTCTGCAATCGCATTTGAAATCGCAGCGAAAGGTGCATTCCGTCAATCTATGCCTAAAGCTGGCGCTCAACTTCTAGAGCCAATTATGCACGTTGACGTGTTTACTCCAGAAGATCACGTTGGTGATGTTATCGGTGACCTTAACCGTCGTCGTGGCATGATTAAAGATCAAGAAGCTGGCGTAACAGGTGTACGTATTAAAGCGAACGTTCCTCTATCTGAAATGTTTGGTTATATCGGTCACCTACGTACAATGACATCTGGTCGTGGTCAGTTCTCTATGGAGTTCTCACACTACGCTGCATGTCCTGCAAACGTTGCAGAGCAAGTTATTGCTGACGTTAAAGCACGTAAAGAAGCAGATAAGAAGTAATTCTTAAAAGCTAAGCTGAACGTAAAAAGCCCCACCAGTGAAAGCTGGTGGGGCTTTTTTATGTAACAACGAAATAGAAAAGGGCATAAAAACCGATAAAAGCAGAACCGATAAAAGTGGAAACTGCCGGGTGAAGGTAGTTTATACCACTCAATTCATATCGTTTAGTTAGCCCTTAAGGTTGATATAGATTTCTTCAACCTTAATACGTGCCCATTCAGTTTTACGTAAAAATTTCAAGCTTGATTTAATACTAGGATCCTTTTTAAAGCAGTTAATATTGACCATGTAGCTGAGCTCTTCCCAGCCATAGTATTCAACGAGATCCGTGAGTAGTTTTTCTAAAGTGACCCCATGCAGCGGGTTATTATCTTGTGTCATGATCCAATTATTCAATAGCGTTATTTAAGCTAAGTATAGCAGGCACAGGAGTTAAATTAGGACAAAATATTAGGCAATATAGGAGGTTGTTAGTGTGAAAACTTGGTGTATTGGCAGGTTAGAGGCTAAGTCCAACCTGCTCAATTAGAATGGATTACTCTTCCCAAACAACCAGTTGTCCTTTTGGCCAATTGTGCCCCATTTCATGATATTTCTGTTCTAATACATGCCGCTTGATTTTTAAGGTAGGAGTGAGCACGCCATTTTCGATTGACCATGGCTCCTTTATCATTAGCACGCCTTTGATTTGCTCATGCGATTCCAATTCCTCATTCATCCGCTTAATGACTTTTTGAGTAGTACGCTCATAACGAACGCGATCAAAATGAGGGAAATTATGTGGAACAACCAGCAAAATAGGGGCGGGAAGCCCTAAGCCAATCAGACACATCATCTCGACTCGAGTGTATTCGAACAGTTTATTTTCGATAGGTACGGGAGCTACAAACTTGCCTTTGGCTGTTTTAAAGGTATCCTTTTTGCGCCCTTGAATGGTGAGATAACCTTCAGCATCAATAAAACCGATATCGCCAGTATGTAGCCATCCTTCTTTATCAAATGACTCTTGAGTTGCAATGTCATTTTTATAATAGCCAGAAAATAGTCCTTGGCCACGCACCATAATCTCATGATCATTATTAGCGATTTTAAGTTCGATTCCTGGGCCTGCTCGTCCAACCGACCCCAATTTGTCGGCTCTAAACGGGTAGTTCAGGGTGCTATAAGCAAAAGATTCTGTCATGCCCCAAGCTTCGGTAATGTTCAGCCCAATTTGGTGATACCACTCTAATAACGCCGGTGATACGGGAGCCGAGCCACAACCAAGCACACGTGCTTGATCAAGCCCTAAGCCATCAGCAAGTTTCTTCTTAATCAGCGTGCTTACAAAAGGGATCTTTAGCAGAAAATTGAGCTTTTTCTGCGGTAATTTGTCTTGAATGCGTTGCTGAAATAGAGTCCATAACCTTGGTACTGAGATAAAGAGTGTCGGGCGCTGCATTTTGACATCTTCAATAAAGGTGTCTAATGATTCAGGGAAAGCCGTTTGTACCCCACCCATGATGGAAGAGCCAAAAATATAAACACGTTCAGTAATATGAGCCAAAGGGAGGTAGGAAAATAAACGGTCGTTTTCTTGAATGCCAATGTGGTTTATAAGCTGCTGAGCTGACCAGCTAAATGCACCGTAGGTCAGCATAGCCCCTTTCGGCAAGCCCGACGTACCCGATGTATACACTAAAGACATCAACTTATTGTCATGATGTACAGGGCGTTCTGTGCTTGGCGGATAGTGCTCAATCAATTTTGTAAACAGGTGATCGCAAGTGGGAGCAGAATCATAGGGTAGCGCAATACTGATGATATCTGGCAAATGGCTCAATACTTGTTGGGTGGCTTGGCCGTTATCGAGTTTACCCACAATGACTATTTTTGTTTCGCTATGGGTGAGGCAGTATTCGATGGTATCGGCGCCAGCTGTTGGAAAAATGGGAACACTGACAAAGTCGCCGAGCATCATTGCGAGATCACACACAAACCATTCAGCGCAGTTTTTGGAAATGAGTGCAATTTTATCTTGGGGTTTTGCCCCTAGCGCTTGTAGCGCCGAGGCGAGCCTGAGTGCTTTGTCGGCCACTTCAGCATAGGTGTATTCAACAAATTTTCGGTTAATAATTTGTCTTAAATAAACTTGGTTGGGGCGTTCCGCTGCCCATTTCAAGATCATTTCATTCGGTGGTGGGAGAGCACAAGTTGCTTTGCTTAACTCGTTAGGCTGAATCATTCTCTAACTCCATGTTATTGGCAAAAATATTATTATTCTTATGTTAATGTTTTGTTAACTTTAGCATGGTGGAATGGTTAGGTAAAAGAAGATTGTAGTTACTAAACGTTAAAGTTGCGCGCTGGATTCACTTTCTTATTTTGACACTATTACCTCAGAGTGACGTTTATTTCTGTTCAGTTGAATCTATCCTTCGGGTCGATTTCTGGGTGAATATCAATCACATGTTTTAAGTAATCTTGATGATAGCGAAGGGCATTGACACAGTGTTTATCAAGCTTGCCGCTCACGACCATTTTTTCCAGTTCGAGAAGGGCAAAAGGAACAGACCAAGCTTGTTTGTATGGACGATGGCTTGTTAAGGCATCAAATACGTTGGCAACAGCAATAATGCGTGCCGATATCGGGATATTGTCTTGCATTAGGCCGTAAGGATAGCCACTGCCATCCAAAAACTCATGATGATAAGCGACGATCTCTTTTAATATGGATATGCAAGGGTGATCAGGTGTACCTATGTCATCAATAATTTGATTAATGATTTCAATACCTTTTTCTATGTGGCTATACAGTTGAGCACGCTCTGGTTTATCTAATGAATTTGGGTTAAGTAATAAGCTTGTCGGTAGGGCAAGTTTGCCTATGTCGTGATAGCGCGAAAACTGGATGATGTTATCAATGGTTTCATCATCCAGTTGATAAATGTCAGCAACCTCAGTAGCGATGACTTTGGCATAACAGCTAATACGTTCTTTATGCTCTTTCGATTCCAGTTGATGCTCTGGGGAGCGCGCTTGAGTCAAATTTACAGTCTCTAAAATAGTGTGGACTAAATCGTATTCAGAGCAAACTGCAAAGCGAATCATCTCAATAAAAGGTTCTACATTCTGCTTTACCTGTTCGGTAAACAAATGGCTTTGACACGAATTGAGGAAAATAAAGCCAATAAATGCTTGCTGGTGGTAAGTCGGAATCGCCAGTGATGAACAATAACCTTGCTCAATTAGCCAGCGAGTATGAGGATAGTCTGGCTTCAATTGGATTGGGATATTTTCAACGCTACGACTCTGGCCGTTTTGTGCGCATTGCTTAAGGACTGGAAGCTCAGCAAGTGGAAACTCGTAATGTATAAGCTCGCCCCCGTGAAAGGTGCTGTCGGCGTAGGTTTTCAAATTATCATGATGATGGTCGTATAGCGCAAAAGAGATACGGTCAATCTCTGGGACTTTGACTTGCATTCGTTGGTGTATGTTAGCCAGTTGCTTATTGAGTGGACCAACATGTGGAAAATAGGCGTGCTCGCAACCTTTGCTATGCGTATCCATCGCGTGTTCCTCTGCGCTACAGGGTCTCCAAGGTTGAAATGGAGAAGCTCTTCTAATTGATAAGTTTAGAACAGATAAGCGATGCGTGCGTGAAATTTAACTAAAAAATGGGTTATATAACCAAGCAATATGAGGTGGTACTGGAAAGCCGTTGGATGACGCTGGGTCACTAGATAAATACGGCTATTTGACGCCATTTTTAGTCACAAGGCGTATGGCCAATTTCAGTTTAATCCAAGTGCAATACCACTGAGCATAAAGAATATAACCAGCCAGACAATAGGCAGTTTGAGCTGTTTTAGTAGGTAAAAACCGATCAGAACGATCGCCATATCTAGATGATTGCTGACCGAGCTTGTAAATACAGGGTGATATAAGGCTGAGAGTAGTAAACCAACGACGGCGGCGTTAACACCGTTAATTGCTCCTGATACTGATCGATAGTTTGCTAAGGCTTGCCAATTTTTAAGCACGCCGAGCAGTAACAAAAAACCCGGCAAAAAGACGGCAATGGTCGCCAGCGTTGCGCCTAAGATTGGCGCTTGTGGTAGTAGAGCGTAACCAATGTAAGTTGCGAAGGTAAACATTGGACCAGGAACCGCTTGTGCTGCGGCATATCCTGTTAAAAACAGATCCGGGTCAAGTGCGTCGCCAACTAAATTTTGCAGCAATGGAAGCACGACATGCCCACCGCCAAACACTAAGCTACCTGCTTGATAAAAGTGGTTAAATAGAGCGATTTCAGGCATCAAGTGGGCGGCAAAAGGTAAACCGACCAGTAAGCCAATAAAGAGAGCGAAAGGGATGAAAGCGGGAACAAATGAACGTTCAGTGGCTAAATCTTGACTAGGGAGCCATTTCACTCCGATCAGCGCTGCCGCAATGAGAACTCCGATTTGCGTTCCAATACTAGGTGCAACAATCAGCATCACAGCGGTGGCCACACACAACCCAACGGTTAAGCGATTCTTACAGAAGTTTTTATACATTCCCCATGTGGCATCCGCGACAACCACAACGGCTAGCAGTTTTAAGCCGTGAATCACGTTTTGAAATAAGGGGGTTTGTAGTAATTGGCTGCTGGCGATGGCAAGGGCAACCATGATCAAAACCGAAGGGAGTGTAAAACCAGCAAAAGCGGCGCATCCACCCAATAAGCCACCACGATGGTATCCTAGTGCAAACCCAACTTGGCTTGAACCTGGCCCTGGCAAAAACTGACTTAAGGCAACGATCTGTGCGTATTCTTTATCTTCAATCCATTTTAATTTTTCAACGAATGTATTGCGGAAATAACCAATGTGAGCGGCTGGCCCACCAAAGCTTATCCACCCAAGCAGAAAAAAAGTTTTGAAAATAGTAAACATGTGCATAAGCACTCTTAAAGAGACGTTGTTTCGCTACTTTAAAAGGATGTTTGAGCAGATTCAAATTTAATCCTTAACCATTTGTAAACCGCAGAAAAACGATAAACAGACAGGCATGGGTTAACTGAGTTTAAACTTAGTCCAAGCCTTAGATCTCCAACGCCTAAACATGATGATGCCTCTAAACCATTCATCCACCGAAATGGCCACCCATGCACCCATAACTCCCCATCCCCAATGTAGGCCAAATAAGTAAGTTAAACCTGCGCCAAAAGTCCACATGCTTAATATGCCCATCTGCACTGGAAAGCGAATGTCTCCTGCGCCTTTGAGTGCGGCAATAAAAATTAGGTTAAACGTGCGCCCGGCTTCCATTGCAATGGAGCCAGCAATTAACCCTGCGACCAAGGCCGTTATCTCAGGATCAGAAGTGAAGAGGGCGATGATGTCAGCGCGCAGTAGATAAATTGAGATCGTCAATGTGCTGGAGACGAGAAAGCCAACCACAAAATATTGTTGTACTTTAGTCAGAATCTCATCCACCCAACCTTTACCAATGTAGTAGCTAGTTTGAATTTGCCCGGCTTGCCCAAGAGCCACTGAGAATGCAAAGGCGAGACGGGCAATATTTTGCGCATAAGTAAACGCGGCCAATGAAGCCGTGCCCATTTTTACAACGAAAAAAATCACCGTCAGTTGCATCATGTTATAGGAAAGAATCTCTCCCGCATTCATCATACCGATCTTGATGATCTTCTGGTATAGCGGCTTCGGGATGATTTTCCACTCTTTCACCGGTAGTGATATGTGGTAGTACTTAACGGTGTAGTACAGCAAAATAGTGCTGACAATTTGGCTGAACACTGTTGATATCGCAACCCCTTGTACACCGTAGACGGGCAGTCCAAAGGGTTGAAAAATAGCAATATAGTTACCGATTATATTCAATAATCCGGCAAATAAATTAATGAACATCGGCGCTTTGGAGTAGCCGTTACTGCGCAAAATCGTCGCCAGTACAATGCCAATGGTAACGTTTACTGTAAAGCTGCCACTGATAACCAGATATTCATAGCCATATTGTGCAACCTGCGCTTCTAGGCCGTAGGCATTCATGACTGAATTAGCGCTCAAATAAGCGGCTAAACTGAGCGATGAGCCAATGATTAATCCAAGCAGTAAACTGGCCACCCCAACATGTGCCGATTCACTTTGGCGGCCAGAGCCATTGTATTGCCCAATTAGGATCCCTGTACCACTGCTGACCATCATTGAGACAATCAGCAAGAAAAAATTGATTTGAGTGATAACCCCAACCGCTGATACAGCCTTGTCTGAATAACTACTCAGCATAAACACATCACTGGTGTTAATCGCCGTCCGTAATAAAATCTCAATAAAGATCGGCCAAGTCAAAGTGACGATATTCATTCGGTTATTCAGTTCTACACGGCTTTGGGTCATGGGCTAAAACTCAGCAAGGTAAGTCGAACTAGAGAAGATGATGGTGCAAGGTGGTGGGCTGCAAAATATCTCACTAGAGCCTACCTGTGCGTATTGTATACGTAATTTAAATAAAATCAGTTAAGTGAAGGGAATTGTTTTAGAGTTTTCGTGGAAACGTTTACATTGTGGTGTTTTGATCACAGATTGAAAGCGAGTAAGGCTGTTAGACTTTTTCAAAAGCGAGAATCAACCTCTATCGGTATCCCAATAGGAGAGTATGGTGAAAGTATTAGTGACGGGCGGCATGGGCTATATCGGAAGTCATACCTGTGTACAAATGATACAAGCGGGTATCGACCCCATTATCGTTGACAACTTATCTAACGCGAAGATTGAAGTATTAAGCCGTATCCATGCACTGACAGATAAAACGCCCGTGTTTTATCATGGTGATATCCGTGATGAGGCCTTTCTCGATAAGGTATTTGCTGAACATAATATTGATGCTGTGATTCATTTCGCAGGTTTAAAAGCCGTCGGTGAATCCGTGATAAAACCGCTCGAATATTATGACAATAACGTCAATGGTTCGTTGGTGCTAGCGCGCAGTATGCGTAAAGCTGGAGTGAAAAGTATTGTATTCAGTTCATCGGCGACAGTGTATGGCGATCCTGAAATCGTGCCGATAACTGAAGATTCTCCAACCGGATCAACCACCAATCCTTACGGTCGTAGCAAATATATGATTGAGCAGTGCCTATCGGATTTAGTGGTTGCTGAGCCAGATTGGAGCGTGACTTTACTGCGTTACTTCAACCCTGTGGGGGCTCACCCTTCTGGCACTATGGGCGAAGACCCGCAAGGTGTGCCGAATAATCTGATGCCGTTTATTGCCCAAGTTGCGGTAGGTCGCCGCGAGAAGTTATCCATATTTGGTAGCGACTATCCCACACCGGATGGTACGGGTGTGCGTGATTACATTCATGTGATGGATCTAGCCGATGGCCATTTGGCCGCTTTAAATACGGTTGCGATGAAAGCGGGAAGGCATATTTACAACCTTGGATCGGGTAGAGGATCGAGTGTGTTAGAGATAGTTTCAGCCTTTGCTCAAGCAAGTGGTGTTCCTATTGCTTATGATATTTGCCCACGCCGCCCGGGTGATATTGCCGAGTGTTGGGCTAGTACCACAAAAGCGGAGCGAGATCTGGCTTGGAAAGCGACGCGCAGTATCAATGAAATGGCTGCTGATACATGGCATTGGCAATCCAATAACCCGCAAGGGTACTAGTTTTATCCGGCGTGACGCGCCGGACTATCAAATAGCATAATTGAGTAAGCAATATGTCGAATGTTGAATTTAACCCAGTGGATCATCCACATCGTCGCTACAACCCACTCACGGGGCAGTGGATTTTAGTCTCACCACATCGCGCCAAACGCCCTTGGAGCGGGGCTGATGAAAAGCCAGCGGTAGATGAACTGCCAAGTTATGATGAGAAGTGTTTTCTTTGTCCGACAAACGAGCGTATTTCTGGTGATGTCAACCCAGACTACCGAGGTACGTACGTATTCAACAACGACTTCGCAGCACTGATGGTAGATTCGCCAGATGCACCGAAGTCCGATAGCCCTCTATTCAAAACTCAAGGTGTACGTGGTTTGAGCCGAGTGATTTGTTTCTCTCCAGGTCACAGCAAAACTTTGCCAGAGTTACCCGTGGGCAACATTCGCAGCGTGATTGATACGTGGAACGATCAAATCGAAGAGTTAGGTAAAGAGTACGTTTGGGTGCAAGCATTTGAGAACAAAGGTGAAACCATGGGTTGTTCCCAACCTCACCCACACGGCCAAATCTGGGCTAATAGCTTCTTACCCAATGAAATTGAACGCAAGGAGCACAACCTAAAAGCGTATTACCAACAACAGGGTAGTAACCTGCTGGTGGATTATGTGCAAGCTGAGCTGAAAGATGGCTCACGCATTGTGCTGAAAACAGAGCATTGGGTGGCTGTTGTGCCTTACTGGGCTGCATGGCCATTTGAAACCATGTTGCTGCCAAAAACGCATATCCGTCGCATGAGTGAGTTGAGTGAGGCGCAACGTGACGATCTCGCCGTTGCGATTAAAAAACTGACCAGCCGTTACGACAACCTGTTCCAATGTTCTTTCCCTTATTCTATGGGCTGGCATTACGCGCCTTTCTTTGAAGAGGGTACGAACATTGACCATTGGCAACTGCATGCACTGTTCTACCCACCACTGCTGCGCAGTGCCTCGATTCGTAAGTTTATGGTGGGTTATGAAATGTTGGCTGAAAGCCAACGAGATTTAACCGCAGAACAAGCGGCGCAGCGTCTGCGCGAGCTAAGTGATGTTCACTACAAAGAGCAGTAACGTCATCTTTGAAGTTGTAGCTTTGTTGCTGCGTAAACGCACCCTAAGAACATAGGTAATCTATGTTCATTGGCTGAATTTACTTATCACCTCGCTGCACCTCCAACGACTTGGGCTTAACAAAGTTTTTTTCATAGCGCTAAGTGGTTAATGAGAAATGAAAACCAGTTTATGAGTTTAGGAATGCAAATGTTTGATTTAATCCAAAATGTGAGAGCGTCTTTTGAGCAAGTGTTGGGCTACGCGCCTAGTCATATCATCCAAGCGCCAGGCCGTGTAAATTTGATTGGTGAGCACACCGACTATAACGACGGTTTTGTGCTCCCCTGCGCAATTAACTATCAAACCGTGGTAGCGGCGGCCAAGCGTGAAGATAATTTAGTGCGCATCGTGTCTGTTGATTATGGCAATGCACTTGATGAGTTTGACCTCACCCAAGAGATTACTTTCCAGCAAGACAAAATGTGGGCGAACTACATTCGCGGCGTGGTGAAATGTTTGCTTGCGCGTGGGTACTCGTTTACCGGGGCGGATATTACTGTCAGCGGTAATGTTCCACAGGGAGCGGGGCTCAGCTCTTCGGCTGCGCTTGAGGTCGTGATCGGTCAAACTTTTAAAGAACTTTATCAACTGGATATTTCTCAAGCGGAAATCGCACTAAATGGCCAACAGGCTGAGAACGAATTTGTCGGCTGTAATTGCGGTATTATGGATCAAATGATTTCGGCGCAAGGTCGTGAAAACCACGCGCTACTTTTAGATTGCCGTAGCCTAGAAACACAAGCGGTTTCAATGCCAGAAGAGATGGCCGTCGTGATCGTCAACTCCAATAAAAAACGCGGCTTGGTAGATAGCGAATACAACACCCGCCGTCAGCAGTGTGAAGAGGCTGCGCGTATTTTTGGCGTCAAAGCGCTGCGTGATGTAAGCATTGAACAGTTTAACCAAAAAGTTTCTGAGCTTGATGAGTTGGTGGCTAAACGTGCTCGTCACATCATTACTGAAAATGACCGTACTGTTGAAGCGGCCCAAGCGTTGCGCGCCCACGACATGAAGCGCATGGGCGAGCTGATGGCTCAATCACACGCATCGATGCGTGATGATTTTGAAATTACGGTCAAAGAGATTGATACCTTGGTTGATATCATCAAAGAGGTGATTGGTGACCAAGGCGGTGTGCGTATGACTGGTGGCGGCTTTGGTGGCTGTATTGTGGCACTTGTCCCACCGACATTGGTTGATGCAGTGAAAGCGGCTGTCGATGAGAAATATGAAGTGGCGACTGGCCTGAAAGCGTCGATTTACGTCTGCCAAGCAAAAGAGGGTGCTAGTCTAGTGGAGGCTTGCTGCACATCTTCACTTGTTCACACTATGACTCAGCAAGTAGCCTATGATGGCCGCCCGGCACAACTTGTCAGTTTGACTAACCGCATTGGTAGCCGCGTAGTATTAATGGATATTGGTGCAACATGGCTCAGTTGTGAGTTGGCGCTTAAGGATGGGGAACGCAGAGAAGTTCTGCTGGGTGTTTCCACCATGAGCGACTTCCAGAAACAACAAAGCTATATGGGCGTCACTGTGGGCCGTTATGCCAACCGGCTCGCTAAAGGCCAATTTGAATTAAATGATCAACGCTATCAAGTGACGACCAACCAAGCTGGAAATAGTTTGCATGGCGGTCTTGAAGGGTTAGATCAGCGTCGTTGGACTATTGCTCACAAAAGTGCTCAACAAGTGACGTTTTCAATCCATTCATCGGATGGTGACCAAGGTTTTCCCGGTAATGTTGACATTGCCGTGAGCTATGAACTGAACGATCAGAATCAATTGATCCTCCGCTATTTAGCGACCACAGATAAACCAACGCCGCTTAATTTAACCAACCACGCCTATTTTAATTTGCTAGGCGCAGAGAGTGATCATACGATTTTAGATCATTCACTCTTTATAAAAGCCGATCAATTTTTACCCACAGATCCACATGGAATCCCATTGTCAGGGCCAAAATCTGTCATCGACACGGGCTTTGATTTTCGCGTTGCAAAATCAATAGGTCGTGACTTACTCAAAGATGAGCAGCAACAAGCAAGCAAAGGGTATGACCACAGTTATTTATTGCCTGATAAAGCTGATTTAACCGTGTGCGCCGCGCAACTGAAATCACCAGATGCAAAGGTAACCATGAGCGTATTTACGACTAAGCCAGCCATACAACTTTATAGTGGAAACTGGCTATCGGGGACGCCCAATCGGCGAGGTGGGGTTTATCAAGGCTATGCGGGGGTCGCATTAGAAACTCAATACTTGCCGGATGCTCCCAATCATCCCGAATGGCAGCAACCCAGCTGTATTACTCTGCCAGGGCAAGAATATACTCATACTACCATTTACCAATTTGACGTTTAAGGTGGGTGCGTCGCTTAGATGTTGAGTATTGATGCCCAAAGTGGCGAGTGAAAGTGTAACCTGAGTGCGTCAGATTTTTTCTACCGAATCTCGACGCACCAAAGTCGGTGAGAAAATCATCGGTTCTTTTTCTATCGTTTCGCCACGGGCTAATTGGAGTGCCAGTTTAGCGGCTTTTTCAGCCATCATCTCGATTGGGTAGCGGATGGTGGTCAGCCTTGGGCGAATGTAGCGTGCGATCAACGCATCATCAAAGCCGATCACTGAAATTTGCTCAGGGCTTTTTACACCATTCTCCTCAAGCACATTTAACGCGCCCGCTGCCATATTGTCGTTGTAGGCAACCACGGCAGTCATGTCGATCGAACGGATCAGCAAGTGAGTCATCGCTTGCTCGCCACCTTCGCTGTGTGGTTCGGCCAACTCGATGTAATTAGGAGCGATCTCAATACCGTGATCTTTCAACGCGGCTTGATAACCAGCTACGCGATCTGTAGCGTCTTCAATCGAATGAGAAGAGCCAATACAAGCGATTTTTTTATGACCGTGGCGGATCAAAAACTCAGTCGCCAAATAAGCACCTTTGTAGTTATCCAATGAGATGCAGCGGTTAGCCAGTTGCGGGATATGACGGTTGATCAATACCATCGATTTCACTTCGGCAGCGTAGTCGATCAATTCTTGATCCGATAAACCTTTCGAGTGAATCACCAAAGCGTCACAACGGCTGTTGATCAACAGTTCAATCGCTTGGCGCTCTTCTTCAGCACGGTGATAACCATTGCCAATCAACAGATGCTTGCCATTGTCATGAGCCACATTATCGACCGCTTTCACGAGCATGCCAAAAAAAGGATCGGAAACGTCACTGACTAGCACGCCTATGGTGTCGGTACTTTGGCTGACTAAAGCTCGTGCGGCGGCGTTAGGCCGATAGCCAAGTAAACTCATTGCGGCGGTGACCGCTTCAATCGATGTTTTACTCGCTTTAGGGGATTTATTGATGACTCGTGAAACCGTTGCCACTGACACACCGGCTTCGCGAGCTACATCTTTTATGGTAGCCATATTACACCTCTTGCTATTGCTCGCTGTATTTAACAATGGTGGTGTAAATAAGGCAAACGAACAATGCAATCAATGTGATAATTACGACTTTCTATACAGGTAAATCAAGGCTTCTAATTAATGTAAACGTTTAAAGTTGGAATAAAAGCTAATGCGCTAACGTACCGTAGCCATCAGCTTATCAATGATCGCATGATGACAGGGTTCTACCCCTGCTAAATTACCGTATTTCGGCGCGAGGCGATCGTTAATCAGCGGATGTTGCCAGCCTACCGTATGCTCAACAAAATGGCGCGCAAAGGTTTCTGAAAACTCTAAACAACCAGCCAGCACGGTATCGACATAGGTTTGTACGATAGGGCTTCGCTCGCAGGGAGGCTCTGGTGCCTCTTTGACATAAACCCAAATCGGCCATTGGAGGTTAAAAGCGTGATCACTCTCGATTTGATTAGCGTTGAGGGGCACTCGCTCATAACCACGTTCTCGACGGTCAAATTCTGCCAAAGCGGTTTCATCGATCTCCAGCAGTACGCCGTTGACTTGCCCTTGTCCTTCATTCACCACCAAAGGTGACAATATGTAGCTCTCATCAATTTTTCCCCAGTAACGAACTAAACCATGCGCGACCACGGGAATCGCTCTTCCTGTTTGCCCTGTTAACTGGCGAGAAGCGGAGTTGATCAAGCTGCCATAACCAAAAATATACATCATCAGTGAATTACGACTCCTTATTGAAAAAACGTAACCGATGCAAAATCCAAAACTCTAAACCAAAAATACCAACCAGTGCGACGCAAAAGAGAGTAAAAGCAACGGGGGATTCAGTGCCGGGAATACCGCCGACATTAACCCCAAGTAAGCCAGTTAAAAAGCTTGTTGGTAGAAAGATCGCCGCAATCACCGAGAATAAATAGGTGTTTTGGTTCATCTTCTCTGCATGATATTGACGTAATTCCCCTTTGATCAGTTCGAGCTCACCAAGGTAAAAATCGAGGGTTTCATTAATGCGCGTGATGGTGTTAACGCTGTGGCGCAGACGCAAGTTTTTATCATTTGCCAGCGAGACTTTGGAATCACTGAAATCATCGATGGCGTATTGCTGAGGTTTGATAAAACGTTTGATTTTGAGCAGCGCTTTATGCGTCTGCATCAGCTCGTCACTGAGTTCAATTTCGTTATCGTATTGGGTGATTTTCGCTTCAATGCTGTTTAAGTAGTTATCGATGTTTTTGTTTAAACCATCAATGATCTGCACGAGTACATCTGAAAGAGTTTGCGGGCCTTGCCCGGCTTGCAGTAGGTCACGGATTACATTGACGGCTTTTGACGGGATTTTTCGGGTTGAAAACAGCGCGCCATTGAAATAGAGAATGCGCACGCTCAACATATCTTCCGGGTTGGCGTTGTCGTTCATGTTGACGCCACGCAAAATCAGTAAAAAGTTATCATCATCGTATTGCTCAAACAGTGGGCGAGTGTCCTCTGCTAAGAGGCTGTCGACAATTGAAGTGGGGATCTGATACTGCAGCAACCACTCTTTTAAACCGGGAATATCGCGTTGGCAGTGATACCAATTCCCGGCTTCAATCAGTGAAGCACTATTGAGTTTTTGCTGCGGAGCGGATGCAGAAAAATGCCACTGGTCGATCAAAAATTCCATGAATATCCTTATAACTTGCTCCTCAATGACTCTGCATTGAGGAGCAGTAGATTATACCAATTGAGATCAGAAGCCGCGCATTTGAATACGGCGCAGAAACTCAGTCATAATCCTATCGTAAAGAAGATCGCCTAAAAACGCATCCTCAACTTGGTGATCAATACTAGGGTTATCATTCACTTCAATTACATAAACTTGGCCATCAATCTCTTTCAAGTCAACGCCGTACAGGCCACTGCCGATAAGGTTTGACGCTTTTAAGGCAACATCAACCACGTTTTTAGGTACTTGTTTTAAATCCAAGGTTTCAAAGCCGCCAGAAGAGACTCGGCCACTATTGTGATGTTGATAAATTTGCCAGTGGCCGCGGCTCATCATGTATTTGCAGGCGAAGATGGCTTGGCGGTTCATTACACCGATACGCCAGTCAAAGTCAGTTGGCATGAAGGCTTGTGCCAAAATCAGAGCACTTTTTTCAAACAGTGCGCCGGCTTCGCGTTCCAGCTCTTGCTCGTCGCGTACTTTGACCACGCCACGTGAAAATGCGCCATCTGGAATTTTTAATACCATGGGAAAGCTCAACTCCTGCATGACATTGCTTTTCCATTGCTCATCAAAACTTTGCAAAATCACGCCTTTTGGCGCAGGCACTTTGTTGCGTTGCAACAACTCAGTTAAGAACACTTTATTGGTGCATTTCATGATCGATTCAGAATCATCCATCACCACCAAGCCCATTTTCTCAGCCGTTTTTGCAAAGCGGTAAGTGTAATTACTGATGTTCGTGGTGGCGCGAATAAACAAGCCATCAAATTCACCCAAACGCGATAAGTCATCCGGTGAAATGGTTTCTAGGTTAACCCCTAAACGGTTTGCGGCGCGGCGAAAACGTTTTAATGCTGAGGGATCAGAAGGTGGCATTTTCTCTTCTTCGTCCACTAGCATGGCAATATCGTAACGGTATTTTTTCTCTTGCTTTGGTTTACGCCAAACTTTGGTTGAAAACAGCTCTAATGATTCGACGAAGAAATCTTGCTCTTGGTCGTTCAAATCTTGGAATGGGAAAGGACCAATTTTGCTGATTTGCCACTGCCCTTGAACGCGGTTCATTTCCAACTCAATAACGGGCACCATAAACTGTTCAAACAGACGGCGAGCCAGTTTATCCAAGCCTTTTTCTGCGGTGCGGCCAAAATAAATTTTGCACTGTATAAAATCGGTTTGGGCGCACAGTTTATTGAGTTTCAATAAGCCAGAAGAGAGTAAAAAGGGTTGATTGATGTCGTTGATTGCCATCACTCGAGGGATAACGCGGTGGCCGCGTGCCTCTGCCATCAGCGAGCAGTAATAGCCGCTGCTCATGTAGCCATAATCGCGACACAGGTTGACCACTTGCAGGCTGCGATGAGTATGGGTGCCATTACTGTTGAGGTATTGGTCTACACTTACCACTTGCTCTGAGGGGAAATATTGTTGCCAGTCACTGGACTGGTCGGTCACGATCAAAAGGTTTGCCATTGCTATTCTTTTCCTTAATTAATAGGAATAATATTGAGCCGCAATCTTGCCAACCACTTAAGGACGTCGTATGGACTTTCGTCTTGCGAAAAGTGCTGATCTCACTGCTCTTAATGCGTTAGAACAACAGCTGTTTGACGGAGATAAAATCTCTCCACGTCAAATGAAGCGTTTTTTACATTCCAACCAAGCGGTGTTGTTTGTGGCCGATGCCGGCACAGAGCTGGCTGGATATGCATTGCTACTATTTCATCAAGGTACACAGCTATCAAGGTTGTATTCGATTGCCGTAAAACCTGATTTCAGAGGCCGGAGGATTGCTCAAAATTTGGTCGAGCAATGCGAGCGTGCTGCTCTTGATCAAGGTGCCACTACATTACGATTAGAAGTGCGTGAAGACAATACGGCAGCGATAAATTTATATGAAAAAATGGGCTATAAAACCCTGAAATTTCTTATCCATTATTACGATGATTTGTGTAATGGACGCCGGATGCAAAAACGCTTGTCGCCACAAGGGCCTAAGGTGCAATTACCGATGCCACTTTATGTTCAGACTACGCCATTTACTTGCGGTGCGGCATGCTTGCTGATGAGCTTTTCTTGCTTGTCTAAATCGTTTGAGCCGAGTCGCACCGCTGAGCTGCAACTGTGGCGAGAAGCAACAACGATTTTTATGGCGGCAGGGCACGGTGGGTGCAGCGGCCAAGGGTTAGCATTGGCTGCTAGTCGACGCGGTTATCATGTGGAGCTGTGGAGCCAATCCAAAAGCACGCCTTTTATTGATAGCGTGCGAGATGCCAATAAAAAACAAGTTATCGAATTGGTTCATCTTGATTTTTGTGAGCAGCTTAGTCATCAAGATGTGGCGATGATTGATGCACCACCGAGTCAAGAGCAACTAGAAGCGTGGGTGACGGAAGGAGCATGTGTGCTGCTACTCATCAGCACTTATCGTTTCGATGGTAAGAAAGAGCCGCATTGGATCGTACTCAGTGGTATGAGCGATAAATTCTTCTTCATTCACGATCCACATGCAGAAACAGAAGCGGATGCGATGGCTTCGGCCTTCATTCCGGTCGGTAAAAAAGCGCTGTCACAAATCATCGGTTTTGGTAAACAAAAACAGACGGCTTGTGTGGTGATTAGCTCGAACAGCAGTGCCATGCGTGTAACCACTGGTTAGGATAGAGTTTAAGTGAATTCATTGAGTCATAATGACTGTTTTTTCTTGAGTTGTTATGACTCTTTTTTTTGAGTGATATTTCTTATTTTATTGTTTTTATTCGGTATTTTTATTGGCTTAAATTGTGCTTGTGGTGTTGGTCGTCTGTCATGATATCCACCACCGCCGTAAGAGGTCACAGTGCTCAATATTACCGATATACAAGTAGAACAACGCATACCCGCTTGGTTGCGCCTTGGTTTTCGTCCCTTTTTCCTACTTGGTAGCGTATATGCCGTTTTAGCGGTGACGTTATGGGTCTGGATGTTTCAAACAGATCAACCATCGGCATTGCAAGTTCCTGCGCTGTGGTGGCATGTACATGAAATGCTGTTTGGTTTTGCTATGGCAATTGTGGTCGGTTTTCTATTGACTGCCGTACAGAACTGGACTGGCATTAATGGCACGAAACATTATCGCTTAGCCGTGTTAGTCGCCTTGTGGCTAGCGCCTCGAATCTTATTGTGGACGCCGACACCTTTGTGGGTCATCTCTTCTGTCGAAGCGCTTTTTTTGGCGGCTTCGGCCTATGAAATTGGCCGCCGAGTAGTGCAAGCGAAAGGCTGGAAAAATCTCTTTTTTGTGCCGCTGTTTATTTTAGCGATCGGCGCGAACTTTGCGAGTTATGCCACCATCAAAGGAATGCCGCCCTTTAGCTCAGCGGCGGTATGGCAGGCGATGTTGTGGTGGTTCACATTGTTGCTATCAGTCATGGGAGCACGCGTGATCCCTTTCTTCAGCGCAAGGCGTTTTAACTTTGAAAAAGCACAGCCATGGGTATGGCTCGATTGGTTAGCCAATGCACCCATTGCGGCCTTGTTTATTTTGAGTTTCTTCCCGCTGACGATGGTGCAGATTGGTCAGCCTATCATGTTACTGGCTGGGTTAGCGCAGTGGGTACGTTGGATGCGTTGGAAACCATGGCTAACATTGAGTGAGCCTCTGGTTTGGTCGCTGCACGCTGCGTATGCCTGCATTCCTTTGAGCTTATTACTGCGCGGGTTGATTGATGATGCATATGTCACTCATAACCTGATCCATCTCTTTGCTATTGGAGCCATCTCAGGCTTGATTTTGTCGATGATTGCACGCGTGACTATGGGGCATACCGGCAGGGCGATTTATCAAGGGCCTAAAATGAGTATTGCGTTTGCGGCTTTGATGATGTCGGCATTGGTACGCAGCCTCGGTGTGGCGTTTTTCCCAGCACAACTCTTTTTGATGGTGAATATCAGCGCCGCACTCTGGATATTGGCTTTTACTCTGTTTGTGTGGAAATTCGGCACGATGTTACTTACGCCGAGAGTCGATGGCCACCCGGGATAACGGTTTAGCTCGTAACGTGGAAGTAGCAAAATAAAAAAGTAGAAAGTAGCCTAGTAGTAGAAAGCGCGCAAAAGAAAAAGGCTTGGCACATCGCCAAGCCTTTTTATCAGAAAAACTGGATCAGTTATGGCTGTGCAGCATGCTGTTCAGCTCAACGGCTGATTTATTAGCTAAACACTCAATTTGACCTGTGATCGAGTTGCGGCGGAAAAGTAGATCCGATACACCAGCTAAATCACGTGCTTTGACGATTTCCACTTCTTGGCCTTGGTTATCGAGCATACGCACTTTAGTGCCAGCAGTTACATACAAACCTGATTCTATCGTGCAGCGATCGCCGAGTGGGAAACCTAAGCCTGCATTTGCGCCAAGCAGTGAGTTTTCACCGATAGAGACCACGACCTTACCGCCGCCAGAAAGCGTACCCATGATAGAAGCGCCACCGCCGATGTCCGATCCATTACCAACAACCACACCAGCAGAAATACGCCCTTCAACCATGCTCACGCCTGTTGTACCAGCGTTGAAGTTGATAAAACCTTCATGCATCACAGTGGTACCTTCGCCCACGTGCGCGCCAAGGCGAACGCGCGAGGTATCCGCAATACGGATGCCCGCTGGGACAATGTAATCAACCATTTTCGGGAATTTATCGACACAATCTACCGTTAAAGCTCGGCCTGCAAGGCGAGCTTCAATTTGACGATCTGCTAGTTCAGGTAGGTCGATAGGACCTTCATTGGTCCATGCGATGTTGTGCAGCAGGCCAAAAATACCATCAAGCACAGTACCGTGTGGTTTCACTAAACGGTGTGAAATCAGTTGTAGCTTCAAAAAGCCTTCAGCGACTGATTGAGGCTGTTGGTCGGAAGCTAAAATAACCAGCACCAGTGGTTGTGAGGCGTTAGCGGCTTTATCGGCAAAACTGGCATTGTTAGCCTGATCATGTTGAGCAAATATCGCGGCGAGTTGGGCGCTTTGCTCGGTTGAGATGTCGATATACTGGTTGCCTTCGCCATAACCAGAGACTTGAGCAAGCTCGCTCACTAGCGCGTCACTTGGGTTGAGAATTGGCGCTGGAAAAAACGCTTCAATAATTTTTCCATCACGGTTTTTGGTTGCCGTGCCAAAGGCAAGTGCAAAGTAAGCCATCTTGATATCTCCATGTTGTCACTATTGATGCGCTCGCCAGCGTAGGTTGAGCATCATTGCGGCGCACTCGATTTATCAAGCATCATAAAGAGTGAGGCAGGGGTAGGAAAGGGCAAAAGGGGAGAAAGTCCGTAAAACGATACCTTTTGTCTTTTTAGCGATGTATTTCTTTAGACAGAAATACAAAACCGCTGACGAAGCAGCGGTCTTTTCACGTTCTATCATCTTAAGCGTTTAATCGCCTTAAGCTGCATCTTCTTCTGGTGCTTCGTCTTTTACCGCTTTGGCTTTTTTAGGCTTAGCCGGTGCAGGCTTGCGCTTTGCGCCAAGTGCGTAAAGCACTTCTTCTTTGTTTTGCGCTAAGAACATCGCCAAAGCTTCTTGCTTGGCTTCATCTTCTAGCAACTCACTTTTCCCTAACAGTTCGAAAAGCTCATCTGCCATATCGAGCATTTTGTCATAAGCGTCAGCGTCTGCTTTAGAGGTAAAAGTCATCTTTTCTTCTCCGTTGCGTTCCACCACGTACTTGACGATTACAGCCATGGTTAATCCTCTAACTTAGTCATTAATTCTACTGGCTGTTTATACAGTTTTTAAACCATGAAGTCTAGGTGAGCAGGAAAAAGTGAGAGGTGGATGGCTACTCTTTGTTCCATTGATAACAAAATTCAATAAAGTGTTTGAGCAGTGGGCTTTGGTATTTTTCTTTATGCACCAATAGCCAAAAACGGCGTTTCATGTCCAGCGGAACATCGAGTCTTTTAACCCGGCCATCTTGCAGTGCTGAATGCGCAGCAAGGGTGGATAAACAGCCCAAACCTAACCCTGCCGAAACACTGTTGATTAAGGCTTCAGTGGTATTCAATTCAAAGGCTTCATGCCACTGCTCAAGTCGTGGTGCGATAGCCCGTAAGAAAAACTCTCGCGAGCCAGAACCCGCTTCGCGCAATACCCATTGGCTCTGTTCGAAATCATTGAGGGTGAGCTGATTTATCATTGTGAGTGGATGTTCGGGTGCGCAAATAATACACATTTCATCGTGTGCAAAAGGCGTTGAAATCAGCTCTGGGTGCAGTGTTTTTCCTTCAATCAACGCAAGATCCAGTTCGTAATCGACCAACTTTTGGCAAATCAGCGCCGAGTTGGAAATAAACAAACTTTGCGAGATGTGTTGGGTTTGCTGGCGAAATTGACTGAGTAGATAAGGCGCAACATGGTTGCCAATCGTATCACTGGTACCAATGCGCAATTGGCCTGCGAGGGTTTGCTCACTGTCAAACAGTTGGTTGATGTTGCTCGCACGGCTTAGCAGTTCATCGGCGAGCGGCAACAGTTTTTGTCCCTCTTGATTGAGGATTAAACGGTTATTGACCCTATCGAACAGCGCATGCCCAAGCTGTTTTTCCAGTTCAGACAGTGACATGCTCACGGCCGCTTTTGACAAAAACAGCGCCTCTGCAGCTTGGGTCAAGGTTTTGTGTTGCGTAATCGAAGTGAATACTTTCAATTGCTTAAGAGAAATATTGGCAGCCATAATTTTGTTTAATTAATCTGAACGTGTGTTCTATATATTTAGATATATCAGAACAAAAGGCAAGCGTATGATAGCGACATTGAACAACTACTTTGTTAGTTCTGATGAGAGGTCAATATGATTCGAGCAGCAAAAGCGAAAGTTATGGGTGCGCCAACCCCTATGGCGGGTTTAGCTCTAGGCATCGCAAGCTTGGGTTGGAGTTGGGAAAACTTTGCACCATTACAAGGTTATGGACAATTAAGTGGGGCCGTTATTGCCAGCGTGTTACTGGTGGTTCTTGCGTTTAAATTTCTCTTTCATGGCCACTTATTACGCCAAGATCTCGCTCATCCGGTTGTGGGCAGTGTTGTGCCTACTTTTGCGATGGGCACAATGGTGGTTTCCAATTCATTAGGCCATTTTTACCCAATGGCCGGTGATGCGTTATGGCTATTTGCTGTGGGTTTACACATCATCTTCTTGGTTAGTTTTTTGTACCATCGTGCGCAGTCTTTTGAACTTCACCACATGGTGCCAAGTTGGTTCGTTCCACCTGTGGGTATTATTGTGGCCGACGTGGCGTTTTCTGGAAACCCAGCACTTGCACCAATCGCAAATGCAACCATGATGTTCGGTTTAGTCGCTTATGCAGTGATGCTGCCGATGATGATTTACCGTTTCATGTTCACACATGAAGTTCCAGATGCAGCAAAACCAACTATGGCTATTTTGGCGGCGCCAGCGAGCCTCTCATTGGCTGGTTACTTAACTGTCACGGCTAACCCATCGCCAGTGATTATCGGCATTTTATTTGGTATTGCCGTGTTAATGACAACGATTATCTACTTAGCTTTCTTTAAATTATTACGCTTGCCTTTTAGCCCAGGCTACGCAGCGTTTACCTTCCCAATGGTGATTGGTGCAACGGCGCTATTTAAACTCACACATTGGATGGAAACCGTTGGGGTGAGTGCTGAGTATGTACAGCAAGTGCATTGGTTAGCTGGGTTAGAGTTGATTGTGGCAACTATTGTGGTGGGTTATGTTGCTATTCGTTACTTAAATTTCTATCAACCTCATCGCGTGCTACTCAGCAGCATGAATGAGCTAGAAGAGCAAGATGAACACGCATTGAACTGTGAAATGAAATAGCCTGCAGTTTAGGCAATTCAAAACATAAAATTCTCAAGTATAGAATGCACTTATGCTAATCTCAGTCCTTATTGTGACAAGAAAAGCGTGAGTGCATTTTGTTTACTGTCTACCATTCCAATAAAGTCGATACCTTAAAGATCCTACTCGTGCATTTGATCAAAAGTGCACCGTTAGCCAACCCCTTTGAGAAAGAGCAGATCTTGGTGCAAAGCCCGGGGATGTCGCAATGGCTCAAAATGGCCTTAGCGAAAGAGCTCGGTGTGGCGGCGAACCTTGAGTTTCCTCTACCGGCGACCTTTATCTGGGACATGTTCACTAAAGTGCTACCTGATGTGCCTAAGCGCAGTGCTTTTAACAAAGAAGCGATGACGTGGAAACTGATGCATCTGTTGCCAACCTTGCTCACGCTCGACCCCTTTGCTCCTCTGCAGCGTTATCTTGAACAGGATGATGACCATTCCAAGCTCTATCAGTTGGCCGAGAAAATTGCCGATATTTTTGATGGTTATTTAGTCTACCGCCCCGACTGGATTGCCAAGTGGGAGTCGGGCGATGACGTGAGCGAGATTGGTGATGAGCACCCATGGCAGCCGATATTATGGCAAGCCTTATATCAATACACGCTAGATCAAGGCCAGTCGCACTACCATCGTGCCAATCTCTATCAAAGCTTTATTGATCAGCTTGCGCGTGGCTCGGTTGATTTAACCAAACTGCCTAAACGTTTGTTTATTTTCGGTATTTCGTCACTGCCGCCTCGTTATATGGATGCACTCAAAGCGTTGGGCGATCAGCTTGATGTTCACTTGATGTTTACCAACCCTTGTCAGCATTATTGGGGCGATCTTCGAGATAGAAAAACGCTCGCCAGACTGCACAGTCAGCAACGTAAAACGTTCGCCTTACAAGGTGATGAGATTCAGTTTGAAGGGCAACGCTCGCCGCTTAAAGGTGACATTGAAGCTAACCTCGTGGATGAATTGCATACCGAAGCTGCGGTTGGCAATGAGTTATTAGCCTCGATGGGGAAACTTGGGCGCGATAATCTTTTTTTACTCTCCCAAACGGAAAATGAAGAGCACGAATTTTTTATTGATCTGCCACGCGATAACTTATTGCATCAGTTGCAGGCCGACATCTTACATTTGCAAGAGCATCGAGATGATAGTCAACTGGACAGTAGCGACCACAAACAAGTGATTGCTTTGGATGATCCATCGCTCACTCTTCATGCTTGCCATAGCCCGATGCGAGAAGTGGAAGTGTTGCACGATCAATTGTTGGCAATGTTTGATGCTGACCCTGAACTGAAACCGCGCGATATTATTGTGATGGTGGCGGACATCAATGCTTACAGCCCAACCATTGCGGCAGTATTTGGTAACGCGCCGGGTGAGCGCTTTATTCCTTACTCCATTTCAGACCGTACGGCAGATCAAGAGAGCCCGATCTTAGCGGCATTTATGCAATTAGTGCATTTACCCGATTCTCGCTGCCTAGCGTCAGAGTTATTAGAGCTGCTTGAAACTCCTGCGATGATGGCAAAATTTGAGCTTAATGAGCAAGACTTTGCGCAAGCTAAATTGTGGGTAGAAGAGTCAGGCATTCGCTGGGGGCTCAATGCGAGCACCGCGCAACAATTTGAGTTGCCGCAGACCGAGCAAAATACTTGGCAATTCGGGATTGAGCGCATGTTACTTGGTTATGCCATGCCAGCCTCAGCAGGTTTATTTACGCAAGGCGAAGTGACGCTCGCTCCTTATAATGAAGTGCAAGGCATGAACGCTGAATTGGCGGGTAAATTAGCGCACTTTATTCAGCAAGTGAGCCATTACCGCGAGCAGTTAGCGCAGACCCAAAGCGTGGACGAGTGGCGTCGTTTGCTCGGTGAGATGCTTGGCGCTTTTTTCAAGGTTGAGCTGGAAGGAGAGCTCGCACTCAAGTCGATTCGCGACACCTTGTCGCAGTTAAAAGATCAACTGGCCGAGGCCGGTTATGAGCAAGCACTTGCGCCAAGTATTATTACTCAATATTTGCAAAACAAATTGTCAGGTACGCGCATCAGCCAGCGTTTTCTGGCGGGACAAGTCAATTTCTGTACTTTAATGCCAATGCGTTCCATCCCTTTTAAAACCGTTTGTTTACTAGGAATGAACGATGGCGTTTACCCGCGCACTATGCCAGCCGAAGGGTTTGATTTGATGAACGGTCGCACCCGCGCTGGCGATCGCTCGCGGCGTGACGATGACCGCTATTTGTTCTTAGAAGCGATGCTCTCGGCGCAGCAAACCTTGTACATCAGCTACGTCGGACGCTCAATTCAAGATAATACCGAACGCGTTCCTTCAGTGTTGGTCTCTGAGCTTTTAGAGTATTGCCAACAAAATTACTGTTTGGTCGGGGATGAAGCGCTTGGCAGCGATCAATCGGCCAAAAATTTAGCCTGTGCTTTAACGACCACTCACGCCATGGTGCCTTTTAGCCCTAATGCTTTTTTGAGTAAAACTGGTAGCTATGCCAAAGAGTGGCTACCTGCCGCCAGTCGGCAAGGGCGAGCCAGTGGTGAGTTTAATCTCGCCCTAAGCGATTATTTACAAGGGGCGAGCTTTCCTGTCAGTTTAGATCTGGTTGAGCTGCAACGGTTTTGGCGTTTGCCTGTGCAATATTTCTTTAACCGTCGCCTTAAAGTGACGTTCGAGCCTCCGTTACCGGTAATGGAAGATGATGAACCCTTTGCCTTAAACGGCTTGGAGAGCTACCAGTTACGCGATGAACTGCTAGAGTTGCTGCTTGATCAACCCAATTCACCGCATGCCCTTGAGAGATTCATTGACCAGCAGCGCGCGCAAGGAAAGTTACCGATTGGTGCTTTTGGAGCCTTGGAATTTGAAACTAATCGCGTGCAAGCACAAGAATTGGCGCAAAGAATCGCTTTCTTATGCCATTCGCCACTTGATGACCAAGAGATCGATCTGCGATTTGAATTGTTTGGTGAAGGCAAAAACGTACAACTGACGGGGTGGCTGACTAAGCGCTATCAATCCGGTTTAGTGCGCTACCGCAGTGGTTCGATTCGCGCGCAGGACTATTTAGCCGCGTGGATTGATCATCTCTCACTAGCGGCGATGGGCGAAAGTCAACCTACTCATTTGATGGGCTACGATCGTAAAGAAGGTGTGCAGCATTTTATTTATCCGCCCATGCCCGATACCGAACAAGCCAAAGCGTTGCTCGCAGAACTGGTGGGTTTGTTTTATCAAGGTATGACAGCACCGCTCGCTTACTTTCCAAAAACCGCGTTAGCCTGCGTGGAAGCTGGCTTCAGCCGTGGTCAATGGGTTGATGATCGCGACAAATCGCTCAAGAAAATGGCCGATAGCTTTAATGAAAGTTACATGAGCCACGGTGAAGGAAGCAATGTTTACATCGCGCGTATTTGGCCGCAGTGGAATGAAGCCTTAGCTGAGCAGGTGCGTTTATTAGCCGCATTGGTGATGCAAGGGCCACGATTGTGGGTGCAAGTGGTGCAGGATGTTTAGCGATGGATAACTGCTTGGAAAGTAGAGTGGCCGCCAGTCAATCATTATTGTGTAGGGCGTTTTCTGTACGGCCACAGGTCAGAGGGACCATGATTTGGTTGGTTCGCATCATCGTGAGATTTACGAAACACGTGGCGCGGATAGTAAAGGCTGCCCGTTTGGCGAACCGTGAGAAAGATCTCACAACGTCTTAATTTATAAACTTATTTTGATTATTCATATCATTATTCAAGCGCGATCACATTCGCTTGAGTATTCAAAGGCTAACTGTTTATGAGTATGACCCCGGCTACGGTCACAACACCATTAAATACCCTTACGTTCCCGCTGCACGGTGCAAGGCTTATCGAAGCGTCGGCGGGCACAGGTAAAACCTTCACCATTGCAGGTTTGTATTTGCGCCTGTTACTTGGGCATGGTGATGCAAAGTCACGTCATCAAGTGCCACTGACGGTCGATCAAATTCTAGTGGTTACCTTTACTGAAGCTGCCACTGCTGAGCTTCGTGACCGTATTCGGCGGCGCATTCATGAGGCGCGTATTGCTTTTTCGCGCGGTTTCAGTGATGACCCTGTTATCAAACCGCTACTTGAGCAAACCAGTCATCACAAGCAAGCGGCGCAAATATTACTGCAAGCGGAACGGCAGATGGATGAAGCGGCAGTCTATACCATTCACGGCTTTTGCCAGCGTATGCTCACCCAAAATGCGTTTGAATCGGGCAGCCGTTTTAATAACGAATTTGTGACCGATGAAAGCCATCTAAAAGCGCAAGTGGTCGCGGATTATTGGCGTCGTCAGTTCTATCCGTTGTCGATTCAGCTTGCTGCGGAAGTGCGCCGTTTATGGTCATCACCAGCGGCGCTGCTTGAAAAAATCAGTGGCTATTTAACTGGCTCGGCGCTAACGCTCTCTGTTGAAGCGATGAGTGGAGATTTAAGCGCGCTTTATCAATCGTGCTTGTCACGCATAGAGTCGCTAAAAAAGCAGTGGCTTGATTCATGCGATGATTTACCGCCATGCATTGAAGCTTCAGATTTGCATGCAGCAACCAAGAAAGCGTTGCTGAAACGGCTAGAAGGGTTAGCGTTGTGGGCAAGCAACCCGCAGCATGAATTGAACCTACCGAGCGAATTACAAGAGTTTGCACAAAGCGCGTTGGAGGCTAAGTCGAAAAAAGGTCAACCCCCGCAACATGCGCTGTTCACGACCATTGAGCTCTTTTTGCAACAACCCATCAGCTTAGAAGCGCCGCTGCTGGCGCACGCTATTACTCATTGCCGAGCCATGCTTGCCAAAGCGAAAGCACAAAAGCAGTGGTTATCGTTTGATGATTTGCTCACTCAGCTTTCTGCCGCGATAGATAATGATGAGCTGGGCATACTGACTGAGCGGATTCGCAGCCTTTACCCCGTTGCGATGATCGATGAATTCCAAGATACCGATCCACTGCAATACAGTATTTTTAGCCGTATTTATCTGCCTAAGGCTGAATGCGGTTTGTTTATGATTGGCGACCCCAAACAAGCGATTTACGCGTTTCGTGGTGCAGACATTTTTACCTACATCAAAGCGCGTAAACAGGTGAGCGCACACTACACCTTGGGGACCAACTGGCGTTCTAGCGCGAATATGGTCAATGCCGTCAATCAGATTTTTAGTACGCCTGACAGTGCTTTTATCTACGACCAAGACATTCCCTTTTTACCCGTTGAAGCCAGTCCAAATGCGCAGCAGCGTCAATGGTGGCTTAACGGAACCGTGCAACCTGCGCTCACCTATTGGCTGCAAGAAGCGCAAGACAGCCCGTTGCCAAAAGGCGAATACCTGCAATGCATGGTCAAAGCGTGCGCCAGCCAAATTCAGACAATTTTGAGCGCCGCGCAGCATCAACAAGCGTACTTTGATACTGCTAAAGGGCAAAAGAGCGTGCAAGCTGGTGATATCGCAGTCTTAGTACGGACGGGTAATGAAGGTCGTATGGTGAAAGAGGCGCTCGCTACGCAAGGCATTGCCAGTGTTTATCTCTCGAACCGCGATAGTGTTTTTAGCAGCGAGGTAGCACAAGATGTACAGCGTCTATTGCAAGCGGTACTGACTCCTGAACATGATCGCGCCTTGCGGGCTTGTTTGGCCTCACCACTTTTCGCTTTAGATGCTGCCAGCTTGGATGATTTAAACAACGACGAATCGGTATGGGAAAACGCGGTTAACGAATTTAAACAGTATCGCCAATTGTGGCTTGAGCGCGGCGTGCTTCCTATGTTGCGCAGTGTGATGAGCAAACGTCACGTCGCTGAACGTTGGTTGGAAGAGCCGCAAGGTGAGCGCTCACTGACCGATTTTATGCACATCGGTGAGCTACTACAGCAAGCGCGACAAGAGATTGATAGCGATCACGGTTTGCTGCGCTGGCTGGCACAAGCTATCAGTGACGCCGAGCATGGCCTAGGGGGCCGTGATGATCAAATTCAACGTTTGGAATCCGAACGCAACCTAGTGCAGATCGTCACTATTCACAAATCGAAAGGTTTGGAATATGACTTAGTGTTTCTGCCGTTTGTGGTCAGCTATCGCGAGGCAAGTGAAGGCAAATATCATGATGCCGTGAATGAGGAAACTGTGCTGGATATTACCGCCAGTGAAGCTTCTCTCAAGCAAGCAGATAAAGAGCGGCTTGCGGAAGATCTGCGCTTGATTTATGTAGCGCTGACTCGTGCTGTGTATGGCTGTTTTATCGGCATTGCGCCGCTGCGTAATGGCCGCTCCACCAAAGAGCCAACCGGTGTGCATTTAAGTGCCATTGGCTATCTGCTGCAAAATGGTCAAGCCGCAGGCATTGCCGATCTTAACGCTGCGCTGCACGCTCAATCTAATCAATACATTCGTGTTTCTGAGCCACCAGCCGAGCAACCAGAGCCGTTTAAAGCGTTGAGCGTCGAGACGCCGGTATTGAGTGCCAAAACACTGCAAGCGCAGATTGACCGTTTTTGGCGAATGACCAGCTATTCTGGGTTGGTAAAACAAGGTGTGAAACACGCTAGCCACGACGCGAGTTTAGAAGTCTCAGGCTTTGATATCGACTCTGTTGATGAGCAAGCGGAAGCTTTACTGGTTGAACCTGAACGTTCCATTTTCACTTTTCCACGCGGTGCAACGCCCGGTACTTTTTTGCACTCTCTCTTTGAAGAGGTAGAGTTTACTGAGCCTGCTAGCAGCGAGGCTAACCAAAAAGTGATACTGGATTTACTGGTGCGAGAACAAATCGATATTGAATGGTTACCAGTATTACAAACGCTGGTCGATACCGTGTTACAGACACCTTTAGATGGCAAAACGTTGCGTTTGAACCAAAAAACCGCCACTCAGCGCTTGGTTGAAATGGAATTTCTATTACCGATAGAAGTACTGAGCGCTCCTGCATTGAACCGTGTCATTCAACGCCATGATCCACTGTCGGCTAAAGCTGGAGATCTTGGTTTTTACACTGTGCAGGGCATGCTGAAGGGCTTTATTGATTTGCTGTTTGAGCATCAAGGAAAGTATTACGTGCTGGACTGGAAATCGAATCATTTGGGGGATGATGTGAGCGCCTATCATGGCGATCGTTTGAAAGCGGCGATGGCAGAGCATCGCTATGATTTACAATATCAACTCTACGCATTGGCGCTGCATCGATTCTTACGCAGTCGTCTAGCAAACTATGACTACCATCGCCATTTTGGCGGAGTCTATTATCTCTTTTTGCGCGGCATGGATGGCGAGTCTGAGCATGGGATTTTCTCAACCAAACCGAGTTTTGAACTGCTTGATGAGATGGACAGATTGATTGATGGAGAAACCGTAGATACTCGCGCGACCGATGCAGGGCAAATGGAGTTAGATTTATGAGCAGTACGCTAATGATAACGCTTAAGCAGTTAGCGGAAAACGGCGCTATGCGTCAGTTAGATTACCAATTCGCGCGTTTTATCGAACAAAAAAGCCAGCAGCAACTTGGCGCTGAACATAGCCAAGCGCTCGGATTTATTGCCGCGGTGGTCAGTGCTGAATTGGCCAAGGGGCATATCTGCTTACCTTTAGTGGACGCTTCAACGGCGCAGGGTGTCGACCTCGCAGCTAAGTTAGGCTTGTTTGGTGAGGTAGCATTGGCGGTCAATCAGCACCTATTGGCGATTGATTGGCCTTGGCTACTCAACCGTTCAGACTTAGTCGGACAACAAGGGGAAGCGGTGCCTTTAATGTTTGATGGGCAACGTTTATACCTACACCGTTATTGGCATTATGAAGTTACCTTAGCACAGCGTTTAATCAGCTTTGGGACACCCATGAGCCTAAAGCCTACTGATGTCCAAAAGCTAAAATTGCTGCTCGATACACTGTTTGCGCGTCAATACCACTTTCTGCTCCATGCGCTTCGCCAATTGCCAGAGACAGCCAATGCATCAGCACGCCAGCAACAAGTGTGTGATTTTCTGGATGTGGTCAACGCCGATGAACTTGATTGGAATGAGATTGATCAAGTCATTAGCCAAGCACGTACGGCGAAAGAACTCGAAGCATTAGAGACGCTGATCCCGCAAAGCGTTTGCATCAACTGGCAAAAAGTCGCAGCGGCAGTGGCACTGACACGCCGCTTTGCCGTGATTTCTGGCGGGCCGGGAACCGGTAAAACCACCACGGTTACCAAATTACTAGCCGCTTTGATTACCCAAGCCCAACAGCAAGGTGAGACGCCCACCATTAAATTGGTCGCACCAACGGGTAAAGCTGCGGCACGTTTAACGGAATCGATCGGTAAAGCGGTGGCTGAACTGGCGGTTGAGCCGGCGTTGAAAGCGGCGATTCCCACCGAGTCGAGCACTCTTCACCGTTTATTGGGCGTCATACCTAACAGTGTTGAGTTTCGTCACCATCAGCGTAACCCGCTGCATTTGGATATATTGGTGGTTGATGAAGCATCGATGGTCGATTTACCGATGATGGTCAAGTTAATCGAGGCATTACCCAAACACGCACGCTTGATTTTACTGGGTGATAAAGACCAACTCGCGTCAGTCGAAGCGGGCGCTGTGCTGGGGGACATTTGTTCATTTTTGACCTTAGGCTACAGCCGAACGCACAGCGAGTACCTAGCTAAGTTAACAGGCCATCAAACACTGATTGCTCATTCACACCCTAACGCAACCCCGATTTCAGACAGCTTATGCATGCTGCAAAAAAGCTACCGCTTTGATGTCCGATCAGGCATTGGTCAATTAGCAAAAGCGATTAATGCTGGGCAAGTGGCTATGGTGGATGAGGTGTTAAAACGTAATTATGCTGATATTACGCACCACTCACTCAGCAGTGAAAGCTATAACCTAATGCTGAAAACCTTAGTCAAGGAGTATGGTCGTTATCTCACACGCATCAAGAATTCTGGTGCTGACGCTTCGGAAACTCAAGCCCAAAAAGCCAAAGCTGTATTGGATTGCTTTAATCAATGCCGTTTGCTTTGCGCTATTCGTGAAGGGGATTTTGGGGTAAGTGGTTTGAATCAACGTATTGAACGTGCGCTGGTCGCACGTAAGTTGATTAAGACTCAAGATGAGATTTGGTATCACGGCCGACCCGTGATGGTGGCGCGTAATGATCATGGGCTGGGTTTGTATAATGGTGATATCGGCATATGCATGCTTGATACGAGCGAGCAAGAACCGCGTTTGAAAGTGTATTTTGAGCTGCCAGATGGTAGCGTGAAAGCCATTTTACCAAGCCGCGTACCAGAGCACGAAACAGCCTATGCGATGACCATTCATAAATCACAAGGCAGTGAGTTTGAGCTAACGCTGATGATTTTACCGCCTGATTTTAGCCCGATATTGACCAGAGAGCTTATCTATACTGGCATTACGCGCGCCAAGAAGCAGCTGATGCTTTTTGCTGACATGGGAACGATGAAACGAGGGCTCAAGATAAAAACGCAGCGAGCCAGCGGCTTAGTTACGAGATTAGACAAGAGACTAGCGTAAATCAGCAACTAGGATAAACGAGTTTGAGCTGTCCCCACACAGTTTGAAGTTTACATGGTATGTTCAATTCATTCCGTTGTTTGGGGGAAGCTCAATTACTGATTTGGTGTGCTGCTATGCGAAAGCATGAGTAAAAGAGATGTTTCTGATTTTATAACGATCTTGCGAGCTGAGTATAAAGACTCGTAGCTTGTCGTTAACGGGAAATACGCAATGCACATGTTGGCCTTCAAGGAATTGGTTATCAGCCATATCCCAAAAGCTTTGAAGTGAGTTACAAATAACAGTTTTCATAGAATTTTTGCTCTTAAGTACGTGTCGTAGTAAAAGCAATCCGTGCAAGCCGACCTACTGGTATCTGACCAATCGGTATAAAGCCAAGTTCCTGTGTTGTTCATTAAATGTACATCATTAATGATGTCGGCGGATTCTACACATAATATTAAGTTAAATAAAGCGCTTATTTTGTATACAAAACAATGAAAACGTTTGCACTTGATCAAAGATAAACTATTCACCATAACTTAACGAATAAATACAATATCCTGACGTTAGAGCGTCAGGACTAAAATTTTTGAACGGCGTTGATAGTTGTACAAACTCTGTTTAGTTATCGGTAACGATTCCACACCGACTTCATAAAAACCTTGTTCTCTAAACCAATGTAAACTGTGCGTTGTCAAAACAAAGAGGCGATCTAAACGCATCGATTTTGCTTGTTGCTTCATGTGATTGAGTAACAATAAACCGCGGTTGCCGTCCCGATACTCCTGGTGAATAGCGACACACGCCATTTCTGCCATGCCCTCTTCTGGGTAAGGGTAAAGCGCGGCGCAACCAATCAATAAGCCATCTTTATCAATAATCGTGAATTTGTGGATCTCTTGCTCTAACTGCTCACGTGAACGCCGTACTAATATTCCTTGTTCTTCTAACGGGCGGATTAAATCGAAAATTCCGCCGATATCATCGATCTGTGCCTGACGGACTTGTTCGGCACTTGCCATGACAATCTGAGTACCGATCCCGTCAAAAGAGAACAACTCTTGGATCAAAGCACCATCTTGTTTGTAACTGACTAAGTGACTACGTGGCACACCTGCACGGCACGCTGAAACGGCGGCACGCAGAAAGCGTGAGGTACCTGAGCTATTATCCTGAACTTGGTCGGTATCTGCTTCAATACGCTGCATTATCCGTTCAACATCAGATGGGAACAGTTCAGCAATCGCATTGCCTTGCTCATCGATAATGCCTTGCTCTGAGCAAAAACCGATCAGCTTATCTGCTTTTAGGCGTATTGCGACTTGTGTGGCTACTTCTTCAGAGAGCAAATTAAAACATTCGCCAGTGACGGAACTCGCAATAGGCCCCAGTAGCACGATCGAACCTTGGTCAAGCATACGGTTGATGCCTTCAATATCAATACGGCGAATGCGGCCACTGTGGCAATAATCGACACCATCATCTATACCTAATGGTTGAGAGATAACAAAATTACCACTAACGATATTGAGCTGAGTTCCTGCCATTGGCGTGTTATTTAAGCTCATTGAAAGGCGTGCTGTGATAGCGAGTTGGAGCTGCCCCGCGGCTTGCATGACTAAGCTGAGCGCTTCCTCATCAGTGACCCGAATGCCTTTGTGATAAGGAGTGGAGCAATGATGTGTCGCCAGAATTTGATTGATTTGTGGGCGAGCACCGTGCACCAAAACAATTTTGACACCAAGGCTATGCAGCAGTGCGAGATCGCTGATGATATTAGCGAAATTTTTATCGGCAATCGCTTCACCGCCGAGCATGATCACCATGGTTTTACCACGGTGAGCGTTAACATAGGGAGCAGATTGTCTAAATCCTTTAACGAGAGCTGTACTGCGAATTTTCACTCTGAGAGCACCTTGATGTTTAAATATGTTCAAATAATGACTTTTTATTCATGTGTCGGCAAGTGGTTTTTTGAGTTTGGTGCAATTATTCAATCGCCGATTTTATCTCTGATTTAGGACAAGTTAGACTGCTTGCCAATAAAGGCGAAATATGGCCAAAACCAACGAGTTGAGTCGCATGAAAATGACAAAAAACGTAGGCCTTACGGCTACGCCTCAGTTCACAAACTTGCGAAGACGTAAGTACATTGAACGAGGCTTGATGCTGGTTGTGATGATTGGCTTGCTTTCCGTAGCGTCGCTATACGGTGATCTCTTTACTCGGTTGGAAAACTATTTTTCGCCAAAAGATGAGGTGTATGGGGTTTGGGTTGAGCAGTATGTTGCCCCTTATTCAGCCAAACGAATTGAATTGGGGAAAGCAGGCGTGATCAGTAGTGGCCGAGTACTCACCACTTCATTTGAGTTTGATGGTCATTTTTTAGAATACCAGATTGGTGATACGAGCTATCGTTACAAAATGCGTGATGATAACAATACCGAAATGACACAAATGTCGTCGTCGCACTACAATCCAACCTTCCGATTGTCAGGAAAATACCAAAAAAACCTCCGTTAACAATTCGCTGATTGCGGTTTAGGCGCGAGTTTGTCATGCTTTTAGCAACTCAAATAACGGATAACTTCTGTGATTAAGCAAATTTTTCCTCTTGCGGCAGTACTGCTGCTGTTTGGTTGTGCGCAACCGACCGACCGTGCTCAGCAATATTTGGATGGTGATTTCTCTAAAGCGCTCAACAAAGTAGACACGGTGCAGTCCAATACGCCGCGTGACTTTACGCAATTTTCCAAACAGAGCGAACAAGTGGTGACTCGCTCGGCGTCGATGGCAGCGATTTATCAACCTTTGTATCAACAGATCAGTGAATGGATTTTGCAAAGTGGTGATCCACAAGATTTGGCGAATTTTGGAATACAAGCGGCGCAGCTTGGTGGTGGCGATAAAAAAGGTAATGTTCTTTTCACTGGCTATTTTTCTCCGGTGATGGAGCTTCGCCATCAACCGGATGAAATATTCAAATATCCCGTATTTGGTTTGCCTGAATGTTCGGCCGATTGCCCAACGCGTGCGCAAATTTATGATGGTGCGTTAGCTGAAAAAGGGCTTGAGTTAGGTTATGCGGCGAACCTGATTGACCCTTTCATTATGGAGGTGCAAGGCAGTGGTTTTGTGCATTTTGAAGATGACGATACGCTTGAGTACTTCGCTTACGCGGGTAAGAATAACAAAGCCTACATCAGTATTGGCAAAGTCTTGATTGAACGAGGTGAAGTGACACGAGAGAAAATGTCACTCAAAGCGATCAAGGAATGGGTGCTAGCCAATGATGAACCGACGGTGAGAGAGCTGCTAGAGCAAAATCCTTCCTATGTCTTTTTTGCGCCCAAAGCGGCAGCCCCCGTCACTGGCTCTGCCGGTATTCCACTCCTGCCGATGGCCTCGGTGGCCGGAGATCGTTCCATCTTTCCAATGGGCACACCTATTTTAGCAGAAGTGCCGCTGCTCAATGCCGATGGTACATGGAGTGGCGCTCATCAGTTGCGAATGTTGATTGTGCTAGATACGGGCGGCGCGGTAAAAGATAATCACCTCGATCTGTACCATGGCATGGGCGAGCGCGCCGGAACGGAAGCCGGGCATTACAAACATTTTGGTCGCGTTTGGAAACTGGGGTTAGAAAACTCAGCCACACAAGCGCCTTGGGCATTGCCGCCTGAAAAGCTACAATAGTGACACAGGTTTCGACCTAGACTTTTAAATAAAGAGTGCGTATAAATCGCACTCTTTATTTTTCTATCGCTTTCAATCGGACTTTTAATTATGCGTGAACTCGATACCCCCGCTTCAGATGGCTACAACCAACGCTTCGGAGGCACTCGTCGCCTTTATGGAAATCGTGAGGTTGAAATACTGCGTGCTGCGCATGTGTGTGTGATTGGTATCGGTGGCGTTGGCTCGTGGGCAGTCGAAGCATTGGCGCGCACCGGCATTGGCGAGTTAACGCTGATTGATATGGACGATGTGTGCGTCACCAACATCAACCGTCAAATCCATGCGATGAGCGGTACGGTTGGGCAAAGTAAGATTGAAGTGATGGCCGAGCGGGTCAAGCTCATCAACCCTGAGTGTGTGGTGCACTTAATTGATGACTTTATCACGCCAGATAACCAACACCGCTATTTGAGTCAAACGTTCGATTACGTGCTTGATGCGATAGACAGTTTGAAAGCGAAAGCTTCACTACTGGCTTATTGCCGTAGCAATAAAATTAAAGTGATTACCGTCGGTGGTGCGGGTGGTCAAGTTGACCCAACTCAAATCAAGGTCGCGGATTTAACCAAAACGATTCAAGACCCATTGGCAAAAAAACTCAAAGATACGCTTCGTCATCGCCATAATTTCCCTGTAAACCCTGCGCGTAAGTTTGGTATTGATTGCGTGTTCTCAACAGAGCAGCTCAAATATCCGCAAGCCGATGGCAGTGTGTGCGCGGTGAAATCAACCGCAGAAGGGCCAAAGCGGATGGATTGCGCCAGCGGATTTGGCGCTGCGACGGTTGTTACCGCAACCTTTGGTTTTGTTGCCGTAGCGCGCATTGTTGAAAAGTTAATTCAGAAACATAAGGTGTAACGTTAATGACTCCTTTTCCTGCCTCCCCCTTTGGTCGTGAGATTAGCGCTGATGACATTGTGGCGACCATGCAAAATTTTACTGGCTGGGAAGATCGCTATCGACAAGTGATCCTGTGGGGGAAGTTATTGCCCGCGATGCCTGATGCTTTGAAATCGCAGCAAGTCAGTGTTGCAGGCTGCGAGAGTCAAGTATGGTTAGTGGGGCAGGAGCACCAAGGAATATGGTCTTTCTGTGCCGATTCGGATGCGCGGATTGTGCGTGGTTTAATTGCTTTAGTCCTTGCTGCGTACAACGGCAAGACCTACGCACAAATTCAAGCGTTTGATGTGGATGCTTATTTTGAAAAAATAGGCTTGATTGCCCATTTAAGTCCTTCACGTGGTAATGGCCTTAAAGCCATTGTCGATAAGATAAAAAATATCGATCCAAGCTGAGCATCTCCCCCTTTTGATGAAAGGGGGAATTATTACAGCATATCAACTGCTTTAGTGATGGCGGCGATCAACTGTTCAACCTCTTGTTCGGTATTGTAAATACCAAACGAGATTCTCACGGTGCCAGTTAACCCGAGCGCATCCATTAATGGGTGAGCGCAGTGATGGCCAGAGCGAACCGCGATGCCTTGCTGATCGAGTAAGGTAGCTATGTCTTGATGATGAACGCCTTCCATCACAAAACTGAGAATACTGGCATTCGGTTGATAGCCGATTACGCGAATATCATCGAGCTGTTGCAGGGCTTGATAAGTACGTGCTTGCAATCTATGCAGGTGAGTTTCTACGGTCGTCCGATTGCAGTTTTGTAACCATTCGATTGCTTTGGCAAGGGCTATCGCTCCTGCAACATTCGGTGTGCCTGCTTCAAATTTCCCCGGCAGTTCGGCAAATGTTGTGCCTTCAAACGACACTTTTTCTACCATCTTGCCGCCGCCATGCCATGGAGGCATTGTTTCAAGCAGCGCTAATTTTCCGTACAGAACGCCAATGCCAGCGGGAGCGTAAAGCTTGTGCCCAGAAAAGAGATAAAAGTCGGCGTCGAGTTCGCGCACGTTGACGGTTTCATGCACAATTCCTTGCGCGCCATCAATCACGACCACAGCGCCGACTTGGTGCGCCAGTTTAATCACGGTTTCAATCGGTTGGCGCGTGCCCGTCACGTTGGTGGTATGGGCTAGGGCGACAATTTTGGTTTTATTCGATAGCCGTGCTTGAAAAGCCTCAAGATCAAAGTGGCACTCTGGCGTGATGGGGACTTTGACGACGCTTGCTCCGGTTTGAGCCGCGACGATTTGCCAAGGCACTATATTGGCGTGGTGTTCCATTTCACTGACCAGAATCTCATCACCGGCTTGCAATGTATTACGTGCGTAAGTCTGCGCGATCAGGTTGATCGCTTCGGTCGCTCCGCGAGTCCAAATAATCTCTTTATGAGATGATGCGCCAATAAATTGAGCCATAGTGTCACGCGCCGCTTCAAAATCGCTGGTCGCTTTGGCCGTTAAGCGATGGCTACCACGATGTACATTGGCATTTTGCGTACTGTAGTAATGGCTAATGGCATCTATCACCACTTGCGGCTTTTGCGTGGTAGCGGCGCTGTCTAGATAAATCAGAGTCTCGCCATCCACGGCTTGATTGAGCGCGGGGAATTGGTCGCGAATGGTCTGCACGTCAAACATTATTGCTCACCTAACTTGTGATAATTCAATGCTGCCAGTGTCACCATTGGCTGTGCAACTGACCATGCGTGTGCTTTACCTGAGAGTGATATGATGATCTCCATCGCGAACTCAAGTGCTGTTCCCGGCCCTTGGCTGGTGATTAATTGATGGTTTCTATCGATGGTTACGCGTTGATCTCGCCATAAATCAGTGGGGATATGATCGCGAAAAGCCGGGTGCCCTGTCATGATCGCTTGCGGGAAAAGCTGATGATGTTGCAAAACTAAGGCTGGCGTGGCACAAATAGCCGCCAACCATCGACCATGGTTATGCTGTTGCTTGAGCATTTCGATTAGCACTGGATTGTCACGAAAGATCTCAGCGCCTCCAACGCCACCGGGCAGCGCAATCACGTCAAACTCTTCATCGATCACATCCAGCAGTTTACAGTCTGCGGTTAGTGTGACTCCGCGTGAGGCTTTCATCATCAATTGCCCGTCGAGATTAGCACTGGCAACCACGACTTGATAGCCAGCTCTGACCATCATATCAATCACGGTGATCGCTTCCATCTCTTCGCAGCCCGTTGCTATCGGGACTAAAATTCGTTTACTCATTGGCTTTTCCAGCGGTGTTCTATCTGTTGAATGGCGTGATATAGCTTACTATTTTCTGGTGTTACGAGCTGATGTTGCTCTGCTTTCTTCAGTAAATAGCCCGTAATAAAGTCTATCTCAGTCTTACGTTGATAGAAAATATCTTGATGCATTGACGAATAATTCTCTGCTGTGGCTTGAATCACCTGCTTAACCTTAGCAAGCAGTGATGATTGAGTGATCGCAAAGCCTTCAGCGCTCATGACATCGGCGACTTCTGCAACAATATTTTCCAGCGGCCGTTGGAAGCGTTCATCGGCTAACTCACCATTGCGACATTGCTCTAATGCGGTGAGCGGGTTAATCGCGCAGTTAATTGCAAGCTTATGCCATAGTGCTTCTTCAATCGTGTTATTCCACATTACGTCTGGCAATGTATGCTGTAGTACATCCACTAGAAACTGACACTGCTTGCCTTGGGCGTTGTAAGCCCCTAATTGAGTTACGCCTTTGCCAGTATGCAACACTTGGTTCATTGAGGGCTTGAGTGCACCGTGCGTGGTGGTTGAAAGCACAATAGGAAAGTCATTCAGTTGATCCTGCATCGAATCAAGCGCGCCCATGCCGTTGTGCATAAATAGCAAAATGGTGTCACGATTGAGTGTATTCAGCAGCGGAGTGAGCGCTTGCTCGACTTGCCAAGACTTAACGGTAATCAGTAAGAGATCGGCATGGCAGAGCGCGCTGTGATCATTGCAGGGCAGGGTAATAGACGCCTGTTTATCTAAAGCAATGGAAAGTGAAGATTGAGATTGTCTGCCCCATAATGAAACGCGGTGTCCAGCAGCATGCAGCTTTGTCGCCCAAAGCAACCCAACTGCGCCTGGCCCAAGCACGACGATATTCATAAAACCTCTCCATTGTTGACTTTGCGCCAAGGATAATGAGGTAGAAATGGAAAGCAATAAAAATGGCGCTCGAGAGCGCCATTTAATGTTATTTTTCGAACTATTAGAAGTTGTATTGTACGCGATAGATCACAAGATCTTGGTAGTCACGACGCGCAAGCTTATTCACTGTGTAGCGATATAGCACACCAGTTGACCAGTTGTTTGTAACGTTCCACATAGCATTCAAGCTACCGTTAAGTCCCCAGCTTTCTGAATTGTTGCCTGAAGCGAAAGGTGTACTTTGAACATTTGAATAGGCATCATTACGAGCAAATTCTAGTTCATTCCAAGTAGCGAAAGTAAAGTTTTGACCTGCTATATCAGTGTTGTAGTAACCAACGTAGCCGAACATACCGCCATTGTTACCACGGATATCTCCAGAGTTTATTTGGTGCACACCGATAAATGGTGTAAATGCCCAACCATCACCTTTAAGACCTGTGTAACCTAAACCAAGCACGCGGTTTTGCTCGTGGAAAGCACTACCTTGACCATCGTTATCTTTATCAGTGTTGTACACTTGAGCATAGAGAGAAACACCAGAATCAGTTAGGTTGTAGTGAATCGTTCCTTTCGTTGAAGCACCACGATCATCACCAGCACGATCAACACCTTCGTAGTCATAGAAACCGTAAATTTGACCCCAGTCGAATGCAGCTCCACCTTCAATACCAATTACTGCTTGATTGCGATCTTCAATCTTTCCACCGAAGTTATCATCGTCGTTGCCGATACCGTGGTTCCAAGCTTGGTAATCAATGTACATACCACCAAAACCAAATAAGTATTCTGCTTGAGCTGGAACTGCAGATACTGCAGCTACAACACCTAGAGCTAAAAGTGATTTACGCATATGGGGGACTCTCTATGTTTTGTCATAATACAGCACACGTATATTTCTGATGTGCGTTCAATTGGCCGGAATAATAACGATAAAAATCTCAATTAAAAGTGATTGCGAATGCAAAAGTGAACAAATTTGGTGATCAGTATCACGATAATGAATATTTGCGCGGAACTAAATTAATATTTCGTTCATTTGCATCTTTAATGTGATTTTAATCACTTAAACGTTTGCTTTGGTATTGTTTTATGCAAATCGATAAACCAACATTTTTAGTTAGTGATCGTTTTGTAATCTTCAACGTATTTATTGACGGGCATGATGAAGAGTGATGAATGATGAAGAAATTGATGCTGTTTCCTTTAGCTTCAATCGTTTTACCAGAAGGGAAAATGAAGCTACGGATCTTTGAATCAAGGTATAAGAGGATGGTCACTCAATCCAGCCAGTCTGACTCTACATTTGGGATTTGTTTGATTGATAACAAAAAAGGCAATAAAGCAAATCAGTTATCTAAATTTGGGATGTTGGTTAAGATTGTTGATTTTGAAGCGCTCGACAATGGGATGTTAGGATTAACCGTGATGGGAATGGAGCGCTTTAAAATAGAGTCAGTAGTGAGCGAATTTGATGGCCTGCGAGTTGCTCAGGTCACGTCATTGCCCAGTTGGCCAGTAAGAGATTTAGAACCTCACGAATGGTATTTAAGCCACCAGCTACAAGCGGTTTATCAACAATTCCCTCAGCTTGGCGAGCTCTATTCGCACTGTTTTTTTGATGATGCCAGTTGGGTGGCGCAGCGATGGCTAGAACTGCTCCCTATCTCGATTCAACAATTTGATGATTTAATGAGGCAGGATTACGCGCACAGTGCGGTTGACTTTTTATTGCAGGTAATCGAAGTCTCACACTAACCTTGAAAGCGTGCAGTAAACTTAAACGAGAGGTCGCTCTGTAGTAGTGGCTTTGTATAAAAAAGAATACGACGAGTGATCGATGTATGCATTACTCACGTATAAAGGTTTATGGCTACTGTATGCCAATAACAACGGTTACTCCTAAAGGAAGAGCGCAGCATGAGCAGTGATTCTCAGCATAGTGTGTCGCTAAGCCCAAGCTACACCAAGCAAGACTGGGCTGAATGCATGGAACGTGTCAAGCAACGTGATAAGCAGGCGTTTGCCTTAGTGTTTCGTTATTTCTCTCCTCGCTTACAACAGTTTGCGTTTAAGCATGTAGGCAGTGAGCAAGTGGCGTTAGAAATGGTGCAAGAAACCATGACCACGGTGTGGCAGAAATCTCACCTATTCGATAACCGAAAAAGTTCGCTTTCGACGTGGGTTTACACGATTGCACGCAATTTGTGTTTTGATCTCCTGCGTAAGCAGCGCGGACGAGAGTTACATGTTTATGCCGATGATATTTGGCCAACTGACTACTGCCCACCTGATTTGGTTGAACATTATTGTCCTGAACATGACATGTTAAAAGAGCAAATATTAAAGTTTGTGGCGTTGTTGCCTGAAGCTCAGCAAGCCATCGTGAAGGCGGTGTATCTTGAAGAACTGCCCCAGCAGCAGGTTGCGGAGATGTTCAATATTCCTCTCGGTACTGTCAAATCGCGTTTACGACTAGCCGTTGAAAAACTTAGACATTCTATTCAAGCGGAGCAATTATGAGCCACCATCCAAGCAACGAAGTACTGCAGCAGTATGCCAATGGTTCAATTGATGCGGCGCATGGCATTATGATTGCCACTCACCTTGAACTCTGTACTCAGTGTCGTCAACAGGTTCAATACTTAGAAACTCGGGCCGCCGAAGCATTGCTGAGCCAATCGTTGCCGCAACAAAGAATGGCCGTTTCTAATGATGATCATTTAAACCAGATGTTTGAAACGATCACGGCGCTGGATACTCTACACCCATCGACCTTGCGTAAGCCTGAGCCGATAGAAATTAAAGTCAATGATCGCGTTGTGATGCTGCCTAGTACACTGAGCCAACTGATTCGTTTTAAAGGCGAGTGGCGCAGCTATGGTGGTAAAGTTTTTAGTGCCCATCTAGATATTGCTGAAGACTCTCGCATGAACCTGATGTACATCAATCACAACGTGCAGATCCCTCAGCATACACACAAAGGGGTTGAGTCGACCTTGGTGCTCCATGGTGGCTTCAGTGATGAAGATGGGCATTATAAAGTGGGTGATTTCATTCAAAGAGATGCGAGTATTAAACACAGCCCTTTTACCAAAGTGGATGAAGATTGTTTATGCTTAACGGTGCTAACTGAGCCGATGCTGTTTACGCAAGGTGTTGCGAGAGTGTTTAACTTATTTGGTAAAGGTCTCTATCCGTAGTCTATAGCGGGCACATCAAATTAAAAAAGGTCGTATTGTACGACCTTTTTTTCATCTAACGCTTATCAATGCCTTGCTTGGCAATATCATCGATGTCTCTCTGCCGAGCTTTTTGCAGTAAATCAGCAAAATAATGGCGCAGTGAGTAGAGCATGATAAGGCTTGGTACTACCATCAGTGCAGTAATAATAAAGAACAGTGACCAATTATTGAGATAGTCGACCAGCTCTCCGCTAAAAGAGGCCAACGTGGTGCGGCCAAAGTTTCCTAGAGAGGCCAATAGCGCATATTGCGTTGCTGAAAATGCCTGCCCTGTTAACACAGTAAGAAACGAAACAAAGGCCACGGTGGAAAACGCAGTGGTAAAGTTATCGACAATAATGGTCGCCAAGAACAGATGCTCATTAGGGCCAACTTGAGCGATCCACGAAAACATCAAATTACTGGCAGACATCGCGATGCCACCAATCATCAAGCCACGAACAATACCAAATCGCACGTTAAACATACTACCAATCAAAGTGAAGAACAGGGTTGCTCCCCAACCAATTAACTTCGAGTAATGACCAATTTGTTCGTTGCTAAAGCCAATTTCTTTGTAAAATGGAATCGACATTCGGCCAAGAAAAGCTTCGCCAATCTTGAATAAAAAGACAAACAACAGCAGGGTTAGTGCTACTTGCGCGCCATTGCGTTTGAAGAAATCGAGAAATGGTTCGATTACGGTAACGGTGAACCACGCGACGACTTTCGAACCAACTACCTGATTGTGTCGCAGCTCCGCTTGATGCTGTAGCGCTTCGCGATGTGTTTTTGGTTCGCCCACCAAGAGCGTGAAAAGCATTAACAGCCCGACACAGAGTGCCATGCCATAATAAACGGCATTCCAACCGATACTATCGGCGTTTACAAAAGCGAGATAGCCCGGCAGAGAATATCCAGTCCACCACCCCATGATGGCCATGGCGGAGGCTTGTGGCAGCTTATTGGCTTGTGATTTGGGGAAAGTATCGATACGAAAAGCATCAATCGCGATATCTTGAGTGGCAGAAGCGATCGCAATGCCCAAGGCAAGCATTGAGGTAAACATCAAATTTTGGGCTGGATTGACACCCGCAATCAGCAACGTACAGATCAAAATGATCGATTGGCACAAAAATACCCAACTGCGGCGTTGACCTAATAATGGCGTCAGAATGGGTAATTTGACGCGATCCACCAATGGGGCCCATAGAAAATTAATCGCGTAAACTGCGAAGACACTGCCAAAATAACCAATTGCAGCGGTGGTTAAGCCTGCATCTTTTAGCCATCCTGACATATTTGAACCAATCAAAACCCACGGAAAACCGCTCGAACACCCCATCATAAATACCCACAATAGGCGTTTATCAAGATAGCTACGGATAGTTTCCATCCAAGTGAGAGAGGAGGAGGTTGATGGCATACAGCGAATCCTTGTCAGTAAAGCAGCTGAGGTCGAAAGGCGACCCAATAAAATCAAACGCCGATAAATCGGCGTTGGTATGGTTATTGTTCTAGTGTGACATTCGTAATAACGATTGGTTCGATGGGGACGTCTTGCATTCGCCCTTTCGTGCTGGTCGGCTGTTGAGCCATTTTTTGCACAACATCAAACCCTTGCGTGACTTTACCAAAGACTGCATAACCCGGTGGGCGAGCGTTGTAGTTGAGAAAATCATTATCGACCAAGTTAATAAAGAATTGGCGAGTAGCCGAGTTAGGATCATTGGTACGGGCCATTGCGATCGTCGCGGTGTCATTGGTCAACCCATTGCTCGCTTCATTTTTGATGGGAGCGTAAGTGGTGAGTTGTTTTAAATCCGCATCAAATCCGCCGCCTTGTGCCATAAACCCTGGGATAACGCGGTGGAACTGGCTGCCAACATAACTGCCATCTTCAACATATTTTACGAAGTTTGCGACAGTCGTTGGCGCTTTCTCTGTATTAAGTTCAACAGTAAATGACCCTAAGTTCGTCTCAATTAGGACGTTGGGCGCCGAAAACGCAGTGCAACTGACGAGCGCTAATGTCGTAACGAGAGAACGTAACATTAAAAGCGCTCCTGTAAATAACCATTAAGTTCGCTGTCATTGGCAATTTCTTTAAGTACCAAGTTCATGACATCGTTGAGTACCATTTCAATCTCATCATTTGAAGCGCTGAGTGTACCTGAACGTTTTGCCGTTCCGTTGAACGTTTTCACCAATTTGCCTTTTGGTGTTTCCGCGGTGATTTCAAGCGTGACACTGCCATCCATTTCATTCGACATGACGCTGTGTTTTACCGTCACTAGTGCTTCTGCAATTTCAACGGTGACATTGTTTTCGCTGTTCACTGTTAAGCGATAGCCTTGAGAGCTAAATTGTTCTGCCAACGCATTCTCAACCGCAATGCGAACATTTTGTTTGGCATGAATTGGCTCAATATTAGAGCGGCCACTATCCACTAAAGCCACATATTGCGCCGATCGAACATCTTTGCTAACCAGAGTAAAGGCTTTATTATTGACGACCGTATTTTTGCTGGTCGTTGCAGTAGGCATAAAGTTGATTTGCTGTTGCTGAGGTGCGGCACAAGCGGTGAGTAATGCGATTGAGGCTGCGAGAACCAGTTTTTTCATGGTCATTTCCTTTCTTATCCTTGCCTATTTAGTTGCTTGTAAGATAACAAATTTATGGTTGGTCGCGACAGTTTTTACCTGCCCTTGGCCAAATAATCTTGCTAGTTTTACATCGTAGCCGAGGTGGCGATTGCCGATCACTAATAATCGTCCCCCTTTTTTAAGAACATGCTTTGCATCACAGAACATCTGCCAAGCAATGTGATCCGTGATAGCTTGTTGTTGATGGAATGGTGGGTTGCACAATACTAAACAGCTACTTTCTTGTTGAAAACCATCTAAGCAGTTATTCGCAATGCATTGAATATTGCGATCTTCTCCTAAATTCTCCAGCAAATTTAGCTTTGCAGACTCGACGGCCATCAAGCTTTCATCAACGCAGGTCATTCGTACTTGAGGATTGAGTTGGCCCATCTTGATTGATAACACCCCGTTGCCGCATCCAAGGTCGATGATGTGCTGTAACTTAGGATCTTGTGGAAGATGCTGTAGAAAAAAGCGTGCGCCGAGATCCAATCCCTCACTTGAGTAGACATTCGGCAGGTTTTTTAGACGGATGGATTCGCTTTCTACGGCCCATTCAGTTATGGGTTCCACCGTTTCAATCGGTGATACGTTCGGTGCTGAAAAAACGAGGCGGTGTTTTTTCCATGCAAGAGAAGTGCTTGTTGAACCTAAATACTTTTCAAATAAGTTTAAGGTTGATGTGTGGATCTCTTTCGCTTTGTTGACCGCTATCACAGGGCAATCTTGGGCAAGGGATTGACGGAGTTGGCTTAATTGCCAAACCAAGTGGCGATTGCTCTTGGGCAATTGAAAAAGCACCAGATCGACCGATTCAGGGATGGCATCCATTGTTGAGAGCAATTGCACGTTGCGGCACTGATTGCGCTGAAGATTGTTTAACGTACCTTGTTGCGAAATAAAAGAGTCGCTCATCATGGTGACGTGGTGCTTATCTGCAAACCAACACGATAGAGCGCCAAAGTGATCGTTTAAAATAAGGATGCGTTTGCCTATTGCTAAATTCAACGCTTCAATATGATTAATCACATATTCATCGCCCGCATCCCAAGCTTGTAATGTTTCGTTTGAACGATGTGGGAAACGGTGCAAGCTCAACGTTCGATCATGCAGTGCCAACTCTGTTTTCATAATTTTTTATAGGTCGTAGTGAGAATTACGGATGCATTGTCTCAAATGGCGTAGAAACAAGGAACCAAAACCTTTCGCTATTCTATAAGGCTAGTTAAACTTAAATCTCTTTACACTCGTATATGTTCTCATGCTCTCATTTGAGGAAGAAAGGCAACGGTATGATCCAACCCATAATCGAACAAAAATTGCATCAAGCATTTCATCCTGATTATTTGAAAGTCGAAAATGAAAGCTACATGCACAATGTGCCTTCAGGATCGGAAAGCCATTTTAAAGTCATTGTGGTGAGTGACAGTTTTGAAGGAATGCGTTTGATTGGCCGTCACCGACAGGTTAACCAAGTGTTGGCAGAAGAGTTAGCGAACTACATTCATGCACTCTCGATTCATACCTACACACCACAAGAGTGGCAGGCGCAAATTAAAATTAGTGGCGTACCTGATAGTCCTATGTGTATGGGCGGTGGAAAATAACTCGTTCAGAGCCGTCTGAATATGCTGTTCTCTTGTTCTGTTTTTGAGCGGAATGTTAACAGTATTTAAACAAATTGACGAGATGAACAAGTTGAGAGAAATTGTTTTAGGTAGTGAATAAAAATAAATACTCATAAGGGGTAAGGAATAGGTTATTTGTGCGATGCTTCAAAGTTATGACTATTCGCTAGCCTTTATGATTCAAATCCTTCCAAATAAAACGACTTATCAGAGGATTGGTCATGGCATCAGGTTCCGAAAAAATGCTAGACTATTGCACCTAATGGATCTCATACCATACTTGTGATGAGGTTATTAAAAGGATGTTGCGGTTCTGGCGTTTAAAACAAGCCAAAATCGGACACAGAAATGTCGTGTCTAAGGCTGGTTTAACTTTCATTTGGCCTCTTATCAAGAACGACCATGAAAGATAAACAAGCCTTGAACTTACGCAATTAAAAGAATCTTTTTCCCGATAAAATAGTGCAAGTGCGTATGATTACAATAAAAAGGGGTTTGGACCTTCCTATTGCAGGAACTCCTTCCCAGGTGATTAATGATGGTAAGACCATCACTAAAGTCGCCTTGCTTGGCGAAGAGTACGTTGGCATGCGTCCTACCATGCATGTTCGCGTAGGCGATGAAGTAAAGAAAGCTCAAATTCTTTTTGAAGATAAAAAGAATCCGGGTGTTAAATTTACTTCACCAGCAAGCGGTAAGGTTATCGAAGTCAATCGTGGCGCCAAACGTGTCCTACAATCCGTTGTGATTGAAGTGGCAGGTGATGAGCAAATCACGTTCGATAGCTTTGAAGCTAGCCAACTAGCAAGTATTGACCGTCAAACGGTTAAAACTCAGTTAGTTGAGTCTGGTCTTTGGACTGCGTTGCGTACTCGTCCGTTTAGCAAGGTTCCAGCAATTGAGTCTTCAACTCAGGCTATTTTTGTGACAGCAATGGATACCAATCCATTAGCGGCAAAACCTGAGACGATCATTAATGAGCAATCTGAAGCATTCGTCGCTGGTCTCGATATCCTTTCAACTCTGACTGAGGGCAAGGTTTACGTCTGTAAATCTGGTACTAGCTTACCACGCTCTTCACAGCCAAACGTTGAAGAACATGTGTTTGATGGCCCACACCCTGCAGGTCTTGTAGGGACTCACATGCATTTCCTCTATCCAGTAAATGCAGTCAATGTGGCGTGGAGCATCAATTACCAAGACGTGATTGCGTTTGGTCAATTGTTCTTAACCGGTGAGCTATACACACAACGAGTGGTGTCGCTTGCAGGACCCGTAGTCAACAAACCTCGTCTTGTCCGTACTCAGATTGGTGCTAGCCTCGAAGAGTTAACGGATAACGAATTGATGCCGGGCGAAGTTCGTGTCATCTCTGGTTCTGTACTTTCTGGTGTGAAAGCGGCGGGGCCTGTAGCTTATCTTGGTCGTTACCACCTCCAAGTATCGGTTCTGCGTGAAGGTCGTGACAAAGATTTTCTTGGTTGGGCAATGCCTGGCAAGAACAAATTCTCAGTCACTCGCTCTTTCCTTGGTCATCTATTCACAGGTCAGTTGTTCAACATGACAACCACAACCAATGGTAGTGATCGTGCGATGGTACCTATTGGTAACTATGAAAAAGTGTTGCCACTAGATATGGAACCAACGCTCCTACTTCGTGACCTATGTGCAGGTGACATCGATAGCGCTCAACGTCTCGGTGCCCTTGAACTGGACGAAGAAGATCTCGCATTGTGTACCTTTGTATGTCCTGGTAAATACGAATATGGTCAGCTACTTCGTGAGTGCCTAGACAAGATTGAGAAGGAAGGGTAATTTTCATGGGCCTTAAAAAGTTTCTTGAAGACATCGAGCATCATTTTGAACCTGGCGGCAAACATGAAAAATGGTTTGCCTTGTATGAAGCAGCAGCAACGCTTTTTTATACGCCTGGTTTAGTTACAAAACGAAGCTCACACGTTCGTGATAGCGTTGACCTCAAACGCATCATGATCATGGTTTGGCTAGCGGTATTCCCAGCGATGTTCTGGGGTATGTATAACGTTGGTCACCAATCGATTACTGCACTTAACCATCTGTATTCTGGCGCTGAATTGGCGACAGTCATCAGTGGTAACTGGCACTATTGGCTAACTGAAATGCTTGGCGGTACATTAAGTACGCAAGCCGGTTGGGCAAGTATGATGCTGCTCGGTGCGACTTACTTCCTACCTATCTACGCCACGGTGTTCTTGGTCGGTGGTTTTTGGGAAGTGCTGTTTTGTATGGTGCGTAAGCATGAAGTTAACGAAGGTTTCTTTGTAACTTCAATTTTGTTTGCTCTGATTGTTCCACCCACACTGCCTTTATGGCAAGCCGCTTTAGGGATTACCTTTGGCGTGGTTGTTGCCAAAGAAATCTTTGGTGGTACCGGGCGTAACTTCCTAAACCCAGCATTAGCCGGTCGTGCTTTTCTATTCTTCGCCTACCCAGCACAGATCTCTGGTGACGTTGTTTGGACAGCTGCAGATGGTTTTTCTGGTGCAACGGCGCTAAGCCAATGGGCTCAAGGTGGTAACGGTGCTCTGATCAATAAGGTCACTGGCGAAGCCATTACTTGGATGGATGCGTTTGTTGGTAACATTCCTGGCTCTATCGGTGAAGTGTCGACGTTAGCACTGGCGATTGGCGCGGCATTTATTGTCTACATGGGCATTGCTTCATGGCGCATTATTGCGGGTGTTATGGTAGGTATGATTGCCATATCAACGCTGTTCAATGTTATTGGTTCAGACACAAATGCAATGTTTAATATGCCTTGGCATTGGCACCTAGTACTTGGTGGCTTTGCGTTTGGTATGTTCTTCATGGCAACCGACCCAGTATCGGCTTCATTTACTAACAAAGGTAAATGGGCATACGGTATTTTGATTGGTGCAATGTGTGTGATGATTCGTGTGGTTAACCCAGCTTACCCAGAAGGTATGATGCTGGCGATCTTATTTGCGAACCTATTTGCACCTTTGTTTGACCATATTGTGATTGAGAAGAACATCAAGCGGAGACTAGCACGCTATGGCAAGTAATAACGATAGCATTAAAAAAACGCTGTTTGTTGTTATCGCATTGAGCTTAGTGTGCTCAATCATCGTATCGACAGCAGCGGTTGGCCTGCGTGACAAGCAAAAAGTTAACGCAGTACTTGATAAGCAAAGCAAGATTGTTGAAGTTGCAGGCATTAACGAGTCTGGTAGCGTGCCAGAGCTTTTTGCTAAATACATTGAACCTCGTTTGATTGATTTTAAAACCGGGAACTTTGTTGATGGCGATGCAACGGCCTATGATCAACGCAAAGCTTCTAAAGACCCAGCTCAATCTATCAAGCTAACAGCGGAACAAGATAAAGCGAAGATTATTCGTCGTGCCAATACTGGGGTTGTTTACCTAGTGAAAAGTGGCGACGAGATTTCTAAAGTGATTGTTCCCGTTCACGGTAATGGTTTGTGGTCAATGATGTACGCATTTGTGGCTGTAGAAACCGATGGTAATACCGTTTCCGGCATTACTTACTACGAACAAGGTGAAACTCCGGGATTGGGTGGTGAAGTTGAAAACCCATCATGGCGAGCTCAATTTGTTGGCAAGAAATTGTTTGATGACAACCACCAACCTGCAATTAAAGTTGTGAAAGGTGGCGCTCCTGCCGGATCTGAGCATGGCGTTGATGGACTTTCTGGCGCAACACTAACCAGTAACGGTGTTCAACACACTTTCGACTTCTGGTTAGGTGATATGGGCTTTGGTCCATTCCTAGCAAAAGTTCGTGACGGAGGTTTGAACTAATGTCTAGCGCAAAAGAGATTAAAAAGAGCATTCTAGCGCCAGTGTTGGATAACAACCCAATCGCACTTCAAGTGCTTGGTGTCTGTTCTGCCCTTGCGGTAACCACTAAGTTGGAAACGGCGTTTGTTATGACGCTAGCCGTTATGTTTGTAACGGCTTTCTCTAACTTATTCGTTTCGTTAATTCGTCACCACATACCTAACAGTGTGCGTATCATCGTTCAGATGGCGATCATTGCTTCATTGGTTATTGTTGTTGACCAGATCCTACGTGCTTACTTATACGATATCTCGAAACAGCTATCGGTGTTCGTAGGGTTGATCATTACTAACTGTATCGTAATGGGCCGTGCTGAAGCATTTGCAATGAAGTCGGCACCGATTCCTTCCTTTATCGATGGTATCGGTAATGGTCTGGGTTATGGTTTTGTATTGATTACTGTTGGTTTCTTCCGCGAACTTCTTGGTTCAGGCAAGCTATTTGGAATGGAAGTTCTACCTCTTGTGAAAGATGGTGGCTGGTATCAACCTAACGGTTTGATGCTGCTAGCACCTTCGGCATTCTTCCTAATTGGCTTCATGATTTGGGCGATTCGCACGTTCAAACCTGAACAACTAGAAGCGAAGGAGTAAGGGCGTTATGGAACATTATATCAGTTTGCTTGTTCGATCGATTTTTATCGAAAACATGGCACTCTCTTTCTTCTTGGGTATGTGTACATTTCTTGCTGTATCTAAGAAAGTAAAGACATCGTTTGGTTTAGGGATTGCGGTTACTGTTGTTCTGACCATTTCAGTACCAGTGAATAACTTGGTTTATAACTTGTTACTTAAACCAGGTGCATTGGGTGAAAATATTGATCTTACATTTCTAAATTTCATTACCTTTATCGGTGTTATTGCCGCATTGGTACAGATCTTAGAGATGATATTGGATCGTTTTTTCCCACCTTTGTATAACGCGCTGGGCATTTTCTTACCTTTAATCACAGTGAACTGCGCCATTTTTGGTGGTGTATCTTTTATGGTTCAGCGTGATTATAACTTTGCTGAATCCGTCGTTTACGGTTTCGGTTCGGGTGTGGGTTGGATGTTAGCGATTGTCGCTCTTGCCGGTATCCGTGAGAAAATGAAATATTCAGATGTACCTCCGGGTTTACGTGGTTTAGGGATTACCTTCATCACGGCGGGTCTAATGGCGTTAGGCTTTATGTCTTTCTCTGGTGTTCAACTGTAAGTCGGGTAAACCGCAACAATTAAGGAATAGTCAATGGACATTATTCTTGGTGTAGTGATGTTTACCCTGATTGTTCTAGCACTCGTTTTGGTAATTCTATTTGCTAAATCTAAGCTAGTTCCAACAGGCGACATTACAATTTCAATTAACGGTGATGCAGATAAGTCTATTGTGACTAATCCAGGTGGCAAGCTACTGAGCGTACTTGCAGGTTCTGGTGTCTTTGTATCATCGGCGTGTGGTGGTGGTGGCTCTTGTGGTCAATGCCGTGTAAAAGTGAAATCTGGCGGTGGTGATATTCTTCCTACTGAACTTGATCACATTACTAAAGGTGAAGCTCGTGAGGGTGAACGTTTAGCGTGTCAAGTGGCTGTGAAAACAGACATGGATATTGAACTTCCTGAAGAAATTTTTGGTGTTAAAAAGTGGGAATGTACCGTTATCTCTAACGACAACAAAGCCACCTTCATTAAAGAGCTTAAACTTCAGATCCCTGATGGCGAGTCAGTGCCTTTCCGTGCTGGTGGTTACATTCAGATCGAAGCGCCAGCACACCACATCAAATATTCAGATTTTGACGTGCCAGAAGAGTATCGTGGCGATTGGGACAAATTTAACCTGTTCCGCTACGAGTCAAAAGTTGATGAAGACATTATTCGTGCTTACTCAATGGCGAATTACCCTGAAGAGTTCGGTATTATTATGCTAAACGTGCGTATTGCTACGCCGCCGCCTAATAATCCCAATGTGCCACCGGGTCAGATGTCTTCTTACATTTGGTCACTGAAAGAAGGTGATAAATGTACTATTTCTGGTCCATTTGGTGAGTTCTTTGCCAAAGATACGGATGCAGAAATGGTCTTTATCGGTGGTGGTGCGGGCATGGCTCCAATGCGCTCACACATCTTCGATCAGCTTAAGCGTTTAAAATCTACCCGTAAAATGTCTTACTGGTATGGTGCGCGCTCTAAGCGTGAGATGTTCTACGTTGAAGATTTTGACGGCCTTGCAGCTGAAAACTCGAATTTCGTATGGCACTGTGCGCTTTCTGATCCAATGCCTGAAGATAACTGGGATGGATACACAGGTTTCATCCACAATGTATTGTATGAAAACTATCTGAAAGACCATGAAGCGCCTGAAGATTGTGAATACTACATGTGTGGTCCACCGATGATGAATGCGGCTGTGATTGGCATGCTGAAGAACCTTGGTGTAGAAGATGAGAACATCCTTCTTGATGACTTCGGTGGTTAATTCACTGAAGTAAGTAAAACCTATGGCTGGCTCTGATGAGTCAGCCATTGTTTTTTTAGTTTTAGTTTTAGTTTTAGTTTTGCCTTGTGGCTTTGAATTCCAACTCAGTTAACATAGAAAATAGGTGTAGGAATTTCTTTTCTATAACCACTTCTTTTCTATATTCACTTTCATTTTTAGGAGTAAACAAGTGAAAAAATGGCTTGTTGCGTTAGCTTCTCTATTCATCTTAGCGGGTTGTGAAAAATCGGTTGAGCAAGTTCATCTCAGTGGCCCTACTATGGGCACGACTTACAATATTAAGTACCTGAAAGCTGAAGGTATCCCTAGCTCGGAGGCTCTCCAAAAGGAAGTTGATCGGTTATTGGAAGAAGTGAACGATCAAATGTCGACCTATCGTAAAGATTCTGAGCTCAGCCGTTTTAATCAATATCAAGGAACGGAACCTTTTACGGTTTCTTCTCAAACCGCAACCGTGGTGAAAGAAGCGCTGCGTCTTAACGGTCTTACTTTAGGTGCATTGGATGTCACTGTTGGTCCTTTGGTTAACCTATGGGGTTTTGGCCCTGAAGCTCGTCCTGATGTGGTGCCAAGCGATGCAGAATTGGCTGAGCGTAAAACCAACATAGGCATTGAGCATCTTAGCGCAACCGACACTACGTTAAGTAAAGATCTTCCTAATCTCTATGTGGACCTTTCAACTATTGCGAAAGGATGGGGAGTCGACGTGGTCGCTGACTACATTCAATCACAAGGCATTGCCAATTACATGGTTGAAGTCGGTGGTGAGATGCGCTTAAAAGGCGTAAATCGAGAAGACGTAGCTTGGCGAATCGCCATAGAAAAACCGACAGTTGATGAACGTACCGCTCAAGAGATCATTGAACCTGGAGATCTGGCAATTGCCACTTCAGGTGATTACCGCAATTATTTTGAGCAAGATGGTGTGCGTTATTCTCACATTATCAATCCAATCACTGGAAAACCCATCCATAATAAAGTGGTATCAGTTACCGTTTTGGATGCATCTTCAATGACGGCAGATGGCCTAGCGACTGGATTAATGGTACTAGGAGAGACGAAAGGTATTGAGGTTGCAGAGCAATACAATATTCCTGTGTTCATGATTGTGAAAACAGAACAAGGTTTTGAAGAGATTGCCTCCAGCGCATTTAAGCCATTTCTAAATAAAAAGTGAGTTAAGTTATGAATACTTTTTTCATTACATTCAGTGTATTTCTGTGTGTCATTGCCGCGATGGCGGTTGGCTATGTCTTTCAAAAGAAAGTAGTCAAAGGCAGCTGTGGTGGATTAGGTGCTGTTGGCATTGAAAAAGTGTGCAATTGCCCAGAGCCTTGTGATGCACGTAAAAAACGCGAAGCTAAGGCCGCAGCAAGAGCTGAAAAGTTAGCGCATTGGGAAAAAGATCGTATCGCCTGAGCTACGATTAAAGAGCCTGTTTTGTGCAGGCTCTTTAATTTTTAAAAGCAATTCATTTCAATCCATAGAAACCAAGAATATACTGTTCATGTATACAGTTCTTTGATGGTTTTGAATTGGAAAATAAAATCAAAAAAATTATCCATATTGATATGGATTGTTTCTACGCTGCGGTAGAAATGCGTGATAACCCCGAATATAGGCATCGCCCTCTAGCCGTTGGTGGTCATGAAAAGCAGCGTGGTGTGTTAAGTACTTGCAATTATGAAGCGAGGAAATTTGGCGTTCGTTCCGCAATGCCGACCGCTCAAGCTTTAAAATTATGCCCCAATCTGCTGGTCGTTCCGGGGCGAATGTCGGTATACAAAGCTATCTCCATTCAAATCCGACAGATATTCGAACGTTATACTTCCATTATTGAGCCGTTATCATTAGATGAAGCATTTCTTGATGTGAGTGATTCACCGCTATGTCAAGGAAGCGCAACATTGATAGCTCAAGCCATTCGCCATGATATTCACAACGAACTTCAACTGACCGCCTCTGCAGGTGTAGCACCTGTAAAATTTTTGGCTAAAGTGGCCTCTGATATGAATAAGCCTAACGGCCAATTTGTAATACCACCCGATAAAGTACAGCAGGTGGTCGATTCATTGCCGCTAGAGAAAATACCCGGTGTCGGTAAGGTTAGTCTGGAAAAGTTGCACCAAGCGGGTTTTTATAAGTGTGAAGATATCAAGCTAACGGACTATCGAGAGCTACTTCGTAACTTTGGCAGATTAGGCGCTTCACTATGGAAGAAAAGTCATGGAATTGATAATCGCGAAGTCGTGACAGAGAGGGAGCGTAAATCATTAGGTGTCGAAAGAACATTTAGTCAAAATATCTCAAGTTATGAAGAGTGCTGGCAGGTGATTGAACATCATCTCTATCCAGAGATAAAAGCGAGGTTAGACAGAGCGAGTGTTGATGGTTCGATTGTCAAACAAGGGATCAAAGTCAAGTTTGCCGATTTTCAACTTACGACGATTGAGCATCTTCATCCACAGTTAGAGCTCAATGATTTTCGAACCCTTTTGGAGAATATTTTGTTGCGGCAAAATGGGCGAGAAATTCGCTTACTTGGTTTACAGGTGATGTTAAAGCCAGAAATGCTCAATAAGCAGCTCAGTTTTTTTTAAATTTAGTGGAACAAACTAATATTTATGTCATTAAATTGACGGTTTTTAGGTTGAAATCATTTATATTGCTAGCGAGAAATACTAACTCATCAAATATCCACACCTGATATGGTTAGTCATAAAACGATCGATGAGAGAAAACAATGAAAAAAGTAGTGTTAGTCACTTTAATGTTGTTGAGCTCCCCTTTGTGGGCAGCGCAGTGCCGAGTTGATGTGAACCATGAAGTTCACCTTGATGGTGATAAGGTTGAAATTCTTAAAACGAGCACCGACACTGTTTTGATAGATAAACAGAATAATCTCTATATCCGTGGTGAAAAGATGGAACTCGACAGTGAGCAGAAAACGGCCCTTGAGCAGTATAGAGAAAGCATGAATGCTTCATTGCCTAAAGTAAAACAGATGGCGAGTGATGGCTTAGCGTTGGCGAATGATATTTTGGATGATGTTGCGAAAAGTATTGAATCTCCCAACGCCTTCGATAGCGCCAAGCAATCCATAGCCGCTTTTTTTGCCAATATTGAATCTCGTTATTACAAAGATGGTGAGCTGGTTCTCCCTGCGCAGACTTTTGAATCAATGACGCAAACTTGGGCCGATGATTTTGAAAAAGCGAAAGCTTTATTTAACAAAGAGTTTATATCCGGTGCCTTCGATGCCCTTTCACTGAAAATGAGAGAAGAGGGTGGCTTAAACATCACAAAATTGACCGATACAATGGCGGACTTAAAAGTTAAGTTAGCCGAGCGAATTCAAGAAAACGCCGCCACAATTCAAAAAGAGAGTCGTGATTTTTGTGAGTCTCTTGATGATATGGTTGAGCAGGAGCAACAACTGCACCAAAAAATACCAGTATTAAAAGATTATCAAGTCTTTACCATCTAAACTTAAAGAGCACATTCGGTGCTCTTTATTTGTCTCTATGATGTTAGGTTAATTTACTGGTATGGATGTTGTTTAATAATTTTAGTTTGAGACGGTTAACAGCATTAGTTTCAATAGCCTTCGTTGTGCTGTTTATTTTGTGTTATCTGCTATTTAAGTTTATGTGGTCTTATGATCGCGCCGTTGAAGATGCTCTTTCCTTGCAACGAGGTGAGGTTAACCGAGTTCGAACTGTTCTTAATATGCAAAAAACGGACATGGGGGCATCATTGGCTGATTATGCCGCATGGAATGAAATGGCCGATTTTATTGCTAAGCCTAATGATGATTTTATTCGCGACAGTATTGGTACTCACACCTTTGAATCCAAGTCATTAGACGGTATTTTTATTTTTAATCCAGATGTGCAATTAGTTTGGGGCCAGCGCTACGACTATGAGACTGGCCATGAAGCCAGTTATGATGCGATTCGATATAATTTTGGTGATATTTTAGCGGACGCGATGAAAGCACCAAAAGATTTCATCAAACCGAATCTCAGTTTTATCGTGATAGACGACAAACCTTTTATCGTTGCAACCTCTCGGGTTTGTAATAGTGACGCAAAAGAATGCGACAAAGGTTATTTACTTTTTTTAAAAAGGATCAGTGGACAGTTTATCAATGAGCTTGTGATTGCAACTGGGGTGAATGTGGAAGTGATGCTGATCAAAAGTCTTAATGATCAAACCGTTGCCGCGCCACATGAAGATAATATCTCTTACCTTGAAATGCTTGATTATCGCAATCGTCTTACTGTGTTGATTAAAGTAAGTCATACCGTTAAAGTCCCACCGTTTATTCAATGGCAGGAGCTGTCTGGGCTTGCTTCATTCTCTATCCTAATGTTTTTCTTGAACTTAGTTGTAGCGAATAAAGTAGTCAAGCCAATCAATGATGCCAATCAAGTACTGGATCAATTTAAAGCATCGGGTGGAAAGATGCCTAGTGAGCGATCCTTCATATCGAAGGAAATGAAAGAGTTTTCTCGTACGATGAACCAAATAGTATGGGAGCTGGAAACCAGTCGGCGTGAACTAAAATGGCAATCAGAGCACGATCCACTCACACGTATTGCGAACCGCCGTCGTTTAGAAAAGGTCTTTAAAAGCTATATCGTTGATTATCAATTTAGATATATCGTATTGTTTTTGATCGATATTGACTATTTTAAATTGTTCAATGATCACTACGGCCACTTAGAGGGTGATGAAGCATTGAAATCTGTTGCGACCAGCTTAAAAAAATTGGATTTTGGCGGTGAAAAACTGGTTACTCGCTTTGGTGGAGAAGAGTTTTGTGTAGTTTTGGCGAGCGACATCGAAATTGATGGTCAAGCTTATGCTAAACGACTGATCGAATCGGTTGAATCGCTGCGCATTACCCACCAATTTTCCCCGGCTAAGAAGACGCTTTCAATTAGTGTTGGAGGGGTTGAAATTGATACCCCACAGTTGAATCACTATCTAGATTTCTTTCATGTGGCTGATAGAGCACTTTATGCAGTCAAAGCACAAGGAAGAGGTCGTTATCTCGTGCAAAAATTCACCTCTAATCTCCCGTTAATATTGCCTGTTCAATAATCTTTACGCAGTAAATTCTGTTTATTTTCGCAATGTTTGTTTAATTAATAAGCAGTGTAATTGCTCTATTTGATTGCCTGCATTACTGTACTAGCTAACTAGTCTATTGATATTTGTGTGAGTGGTATGACACAGTCTGATTCTCGTGAACATTTTGGTTCACGTCTTGGTTTTATTCTTGCGGCGGCGGGTGCGGCAGTTGGCCTAGGTAATATCTGGGGCTTTCCAACCCAAGCGGCAAGCAACGGCGGCGGCGCATTCTTATTGGTTTATTTGGTGATGATCATGGTCGTTGCCTTCCCTATGTTAGTGGTTGAAATGGCGATAGGCCGTTTTGGGCAAGCAAACCCTGTTGATAGCATGCGCTCATTAACGCCTCATCCACTAGGTAAAATGGTCGGTGGCTTTGTCGGTTGGATTGGTTTGAGTGTTCCGAGTGCGGTACTGGCGTTTTACAGCATCGTCGGTGGCTGGCTAATCTGCTTTTTACTCGGTGCGATGACAGAGTTATTGGGTTTTGTGGAAATCACAGCTTGGTTGAAAGGGTTTAGTGTTGAGCGTAACTTATTCGGAACCTTAGTGTTTTATATTTTGACGATTCTAATCGTGCAAGGTGGTGTTAAAGACGGGATTGAAAAATGGTCAACGCGTTTAATGCCTGCATTGTTTGTACTGTTTGGTGTGCTGTTTGTTTACATCATGATGCAAACTGGAGCGATGGAAGGTTTACAACACTATTTAGTCCCTGATTTTTCAAAGGTGTTTGACAGACATCTCTTACTGGCGGCAATGGGGCAAGGTTTCTTCTCATTAACCATTGGTGGCTGCTCGATGTTGATTTACGGATCTTATCTGAGTAAGCAAGAAAACCTGCCGAAGATGGCACTAAATGTGACTTTAGTTGATACCGCCGTGGCTTTCATTGCTGGCCTTGTTGTGTTGCCTGCGATGTTTGTTGCGATGCATAAAGGGGTGGAAATCTATGCCGCTGACGGTTCTTTACTAAATTCAGATACGCTCGTTTTTACCGTGTTGCCATTGATGTTTGATAGCCTTGGTTGGATGGGGCAGGTGTTTGCTATCGTATTTTTCACTTTACTGACGATCGCCGCGTTAACCTCTTCTATCTCTATGCTGGAATGCCCTGTAGCCTTAGTCAGCGAGCGTTTTAATACGAAACGCGCACCAACAAGCTGGGTATTAGGCGCGTTAATTGCGCTAGTCAGTGTCGTTATTGTTTATAATTTTGGTGCGCTATTTGGCTTAGTGGCAACGGTTGCGACGCAATATTTGCAGCCGACAGCAGCGCTGATGTTCTGCCTATTTGGCGGTTGGGTATGGCGTCGTCACGCGAAAGTCAAAGAGTTAGAACAAGGTTTCCCTGAGTTCCAATTGGGTTGGTTTGGTAAAATCTGGCCTTGGTATGTGAAATTTGTCTGCCCTGTATTAGTGGCTACGGTGATTTGGGCTTCGTTCGGTTAATGAGTTACTTTCTTCATCCCACTCACGCTTAAACAGCATAAAGCCCTTTGAATAAGGGCTTTATTATTGAACTTATGTGTCTCTATTGTTTAGACTTATCGACAATTTAGACCATCGACGGTGGCATCAAGTGTCCTGTGGTCAGAGGTTCTAAATCGCTGTCTGCGACCTCTTCAATAAAATCGCCCACGACTTGCTCAACCATCTCATCGCTTTGCGAGAAGTAGGCGAGATGGAATACGGCATCTCCTTCATTAACAAGAGGCAGAGTTTGTTGGCCAATCACAATACCCCCCTTATTGGCTCTTAATTCGACTTCGACATGACCAAGCGGTGAGTTGATATAGGCAAGCACTTGTCCTTTTTCGACCTTGTCACCAAGCGTCACCACGGTGCGCAAGATGCCATCGCTTTCGGCTCTGAGCCAACTGGTTGATTTTGCGATGATCGATGTCGGTACGGCCTTGCGACTTTTGCGCATCATACCAATGGCTTGCATGGTGCGTTTCACACCGACAATACCCGCATTGATGGCAATAGGTTCAAATTTTAGCGCTTCACCTGCTTCATAAGTTAATACTGTGATGCCTGATTTCTCTGCTTCACTTCTGAGCGAGCCATTACGCAGTGGAGAGTCGATGATCACTGGGGTTGCAAATGCTTGGGCAATACGCAAGGTTTCAGGATTAGTGAGATCGGCGCGGATTTGTGGCAAATTCGTGCGATGAATAGCACCAGTATGCAGGTCAATGATGTAATCACAACGTAAAGCGACTTGGGAAAAGAAAGTATGTGCAATGCGAGAGGCGAGGGAGCCAGTTTCACTTCCAGGGAAGCAGCGATTGAGATCGCGTCGATCAGGAAGGTAGCGAGATTTATGAATAAAGCCAAAGGCATTGACGATGGGGACAACAATCAGTGTCCCTTTTAGTTTTTGCGGGTCGATGGAGTTGATCAGTTGACGGACTATTTCAACGCCGTTCAGTTCATCACCATGGATGGCGGCATTAACCATTAAGGTTGGGCCAGTGGATATTCCATTAATGATTTCGATAGGGATAGAGAGTGGCGAGTGTGTATAAAGCTTAGCCGCTTCTAGCTCCATTGCCTTGCGCGTTCCTGGGGGAACTGAATCCCCCAGGAAATGAAATGCTGTGTTTTTCCTAACCTTTGCCACGTGTTTTTGTCCCTTTCGTTGCCGCATTTTTTTCAATAAATTCGACAATCAACCCGGCGATATCTTTACCAGTAGCGGCTTCAATACCTTCAAGACCTGGCGATGAATTGACTTCCATCACTAATGGGCCACGTTCCGATCGCAAAAGATCCACACCCGCAACATTGAGACCCATAATCTTCGCCGCATCGATAGCCGTCTTACGTTCTAGAGGGGTGATTTTTACCAAAGAGGCCGTTCCGCCGCGGTGTAGGTTAGAGCGAAACTCACCATCGGCACCTTGCCGTTTCATGGCTGCGATAACTTTGTCGCCAATAACGAAACAGCGAATATCGGCGCCACCGGCCTCTTTGATGTACTCTTGCACCATGATATTGGCTTTCAGGCCCATGAACGCTTCGATCACACTTTCTGCTGCTTTGCGTGTTTCCGCTAACACTACACCGATGCCTTGAGTTCCTTCAAGTAATTTAATTACTACCGGTGCTCCTCCGACCATGTCGAGTAAGTCTTTGACATCATCAGGTTTGCTGGCGAAACCAGTAATTGGCATACCAATGCCGCGACGAGACAATAGCTGCATTGAGCGAAGTTTATCTCTGGAACGGCTAATAGCCACAGATTCATTGACAGGATAAACCCCCATCATTTCAAATTGGCGTAATACCGCAGTACCGTAAAACGTAACGGATGCACCAATACGAGGAATGACTGCATCAAAACCCGCTAACTCTTCACCTTTAAAGTGAATTTCGGGTTTTTCAGAATTGATATTCATATAGCAACGCAGCCCATCAATCACTTTGACTTGGTGGCCACGGCTTTTACACGCTTCAATCAGACGCTTGGTTGAATACAACGAAGCATTACGTGACAGAATACCAATTTTCATTATTTGCTCTCCTCGAAAGCGATTAAAAACGATTTAGTTGGATTAACTAAAATTCGACGGTGCATTGCGGTGCGACCTAATAGCATACGAAAACCCATATTTTCGCGATTGGTTAACGTTATTTCAATGGGCCAAGTTTGGCCGCCCAAACAGACGTCTGATTGAATAACGTAACGTGACTCTTCATGGCCACCGGAATCACGGACGATTCGTTCATCAATGACTTTAGCTTCGCACACTGTGACCTTGTCATTATTGCGCTGCACAGGGTGGATCCAAAAGCGAACCCAAAGAGTCTCTTCCTTGATGAAGCTCTCTACCTTAAATGCGTGTAAGCACGACGTGCGGGCTCCGGTATCGACTTTGGCATTAATTTGCTCAATACCTAACCCTGGAAGGCTGAGAGTTTCTCGCCATCCGACAATCATTTTTTCTTTCATCGCAGTTTCAATATTTTTGGAGAATGTAAGACGCCGCTAAGGAGTAGCCGCATCCCCGATACAACTTTTAAATGGTGTTATCGCTTGAAGAGAGTGTGGTGAATAACTCTAGGAACTTCAAGGGGGCGAACTCTAGCAGTCACAAAAAATGTGCGCTAATGAAATTAATTTGCCTTATCGATAAAATTAATTGATAGAAAAAGAGGTAAGGATTGATGCCGAATTCCGCTGCCAAAGCAAGATATTCATCAACTTGCTATTACACGCTGGTTGAAGAATTCGACATCAGAGTGGGTTAAACTTTCGCTGGAATATGCTCTAGTAGGGCAACCATTTGCTCCCAGAAAAGGTCGACTGTGTCGATCTTCACTTTCTCATCCGGTGAGTGAGGGAATTTAATGGTTGGGCCAAACGAAACCATATCCATTTCTGGGTACGGTTTTTTGAAAAGACCACATTCTAGACCAGCATGGATCACCATGATATTCGGTTTATGACCGTAAATACCTTGGTACATGTCTCTGAAAATAGCCATGATCTCTGAATCGGCATCTGGTTTCCAGCCCGGATAAGCACCAGTAAAGGCAATTTCCGCATTCGCTAGCTCAGCAACGGATTTGAGCATGCTTTCAACCTGTTGGCGACCTGAATCAATCAGAGAACGAATAAGGCATAACACAGTCACAGAGTTTTCTTGCGTGGTAATCACACCGACATTCAATGAGGTTTCAACCACGCCTTCAATTTCATCGCTCATCCGGATCACACCGTTTGGACACGCGTTTAATGCGGCAATAAAACGTTGTTGATCAACAAGAGCGAAGACATTTTCTGCATTTTCTTGCGGGTTGTTGAAAGTGACAATTCCTGTTTCGACGCGTCCAAGCTCTTCTTTCACTAGCTGGGTATAGGTGCTAAATAGCTCATCCAGTTTTACCCCATTTTCGGCAGGAATGGCCACGGTGACAAACGCTTCTCGAGGAATGGCGTTACGTAGGCTACCACCGCGAAACTCGATCAAACGTAAATCAAGTTCTTGTGCGTGACTAGCAAGAAAGCGAGCCAGCAGCTTGTTAGCATTCCCACGGCCAGTATGGACGTCACATCCAGAGTGACCTCCTTTTAACCCTTTCAAAATCAATTGATGTGTTACGTAACCAGCAGGCATGGCTTGTCGTTGGATATTAAAAGTCATTGCGCCATCAATACCACCAGCACAGCCCATATATACTTCGCCCTCTTGTTCTGAATCAGTATTGAGCAGGATCTCTCCTTCTAACCAACCCGCTTCAAGGCCGAAAGCACCTGTCATACCCGCTTCTTCATCAATCGTCAGTAACACCTCAATAGGACCGTGCTTGAGCTCTTTTGACGCGAGAACAGCCAAACATGCTGCCATACCCATACCGTTATCGGCACCTAAAGTGGTTCCTTTGGCTGTTACCCATTCGCCATCGATATACGGTTGGATAGGGTCCTTAGCAAAGTCGTGCTGCGTGTCTTCGTTTTTTTGCGGCACCATATCAATATGAGCTTGTAGAACCACACCTTTCTTATGTTCCATGCCAGCTGTCGCTGGTTTTTTTATGAAAACGTTGCCGGTTGGATCTCGGCGTACCGCTAAACCCTGCTCTGTCGCCCACTGGATGATGTGCTGGGCTAAGGCTTCTTCATGCTTAGACGGGTGAGGAATGGAACAGATTTTATCGAAAAATTGCCATACGGGTGCCGATGACAATTTACTGATTTCAGAATAGAACTCAGACACGGAATACTCCTTTTATTCGAGCTTGCCAGATCATGAACAGGCGAAATGTTTCTTTGGTAGCGATATCGACTAGATCTGAGCATGACTTGTAGTGGTGGACAGCATACCACTCTCGACAATCAGCGAGTAGCCTCACCGCTTGAGAATTGTTTTATTGGTGTCACATTAAATCGACTGTAGCGTATAGAAGAGATGACACAATCGGCGATGAGATTCTTCCCCTTACCGCCTAATAATCATTTTTTGCTGATATTTGTGTAATTTAATTACCTAAATATGTTGATGTAGATCATTAAAATAAAATTATGTGATTTTTATCACGCTAAATATTGTAATTTAATTTCTTGGTGGTATATTTGTAACCAACTTCGAAAGCGAAGAAAAAATGCTCAAAGGATGAGTCCGTTTATCGCCTCCATGGAACCGAGAAATCAAATTTATGTTCAATTGATTTTATAAGGTGATAGTTATGAAAGGTTTACCATCAGCAATGTTCTGGACAAACAAGTCTGTTTACACTGGCAACTTTGCTTACCCAACAAGCTTTGGTTATTAAGACTTTAAGCATGTTATTTGAACTGTATGTTCACCCCCTAGATATTGGAATTTTTTTGTAGTCAGTTTGGCTAAAATGATTCGCCGCCACCTCAGATGAGGTGGCGTTTTTTTATCTCAATGTTCAGCACTTCCTTTACGGCTCAATGGCAACACGATATGGAAATCCGCTTTTTCTTTTTGAAGAAATGAAGCGCGACTAGGTTCATAAGCCATTAATAAAAGCATATTACAGCCTTAATTCTATCTGGAATTTGTGATCTGATCTCTCTATAATCCACAGCCAATCGATTACGCAACCGTTTACTTTTTACCCTTATAGGACTCGATCATGCTCGAAAGGCTATTTAAACTTAGTGAATATGGCACAAACGTGCGCACTGAGGTTATCGCAGGAATAACGACATTTCTCACGATGGCATACATTATCTTTGTTAACCCTGCGATCTTAGCGGATGCCGGCATGGACCGTGGTGCAGTATTTGTTGCTACGTGTCTTGCGGCGGCTATTGGCTGTTTCATCATGGGCTTTGTTGCCAACTACCCAATCGCACAGGCTCCGGGTATGGGGTTAAACGCATTTTTTACTTACGCCGTTGTGCTCGGCATGGGATATACATGGCAAGTTGCGCTGGCGGCGGTATTCGTTTCTGGTGTGCTGTTCATTTTTCTTAGTATCTTTAAAATCCGTGAGTGGATCATCGGTTCGATTCCGATGTCATTACGAACGGGGATCTCGGCCGGTATTGGACTTTTTCTTGCCTTTATTGCCCTGAAAAATGCAGGCATTGTGGTTGATAACCCTGCAACTTTGGTTTCTGTCGGCGCAATTACTTCTCTTCCAGCTGTACTCGGTGCGATAGGTTTCTTCCTGACGATTGCTTTGGTTCATCGTGGTTTAAAGGGTGCCGTAATGATCGCGATTCTTGCGGTTACTGGCCTTGGTTTAGTGTTTGGTGACGTTCAGTGGCATGGCATTATGTCGGCACCACCAAGTATTGCGCCAACTTTTTTGCAGCTTGATTTCTCCGCCGTTTTTGAAGTGGGTATGATCTCAGTGGTGTTTGCGTTTCTGTTTGTCGATCTATTTGACACGGCTGGCACCTTAGTTGGTGTGGCGCAAAAGGCAGATTTGATTGGCAAAGATGGTAAAATCCCACGTCTAAATAAAGCATTGCTTGCCGATTCTACCGCTACGTCAGTCGGTGCCCTGCTGGGTACATCAAACACAACCTCTTACATTGAAAGTGTGGCGGGTGTTGCTGCTGGCGGGCGCACAGGGCTGACTGCAGTCGTTGTTGGCATTTTGTTCTTACTTGCATTATTCTTCTCGCCATTAGCTGGAATGATCCCTGCGTACGCTACGTCTGGTGCATTATTTTACGTGGCAATTTTGATGCTTTCTGGTTTGGTCAGTATTGATTGGCGCGATTTAACAGAAGCGGCTCCTGTCGTCGTTACCTGTTTATTAATGCCGCTGACATTCTCTATCGCAGAAGGTATTTCTCTTGGTTTCATTGCTTATGCGGCTATCAAACTATTTAGTGGCAAAGGGCGCAGTGTATCGATGAGTGTGTGGGTGATGTCAGCCATCTTCATCTTTAAGTATATCGCCTCTGCAATGTAATGAACGACACAGATTATTTAAATAATTAGGTTTACAACAATGAGCAATAAATTCGTTATCACTTGGGACAACATGCAGACTTACTGTCGTCAATTGGCAGAAAAACAGATGCCTGCAGAGCAATGGAAAGGTATTTGGGCGGTGAGCCGCGGTGGTTTGGTTCCTGGTGCCATATTGGCGCGTGAATTAGGTATTCGCCATGTCGATACGATTTGCATTTCAAGTTACGATCATGATCATCAGCGTGACATGACAGTGATCAAAGCACCTGAAGGTGACGGCGAAGGTTTCTTAATTGTTGAAGATTTGGTCGATAGTGGTGATACCGCACGTAAGCTACGTGAAATGTATCCTAAAGCGAAATTGATTGCGGTGTGTGCGAAGCCTTCTGGCGTCAGCTTGTTAGATGATTACGTTGTGGATATTGCTCAAGATACGTGGATTGAGCAGCCATGGGATATGACGATTCAATACGCAGAACCGATTAACCGTAAACAAAAGTAATGTTTTTCTTTGCGTTTATTTGAAAATGGCCCTTTATCGGGCCATTTTTTTTATTACTATTAGAGCACCGCTCTCAATTGAATCGACTTATGTCTGAATCTAACAGCCAAAACCTTTCTGAAACCTTGTTCCAGAAATACAAGCAAGCCCAAGAAACCTCGGCATTGACCCGTTATATGCCAAGCAGCCAAGAAATTTTGGACCTAAAAAAACAGCAAGAAGGGTACGTTTGGTATCGAAATCTCAGGCGTTTACAGTGGATATGGCAAGGTGTTGATCCAGTAGAGCAAGAAGAAGTTCTCGCCCGCATTGCCTCTTCGAAACATTCGCGAACCGAAGCGGATTGGTTAGATACGGTTATGGGCTATCACAGTGGTAACTGGGCATACGAGTGGACTAAGCTGGGTATGCGTCACCAAAAGCGCGCTAATGACAAGCAAGACGAAGAGGCGGCCAATGAACTTTTTTCCGCGTCGCTCTGCTTTAGCATTGCTGGTTATCCGCATCTAAAAAATGATAATTTATCCTTGCAGGCGCAGATACTGTCAAACAGCGCTTATAACGAAGCGGCCAAATTGACTCGTTATGTGATTAAGCAAGTTGAAGTACCCTATAAGAACAAAAAAATAGTCGCTAATTTGCATTTGCCCAATACCGATAGGCCTCATCCGGTCGTTTTGGTTAGTGCCGGTTTAGACAGTTTGCAGACGGATATGTGGCGTTTGTTTAGAGATTATCTCGCGCCTAGAGATATTGCGATGTTAACCATTGATATGCCCTCCGTAGGTCATAGCTCCCATTGGCCCTTAACTGAAGATTCTTCATGTCTGCATCAAGCCGTACTCAATGAACTGGAAAGCTTGCCTTGGGTTGATCATCGAAAAGTGGGGCTTGTTGGATTTCGATTTGGTGGTAACTCCATGATCAGGCTCTCTTTTCTAGAGCAAGATAAAATTAAGGCTTGTGTTTCATTAGGTGCACCTATCCACGATATTTTAGCTTCGCCAGAAAAATTGAAAAAAATGCCCAAAATGTATATTGATGTGCTGGCGTCTCGTTTAGGTAAAGACGTGGTGGATATTAATAGCCTTGCTGGGTTGATGCGAGCGTGGTCACTGAAAGTGCAAGGCTTTTTAACCAGTAGGCGAACTAAAGTTCCGATTTTGGCTTTAGGATTAGAAGGTGATCCCATTTCACCCTATTCAGATAATCAATTAGTTGCAATTTTTAGTGAATACGGCAAAGCGAAACAGATAAAAAGCAAAACAATTACACAAGGATATGAGCAATCCCTCGATTTAGCGATAAAGTGGTTAGAAGATGAGCTATTTAGGTGACTTTTCTACTAAATTAGTTAAGCATGATATTGGTATGCGGTAACAAGCATATGATTAATAAAAATAATGATCGTTCTTAACATTGAAATGGAGAGTCAATATGTCAGAAATGACCCACACCCCGACTCATTATCGCTTATTGTCTGCTTTAAAAGCTATTGGACCTTATTTACGAGAAGGCCAATGTCGTGAGGATCACTACTTATTTGATTGCCTTGCGTCTTGCGTTAATGACAAAAAATCCCCAGAGAAACGAGAGTTTTGGGGCTGGTGGCTGGAACTTACTAAGAAAGAATCAGGGTTTGAGGCTAAGTATCATACAGGACGTTACAACTTAGCTGGCACGTGGGATGCCGACGCGATTCCTAAATCCGTATTTTCTGAAGTCAAACGTACCCAAGAAGAGTTTCATGCCAAACTGGTAGCGAGTCTCTATGAGCGCTTTGAATTGAGTGTTGAGATTGCACAAGATTCCGCTGAATTCGTCTGATTTTCGTTATCCCCTTATCCTCGTGATGAAAAAGGTGCTTTTTAGCACCTTTTCTACTTGTGAATTATTGCTTTGATTGCTAAAACATCAGCTCTTATGTGTTTTCCATTTCAGAAGAAATCATGACAACGAATCAACAAAGCGGAAAAGCGGTGCAACTTCAAACAATCGTTGTGAAGCTAGGAACCAGTGTATTAACCGGTGGTACTTTGGCGTTAGATAGAGCTCATATGGTTGAGCTTGTCCGTCAATGTGCTGAACTGAAAAAGCAAGGCCACTCAGTGGTGATTGTATCGTCGGGCGCAATTGCCGCTGGTCGAGAACACTTAGGTTACCCCGCACTCCCCAACGCAATGGCTAGCAAACAGTTGCTTGCTGCGGTTGGGCAGAGTCAACTGATTCAAGCATGGGAATCTCTTTTTGCTATCTATGGGATTAAAATAGGTCAAATGCTACTGACTCGTGCCGATCTGGAAGACCGTGAGCGTTTTTTGAATGCGCGAGATACTATTAATGCTTTGGTCGAGCACGATATTATTCCTGTGGTCAACGAAAACGATGCCGTGGCAACTAGTGAAATCAAAGTGGGCGACAACGACAATTTGTCAGCCTTGGTTGGTATCTTATGTGGTGCCGATAAACTATTGCTGCTCACTGACCAAAAAGGGCTCTTCACCGCAGACCCGCGTAAAGATCCTAACGCTGAACTGATTAAAGAAGTCAAAACCATTGATGATACCTTGCGTAAAATCGCTGGGGGTAGTGGTACTACGCTTGGCACCGGAGGTATGGCAACTAAGCTTCAGGCCGCTGATATTGCTCGTCGTGCAGGGATTGAAGTCATTATCGCCGCAGGGCGTGCCAGCAACGTTATTTTTGACTCTTTAAGTGATGCGCCACAAGGCACCCGTTTCTTGCCATGTACCGAAGCGTTAGAAAACCGCAAACGCTGGATTTTAGCGGGTCCTGCCGCTTCTGGTGACATTGTCATTGATGGCGGAGCCGTCAACGCTGTAGTCGCGAATGGCAGTAGCTTATTAGCGAAAGGGGTAGTGAATGTCAGTGGTACTTTTGCACGTGGTGAAGTGGCGCGAGTAACCGATAAACAAGGCGTATTAATTGCCCGTGGCATCGCCGCTTATTCCAGCCAAGACTTAGCCAAAATCGCGGGCAAACACAGCAAAGATATCGGAGGCATTTTAGGTTACGATTATGGCTCAGAAGTCATTCATCGCGATGATCTTGTTGTGATCCAAGAATAGTAAGGAAAAGAAAGTGGATTTAACCATAATGGGTAAAGCCGCCAAACAGGCCGCTTTCCAGCTCGCTACCGTTTCAACGACACAAAAAAACAATGCATTAGCGATCATTGCCGATGAACTGGAGGAGCAGAGCGCCGCGATTTTAAAAGCGAATGCTCAAGATATCGAACTGGCCCGCCAAGCCGGGTTGAACGATGCCATGCTTGATCGCCTATTGCTCAATGAATCACGCCTGCAAGCCATTGCTAATGACGTGCGTAATGTGATTAATCTCAATGACCCTGTCGGTAGTGAAATCGATAGCCGAGTGCTTGAAAACGGATTGTCATTGTCTCGCCGCCGAGTACCGTTAGGTGTGGTGGGCGTTATTTATGAAGCGCGTCCGAATGTGACCATTGATATTGCGGCATTGTGTTTAAAAACGGGTAACGCCAGTATTTTACGGGGAGGGAAAGAGACCTTTTTCTCCAATATGGCGCTAGTCAACGTTATTCAATCGGCGCTAGAAAAAGCGCAACTTCCAGCGGCTGCGGTGCAGTATATTGAAAAACCGGATCGCGAACTGGTTTCACAGCTGCTCAAGCTGGATGAATATGTCGATATGATCATTCCGCGCGGCGGCGCTAGCCTACATAAAATGTGCAAAGAAAACAGCACCATTCCGGTGATTATTGGTGGTTTTGGCATTAGCCATATTTTTGTTGATCAATCTGCGGATCTAGATAAATCAGTCGAGGTGATTGAAAACGCAAAAATTCAGCGCCCTTCTGCGTGCAACGCACTGGATACTTTGCTGGTTCATCAAGCGATTGCGAGTGAATTTTTGGCAAAACTGGTGCTACGACTTAATGATCAAGTGACCTTCGTTGTCGAGCCAAAAGCCCAAGCCTGCATGAGCCATGCGAAACAGTTGAGAGAGGCCGTTGAAGGCGATTTTGACACCGAATGGCTAAGTTACACTTTGGGCGTCAAAGTGGTCGATGACGTGCAGCAAGCGATTGAACATATGCGTGAACACAATGCAAGCCATTCGGATGCTATCATGACAAATGACCTATTTAATGCAGAGCTGTTTATTAATTCCGCGGGCTCTGCTGCAGTGTATGTCAATGCTTCGACGCGTTTTACCGATGGGGCTCAATTTGGTTTAGGCGCTGAAGTGGCCGTTTCGACCCAAAAATTGCACGCTCGCGGGCCGATGGGCTTAGAAGAGTTGACCAGTTACAAGTGGGTTGGCAAAGCCAATTACTTATCACGTCGTTAAGTTCTTTTCGTTATGGATAACGCAAAGTGTGGTTGTTAACAAAATAGAGATTGAAAAGGGGCTGATGCCCCTTTTGCGTTCAACTTGCGTACTAATTCCGGTACACTGATGCTCATTGCTATGGAGGTGATATGCATTGTCCTTTTTGTTCAGAGAACGACACCAAAGTGATTGATTCTCGTCTTGTCGCAGATGGCCATCAAGTGCGCCGTCGCCGTCAATGTTTGGCATGTAATGAACGTTTTACCACGTTTGAATCGGCCGAGCTCTTGATGCCAAGAGTCATCAAATCAAATGGAAATCGTGAACCGTTTAACGAAGATAAAATGGTCGGTGGTATACAGCGAGCATTAGAAAAACGCCCCGTCAGCGCCGATGCGATTGAGCTTGCAATCAGTATGATTAAATCTCAGTTGCGAGCTACTGGTGAGCGAGAAGTCCCAAGTAAAATGATTGGTAACTTGGTGATGGAGCAGCTCAAAGTACTCGATAAAGTCGCTTACATCCGCTTTGCCTCGGTGTATCGCAGTTTTGAAGATATTCGTGAGTTTGGTGAAGAAATCGCGAAGCTGGAAGATTAATCGCTTATGTTTACTCCTTTTGATTATCAAATGATGTCGCGAGCCATTGAGCTTGCCAAAGGTGGCGTTTTTACCACTCAACCTAACCCCAATGTCGGCTGCGTGATCACTCAAGGAGAGCAGATTGTTGGTGAAGGTTTTCATGTTCGTGCTGGTGAGCCGCATGCGGAAGTGCACGCCTTACGCATGGCAAACGAGCAAGCGCAAGGCGCTACCGCTTATGTCACTTTAGAGCCTTGCTCGCATCATGGCCGTACACCGCCTTGCGCTGAAGGCTTGATTAACGCCAAAGTGGCGAAAGTGATTTGCGCAATGCAAGATCCGAATCCTCAAGTCGCTGGGCGTGGTATTCAAATGCTGCGTGACGCTGGGATTGAAGTCGAAGTCGGTTTGTTAGAAGCGGATGCCATCGCGCTCAATCCGGGTTTTATTAAACGCATGACAAGTGGGATGCCCTTTGTCCAATTGAAAATGGCCGCAAGTCTTGATGGACAAACAGCACTCAATAATGGTCAGAGTCAATGGATCACTTCAGCGGCCGCGCGGCGAGATGTGCAAAAATTTCGCGCCAAAGCGGGTGGGATTTTATCGACCAGCAAAACAGTGATTGAAGATGATGCTTCATTGACTGTGCGTTGGGATGAACTACCTCCATCAGTGCAAGTGAACTACCCACAACATCAGTTACGCCAACCAGTGCGAGTCATTCTTGACAGGCAAAACCAACTCCATGATGGTCTAAAGCTGTATCAACATTCCGGTGAAGTATTGGTGCTTGGCACTGAACATACGTCATTGCTCAATAGCAACCAGACACAATTTGAGTTAGCGGATACCTTAGCTTATTTAGCTGAGCAGTCACAAATGAATCATCTCTGGGTAGAAGCTGGTGCCACACTGGCTCGTTCACTGATCCAAGCCCAATTGGTCGATGAGATCATTTTGTACTTAGCGCCTAAAATCATGGGTAGTGATGGTCGGGGGCTATTTGGTGCTTTGGGGCTATCTTCCATGGCGGATACGCTAGAGTTAATCATCAAAGATGTACGACAAGTTGGGCCGGATATTCGGATCATTGCCGTACCTAAAATAAAAGATAAATAGCATGTTTACAGGAATTATCGAGGCGGTAGGTACACTTGCCGCGATTACGCCCAAAGGTGAAGACATCAGCGTGACCGTGAAAGTCGGCCATCTTGATATGAGCGATGTCAAACTTGGTGACAGTATTGCCACAAATGGTGTCTGTTTGACCGTGGTAGATTATAACAGCACTCAATATACAGCGGATCTCTCACTAGAAACGCTCAACAAAACCGGGTTTGCTCACTATCAAGTTGGTGACAAGGTCAACCTAGAAAAAGCCATGTTGCCGACCACTCGTTTTGGTGGACACATTGTTTCTGGGCACGTTGACGGTGTTGGTGAAATCATTGAACGAAATCCTGTTGGTCGTTCGATAGAGTTTTGGGTAGCGATCCCACCGGCATTGAATAAATACGTGGCTGAAAAAGGCTCAATTACAGTAGATGGTATCAGCCTCACTGTGAATGATTTAAGAAAGAATGCCTTTAAGCTGACCATAGTGCCTCACACTTCTGCCGAAACGACCATTGATGCGTTTCATGTTGGGCGTAAAGTGAATTTGGAAGTGGATGTGCTCGCGCGTTATATGGAGCGTTTGCTGCAAAACCAGCAAGATGAAGAGACACCAGAGTCGAAAATTAGCTTAGCATTTTTACAACAAAATGGTTTTGCGTAAACCGCGCATTGTCCCATGCCACCACGGTCGTGGATAAATCTAAGTCAGGGACTGTGCGGAAAATAGTTCAGCGATAGGAAAATAGAGTATGCCAATAAGTACCCCGCAAGAGATCATTGAAGATATTCGCCTTGGGAAAATGGTCATCTTAATGGATGACGAAGATCGTGAGAACGAAGGTGACTTGATCATGGCCGCCGAGCACGTTACTCCTGAAGCGATTAATTTTATGGCTAAATTTGGTCGTGGCCTGATCTGCTTAACCATGACTAAAGCTCGTTGTCAGCGTTTAGGCTTGGCTCCTATGGTGCAGGATAATAATGCTCAATACACCACCAATTTTACCGTCTCGATTGAAGCGGCCGAAGGCGTAACTACCGGCATTTCAGCGGCCGATCGCGCCGTGACGGTACAAGCTGCGGTGGCGAAAGAGGCGAAAGCTTCAGACTTAGTGCAACCTGGTCACATTTTCCCACTAGCTGCACAAGAGGGGGGCGTTTTAACTCGCGCTGGGCATACGGAAGCCGGTTGTGATTTAGCGCGCCTTGCGGGATTAGAGCCCGCCTCTGTGATCGTCGAAATTTTAAATGATGACGGCACCATGGCGCGTCGCCCTGATCTTGAAGTGTTTGCCGAGCAACATGGTTTAAAACTCGGTACGATTGCTGATCTGATTGAATACCGTAACAATACGGAGACGACCATTGAGCGTGTTGCACAGTGCAAGTTGCCGACAGAATACGGTGAATTTGAACTGATCACTTACCGCGACGTGATTGATAATCAGATCCATTACGCATTGCAAAAAGGAACATTGGATGGTCAAGCGCCATTGGTGCGAGTTCATCTGCACGATACCTTTACCGATTTACTGCGTAGCGATCGCAATGCTGAACGCAGTTGGACTTTAGATAAAGCGATGCAGCGTATCGGCCAAGAGGGCGGCGTATTGGTCATTTTAGGTAATGAAGAGTCGAGCGACTTATTGATCCATCGCGTTAAAATGTTTGAGCAACAAGACAAAGGCCAAGCGCCTACTTTAGCGAAAAAACAAGGTACTTCACGCCGTGTGGGGATTGGTTCACAAATTCTGGCGGATTTAGGTGTTCGTGATATGCGTTTACTCTCTTCAGCCAATAAAAAGTATCACGCTTTAGGCGGTTTCGGCTTGAATGTGACTGAGTATGTTTGCCAATAATGTCATCTCGTTTTAGCGCTTAGAACCTAAGGTCACATTTAAAAATACACCGTAATAAAACCAATAAAGGAAGCCCAACGCTTCCTTTATTATTTCGCTGATTAGCCGCTTGGTTTGCCGTCTAAGCCGAATTTCCATTAGATATTGCTCACAAAATTGTGCTAGAATCCGGCGATTCTCACTTGTGTATATAGTTAAAGGAAGGCTTATGAAAGTGATCGAGGGTGGTTTCCCCGCACCAAATGCAAAAATTGCTATCGTTATTTCTCGTTTCAACAGTTTTATTAACGAAAGCCTGCTTTCTGGTGCAATCGATACTTTAAAGCGTCACGGACAAGTTAGCGATGACAATATTACTGTTGTTCGCTGCCCTGGTGCTGTCGAATTACCTCTTACTGCTCAACGCGTAGCAAAAACGGGTAAATACGACGCTATCGTGTCTCTTGGCACTGTGATTCGTGGTGGTACGCCACACTTTGATTATGTGTGCAGTGAATGCAATAAAGGTTTGGCGCAAGTGTCTCTGGAATACAGCCTTCCAGTAGCATTTGGTGTTCTAACTGTTGATACCATCGATCAAGCCATTGAACGCGCGGGAACCAAGGCTGGTAACAAAGGTGCAGAAGCTGCACTAAGCGCGCTTGAGATGATTAACGTTCTTTCAGAAATCGATTCCTAATGGGGGCCAGTGTGAAACCAGCCGCACGTCGTAATGCACGTCAATTTGCGCTACAAGCAATTTATTCTTGGCAAATTACAAAAGAAAATGTTGCCACTATCGAAGAGCAATTCCTCTCGGGTGGTAAGTATGATGAAGAAGAGCATCATGCTGCTGAGCCAGCGTTAGCGGCTCCAGAAACCGACGTTGCATATTTCCGTGATCTACTCACGGGTGTAGTGCTAAGCCACACAGAGCTAGATAGCAAATTGCGTCCTTTCGTGTCTCGTCCAATGCAAGACTTAGACATGATGGAATTGGCGTTACTTCGTTTAGCCATGTACGAAATGACTCGTCGCGATGATGTGCCATATAAAGTGGTCATCAATGAGGCGATTGAGTTAGCAAAAGTATTTGCTGCTGAAGATAGCCATAAGTTTGTGAATGGCGTGCTTGATAAAGCCGCCCCACATGTACGCAAAAAATAATAAGTCGTTTTAAAATAAAAGGTCAGCATTCGCTGACCTTTTTTATGACGGATCTTTCTCCGCGAAAGCCCTAAGCGATGAGAAATGATGTACATAATAAAAACTCAGGGCAGGGAATTTTTTATGTTCGGTGAATTCAATTTAATCGATACCTATTTCTCTAACCGTCAGTCACAACGTAAAGATGTCTCTCTTGCTCTAGGAGATGATTGTGCATTGGTCAAAGCACCAGAAAATGTTCGGATCGCCATCAGTACCGACACCTTAGTCGCAGGCACTCATTTTTTAACCGATGCGAATTCGGCTTGGGTGGCTCATAAAGCATTGTCATCTAACATCAGTGATTTGGCTGCGATGGGGGCAACGCCTGCTTGGGTATCGCTCGCACTCACTCTACCTAGTGTCGATGAAGCATGGCTAAAACCCTTTTGTGATGCTTTTTTCGAACTTGCGAATTACTACAATATTCAGCTAATTGGTGGGGATACAACCAAAGGACCACTGAGCATTACCTTGACAGTACAAGGTTTTGTGCCACAAGAATTGGCGCTGCTGCGCAGTGGAGCCAAAGTGGGAGATTGGGTTTATGTCACTGGCGAGCTTGGTGATAGCCAAGCAGGGCTCGATGTGGTTCTTGACCCAAGCTTACGCCATAAACCTTTTGCCCAAGAGCTTGAAAAGCGTCACTATCTCTCAACGCCAAGAATTCTTGCTGGCCAAGCATTGCTTCATTTGGCTTCTTCTGCAATTGATATTTCCGATGGTTTAGTGTCTGATCTCAAACATATTTTGCATCGTTCAAATGTTGGGGTGAGTTTAGATGTCGGTGCGTTGCCTATCTCGCAAGAGCTGTTGCAGTTTGTGGGCGAGAGACAAATAGCCCAGCAATATGCACTAACCAGCGGTGAAGAGTATGAGTTGTGTTTCACTGTTCCAGAGCATAACCGAGGTTCCATCGAAAGTGCGCTTGCTCATTGTGGTTGTAAGGTGAGTTGCATTGGCCAAATTCGCCCGCAGGGTATTTTTGAGCTCCAGCATCAAGGCAAAAAACTCAATTGGCAGTTAAGCGGCTATGATCATTTTAAGGTGAACGGATGACAAACCCTATCGCATTAATCTCATTAAAGAACCCTTGGCATCTTTTGGCCACGGGTTTTGGCAGTGGCCTATCGCCTATCGTGCCCGGCACAATGGGAACGCTTACCTCAGTGCCTTTTTATTTGCTGTTAGTACAGCTCCCTCTCACTGTATATTGTGCTGTGGTTGTGCTGGCTTGCTTGGTGGGCGTGAAAATTTGCCAAGTGACTTCTGACGACATGAAAGTGCATGACCACGGTTCGATTGTGTGGGATGAATTTGCTGGTTTTTGGATAACAATGCTAGTCGTGCCAGTGCTTGAACTGCCTAGTTTAGATTGGAAATGGCTGGTGGCTGGATTCGTGCTGTTTCGCTTTTTCGATATGCTCAAACCGTGGCCGATTAGTTGGTTAGATAAACGAGTGCATGGTGGTTTGGGGATTATGCTCGATGATATTGTGGCAGGTGTTGTATCCGCGATTGCGCTGTATTGGGTCGGCTTTTGGGCGGGTTGGTTATAACATGGTCAGCGTTCAATATTGATTGACGGCTTAGACTTAGCAACAAAAAAGGTTCCTTTGGGAACCTTTTTTGTCAGTGAAGAGTTATCTGAAACAGGGTTATTCGATGCTCTGGGTATCTAAAGTTACTTTACCGTCTTGAGACTATTTTAGCTTCTCTAAGTCAGCTTCAATTTCAGCGATTTTGCTCGTGACCACTTTTTCCAAATGGCGCAAGTCAGTCAATATTTTTTGCTTCAGATCGAGATCACTCATAGGAACCGGCTTAGTGATTTTATTTAGTTCATCAATCACCAAGGTTAAATTACGGTTGATCTCCGTCACCTCTTTGTATTGATGGCTGCCGCTATCGACCAATACATTTTTTACTTGTCGAGGGTATTTAAATTTCACGCTTTTAGCGAACAGCTCGCCTTTCTGCTTATGAAAGTAAATCTTCAACACATCTTTATGGGCTTCTTGACGAAGTGAATAGCGCTCAATCTGTTTAGGATCTTGAATGCCTAAACCGGTGAGGTAGGGATACATAGGCAACCTCTATTGTATTTTGTGACACATCAATGAACCATTTCAATGTAGCAGTCCATGCTCGCCCGAGATAGTTCATCGTGATATCAATGGTTCAAGTTGTGGACCAGATCGCTTTCCTTTTCCGTTTAATTTGGCGCGAGTTCAGAAACATTTTTAATCAGCATTTCACGTAACGTGCACTCTTCTTCTTCACTCAATTTTCCGCCTTGCGAACCGGTGAGAATAAATAAATCTTCTGCTCGTTCGCCAATGGTGGTGATTTTTGCACCATGCAGGTTAATGTTTAAGTCAGCAAATGTGGCTCCGACCGTTGCCAGCAGTCCCGGAGTATCAAGTGCGACTAATTCCATTAAGGTTCGTTTATTGCTTTTGGTGGGTAAAAAATCGACTTTAGTTTTGACTTTAAAATGTTGCAAGTTACGTGGCGTGCGGCGCAATTTCAGTTTGTTCTGCCAACCGGTTTCTAGCCCACTGAGTAGGTGTTTGATCAACGATGGGTGACACTCTTCGTCAATTGCATGGCCGTTTTGATCCAGTACCATGAAGGTATCAAGGACGTAGCCATCTTTACTCGACATGATCTGCGCATCATGAACATTGAGATTTCGACGGTCCAGTTCAGCAACCACAGTCGCAAAGAGGGCAGGTTGATCTTTAGTGTAAACAAACAATTCAGTGCCGCCACGAGTGGCTTTTTTGCTCATCAGGATCAGCGGTTGGCTTGGGTCGCTATGTTTGAGTAGGTGCTCACAATGCCAAGCGATCTGCTTGTGAGTGTGACGCAAAAAGTAATCGGCTTTAAAGCGCTGCCAAAGCACTTCAATTTCACGTGCGCTGTAGCCTTCTTTACGAAGCAATGCGGATGCCATTTGTTGGTTGTGGCGAATGCGATCGCGCACATCTACCGGGTTTTCAAGCCCACGCCTAAGTGCCCGCTGTGTTGAGTGATATAGCTCTGCCAGCAAGGTGCGTTTCCAACTGTTCCAAAGCTCAGGGTTAGTAGCGCAGATGTCCGCGACAGTCAGGCAAACAAGATGTTCGAGATACTCTTCATCGCGCACTTTTTTGGCAAATTCGGTAATGACATCAGGGTCGTAAATGTCGCGTCTTTGCGCCGTTACCGACATCAAGAGGTGGTTTTGTACCAGCCAAGAAACTAATTTTGCTTCAGGTTTTGATAAACCGTGTTCAATACAAAAATCATAGGCTTCTACCGCACCGATTTCAGAGTGATCGCCGCCACGCCCTTTGGCAATGTCGTGAAAAATAGCGGCCAGAATCAGCATCTCCTTTTTCTGGAGGCGTGGGTAAACTTCGCAACAGATGGGGTGTTTATCGTGATTTTGTGCGTAGCTAAAGGTATTGATGTGTTTGAGAAGACGAATGCTGTGTTCATCAACCGTATAAACATGGAATAGGTCGAACTGCATTTGTCCAACAATTTGGCTCCATTGGGGAAGATAAGCGGCGAGCACGCCTAATTTATGCATCAGGCTGAACGCACGATGTAGTGCGTTAGGGTGACGTACCAATGCCATGAATTTTTCACGCGCTTCGGGAATGGTGTGCAGGAATTTATTGAGCCGCCTTCTGGCTGTACGCAACTGGCGCATGGTTGTGGGTGCGACGCTTTCGATGCTGGAATCATTGGCGATATGAATAAACATATCTAAGATCGTTTCAGGGCGAGCTTGGAAAAGCGCGGGTTTACGAGCTTCTATTAAGTTGCCACGACGTTGAAAATCATCATCTAAAATTTCTGCCACGGCTTCTTCGCCGTTATTGAGTATGGCTTGATCAAACAGACGCAGGAGCATTTTGTTGAGTTCCGCAACACGACGTAGCGTACGGTAGAACTCTTTCATCATCATCTCGACTGCGCGATTCCCTTCACCAGTAAAGCCCAGATGTTCTGCCACTTGAGCTTGATGAGCAAAAATAAGCCGATTGTCATAGCGTTTTAATTCAATGTGCAGCGCAAAGCGCACGCGCCATAAAAAGTCTTGGCACTCTACTAGCTCACGATATTCAGCATCAGTTAAAAAACCAAAACGGCTCATTTCAAGCAGTGATGTTGCACCAAAGTGGCGTCTAGCCACCCAGCTTAAAGTATGAATGTCCCTTAAGCCTCCAGGAGTCGATTTGATATCGGGTTCAAGGTTATAAGTGGTGTCATGGTAACGAGCGTGTCGGTCGCGCTGCTCTTGAATTTTGGCGCGGTAAAAGGTTTCGCTTGGCCAAAACGATTCAGAATGAATCAACATCTTGAGTTTATAAAATGTCTCTTCGCTACCACATAATAACCGAGCTTCTTGTAAGTTTGTTGCGACGGTTAAATCTTCACGGCCAATTTCAGCGCACTGCTGCACGGTACGCACGGCATGGCCCACTTCTAAACGCAAATCCCACAACAAGGTAATGAATTCGCTAATTTTACTGCCGAGTTCAGCGGGTAAAGTATGATTGGAGACGACCAGAATATCGATATCAGAAAGAGGATGAAGTTCACCGCGGCCATAGCCTCCGACGGCCACTAAACTGATGTCTGGAACCTGCGAAAATGCGTAATGTTCCCATAACCTGTAGAGCAGTTGGTCCATATATTCAGAGCGGCCTAATACCAGGTCGTTGACCGGATGGTGGTGCAAAAATTGATGTTTCTGATACTGAGTGAACTGTTCAAGTTGTTGTTTAAGCTCGCCGATAGTGAGTTGTGTGTCAGTAAAGGTGAGGGGAGACTGAAAAGGCATAACGGCAATCCATGCTAGTGATATGTCACAACGTAGACTGACTGTATCAAATCACTGCAGATAAAAAAATATCCCTGCAAGAGGGATATTGATTGATAAGGTTTTGGTTCGATGTAATTAGGCGTTATGCATCAGACGCGGAATGGTTTCTTCTTCACGCAGCGTCAGCACTTCACAGCCAGTGGCGGTAACCAAAATGGTGTGTTCCCACTGCGCTGAGTTTTTGCCATCGGCGGTGTAAACCGTCCAATTGTCTTCATCATCAAGGCGGCAACCAAATTTACCCGCATTAATCATGGGCTCGATAGTGAAAATCATCCCTTCACGCAGTACGGTTCTGTCGCCGTTTTTATAGTGAACCACTTGCGGTTCTTCATGAAATTGAGCGCCAATACCGTGGCCGCAATAATCTTTCACAATCGAAAATTTAAGGCGTGGGTTATTTTTATTATTGGTTTTAATGTGTTTTTCGATCGCAGTACCAATCTCACCCAATTGAACTCCGGGTTTGACCTTCTTCATGCCGATATAAAGACACTCTTGCGCAACAAGACATAGGCGCTTATCTGCTGGCGACACTTCACCGACAAAGAACATCTTTGAGGTATCACCGTGGTAGCCATCTTTAATAACCGTGATATCAATGTTCAGAATATCACCCTCTTTCAGTACCGCTGGACGCTGTAATTGCCCATACTGCGTATCTTGAGTTGCCGGTATACCGTGACAAACAATGTGATTAATAGAGGTACAGATCGATTTAGGAAAACCGTGGTAATTCAATGGTGCTGGAATAGCTTGCTGTACTTCAGTGATGTACTTGTGGCAGATCTGGTCAAGTTCTTCAGTGGTGATGCCCACTTTTACATGCGGTTCAATCATCTCAAGGACATCGGCAGCCAGTTTACCCGCGACGCGCATTTTGGCTATTTCTTCAGCAGTTTTGATTTTTACAGACATCGGCTTTCTCTATGCATTAATTCTTAAGCACTTAACTGTGCGAATGGGCGTTATTCTAGCAGTGCATGGATGAATCGCAAGGGATCCCTGTCGGTAAGTAAGAATTGTTTGCATAACTACAGCTTACCTAAGCCATGATGTGTCGTATTTTTTTCTAGCCAGAGAAGGGCTAAATATGGTATAAAGCGCGCCGGAATCGAAGTGCGTTTTCTTCTGAAATGACGAAGCCCACCTTCCTTTCTAAACACATTATCTTTAAATCACACACATTCCGACACGTGTTCCGGGGTGCTCCAACAATAAAACTATCGGCAACAACCGAATAGATGTTAGGGGTCGGATACATGGGGAATGTGGAGGCCTAACCCCATAGAGGATTTTTAAATGGCAACTGTATCAATGCGCGACATGCTAAAAGCTGGTGTTCACTTCGGTCACCAGACTCGTTACTGGAACCCAAAAATGAAGCCATTCATTTTTGGTGCTCGTAGCCGTGTTCACATCATCAACTTAGAAAAAACTGTTCCTATGTTCAACGAAGCTCTAGCTGAGCTACAAAAAGTTGGCGAGAAAAAAGGTAAAGTTCTTTTCGTTGGTACTAAACGCGCAGCATCTGAAGCTGTTAAAGAAGCGGCTATCGCAAGCAACCAATTCTACGTTAACAACCGCTGGTTGGGCGGCATGCTAACTAACTGGAAAACTGTTCGTCAGTCAATCAAGCGTCTAAAAGAGCTTGAAATTCAAGCAACAGATGGCACTTTTGATAAGCTAACTAAGAAAGAAGCTCTAATGCGTACTCGTGAAATGGAGAAGCTAGAGAAATCTCTTGGTGGTATCAAAGATATGGGCGGTCTACCTGACGCACTATTCGTTATCGATGCAGATCACGAGCACATTGCAGTTAAAGAAGCAAACAACCTAGGTATCCCAGTTTACGCTGTTGTTGATACTAACTCTAACCCAGATGGCGTTGACTACATTATCCCTGGTAACGACGACGCAATCCGTGCAATCCAGCTTTACCTAAATGCTGTTGCAGAAACGGTTAACGAAGGTCGTAACAAAGATGCAGCTGCACTTGCTGCTGCAAAAGACGGTTTCGTAGAAGCAGAATAATAGCGGCTCTGAGTCACACTTGATTATATGTGTCACACGATTGATGCATTGAACAAGTTATAGTTAGCATCAGGGGCCAAACAATCGGCCCCTGATTTTTACCACCAGAATCAACTGAGGAATAGAGAATGGCAACTGTAACTGCTGCTCTAGTAAAAGAACTGCGCGAGCGTACTGGCGCAGGTATGATGGAATGTAAAAAAGCGCTTGTAGAAGCAAACGCTGACATCGAACTAGCAATTGAAAACATGCGCAAAAGCGGCGCAGCTAAAGCAGCGAAAAAAGCAGGTAACATCGCAGCTGAAGGTACTATCCTAATTAAAGAAGCTGATGGTTTTGCAGCACTTCTAGAAGTGAACTGCCAAACTGACTTCGTAGCAAAAGATTCAAGCTTCCTAGCGTTCGCTAACGAAGTTCTAGCGGTTGCACTTGCTGAGCGTCTAGATATCGCAGCACTTCAAGCTAAATTTGAAGAAGCACGTATTGCTCTTGTTGCTAAAATTGGTGAAAACATCACTATCCGTCGCGTTCATTACATTGAAGGCGCTAAAGTAGGTTCATACCGCCATGGCGACCGTATCGGTGTTGTGGTTGCTGGTGAAGCGGATGAAGAGACCATCAAACACGTAGCAATGCACGTTGCTGCTGCAAAACCTGAGTACGTGAACCCTGAAGATGTACCAGCAGAAGTTGTGGCTAAAGAGCGTGAAATCCAAATCGAAATCGCAATGCAATCTGGCAAGCCAGCAGCAATTGCTGAGAAAATGGTTGAAGGCCGCATGACTAAGTTCACAGGTGAAGTATCACTTACTGGTCAAGCGTTCATCATGGATCCTTCTCAAACTGTTGGCGCAATGCTGAAAGCTAAAGGCGCAACCGTTACTAACTTCGTACGTCTAGAAGTTGGTGAAGGTATTGAGAAAGCTCAAGAACTTAGCTTCGCTGAAGAAGTTGCAATGGTTCAAAAAGGTTAATCCTAGCGATTTTGCCTAAAAAGAGACCGTAGCCAAGGCTGCGGTCTTTTTACGAATGGCATATTGAGACTAATTGTGATGATTTAGAATTCAGTATTCAGTTTTAAATCATGACTGTTAATTAACAACTCTCTATTTGGAAGGTAAGCTCCATGACTACGAACCCTAAACCAGCCTATCAACGTATCCTGTTAAAACTTAGCGGTGAAGCGCTACAAGGCGAAGAAGGTTTTGGTATTGATCCTGCGGTGTTAGATCGCATGGCACAGGAAGTAAAAGAACTGGTTGAACTGGGTGTTCAAGTGGGTGTTGTCATCGGCGGCGGTAACTTATTCCGTGGCGCAGGTCTTGCTGAAGCGGGCATGAACCGTGTTGTGGGCGACCACATGGGAATGCTGGCAACCGTAATGAATGGTTTGGCAATGCGTGATGCTTTGCACCGTGCTTATGTGAATGCGCGCGTGATGTCTGCCATTCCTCTTAAAGGTGTGTGTGACGATTACAATTGGGCCGATGCTATCAGCCAACTACGTCAAGGCCGTGTTGTGATCTTCTCAGCGGGTACTGGTAACCCATTCTTCACAACCGATTCTGCTGCCTGTTTGCGCGGTATTGAAATTGAAGCGGATGTGGTTCTAAAAGCGACAAAAGTAGATGGCGTATTTAGTGCAGACCCAGTGGCAAACCCAGACGCAGAACTGTATGATAAGCTGTCTTATACAACCGTGCTTGAAAAAGAGCTAAAAGTGATGGACTTGGCCGCGTTTACGCTAGCGCGTGACCATAAAATGCCAATCCGCGTATTTAATATGAACAAACCGGGCGCACTACGTCGCGTGGTAATGGGTGAAGCGGAAGGTACACTAATTAGCACCGCTGACTAATCACTCCAAAACAAAAAAACAAGTAGGTGATATTTGTGATTAACGAAATCAAGAAAGACGCTCAAGAGCGTATGGATAAGAGCGTAGATGCCCTGAAAAACAACCTTTCTAAGGTACGTACTGGTCGCGCTCACCCAAGTTTACTCTCCGGCATTTCTGTCGATTACTATGGTGCTTCGACACCGCTGAATCAAATCGCTAACGTTGTAGCTGAAGATGCACGTACTCTCGCGATCACTGTTTTTGATAAAGAGTTGACGCCAAAAGTTGAAAAAGCGATTTTGATGTCTGATTTGGGTCTAAACCCAATGTCTGCAGGTACGGTTATTCGTGTACCACTGCCACCACTGACCGAAGAACGTCGTCGTAATTTGGTGAAAATTGTTCGTGGTGAAGCCGAAGGTGGTCGCGTTGCGGTTCGCAACATTCGTCGTGATGCCAATGGCGACTTAAAAGCTCTACTGAAAGATAAAGAAATCTCTGAAGACGAAGATCATAAAGCGCAAGAAGAGATTCAAAAACTTACCGATGTAGCGATTAAGAGAATTGATGAAGTTCTTGCTGCAAAAGAAAAAGAGTTAATGGAAGTTTAATTCGCTCTTTTTAGCCTTTCTAAAACGCTGTGCTCACAGTGCAGCGTTTTTTTATGCTATTTTGCCCTATCAGTTTGGTAATCAATTAATTTCTTATGCAAAACTCATCCCTCTCATCTGATGTATTACCCCAACACATCGCAATCATTATGGACGGAAATGGCCGTTGGGCTAAAGCACAAGGTAAACCTCGTGTATTTGGTCATAAGAATGGTGTAGCAGCGGTCCGAAGAACCATTTCTACTGCAGCGAAATTGGGTATTAAAGCCGTTACTTTGTTTGCCTTTAGCAGTGAAAATTGGCGGCGTCCGGAAGCTGAAGTGGGCGTGTTGATGGAGTTGTTTATTACTGTGCTATCCACAGAAGTAAAAAAGCTGCATAAGAACAATCTGCGTCTTAGAGTCATTGGTGATAAAACACGTTTTAGCTCACGCTTACAAACAAAAATAGCTCAGGCAGAAGAGTTAACCTCATCAAACAGTGGCATGGTCGTTAATATCGCCGCAAACTATGGCGGAAAATGGGATATCACAGAAGCAATGCGCTCTATCGCGGTCAAAGTGGCGAGCGGTGAGCTTTCTCCTGATCAGATTGACGAGACGCTGATTACACAGTCGCTAACGATGTCTGATATTCCTGAAGTGGATTTGCTCATTCGTACCAGCGGTGAATGTCGTATTAGTAATTTTATGTTGTGGCAATTGGCCTATGCAGAGATGTACTTTACGCCGATTTACTGGCCTGAGTTTGGTGAAGAAAGTTTAATTGAAGCAGTGACTTGGTTTGTTAACCGTGAACGCCGTTTTGGCTGCACAGGGGAACAGGTTAAGGCATTGATGGAACAGAAATAAAGGATCCATTAGTTTGAAGCAACGAATTATCACGGCGCTCATATTAGCTCCACTGGTGATGCTGGGCATTTTTGAACTGCCACTCCCCCTATTTATGGCCGTTTTGGCCCTTGTGGCGCTCGTCGGTGTATGGGAATGGACGCAGTTTATCGATTCGACATCTAGGTATCTGGCGCTGTTACCTGCCATTATCATTGGTGGAGCAAGTTACCTACTGATTTCCCCTGATGCCGTTAGCCTAGCCAACATGAACTCGAATCACTATGTGATATTAAGTATTGGGGTGGCTTGGTGGCTGTTTTCTAGCTTTTTAGCTATTACCTATCCTAAATCCCGTCCATGGTGGGAAAAATCCAATCTACTTAGGCACCTCTTTGGTGTGCTTACGCTACTTCCTTTTTTCTGGAGCGTACTTTTTTTACGCGCAGAAGCCTTTTTGAGTGAGCCATACCACGGTGCTAAGTTGGTGCTATTTGTCTGCTTAATTGTTTGGGCTGCAGACAGTGGCGCTTATTTTGCGGGCAAAAGTTTTGGTAAGCACAAAATGGCACCAGCAGTCAGTCCAAATAAAACCATTGAAGGGTTGATTGGTGGCATTATTACGGCATTGATTGTGGCGTGGTTTACTGCTGATTGGTTTGATATCCGGTTTACAAACACGCTGTCGATGGTCGGTATTACATTAGCGACTGTGATTATCTCTGTGCTCGGTGATCTGGTCGAAAGTATGTTTAAGCGCGTTTCAGGAATTAAAGACAGCAGTAATATTATTCCTGGGCATGGCGGCGTTTTGGATCGTATCGATAGTCTGACGGCTGCATTTCCTGTTTTTGCTCTACTGTATTTCATTTTCTAATGCTTGGGTTAAGCTGTCTTACCCCAATCTTAATTCACGGTTGTTGCTATGCGTAAGTTAACGATTCTCGGGGCCACAGGTTCAATTGGGGCAAGCACATTAAAAGTCGTGGCTCAAAATCCCGAACACTTTTCCGTTGTGGCTTTAGCCGCGGGAAATAATGTCAATAAAATGCGTGAGCTATGTCAGCGTTGGCAGCCAGTTTATGCGGTAATGGCAAACCAAAAGGCGGCGGATGAGCTTTTAGCTCAATTGCAGTCACTGAACTTAAAAACAACCGTATTATTTGGTGAAGACGCCATGTGCCACGTCGCCGCATTAGATGAGGTGGATACGGTGATGGCGGCGATTGTTGGTGCAGCAGGTTTGTTACCAACCATGGCCGCGGTAAAGGCGGGCAAGCGTGTTTTACTGGCAAACAAAGAAGCCTTGGTGATGTCTGGCCAATTGTTTATTGATGCGGTCGAAAAACACGGTGCTGAATTGCTCCCTGTCGATAGCGAACATAACGCGATTTTTCAATGCTTACCCCCTGAAATACAAGGCTCTTTGGGTCGCTGTGATTTACAAGAACATGGTGTGCAACATATTCTGCTCACGGGTTCTGGCGGCCCTTTTCGCTATAGTGATTTATCCTCGTTAGCTGATGTTTCACCACAGCAAGCGATTGCTCATCCTAACTGGTCGATGGGGCCGAAAATTTCGGTTGATTCCGCTACCATGATGAACAAAGGTTTGGAATATATTGAAGCTAAGTGGCTGTTTAATGCATCGAAACAGCAATTAAAAGTGTTAATCCACCCACAGTCGGTGATTCACTCTATGGTGCAGTACCGCGATGGTTCGGTGCTTGCGCAAATGGGGGAACCCGATATGTCCACGCCAATTGCTCTAACTCTCTCTTATCCAGAACGCATTACTGCGGGTGTTCCGGCACTGGATTTTACCAAATTAAGTAATTTGAGTTTTATGGATGTGGATTACGAGCGTTATCCTTGTTTGGGATTGGCGATTGATGCTTGCTATCAAGGGCAACATGCCACCACCTCTTTAAATGCAGCCAACGAAATAGCCGTTGAAGCTTTTTTAAATAAGCAAATTCGTTTTACCGATATCGCACAAGTTAATGAACGTGTATTGTCAAAAGTGTGTGCAGCACATACTCAGTTACATTGCTATGACTTGGAAAGCTTGTTAGAGCTCGATAGAATGGCGCGCACTATTGCCCAGCAAATCATACAAGAGCATTTATTATGAGTGGTATTTTGTGGAATTTCGTCTCTTTCATCATTGCGTTAGGTATATTGGTTGCTGTGCATGAATTTGGTCATTTTTGGGTAGCACGTCGCTGCGGAATTAAAGTCGAAAAATTTTCCATTGGCTTTGGTAAATCACTTTGGAGCCGAGTAGCCAAAGATGGCACCGAGTACAACCTATCAATTATTCCTCTCGGCGGCTACGTTAAAATGCTCGATAGCCGTGTTGATGATGTTCCAGCTGAATTAAAACCCTTAGCTTTTGACCAAAAACCATTGTGGAAACGTGTCGCTGTCGTGAGTGCTGGGCCTGCTTTTAACTTTTTCTTCGCCATTTTTGCCTATTGGCTCGTGTTCTTAATTGGTGTTCCAGCGGTAAAACCTGTGATTGGCGAAATTGCTCCGCAATCGATCGCCGCTCAAGCGGGTTTAGAGTCAGGAATGCAGATCAAAGCAGTCTCAGGAGTGAATACCTTAGATTGGGAATCGGTCAATATGGGGCTGATTAGCCATATTGGTGATGAACAATTAACGCTCACCGTCGGAACCAATAATGAAATTGGTGTGGATGAAATCAAAACATTAGATATCCGTTCTTGGAACTTTAACCCAGAAACAGAGTCTGCTATGGGAGCGTTGGGTTTTAAACCATTTGTTCCTGAAATATCGCTGACGCTAACCAATGTTTCTCAAGGCAGCGCCGGAGAGAAGGCCGGGTTAGAAGTTGGCGACACCTTGATCGAAGCCAACGGTGCGAAGATAAACCATTGGCAGCAAGTTGTGGAGTTGATACAAAGCCATCCCAATCAGCCAGTTTCATTGGTTGTTGTGCGTGATGAACAACGCTTGACTATCGAGCTTACGCCTGACGTTCGTGAGTTACCGCAAGGCAAAACGATAGGTTTTGCGGGAATCGCTCCTAAAGTCGCAGAATGGCCGGAAAGTTATCGATTTGAGCTGCAATATGGTGTATTTGAATCAGTCGGAAAAGCGGTTGAAAAAACACAGCAAGTGATCAACCTAACCGTCAGTATGTTGAAAAAACTGGTGGTCGGTGATGTGGGGTTGAATAATCTGAGTGGGCCAATTTCGATTGCCAAAGGAGCTGGAACTACCGCTGACTATGGTTTGGTCTATTTCTTGGGTTTTCTGGCTCTGATTAGTGTCAACTTAGGCATTATCAATCTAGTACCACTGCCAATGTTAGATGGCGGACACTTACTGTTTTTTGCAATTGAAGCCGTTATTCGTCGTCCTGTCCCAGAGAAGATTCAAGAAATGGGATACCGAATTGGTGGGGCGATCATCTTTTCTTTGATGGCTGTGGCAATATTTAATGATTTTAGTCGCCTGTGATTTGTAACCATTAGGCAGAAGTTGTAGCAAGGAATAACAAGAATAAATATGGCAATGAAACAGATCCTTTTCGCGACACTATTGGCAACCAGCCTCTCAGCACATAGTGCCGAGAATTTCGTAGTGCAGGATATTCAAATTGAAGGGCTTCAACGCGTTGCGCTCGGCGCCGCATTGCTTAAAATGCCCGTTCGAATTGGCGATACCGTTGATGCACAAGATGTCGCGGATATTATCAAAGCACTTTACACTTCGGGCAACTTTGAAGACATCAAAGTATTACGAGACAACAACGTTCTGATCGTTCAGGTTAAAGAACGTCCAACCATTGCAAGTGTTTCCTTCTCTGGAAATAAAGCGATCAAAGAAGAGCAGTTGCAGCAGAATCTTGATGCATCCAATATCCGCATCGGTGAGGCGCTTGATCGTACGACCTTGAGCAACATTGAAAAGGGGTTGGAAGATTTTTACTACAGCGTGGGTAAGTACAACGCGACCGTAAAAGCGGTGGTGACACCTTTACCTCGCAACCGTGCTGACCTTAAATTTGTGTTCAGTGAAGGGGTTTCTGCGAAAATCCAGCAAATCAACTTTATTGGCAATGAAGTGTTTAGTGACCAAGATTTACTGTCACGCTTCAATTTGAATGTCGATGTGGCGTGGTGGAATTTCCTCTCTGATGATAAATACCAAAAGCAGGTCTTAGCCGCTGATATTGAAGCTTTGCGCTCTTTCTACCTCGACCGTGGCTACTTAAAGTTTCAAGTCGATTCCACGCAAGTTGCTATTTCTCCTGATAAAAAAGGCGTTTATATCACTTTAGGCATTAGCGAAGGTCAGCCTTATAAAATCAAAGACGTTAAATTCCGCGGAGAGCTGATTGGCAAAGAGGCTGAATTTACCGCTTTGATCCCGTTTGAAGCCGAGGAAACCTATAACGGCTCACTGGTGACCAAGCTTGAAGAAGATGTAAAACGAGTATTGGGTGAAGCTGGCTATGCTTATCCTCAAGTTCGAACCATCCCAGAATTTAATGATGAAACGCAAGAAGTTTCCTTGGTTGTTCATGTGGAAGCGGGTAAGCGTATCTATGTCCGTGATATTCGCTTTGTCGGTAATAACTCAACCAAAGATGAAGTTTTGCGCCGCGAAATGCGTCAAATGGAAGGCAGTTGGCTGAGCTCTAAAGCGATTGATACGGGTAAGAGCCGTTTGAACCGTCTTGGCTTCTTTGAAACAGTGGATGTGCAAACCGTACGTGTACCTGGTAGTGAAGACCAAGTCGATCTGGTGTACAACGTGAAAGAGGCCAACTCAGGTAGTGTTAACTTTGGTGTCGGTTATGGTACAGAATCAGGCGTGAGTTTTCAGGTTGGTTTACAACAAGACAACTTCATTGGTTCAGGTAATCGAGTTGGCATCAATGCCATGATGAACGACTATCAAAAGAACATCAGTTTAGATTACCGTGATCCCTACTGGAACCTTGATGGTGTCAGTTTGGGTGGTAAGATTTTCTATAACCAGTTTGAGGCTTCTGAAGCTGGTATTGTTGATTATACCAATGAAAGCTACGGCACAAGTTTAACGTGGGGTTTCCCATTTGACGAATTAAACCGTTTTGACCTCGGTATCGGTTACACGCACAACAAGATCGGTAATATCGATGAGTATGTACAAGTTAGTCAGTTCTTACAGTCTCAAGCGAGTAATCGTAGCGATGATGGCAGTTTGATCACCAATGACTTTGACGTCAACATCTCATGGACGCGCAATAATTTAAACCGAACCATTTTCCCAACGGCGGGGAATCACCAACGCGCTTTCTACAAGATGACCGTGCCGGGTTCAGACGTAAAGTATTTCAAAGCGCAGTACGATGTTCGCCAGTATTTCCCATTAACCAAAAAACATGAGTTTTCACTCTTGCTAAGAGGACGCTTAGGGTATGGTAATGGTTACGGGAAAACGGATGGTAACGATAACTTGTTCCCATTCTATGAAAACTATTATGCAGGTGGCTTTACCACTTTGCGTGGTTTTGGATCTAACTCGGCTGGACCGAAAGCGATTTATAACGATGCGACAGGATGTAATGGCAATAATGGTGGCAACAACCGCTGCTATAGCGCAACAGATGACTCTGTCGGTGGTAACGCGGTCGCGCTAGCCAGTGTAGAACTGATTGTACCGACGCCATTTGCCTCTGATGAAACTCGTAGCCAAATTCGCACCAGCATCTTCTTCGATATGGCCAGCGTTTGGGATACAGAGTTCGATTACAAAGATGGGAAACTCGGTTATGGTGATCAGTATTATTACGATTACTCAGATCCAATGAATTACCGTTCCTCTTATGGTGCGGCACTACAGTGGATGTCACCTATGGGGCCATTGGTATTTTCAATTGCCAAACCTATTAAAATTTATGAAGGTGATAATGAAGAGTTCTTCACTTTCACGATCGGCAGAACATTCTAATTAGAGGAAAGTATTTTGAAAAAAGCGATTCAAGCGGCAGGATTGGGCCTAGTTGTACTGAGTTCATCATTTTTTGCGCAAGCCGCTGAGGCGGCGCAGAAAGTAGGTTACATTAATACCGCGCAAGTATTCCAAGCATTACCTCAACGAGAAGTTGTGCTGCAAAAATTACAAGAAGAGTTTAAAGATAAAGGGGCAGAGCTACAGTCAATTCAAGCTGAAGCAAAAACCAAAATTGAAAAACTTAAACGTGATGGCGAACTGCTAGGTCAAGATGAGATCGAGAAGCTGCGTATTGAAATTGGTCAATTAGACAGCAAGTACAAAATCAAAGCGCAAGCGTTAGAGCAAGCCTCAGCGCGTCGTGAGAGTGAAGAGAAGCAAAAACTCTTCATGGTGATTCAAGACGCTGTGAAGAAAGTTGCGGAAAAAGAAGGTTATGACATCGTTGTTGACGTGCAAGCTATGCAATATGGTAAGCCGGACTACAACCTATCAGAGAAAGTAATTAAACAACTAAAATAATATTATTATGGCAAAACTGACTTTAGCCGAATTGGCAACCATCACCGGGGGAGAGCTGTTTGGTGATGGCTCTGCGACAGTTTCCGCTGTCGCACCTATGGATAAGGCGCAGGAAGGTTACGTAACTTTCCTCTCTAATCCCAAATATAACAAACACCTTGGTCAATGCCGCGCAACGGTGATTATGGTCAAGGCTAGTGAACGTGAATTGTGTACAACCAATGTATTGGTCGTCGCTGATCCATACGTTGCTTTTGCAAAGGTGGCGCAAGCGCTGGACACGACACCGCGACCTGCGAGTGATATCAGCTCTTCTGCGGTTGTTGCACCGGATGCCCAGCTAGGGCAGAACGTTTCTATTGGTGCAAACGCGGTCATTGAGACGGGCGTGCAACTGGGCGATAACGTCTCCATTGGTGCCGGCTGTTTCATCGGTAAAAACGCCAAAATTGGCGCTAACACCCAGTTGTGGGCAAATGTCAGCGTTTACCACGAAGTGGAAATTGGCTCGGCGTGCCTTATTCAGTCAGGTGCCGTGATTGGTTCTGATGGTTTTGGCTATGCCAATGAGAAAGGTGAGTGGATTAAAATTCCGCAAATTGGCACAGTCCGGATCGGTAATCGAGTTGAAATCGGTGCCTGCACGACAATTGATCGTGGCGCATTAGATGACACGATTATTGAAGATAACGTCATTCTCGATAACCAATTACAGATAGCACATAACGTCTGTATTGGCTATGGCACTGCAATTGCTGGCGGTACCATCATTGCTGGCAGCACCCACATAGGTAAATATTGCATTATTGGTGGCGGTGCGGTGATCAATGGCCATATCGAGATTGTCGATGGGGTCACTATTACTGGCATGGGGATGGTGATGCGTAGCATCACCGAGAAAGGCATGTTCTCTTCTGGTATTCCGTTGCAACCGAACAAAGAATGGCGTAAAACTGCCGCTCGCGTTCACCGTATCGAAGATATGCACAAGCGACTTAAAGCACTTGAAAAGTACTTAGAGCAGGAAGCGGAATCCTAATTCTACTTTTTCCCGATTAGGCTCGCCAATTGCGAGTCTTTTTCGTCTATAATGCCAAATAATTTTTGAAAGTTTTACTGTATAGGAATATGACTTTGACGACTGAAACGAAAACGATGCACATCACTGAAATTCAGAGGCTGCTTCCTCACCGTTACCCATTTCTGTTGATTGACCGTGTAATTGACTTTGAAGAAGGCAAATACCTTGTTGGCTTGAAAAATGTGTCAGTTAATGAACCTCAGTTCACTGGTCATTTTCCGCAGTTACCTATTTTTCCAGGTGTACTGATTTTAGAAGCAATGGCACAAGCAACGGGCCTATTAGCATTCAAAACCTTTGGTGCACCGAAAGATAACGAATTGTATTACTTTGCTAGTATTGATAATGCGAAGTTTCGTAAACCTGTAGGCCCTGGCGACCAACTGATCATCGAAGTGCAGTTCATTAAAGAGCGTCGTGGTATTGCGTTGTTTAATGGCGTAGCGAAAGTTGATGGTGAGGTTGTGTGTTCAGCTGAAATGAAATGTGCTCGTAGAGAGTTTTAATATGATTCATGAAACTGCACAAATCCACCCAAGTGCGGTGGTTGAAGATGGCGCTATCATCGGAGCTAACGTCACTGTTGGTCCATTTACTTACATCACCTCTGGGGTAAGCATTGGCCAAGGTACGGAAGTGATGTCGCATGTGGTCATCAAAGGAAACACCGTCATTGGTGAAGATAACCGTATTTTCCCTCACGCCGTCATTGGCGAAGAGAACCAAGATAAGAAGTATGGTGGTGAAGATACGCGAGTTGTCATTGGTGATCGCAATGTTATTCGTGAAGCGGTGCAAATTCACCGTGGTACTATGCAAGATAAAACGCAAACAGTTGTTGGCAACGACAACCTATTGTGTGTGAATGCCCATATTGCGCACGATGTGATTGTTGGTAATCATACGCACATTGGTAACAACGCAATTCTTGGCGGCCATGTGACGGTCGGTGACTATGCTGGTGTTATGGCGTTGTCGGCGATTCATCCTTTTTGTAGTGTTGGTGCTTATGCCTATATCGGTGGTTGTTCTGCAGTGGTGCAAGATGTCCCTGCTTACGTGTTAGCACAAGGTAACCATGCTTCACCATTTGGCCTTAACCTTGTTGGTTTGAAGCGAAATGGTTTTGAAAAAGCCGAAATTCGCGCGCTACAAAAAGCGTATAAAGAGATTTACCGATCAGGTAAAACGCAAGCAGAGGTCTTACCTATATTGGTTGAGATGGCGAAAGAGTACCCATCGATTCAGCGTTTTACTGATTTACTAGAAAAAACTGAGCGTGGCATTATTCGTTAGTTCGCCACTGAGTTTTGATTAATATCCGAAGATCGCTACTTGTTTAGCGATCTTTTGTCTTTTTGACGCCGCATAACGGCTGAGCGGATTCTGTTAGGAAACGATATGCACTCACATGAAAATCCCCTAAGAATCGGTATTGTTGCCGGAGAGCTTTCTGGCGATACATTAGGAGAAGGCTTCATTCAAGCCATCAAGCAGCAATACCCCAATGCACAATTTGTCGGTATTGGTGGCCCTAAGATGATTGCTCAAGGTTGTGAATCTTTATTTGATATGGAAGAGCTAGCCGTGATGGGTCTGGTTGAGGTGCTTGGCCGCTTACCGCGTTTACTGAAAGTTAAAGCGCAGTTGGTGAAGTATTTTAAAGCCAATCCGCCGGATGTGTTTGTTGGTATTGATGCACCAGATTTTAATTTACGACTAGAGCTTGATCTCAAAAAAGTGGGCATCAAAACCGTCCACTACGTGAGCCCATCTGTATGGGCATGGCGTCCCAAACGTATTTTTAAAATCGATGCGGCGACCGATCTAGTGTTGGCATTTCTTCCGTTTGAAAAAGCGTTTTACGACAAGTATCAGGTTGCGTGCGAATTTGTCGGCCATACACTGGCCGATGCCATTCCACTGCAACCCGATAAAATTGCCGCTCGTGAACTGTTGAAATTAGAGACAGATAAACAGTGGCTGGCTGTGCTACCCGGTAGCCGAGGGGGAGAAGTCGGTTTAATTGCCAAGCCATTTATTGAAACATGTCGACAAATCAAACAGAAATACCCTGATATTGGTTTTGTGGTAGCTGCCGTCAATCCCAAACGTAAACAGCAGTTTGAAACCATTTGGCAGGAGATCGCCCCAGAGCTCGATTTTGTTATTATTGAAGACACCGCGCGTAATGTCATCACGGCTGCAGATGCTGTGCTGCTTGCCTCTGGCACAGTCGCACTGGAATGCATGTTGCTCAAACGGCCGATGGTGGTGGGATACAAAGTGAACTGGCTTACCGGATGGTTGGTTCAGAAGCTTGCGATAACCGAATTTGTTTCACTGCCCAATATTTTAGCCGGAGAAGAACTGGTTCCTGAGTTCATTCTTGATGAATGCGACCCGCAACATCTGTTTCCTGCGGTCGATAGCATGCTTAGCCGTGATAATTCCTCTTTAATTGAACGTTTTACTGAAATGCATCACTGGATCCGCAAAGGCGCCGATCAACAAGCTGCCAAAGCGGTTTTAAGCTTGATTAACCATTAACGATTAAGAGCGATTGAAAAATAACGAGAGGAAAATAGACAAGATGGCAGAACAAACACTGACTCCTTTTGAATACCCTAAGGGCTATGTTTTGATTGCAGGAGTGGATGAAGTTGGTCGAGGTCCATTAGTGGGCGACGTAGTGACTGCCGCAGTAATCTTGGATCCGAATAATCCGATTGAAGGTTTAGCAGACTCGAAAAAGTTATCAGAAAAAAAACGCCTAGCGCTTTTTCCTGAAATTCAACAAAAGGCGCTCGCTTGGTCTGTTGGCCGCTGTTCACCAGCTGAAATTGATGAGCTTAATATTCTTCAAGCGACGATGGTGGCGATGCAACGCGCGATTGCAGGTCTAGCGATTCAACCTGATTTGGCTTTAATTGATGGCAACCGTGTCCCACAATTACCGATGCATGGTATCGCAGTCGTCAAGGGTGATATGCGTGTGGCGCAAATCAGCGCCGCCTCAATCATTGCTAAAGTGGTACGCGATAAAGAGATGGAAGCGCTCGATAAATTGTACCCACAATTTGGCTTTGCTCAACATAAGGGCTATCCAACTAAAGCGCATTTTGCCGCGATCGAACAACATGGCGTCATCGCAGAGCACCGTAAAAGCTTTAAGCCAGTGAAACGCGTGCTGGGAATTGACTAATTGCGGGTGTCAGCCACGAGCAGATTCGCGTAGAATAACCGCCAAATCTTGTACCAAACCTAGCATCTAGGATTTTATTGCATGCCAGAACCAAAGTTTGTCCACCTTCGTGTCCACAGCGACTTTTCTATGATCGATGGCTTGTCCAAAGTGCCACCGCTTGTGAAAAAAGTGGCCGAGATCGGGATGCCTGCCGTAGCGTTGACCGACTTCACGAACTTATGTGGTTTGGTCAAATTTTATGGTACCGCTCATAACTGTGGGGTAAAGCCGATTATCGGTGCAGATTTTGTCATGCAATCCGAGGAGTTTGGTGATGAGCTCACCAAGCTGACGGTTCTAGCGAGTGATAATGTTGGTTACAAAAATCTGACCTTACTGATCTCCGATGCTTATCTACGCGGTCATGTGCAACACCTACCTGTGATTGATAAAGCGTGGCTAGTGAAATATGCCGAAGGCTTGATTGTGCTTTCGGGTGGAAAAAGTGGTGAAATAGGCAAAGCACTGCTTAAAGGTAATCAGGCGTTAGTCGATAAATGTGTCGAGTTTTATCAAACTCATTTTGTCGATCGTTTTTACCTTGAATTGACTCGCACAGGGCGAGCCGACGAAGAGAGCTATCTGCACTTTGCTCTAGAATTAGCTGAAAATAACGATCTGCCCGTCGTTGCAACCAATGAAGTGGTGTTTCTCAGCGAAGAGTTTTTTGAAGCGCATGAAATTCGAGTAGCGATTCATGATGGCTACACCATGGAAGATCCTCGTCGGCCAAAAAATTACAGCCCACAGCAATATTTGCGCTCCGAAGCGGAAATGTGTGAGCTGTTTGCCGACATTCCTGAAGCGCTGCAAAACAGTGTTGAGATTGCCAAACGGTGTAATGTTACCGTCCGTTTGGGGGAATATTTCTTGCCCGCCTTCCCAACGGAAGGAATGAAAGAAACCGAATACTTGGTGATGAAATCACAAGAAGGCCTTGAAGAGCGTCTTGAATTTCTGTTCCCCGATCCTGAGGTTCGCGCACAACGTCGCCCTGAATATGATGAACGGCTGCAAATTGAACTCGAAGTAATTAATAACATGGGATTCCCCGGTTATTTCTTGATTGTGATGGAGTTCATCCAGTGGTCAAAAGATAACGATATTCCGGTGGGACCGGGGCGCGGATCGGGTGCGGGTTCATTGGTGGCTTACGCGCTCAAAATTACCGATTTAGATCCACTACAATATGATTTACTTTTCGAACGTTTCTTGAACCCAGAACGGGTCTCAATGCCCGATTTTGACGTCGATTTCTGTATGGATAAACGTGACCAAGTTATTGATCACGTTGCTGAAATGTATGGTCGTGATGCGGTATCACAGATCATCACCTTTGGTACTATGGCTGCCAAAGCGGTCATTCGTGACGTGGGACGCGTGCTTGGTCATCCGTTTGGATTTGTCGACCGCATTTCAAAGCTTATTCCACTAGATCCAGGAATGACACTCGAAAAGGCGTTTAAGGCTGAACCCGCGTTACCTGAGCTGTACAACAATGACGAAGACGTCAAAGAGCTGATTGATAAGTGCCGAATTCTAGAAGGGTGTACGCGTAACGCCGGTAAGCATGCGGGTGGGGTGGTGATCTCCCCAACCACAATTACCGACTTTTCGCCGATTTATGCGGATGCTGAAGGGCATTTCCCCGTTACTCAATTTGATAAGAACGATGTTGAAACCGCAGGCTTAGTCAAGTTTGACTTCTTAGGTCTACGTACCTTAACCATTATCGATTGGGCACTAGGGCTGATTAACCCGCGCTTACAACGAGAAGGCAAAGAGCCCGTTCGTATTGAAGCTATCCCGTTAGAAGACCCAGTTTCATTTCGTGTATTGCAAAATTCTGAAACCACGGCGGTATTCCAGTTAGAATCGCGCGGCATGAAAGATCTGATCAAACGTCTCCAGCCAGACTGCTTCGAAGATATCATTGCACTAGTGGCTCTGTTTCGCCCTGGGCCTTTGCAATCGGGTATGGTGGATAACTTTATCGACCGTAAACATGGCCGAGAGGCGATCTCCTACCCAGATGAAAAATGGCAACATGAGTCATTAAAAGAAATTCTAGACCCAACCTACGGCATCATCTTGTACCAAGAGCAAGTGATGCAGATCGCCCAAGTCCTAGCCGGATACACACTAGGCGGTGCGGATATGCTGCGCCGAGCGATGGGTAAGAAAAAGCCAGAAGAGATGGCCAAGCAGCGGGCGATTTTTGAAGAGGGTTCGATAAAAAACGGCGTGGATGGCGAATTGTCGATGAAAATCTTCGACTTAGTAGAAAAATTCGCCGGTTACGGGTTTAACAAATCGCACTCTGCGGCTTATGCTCTGGTTTCTTATCAAACCTTATGGTTAAAAACCCACTACCCAGCCGAATTTATGGCGGCAGTAATGACGGCCGACATGGACAACACCGAAAAGGTGGTTGGCTTAGTGGATGAATGTTTACGCATGAATCTTAAAGTGTTACCACCGGATATTAACGCCGGCTTGTACCGCTTTAACGTCGATGAAAATGGCGCGATTGTCTATGGTATTGGCGCGATCAAAGGTGTGGGTGAAGGGCCGATTGAAGCGATTTTAGAAGCGCGCACAGCAGGCGGCTATTTTAAAGATTTGTTTGATTTTTGCGCCAGAATTGATTTGAAAAAAGTCAATAAGCGTGTGATTGAAAAGCTTATTTATGCGGGTGCTTTGGATCGTTTAGGCCCACACCGTGCTGCAATGATGGCCTCATTAAATGATGCTGTGAAAGCGGCCAGCCAATTCCACCAAGCTGAAGCCTTTGGTCAGGTTGATATGTTTGGTGTATTGACTGATGCGCCAGAAGAAGTAGAACATAAATATACGCAAGTCCCCGAGTGGCCTGAGAAAGTTTGGCTTGAAGGTGAGCGCGATACATTGGGCCTTTATTTGACCGGGCATCCAATAAACGCACATATTAAGGAACTTGCGAAGTACACCAGTTGTCGACTAAAAGATGCCACGCCAACGCGACGCGATCAATCCGTCACTTTAGCGGGGTTAGTGATTGCAGCTAAAGTGATGACCACCAAGCGTGGTACGCGGATTGGTATCATGACGTTAGATGATCGTTCAGGACGTATGGAAGTGATGTTATTCTCTGATGCGTTAGAGCGGTATGCAGAGCTGTTAGAAAAAGATAGAATTTTAGTGATTTCTGGACAGGTCAGCTTTGATGACTTCAATGGTGGCCTTAAAATGTCGGCGCGCGAAGTCATGGACTTGGGCAGTGCGCGTGAAAAATATGCCCGTGGCTTGTCGATATCGATTGAACAATCACAGATAGACAGCCAGTTTTTTGAGCGCTTTAGTCAGATCTTAGAGCCTCACCGAGCAGGGACTATACCTGTCAATGTATACTACCAACGCGCAGAGGCGAGAGTGCGACTCACTCTTGGTACGCAGTGGCGTGTAACCCCAAGTGATACATTGTTAGACGAATTGAAACAGCTACTTGGCAAAGATCAGGTAGAACTCGAATTTAACTAAAATTTGGCGTCAAATATGTTGAACGCTGAGTATAAAAGGATCGGTAGATGAGCCTAAATTTTCTAGAATTTGAAAAACCAATTGCTGAACTTGAGGCTAAAATTCAGGCGCTACGCGACGTGTCTCGCCATGGTGGTGATAAGTCCGTTGATCTCGACAAAGAGATCGAACAGCTAGAAAAGAAAAGCTTAGAGCTTAAGAAGAAAATCTTTGGTGATTTAGGGGCATGGCAAGTGGCTCAATTGGCACGCCATCCACAACGCCCTTACACGCTTGATTACATCAACCATGTCTTCACTGAGTTTGACGAGTTGGCTGGTGATCGCGCTTTTGCTGATGACAAAGCGATTGTCGGCGGCATCGCTCGTTTAGAGGGACGTCCGGTGATGGTGATTGGTCACCAAAAAGGACGTGAAACGAGAGAAAAAGTAAGACGTAACTTCGGAATGCCAAAACCAGAAGGTTATCGTAAAGCACTGCGTTTAATGAAAATGGCTGAACGTTTTGGCATGCCTATTATTACCTTCATTGATACCGCAGGTGCTTATCCTGGTGTTGGCGCTGAAGAACGTGGCCAATCTGAAGCGATTGCTACAAACCTAAAAGTGATGTCAGGCTTGAAAGTGCCTGTAATTTGCAATGTTGTTGGTGAAGGTGGCTCTGGTGGTGCTTTGGCGATTGGCGTGGGTGACTACGTGAACATGCTGCAATATTCCACTTATGCGGTAATTTCGCCAGAAGGATGCGCTTCAATCTTGTGGCGAGATTCAGATAAAGCACCGCAAGCGGCTGAAGCGATGGGCTTAGTCGCTCCTCGCTTAAAAGAGCTTGAGCTGATTGATGAAATTATCGAAGAACCATTAGGTGGCGCGCATCGCGATCCAATACAAATGGCCGCCAACATGAAAGCAACACTGCTAAAACAGCTTGCTGATTTAGAGCCGCTGAATGAAGAAGCATTATTGGCTCGTCGTTATCAACGTTTGATGAACTACGGCTACTGCTAAATAGCAGAGCGGACAATAAATAAAAAGGGTTGGATTCTGTCCAGCCCTTTTTTATCAGCCCGATTTCAAGGCTGGTTTGCTTGGCGCGTTTCAAGGTAAACTGGCATCAATTCCTCTTAGCACTGAAAACCCATGTCTGAACTTTATTCGCTATTTTCACACGTTATCAATCGTCATCGCTTAGCAAGCAGCCAATTAGTCTTGGGTTTTAGTGGTGGCATGGACTCGCGGGTGATGCTTGAACTATTGGCGCAATATCGTGACGAAACCTCCTGTGAGTGCTGTGCTGTTTATGTTCATCATGGATTAAGTCAACATGCCGATGAGTGGGCCAAACAGTGCCAGCGCTGGGCCCAACACGCCGCGATCCCTTTTTTTATTGAACGGGTGCAACTCGATACCGCTAGCGGTGAAAGTGTGGAGTCATTGGCGCGTACGGCGCGTTACCAAGTTTTAGCGAAATACATTAACACTGACGATTTGTTGCTAACTGGACAGCATAGCGATGATCAGATCGAGACATTTTTGCTCGCGTTAAAGCGTGGTAGTGGACCCAAAGGACTCTCTTCGATGGCACAAGCGATGCCATTTGGCGCGGGGAAAATCGTCCGTCCTTTGCTTGCGGCGACTCGCGTACAGATCGAAAGCTTTGCCGTAACCCAGAATTTGGATTGGGTCGAGGACGAAAGCAACCAAGACACCCGTTTTGATCGTAATTTTATCCGTCATCACATCACGCCAGTTCTTACGCAGCGCTGGCCGCATATTCACCAAGCGGTTGCTCGTAGTGCGACATTGTGTGCTCAGCAGCAGGTGCTGCTTGAAGAGCTGCTACAAGAGGCAATGCAAGAGGTAAAAATGCCTGATGGTAGTTTATCAATTACCGCGCTTTCTCATCGCAGCGAATTAGCACGCTATCAATTGCTAAGAATGTGGCTTGCTCAATTGGGGGAGCCAATGCCGACTCAAGAACATTTAGCGATGATTTGGCAACAAGTGGCGTCTGCGCGTATTGATGCGAATCCTCGTCTTAAACTAGGGCAAAGTGAGATCCGCCGCTTTGACCAAAAGCTATATTGCATCCAAACTTATCAAGACATTTCAGATTGGCAGGCGATGATTGTGCCCGATCAATCATTAACCTTGCCTGATGGACTAGGTAATCTGAGGTTATCGTCTCATGGTGCTAGCAAGGGAATAGCCTTGCCTGATGATTGCCATCAATTAAGCGTTACGTTTAATCCTGAAGGGCTGGCAGCATGTCCTGTCGGACGAGTGGGAAGTCGAAAGCTAAAAAAATTGTTCCAAGAGCATGGTGTGCCGAGTTGGTTACGACGAAGAACGCCAATATTGATGCATCGGAATCAAGTGGTTGCGATTGCAAATTTATTTGTTGATCGTGACTTCAGTGGGCAAGATTGTGAACTCATCTGGGACAAATGAACGCTTTTCATGCAAAATTCGTATAAAACATACCATGAATATGGACATAAAGGTGGAGCAATGAAAAAAGTCGCGATTGGAATAGTTATGGGTTTTACGTTGTTAGCGGGAAGCGCGTTTGCTGGAGACCCAGCCGCAGGTCAAGCCAAAGCGGCTATCTGCGCGGCGTGTCACGGCGCAGACGGGATTGCCCTTATTCCGGGATATCCAAATCTAAAAGGGCAAAATGAGCAATACCTTATCTCATCAGTTAAAGCCTACAAGAATAAAGAGCGTAATGGTGGTTTAGCCGTCGTAATGCAAGCGCAAGCGGCAATGCTCAGTGATGCCGATATTGAAAACTTAGCGGCCTATTTCGCAAGTCTTAAGTAAATGACAGTGAACGGGTTTCAATCAGCCCAAGCGTTGCTTGGGCTTTTTATTGATTGTTTTTTTTTGCTAGCAGATAATGCCACCAATTGACGAAAGTGTAAGGGATGAACATGAAAAAAATCGAAGCCATTATTAAGCCATTTAAACTTGATGACGTCCGCGAAGCGTTAGCTGAAGTCGGGATCACGGGTATGACTGTTTCTGAAGTAAAAGGATTTGGTCGTCAGAAAGGGCATACTGAATTGTACCGTGGCGCTGAGTACATGGTGGATTTTTTACCTAAAGTGAAGCTTGAAATTGTGGTGACTGACGATGTCGCTGATCGCTGCGTTGACACCATTATTGAGACGGCGCAAACGGGAAAAATTGGTGATGGTAAAATTTTCATTACCAATATTGAACGAGTGGTACGAATTCGTACCGGTGAAGAAGACGAAGACGCTATTTAGCTGTACACCGAGAAGAAGGGAGCCAATGGCTCCTTTTTTGTCTCTTTATTAATGCATCCCTACCAATTTTGTTGAACGTTATGAAAAGAAAATATCTGCTTGTTTTGCCGCTGTTGCTGATTACCGCGGCTGTGGTTAGTTTTTTCTCTATTTTTACTATTCCTTCAACACCGCAATTGTTGACTATTGATGGGAAAAACGCTTCATCTCCACTGATTTGTTACGATAATCCAAACGCTCGCGCAATTGATGTGCGTGGTCAGCTTAATGTACTGGTTTGGAATATCTATAAACAAAATAGAGCAACATGGCAAAGTGAGCTGGATAAATTCAGCCAAGATGCCCAATTGGTGTTGCTACAAGAAGCGAGCATGACCTTGTCATTGAAAGAGTGGATCAGCCAAAAGCAGTGGGGGGGGGCACAAGCGGATGCTTTTCGTGTTTTTGGTGAATCAGCCGGAGTGTTAAATCTTGGCAGGCAGATGCCAGTATTAGCGTGTGCTTACACCGAATTAGAGCCTTGGTTGCGCTTACCCAAATCGGCGATTTACGCCCTGTATCGTTTAAGTGATGGTCAGACTCTGGCGGTTGTAAACCTGCATGCAGTGAACTTTACCTATGGAACGCAAGAGTATACCAATCAGCTGGAAGCGTTACTCGTTCAATTAAAAACACATCAAGGGCCGGTGATTGTCGGTGGCGATTTTAATAGCTGGAGTCAAGCAAGAATGGACACATTAACCGCTGCATTAAATCGTGTGGGTTTAAAGGAAGTGTTGTTCGAACCCGATCACCGTGTTCAGTTTGTGACGGGCTTGGTGCTTGATCATCTTTTTTATCGTGGTTTAACACTGCTCAATGCAAAAGCGCCCGTAACGGACGCTTCTGATCATAACCCACTATTGGCGAGTTTTAGTTTATAACCACTTTCTAACTGATGGCGATGTACAGCGCCCAAATCAGGTAATAGCCAATCCAAGGCAGCGCCGAAATCACCAGAGCTTGGCCGCGTTCAAGCTCTGTCCATGCGCCCACCGCCGCGTAGCCAAGTACGATGTACCAAGGTAAAAGCAGTGGGAAGGAGCTGGCAAATTGAGACCAATCATTAGTCAGTGGCAACTTAATTAGGCCATTTAAACTGTTAAGGTCAGCAGCGTAAGTCATCACGTGGCCATGTTTGAGTAATAAGCTCGCGTAACTGGCGAGATCGCCCAACACGGCTGGGAAAGTGATGACAGCACTTGCGGCAAACCAACGCCAGAAACCGTGCTGATGTTGGCTCTGCTTGGTCGCCAAATTGAACCACAATGCCAACATGAAAATCGTTAGCGTGCGGCCTACCACATCACTGATAATTTCGCTTGCCATCAAGGTGTTGGCATCTAACATTTCAAGCTGAGCGGGGTTGATCATAGCCAACTGCGCCGAGAGCCCAGCTTTTAACCATTCAAGGTTAACCACGTCAAAATAAGCCCCCCAAAATAGAAAGGGACTCAGGATTAAAAAGAGATAAGGTTGCCAACCCCACATGCCGCGTTGATAAAGGGCTAAAAAACAAGACGTGGGGGAACGGAAAATATCCACCAACATGATTAACGGGTTACTGGAAGGATTCATACACTGACCTTAGTGACATCGACGTAGAGCTTGAGTTTTTGACCCGGCTTTAAGTACTTTTGGTTTGCAAGCTCGTTCCATTTTACAATGTCGAGGCTTTTGACTTTAAACTTATTAGCGATGGCGCTGAGTGTATCGCCGCTACGCACTTGATAAAAGACGGTGCGAATGATGGCACCCTCACTGCTATTTTTCCAAATGACCAGTTTTTGGCCAATCTTCAACGTGTCTCTTGGCCCCATACCGTTCCATTTTGCTAAGGACTGATGGGAAACATTGTGCTGTTTGGCAATGCTCCATAAGCTATCACCTTTGGCTACCGTATGAGACAGCTTATACTGACCACGGGCCATCGCTTGCGTTTTTGCCAAGCGGTTACTGGCACTGAGTGCGTATGCTTTTTCGTCTTTTACGGATGTTGGGATCATTAAATACTGCCCAACGCGAATGACGTTGTCATTGAGATTGTTGGCCGTCTGAATCACTTTGCTGGTGGTATTGTGCTGTTGAGCAATCACACTCAAGCTATCGCCGGATTTTACCTTGTAGCGTACTAACTTCATCCCCTTACCGCGATTCTCTTCAACTTTCTGAGCAAAGCGTTCCACTTTATCTACTGGGATAAGCAGTTGATGAGGTCCCGTCGGCGAGGTCGCCCATTGATTGTAAGCTGGGTTGTAACTTTGCAACTCTTTCACGCTCATTCCGGCGTAATTGGCGGCAATGGCAAGATCAAGCTGTTCTTGAGGGTCGACTAACGTTAACACTGGTTTGTTAGCGATTGCTGGGATTTCAATGCCATATTTTTCTTGATTGGCAACAATATCGGCCAGTGCGAGTAATTTAGGGACGTAGCCTGTGGTTTCATCGGGTAAGTCGAGTGAGAAAAAGTCGGTTGGTTTACCAGCCTTGTGATTTTTACGAATCGCGCTAGAGATCCGCCCACCACCGCTGTTATAGGCGGCAATCGCATGGCTCCAATCACCATCAAAACGCTTATTTAATGCAGTGAGATAATCCAAAGCCGCATCGGTGGCGGCGTCTACATCTCGTCTTCCGTCATACCAAAAATTTTGCTCTAGGCCATACATCTCTCCCGTACTCGGCACAAATTGCCACAGCCCCGCAGCGCTACCGTGTGAGTAGGCAAAGGCATCAAACGAGCTTTCAACAATAGGTAAGAGTGCTAACTCAAGTGGTAAGCCGCGCTGCTCAATTTTCTCAGTGATAAGGTAAAGAAATGGCTTTGCTCGCTCGGCAACAGTTTGTAGGTGATTAGGGTGTTTAAGATACCAAGTTCGATAATAATTCACTGATTTATGATCTGGGATATCCATCGACAACTGCATTGCGATGCGCTGCCATACGTCCGCTTGCTCTTGTGGCGTGATCACTTTCGGCGTTGTGTTTTTTGCAGATGACGACTTTTGTTTAGCCATCTCTTTTTGTGTCTGAATCTGAGGGCTATTTGCCTCTTTGGCATTTGGCGCTGTTGTTTGGTCTGTTGGCTGAGTGATTTGGCACCCCGCTAACAAGAGCACCATCACCCAGCTAAATTGAAATCGCATCTATCTCAGCCCTTTGACTTAATGGCTGCTGATAATACTTGGCACTTTATTGCTATGACAAGCAGCAAATCGTCAAAATTCGTTCTTCCACTCACGTAACGCGGTAAAAATTGATAGAGGATCAGTTTGTTGAGTACGATTCGCGACGGATTTCATCACACTCTCTTGCTGGGTCCGCAAAAATGGATTGATCCATTTTTCTTGGCGGATCGTGGTCGGTAATGTCGATTTCTGCTGGGCTCGGAGCCGGTTGACGGTATCTCGATACTGTTGAAGTTGGTCATTATCGGGCTCAACGGCTAAAGCAAATGCGACGTTACTTGCGGTATATTCGTGCGCGCAATAGACCTCAGTCTCTTCTGGCAATGCGGCAAGTTTACACAGTGACGTAAACATTTGCTCCATTGTGCCCTCAAAAACACGGCCACACCCTGCGGAGAACAGTACATCGCCACAAAACAGTTTATTGTCACCGACATAGCCAATGTGACCTTTTGTGTGTCCTGCGAGATCAAGCACCATAAAGATTTCATCGAATAGTTCTAGCTGATCGCCAGCTTCAACCGCGTGCGTTAAGGTAGGAATAGGTTCATGAGCGGGACCAACAACGTTAATGCTGGGAAACTGGCGAACCAGTTCTGCAACACCACCAATGTGATCATGGTGATGGTGGGTAATTAATATTGCTTCGAGCGTTAATTGATGCTTCGAGAGGTACTCAAGCACTGGTGCTGCATCACCGGGATCGACCACAGCACAACGCTGATCGCTATTTTGGATCAGCCAGATGTAATTATCATTAAATGCGGGTATGCTTTTGATCTGTAACATGAGTATCTCCAATCACCGAGGTGAAATAGGTTATCGATGAAGCCAGCGCGTAGCGAAAAAAAATTAGATAAGCCTCATTCTTGGTCCCAACTTAAAAATGGCCAGTGGGTTAGTGATTCTATTCAGACTCGGCTTGATGAATGGTGCTCTAAATTATTTGGCTATCATATGCTTAAGCTCGGTGGTTTGAGTTGTGAGCTTGCCAGTTGCAACTGCAATATTCAACACCAAGTTCATCTTGATATTGAAAACCCACTCCATACGGTGATTGCCGATAGCTACGAACTGCCTTTTCTCGAAAAGAGTTTTGATGTGGCTATTTTAGCGCACCAACTGGATTATTGTGGCGATCCGCACCGTATCTTACGCGAAGTTGATCGCGTGATGATGGATGATGGCTACATCATTATTACGGGGTTTAATCCAATCAGTTTTACGGGGATCGCAAGTTTGATGCCTTGGCGAAAACATAACTTACCTTGGAGCGGTCGTATGTTTACCGCTAACCGAATTAAGGACTGGCTGAGTGTCTTGAACTATCAAGTGATTGACTGTGACCAATATGCCCTTTTTCCGATGCAAAAATATCAACCCATGTGGGCGTGGTTGGAAAATGGTATTGGCGACTGGGCCGCTCCATTTGGTAGCCTGTATTTCATCGTAGCGCGCAAACGTACTTATCCCTTGAAACCGATTAAACCTCATTGGCGTTTTAAACGGCGTCTTTCGCCAGTTAGCCTGAACTACCGTTTATCAACTCAGAACCAAGATAAGGCCTGTTACCCTTATTCGGATGCTTGATACCCAATATCGTCTTCGGTTGGATTTTCTGCTGCATTGCGTGCTAATTCATCGCACATTTCATTTTCACGATGACCCGCATGGCCTTTCACCCAGCGCCAGTCAATAGTATGGCGGGCGCTTTCTTTATCGAGTGCTTGCCATAAATCGGCATTCTTCACTGGTTTTTTATCCGATGTTTTCCAACCGCGTTTTTTCCAGTTGTGGATCCACTGAGTAATACCTTGACGAACGTATTGGCTGTCTGTGGTGAGAATAACATTACATGGCTCTTTCAGTGTTTGCAGTGCAACCACTGCCGCTAACATTTCCATTCGGTTGTTAGTGGTGAGTCGGTAGCCTTTGGCTAACGTTTTTTCGGTTTCTTTGTAACGAAGGACAACCCCATAACCACCCGGGCCAGGATTACCTAAGCAAGATCCATCAGTGAAAATTTCCACCTGTTTTGTCATGATTTGATACTATTAGGTTACGCACATTATTGGCATAGTCTGACATACATATCCTTATGAATACTAGCAGCAATTCCCAATCCCAACGTATCGTCGTTCTCGATACGGAAACCACGGGTATGAACCGTGAAGGCGGCCCTCACTATGAAGGACACCGCATTGTTGAAATCGGTGCCGTTGAAATTATCAACCGCAAGCTGACAGGCCGCCACTTCCATGTCTACCTGAAACCCGATCGTGAGATTCAGTTAGAAGCGATCGAAATCCACGGTATTACCGATGAGTTTTTGATGGACAAACCGCAATATCGCGATGTGCATCAAGAGTTTTTAGATTTCATCAAGGGGGCTGAGCTGGTGGCGCACAACGCTCCCTTCGACGTCGGTTTTATGGATTACGAGTTTCGCAAGCTCGACGCTAAAATCGGTAAGACGGAGCAGTATTGCAAAGTGACCGATACGCTTGCTATGGCAAAGCGTATTTTCCCCGGCAAACGCAACAATTTGGATATACTTTGTGATCGTTATGGTATCGATAACTCACATCGTACCTTGCACGGTGCATTGCTCGATGCGGAGATATTAGCGGACGTTTATCTGCTGATGACTGGCGGGCAAACCTCGTTACAGTTCAGTGCCGGAACGCGCAGTGATGGCAGTGTGGGAGGAGAGTCAATAAAACGAGCTGTCGCAGGTCGGAAAAAGCTAAAGGTTTTGCAGGCTTGTGCCGATGAATTACAAGCACACCAAGAAAGATTGGATCTAGTCGAAAAGAGCGGAAGCTGCCTTTGGCGTCAGTAGGAGAAAATATGTTGAGGATAATGGCAGCAGTGATTGCGCTGATGTGGAGTACAGGCGTTTTTGCGGTGAATTCCTCCTCGATGTCGCTGCTCGACAATCGTTTCCGTGTGGATCCAACCATTTCACAAATTACTTTTGTTGTGTATCGCGAAAAGTCATCCCAACCCGTGGTGCTTGTGCGGCCTGATGGTAAGAAATATTACGCTTGGCAACATAGCGATAATGTGCGTTGGTATCAAGAACCCACAATGGATATTATTTCAATTGATAAGCCAATGCCTGGCCCTTGGCAGGCCATAGGCAAGGTTTCCTCACAAAATAGCATCAAGCTTATTTCTCATCTGCAACTTGATACTGATCTGTTTCCTACGCGCTTATACCTTGGTGAAGTGATAAAATTTACCGCGCGATTAACCTCCGACGGTAAGCCTTTATTGTTGAGAGACTTTCTCGATAGAGTCAACTTAAAAGTAACCTTTACTAAATACGTTGAAAATGAAGAAGATCTGATTAAAGAAGCGCGTCCATTACCGGAAGTGATTGGTGAATTTGCCGATGATGGACGTGGTTTAGATGAACAGCCAGGTGATGGCATTTTTACTGTAGCGCTGCCTATCACTCCAATGCCGGGTAAGTATCGCGTTAGGATCACCTCTGGCAACGGCGTGTTTTTACGCGCCCAAGAGCAAGAGGTGCTGGTTTACCCAGCTCCAGTCTCAACCACCTTTATCCAATCTCGTGTTGATGGTGCGCCACATCAAATTGTTTTTTCGGGTGAGCAAGGAATGATAGCCCCAGGCTCCATCGTTGCTCATGTCGAACATGCGAATATTTATGATGATATCTTTATTACTGAGGGGCAGTCAGAAAAAGAGGCGCTAAAGTTAAGTTTAGAAATTCCATACAATGGAGACAACGGTAACTATCGTTGGTCTGGAAAGTTGTATGCGACAGAGCTTGCCAGCCAGCGTCCACTTTACTTCCCGCTTGCTGAGCATACTTACAGCGTGGTTGATGATGTCAACATTGAGGAGACTCGCCGCTTACAGATTGAAGAAGAAATCCAGCAGCGTAAGCTTGAACAAGAGCAGTTGATTATTCAGATGAGAGAGGAAGCAACGAGCCGCAGTATTATGTTCATCGTGATTGGTAATATTGGTGCGATATTGATTGGGCTTTTGGCGTGGTTTGTGATGCGTAAGATTAAAGCGAAAAAGGCGTTGCAACCCGAATTACAGTTGAATATGCCGAAGAAATAACAAGGGATGTTGCCGAGTTGGCAACCTCTTGATTCTGTATTCCAGTCATAAAAAAGGGCGTTTAAAACGCCCTTTGACATTCAATAGATTGACTTACGCAACATCATTCATTGCCGGATATTGAGGCTTTGCGGCCAGTTCCTGTGGCGCAAAATCATCGACATTAATGGTATACAAACGATGAGCCTCAGCTTCCGTTAATAGCTGTGCTTCTTGTTCGGTTAGAATTTTTTGTTGTAAGCCAATGGCAGCCACTTCATCTAAACGCAAAAATGGACGGCGTTGATTGGTGACGCTGCACACTTTATCGAACAAAGGCTCTGCACGTAAAATGATGTCCAGTGCTTGTTCAATCTTACCCGCCGCATTATGCGCCGTTGGGGCGAGATATTGGTTGCGACCAATGCGTGAACGAGTTTCACTCGGTGTTTGCAGGATCTGCGCAACTTGGCTATCTAATTTATCGCTAGGTGCTTTGCGTACTCGACCAATCGGCATCAACAATATACGAAGTACCTTACCAATCGCTTTATTCGGGAAGTTGGCTAAGAATTCATCAATGGCGACTTCCGTCTGCTTCAAACTGTCTTGTAGACCCCAATGAACCAAAGGAAGATCCTCCACGGGACGACCATCATTTTCAAAACGCTTAAGTGTGGCAGAACTGAGGTAGAGTTGGCTCAAAATATCGCCAAGGCGTGCTGACAAACGCTCTTTACGTTTGAGAGAGCCTCCCAATACAGCCATCGAAATATCAGAAAGCAGTGCTAAGTTAGCGCTGTAACGGTTTAGTTGTTGATAGTAGCGTTTGGTTGCATCATTAGTCGGTGCAGATGAACCAAAACCATCGGTAACACCAAACCAAATACTGCGCACAAGATTACTCATGGTGAAGCTGACGTGACCTGCAAGAGCGGCGTCAAATTTCTCAACGGCATCAGAATCTTGTGAATAAGCGGCGTTCATTTCTTCTAAAACATAAGGATGACAACGGATAGCGCCTTGACCAAAGATGATCATTGAGCGAGTCAGAATATTGGCCCCTTCGACGGTTACGGCAATCGGTGCACCTTGGTAGCTGCGAGCTAAAAAGTTAGCAGGACCAATACAAATGCCTTTCCCGCCCACGATATCCATTGCATCAATAATGCTGCGTTGACCACGGTGGGTACAGTGGTATTTGACTATAGCGGAAATGACCGAGGGTTTTTCGCCCAGATCAATACCAGCTACGGTTAAATTGCTCGCCGCATCCATCACATAAGCGTTACCACCTAAACGTGCTAATGGCTCTTCGACACCTTCCATATGGCCAATTGGTTGCTTAAATTGACGACGAATCCGAGCGTAAGCTCCTGTTGCTAGCGCCGCAGTTTTAATTCCGCCCGTCGAGTTAGAAGGTAACGTAATGCCACGTCCAACCGATAAACACTCTACAAGCATACGCCAGCCTTGTCCTGCCATGCTTGGTCCGCCAATAATGAAATCAAGCGGCACAAATAAGTCGTTAGCACGTGTCGGACCATTTTGGAATGGAACGTTCAATGGCATGTGGCGATTGCCAATTTCAACTCCTTTTAAGTGGGTTGGGATGAGCGCACAAGTGATGCCAAGCTCTGTTTTATCCCCAAGTAAGCCGTCAGGATCGCGCAGTTTGAATGCTAGGCCTAATACGGTTGCAACCGGGGCGAGCGTGATGTAGCGCTTGTTCCACGTTAGGCGCATCCCTAACACTTCTTTTCCTTCCCATTTCCCTTTACATACCACGCCAAAATCAGGAATTGAACCTGCATCGGAACCCGCTTCTGGGCTGGTTAATGCAAAGCAGGGAATCTCTTTACCTTCCGCTAAACGTGGCAGGTAATGGTTTTTCTGATCTTCAGTACCATAATGTTGTAAAAGTTCGCCCGGGCCTAAAGAGTTCGGTACACCAACGGTGGATGAAAGCACTCCAGATACACCCGTTAGCTTTTGTAGCACAATGGATTGTGCATAAGCTGAAAACTCCAAGCCGCCGTATTGTTTTTTAATGATCATGGCGAAGAATTTATGATCTTTTAAATATTGCCAAACCTCAGGAGGTAAGTCGGCTAATTCATGCGTAACTTGATAATCGCTAACCATGGCACACACTTCGTTGACTGGTCCATCAATAAAGGCTTGCTCTTGTGCACTTAATGTCGGCGCTGCAATTTTGTGTAGTTTGTTCCAGTTCGGTTTGCCTTTAAACAGTTCAGCTTCCCACCAAACGGTTCCTGCATCTAATGCCTCTTTTTCGGTTTGTGACATTGCTGGCAGCACTTTTTTGAACAGTGTTAATGCTTTTTCGCTAATCACGCTTTGACGGATAGAGGGAACGGCTAATAAAGCGATAGCCGCTAAATATAGCAACCATCCAATCACCCCGGTGTAATCCAGCAGGGTAAGAACCACCATGGTTACCGTTAGCGCAACTAATGCGCTAAAAAGTGACATTCGGTGGTAGAGGCACACACCGAACACGGTGAGAAAACCAAGTATAGAGAGCAAGATGTCCATAATTTCATTCCTTTGAGACTGTATTCACGCCATTGCGGCTGATTTTTCTCAGTGCATTGGAAAGTGTTGTTAGTCGTCTCGTTTGCGTAAGTGGTCTAACCAGTGCTAAGTGTAATCAAATTATTAACGAAATGTAAAACCTTGTATTGTTCAAAAAGTGATCCATGTAGGGCAAAACCTCAAAATAAACAACTCATAGAGGGCTTTTGGGAGTGGGAAGCGGGAGAAAACAACAATTCTTGAAGTCGAACTATCGACAGAAAGGATGGTTTGGGTAAACTCAAGCCTGTTACTGGCTCTTGATTGATGGAGCCTATCGGTAAACAGATTAAAAAGAGAATATATCTATGTACCAGGATTTAATTAAAAGTGAATTGACCGAAGCGGCTGACGTGCTAAACAAATTTCTTAATGATGAGCATAACATCGCTCAAATTGAGGCCGCCGCAAAACTGATTGCCGACTCATTTAAGCAAGGCGGAAAAGTGCTCTCTTGCGGTAATGGCGGTTCCCACTGTGATGCAATGCACTTTGCTGAAGAGCTAACGGGGCGCTATCGCGAGAATCGTCCGGGTTATCCTGGTATTGCTATTTCAGATCCAAGCCACTTGTCTTGCGTTAGCAATGATTTTGGTTACGATTTTGTATTCTCTCGCTATGTGGAAGCGGTGGGTTCAAAAGGCGATGTCCTGTTTGGCCTATCGACTTCTGGTAATTCAGGGAACATTTTGAAAGCGATTGAAGCGGCCCAAGCCAAAGGGATGAAGACCATTGCACTGACCGGTAAAGATGGTGGGAAAATGGCAGGTTTAGCGGATATCGAGATTCGTGTCCCGCACTTCGGCTACGCGGATCGTATCCAAGAAATCCATATCAAGATCATCCACATCGTTATCCAACTGATTGAAAAAGAGATGGCGTAAGAAGTTCAACACCGTTCTTTTCTTTTAATGTGTTTGTGGTTGCAAAAGGGAGTGCATTAAACCATGTGTGAATTGCTCGGTATGAGTGCCAATGTGCCGACTGATATTTGCTTTAGTTTTACTGGGTTGATTCAGCGTGGCGGCAACACGGGGCCGCATCGTGATGGTTGGGGAATCACTTTCTATGAAGGGAAGGGGTTTCGTACCTTTAAAGATCCTAACCCTAGCTTTCAGTCAAAAATTGCAGAGCTTGTGCAGAGTTACCCTATAAAAAGTCGGGCAGTGGTTAGCCATATTCGTCAAGCAAATCGGGGTGGGGTGAATTTGGAAAATACTCACCCATTCACTCGAGAATTGTGGGGGAGATATTGGACGTTCGCTCACAATGGACAATTGGCGGATCACCAGCAGCTAGAAACTGGGCGCTATCGCCCTGTTGGTGAAACCGATAGCGAGCAAGCTTTCTGTTGGTTGTTAAAGCAGTTAGAAGCGCGTTATCCTGAACCGCCTCAAGATATGCTCAGTATGTTTCAATTCGTTGCGAAGTGTTGCGATCAACTTAAGCTGCAAGGTGTGTTTAATATGCTACTTTCTGATGGTGAGTTTGTGGTGACCTATTGCACGAATCATCTGTACTGGATTACTCGACGAGCTCCCTTTGGGAAAGCAAGTTTACTTGATGAAGATGTCGAGATTAACTTCCAAGAAGAAACAACGCCTGATGATGTTGTGTCAGTGATTGCGACTCAGCCACTGACGGGAAATGAAACTTGGCAACGAATGAAGCCAGGCGAATATGCGATTTTCCATTATGGCGAATACGTTGATGGCAATGCGCAGTCCTTAGCTGACATTCCGTTTGCCGCGGCAAAGCCAGGCTGCCAAGCACCCATTTAAGTTTTTTATTCTTAAGCTTGTCTATTTACTGCTGTTTGAATTGTATTTGAGATGACAATAAAAAAGGTTGCTGTTGAGGCAACCTTTTTCGCACTATTTAGAGATACGATTTATTCATCGAAAGCATAACCATGCATGCCAAGTAATTGTCCATCTAAATAGGCTTTACCTTCACGCATTTCCAAGCGTCCTTCAACGAACCATTGTGCCACTAGTGGGTAAATTCGATACTCTTGAGCTTGGACACGTTGAGTCAAAATCTCAACGGTATCTTCATCAAAAATAGGCACTTTTGCTTGTAGAATGACTGGGCCACCATCAAGTTGTTCAGTCACAAAATGCACACTGGTACCATGCTCTTCATCACCTGCGTGAATCGCGCGTTGGTAGGTATTCAACCCAGGATATTTAGGAAGTAAAGAAGGATGAATATTGAGCATCCGTCCTAAATAGTGACGCACAAACTCACCACTCAGAATACGCATGTAGCCAGCAAGAATGATTAAGTCAGGCGCGTATTGGTCAATTTTCTCCATCAATACCGCATCAAACGCATCTCGCGTGTCAAAGGCATTTGGGTCAATATGCACCGCCGCCGCACCTGCTTTTTTAGCTCGTTCTAAGCCATAAGCAGTTGCTTTGTTTGAAAAAACAGCCGTTACTTTGCCATCTTTAATTTTCGTTTCACACGCATCAAGGATAGCCTGTAAGTTGGTGCCATTTCCTGAAACTAAAACAACAATACTTTTCATCAGTTATTTGATCTCTACTTGCTCTTCATCGAGTTGAGCTTCAGCAATATGACCGATAACCCACGCATTTTCGCCTTCCGCTTGCAGTAATTGAACCGCCGCTTGTGCTTGATCCATTGGAAGCGCAACAATCAGTCCGACACCACAGTTAAATGTGCGGTACATTTCGTGAGTGGTTACATTCCCTTTTTCTTGCAGCCATTGGAAAATAATTGGCCATTCCCAGCTATTGCCGTCAATCACCGCTTTCGTCCCTTGTGGAAGAACGCGAGGAATGTTTTCCCAGAAACCACCGCCAGTAATGTGTGAAATGGCGTGAATATCGTGCTCGGCGATCATCTTAAGCGCTGATTTGATGTAAATCTTGGTTGGTGTCAGTAAGTGCTCACCAATCGTTTTGCCGGCCAAGTCTTCATTTTTGTCGGCACCTGATACTTCGAGGATCTTGCGAACTAATGAATAGCCGTTTGAGTGAGGGCCGCTAGAGCCAACCGCAATCAGAGCATCACCTGCTGCTACTTTTGAGCCATCGATGATCTCTTCTTTTTCAACCACACCGACACAAAAGCCAGCGACATCGTAATCTTCACCTTCGTACATACCCGGCATTTCAGCGGTTTCACCACCGATCAAAGCGCAACCTGCTTGCACACAACCATCGGCAATACCCGACACCACATCAGCAGCTGTATCTACATCCAATTTGCCCGTGGCATAGTAGTCCAAAAAGAAAAGCGGTTCAGCACCTTGAACAATCAAATCGTTAACACACATTGCAACCAAGTCAATGCCAATGGTGTCGTGCTTATTCATATCCAATGCGAGGCGAAGTTTTGTGCCAACTCCATCGGTGCCAGAGACTAAAACAGGATGTTTATATTTGGTTGGTAGCTCGCAAAGCGCGCCAAAACCACCAATGCCACCCATAACTTCAGGGCGACGAGTGCGTTTGACGGCGCCTTTAATTCGTTCAACAAGTGCATTGCCTGCATCAATATCTACGCCAGCATCTTTGTAACTAAGAGAAGTGTTATTACCGCTCACGGGGAAGTCCTCGGTCATAAGTTGGATATGAAAACGGCGCTATTCTAACAGGGCTTAAAACAAAAAGGAAAACGTTTGCGTCAGTTTTTTTGTTTATAATTGGCACTGAAATTAGCATAAAAAGTGTGTACAATTCGAAGGTTTGTTTAAATGTCGTCGGAGATGAAAATGAAAGTTGTTGAAGTTAAACACCCTCTAGTTAAGCATAAACTTGGGTTAATGAGGGAAGGGGATATCAGCACTAAGCGTTTTCGTGAGTTAGCTACAGAAGTGGGTAGCCTACTAACTTATGAAGCAACCTCAGACTTTGAAACAGAAAAAGTGACGATTGAAGGCTGGAATGGCCCAGTTGAAATTGATCAAGTCAAAGGTAAAAAAGTAACGGTAGTACCTATTTTGCGTGCTGGTCTTGGCATGATGGACGGCGTTTTGGAGCACATTCCAAGTGCGCGGATTAGTGTTGTTGGCATCTATCGTGATGAAGAAACGCTTGAGCCTGTCCCTTATTTCAACAAACTCGCTTCTAATATTGAGGAGCGAATTGCGCTTGTGGTTGACCCAATGCTGGCAACTGGCGGTTCCATGATTGCGACGATCGATTTGCTCAAGGAGCGCGGCTGTAACCAATTTAAAATTCTCGTTTTAGTTGCAGCGCCTGAAGGCATCGCGGCGTTAGAAAAAGCGCACCCTGATGTTGAGCTCTATACGGCGGCAATTGATGAGAAATTGAATGATAAAGGTTATATCGTTCCTGGTCTTGGCGATGCTGGTGATAAGATTTTTGGTACGAAATAAGCGTTAATTTTATGCTGTCTTAAAGGAGAAACGAAAGTTTCTCCTTTTTTATAGTTGCTTCGGTTTTTTATAGTTGTTTCAGTGATGCGTCATTACGGTCATTTTATTGCTCAACAGAATTAACGCATTGTTCGATGATTATTTTTTAAGACTTAACGTACTGCTTTTTCTGTGGCTATTAGCTGGCGCACCTTGTGATGAATTTGTGGGTCGGCGCGGTGCTCTTTTTGTATTTGGAGCATGGCGAAACTCATCGGCATTGCGTCCTTGGAACGTTTTTGGCTTTTGATTTCTGCGTGCCGTCGAGGTTTGATTTTGCTCACGACTATCAAACAGTTTTGCATCGGTAGCTTTGCGAATACGCTTACCCGTCACATCAAGCTTGGACGCGCCTTCCGTACCGCAAGAACTCTCACACATTGCTAATATTTCAGCGACTTCCTCGTCGCTTAAATAACGCCATTCACCATTCGGGATACCGTCTAGGCTGATGTTCATAATACGAACTCGGCGTAGTTTAAACACTTCGTAACCTAAGGCCTCACACATACGACGAATTTGACGGTTTAACCCTTGTGTTAACACAATTCTAAAGGAGAACTTCGTTTCTTGGGTTACTTTGCAAGGCAGTGTCACCGTATCAAGAATTTCCACACCAGAGGCCATCTTATGTAGAAATTCGTCGGTGATGGGTCTATCTACTCGGACGACGTACTCTTTTTCATGGTTATTACCAGCACGTAATATCTTATTGACTATGTCACCATCGTTAGTCAGAAAGATCAGTCCATCAGATGGTTTGTCTAATCGACCTATCGGGAAAATACGTTTGTGGTGGCCAATAAAATCAACAATGTTACCTGGAATATCGCGCTCTGTTGTGCAGGTGATTCCAGTCGGTTTGTTAAGGGCAATGTATATCGGTTTTTCTTTTGATTTTAATGGATTACCATCAATACACACCTCATCGTTCGGCGTGACTTTAGTGCCCATTTCCGGCAATAGTCCATTGATGGTTACTCGGCCTTGTTCAATTAACTTATCGGCCTCTCGACGAGAACAAAAACCAGTTTCACTGATGTATTTGTTTAAACGGATGGTGGCTTGTTGTGACATAGGTTGCTCTTACGTTTCCCAACGGCGGTGAATAAAAAGAAAGCAACACTCTGAGTGTTGCCTAGTAACGTTGCGATATTTTAGCAGTTAATATTAATTAACCAAGGCGTTTTTAATGACACTCATGGTTTCCAGCCTTTCCCCATCACTTTTCCTCAACAAGATATAGACGGCATTGACGTCTTTATTTATATGCTGAGGGAATGCTTTTATTTGCATGAGAAAATGGAAACTATTTTGAGACAGGTGTTCTTATCGAACCGTTCTTGAGTAGCGAATGATGCCATTCATCAAGAAGATAGAGTTATTAACGCGATAAAAAACCGGAGCAGACAGATAATCCACCCCGGTGCATAGCGTCACACTATTTTTCAATAGGTGCTAAGCGATCTAGTGAGGAGATTTGTCATTCATCACTTTATAAATGAAGAAACCGCCATAAAACAGCATAAGACCAAAAGCACCAAAGATTACTATCATTGAAGATAGTCCCACAGCATTACCAAATAGGAGATCAAGCCAAAAGTCCATGTTTCCTCCAAAGTTTCGAAGACACAGCCAAGTTAAAGTTTGCTCTGTTTGCTGACACTGATCTGGATCAATTATGTTGCATAGGTTAACTTGATGTTTCTATTGGTGTGTAATTAGTCACGTTTTTATGTGTATTTGATGGTGATTTAGCCAATGAGTTTGTTATTTGATGGAAATAAGATTAAAGGCTTGCGTCTTAGTTTTAGATGAGTAATATACGCATCCGTTCTAGGCAAAAAGCTCGGAACTGCTCGCTAAGTGCAGAGCAAAAATTTCGGTGAATAGCGCAGCTTGGTAGCGCATCTGGTTTGGGACCAGAGGGTCGGGGGTTCGAATCCCTCTTCACCGACCATACTTAAAAGCCTCGCAGTAATGCGGGACTTTGTTATATCTGGAAGCGGTGAGTTTTTTCGTTACCAAAGAGAAAAGGGTTCGCCTCTTTCACTATCTGGCTCTTCACCGACCACATTAAAGGCCTCGCAGTAATGCGGGGCTTTGTTGCATTTGGAAGTGGTAAGTTTTCGTTACCAAAGAGAAAGAGGTTCGCCTCTTTCACTATCAGGCTCTTTCACTGTTCACCCTTCTCCGAGCAAATTCAACTATTGAAAATAGCAGTCAATATTCCACGATAATAAATAGCATTAGGATGTGTAAAAAACGTCACTTTAGCGCATTTTGACGTTTGATGAGTCATTACAATTTATGACCTATATCACGATTTAACCTGCCAAATCCCTTTAATGAACTTCTCGCCTTGTAGTGAGTAGTGATCTCTATTCATAAATTCATTTTTGTTATGCATTTTTATGTGATCTTTCTCAAGTTAAACTCGTCAAATAATAAATTACGGTTTTGACGTCAAGTTTAATCTATTGATTTTAAATGGTTTTGTTTTGATTGTATTTTAGAGAATTTGAACTGGATCACTTCGTGTAGCTAATTATTTTACGCTTAGAAATAACTCCTTGTATGGTGAATGCCTTAGGTCACAAGCCTTTATGCTTGTTGCTGTTTTGAGTCCTTTTAACAGGATATTGGGTTTTTATTTTAAAGGTAGGGTGAGTCAAATGTTGAAACCTAGTTTGATTGCTGTTTCGGTTATCGCCACATTATCAGGTTGCTCTTTGTTGCAATCACCAGAGCAGAAAGTAGTCGATGCGCTGGCGGAAAATTTGGATATTCATTACACCGTATTAACCAATCACGGGGCAGATGAAGGATTGGCATGTCAGGCTCTCGAATCAGAATGGGCATCGTGTAATAAAGTGAACATGACCTTGGTTAACCAAGGTGAAGCTGTGAATTCAAAGCAGTGGGCTATCTATTTCCACAGCATTCGACTTATTCTGGATGTTGAAAATGATCAATTCAAAATTACCCGTTTAACGGGTGATTTACATAAGCTTGAACCTACTGATAAATTTGATGGTTTTGCTGCTGGCGAAGAGGTTGTTTTGCCTCTGGTCGCTGAATATTGGCAGTTGTTTGAAACGGACTTTATGCCGCGTGCATTCGTTGCGGCGCCCAATACAGAGCCTAAACTTATTGTATCTCTCAACACAGAGGACACGTCGTCATTTGTGCGTGGGCTTGAGGGTGACAATATCAAACGCACCACCAGCGATAATAATGTGTTTGCCACGGCCATCAGCCGATTTGAGAGAAATAGCGATGTATCACTGCAAGATGTATCAACGGCTCTGTTACCAACGCCTCTAAAAACAACGCTTGGTCAAGGTGTTGTTGACATTACTCGCGGCCTTAAGCTTGATGTGAAGGACTTTGCGACGGATCAGTTTTCAGCATTGCAGGCGCGTGCTAAAACGATTGGGCTGAAGCTTGATGGAGAGTTGGCGGTTGGTGTTGCGATTACACCGAGCGAATTTTCTGACCAGATGGCGACATCGGGTGCTTATGAGTTGGAGATTGCACCGAATGCTATCTCTATTCGTGCATTTGATGAGGCGGGAGCTTTCTACGCCGTTCAATCTATTTTGGGTTTAGTGGATAGCCAGAATGTCACAGCGCTGCCAGTGATCCACATCGAAGATGCTCCACGTTTTGATTACCGTGGTGTGATGGTGGATGTCGCACGTAACTTCCATTCTAAGCAAGCGATTTTGGCCACGTTAGATCAAATGGCGGCTTATAAGATGAATAAATTACATCTTCATTTGACCGATGATGAAGGTTGGCGTTTAGAAATTCCGGGCTTACCTGAATTGACCGACATTGGTGGGCAGCGCTGCTTTGATTTAGATGAGAAAAACTGCTTGCTGCCACAGCTTGGCTCCGGTCCAAATTCTGATAACTTTGGCTCAGGTTATTTTAGTCGAGCCGATTACATTGAAATCCTCAAGCACGCTAAAGCGCGCAATATTGAAGTGATTCCTGAAATTGATATGCCAGCCCATGCTCGCTCTGCGGTTGTTTCAATGGAGGCTCGTTTTGATCGTTTGAGCCAAGAGGGGAAAACCGAACAGGCTAGCCAGTATCGCTTGATGGATCCTCAAGACAGCTCCAATGTTACGACGGTTCAGTTTTATGATAAGCAGAGTTTTATTAACCCTTGTTTAGACTCGTCTAAACGTTTTGTGGACAAGGTGATCACTGAAGTGGCCTTGATGCACATTGAGGCGGGCATGCCTTTATCGACTTGGCATTTTGGTGGCGATGAGGCGAAAAACATCAAATTGGGCGCGGGTTTCCAAGATATTAATGCGACGGAAAAAGTCAGTTGGAAAGGTAACTTAGATCTTTCACAACAAGATAAACCATTTGCGAAATCGCCACAGTGCCAAGCATTAGTCAGCCAAGGAGTAGTAAGTGACTTTGCTCATTTACCGAGTTATTTTGCTGAGCAAGTGTCGGAAATTGTCGCCGATAAAGGGATTGAGAATTTCCAAGCATGGCAAGATGGCTTGAAATACAGCGAGGGAGAATCCTCTTTTGCCACGCGCAATACACGTGTGAACTTTTGGGATGTCCTCTATTGGGGCGGTACAAGCTCTGTTTATGAATGGGCAAAACAAGGTTACGACGTAATTGTTTCTAACCCTGATTATGTCTACATGGATATGCCTTATGAAGCGGATCCTAAAGAGCGCGGTTATTACTGGGCCACCCGTGCGACCGATACGCGCAAAATGTTTGGTTTTGCACCGGAAAATATGCCGCAAAACGCTGAAACTTCATTAGATCGTGATGGTAATGGTTTTGTCGGTAAAGGAGAGGTGACGTCGAAACCATTCTACGGCTTGTCAGCTCAATTGTGGTCAGAAACGGTTCGTAATGATGAGCAGTATGAGTATATGGTTTTCCCTCGAGTGTTGGCTGCCGCTGAACGTGCTTGGCATAAAGCGGAGTGGGAAAACGACTATAAAGTAGGGGTTGAATACTCTCAGCAAACGAACTTAGTCAATAAGTCTGCACTGAATCAAGATTGGACTCGTTTTGCTAATATTGTTGGGCAACGTGAGCTGGCGAAACTGGAAAAAGCTGGCATTGATTATCGCCTGCCAATTCCCGGAGCTAAGATTGAAGCGGGTAAATTGTCGATGAATTCGTCATTCCCAGGCGTTGAGCTGCAATACTCATTAGATGGTCAACAATGGCTTACTTACTCGAGCATCGAACAACCGAAGGTGTCCGGTGAGGTCTGGATCCGTTCTATTTCTGCTTCAGGCGAGCGAGTCAGCCGAGTAACTAGTGTTAAATAACTCGTAGCCATATCAATGCACCCCAATGAAAGCCTCCGCATCTGTCGGAGGCTTTATTACATAAAATCAATTACCTTCGTGGTGAGCAAACTCAAACACCTGACCTTGCTCGTTAAAAGCAAAAACCGAATAGGCTTCTTTCTTATCACCAGATTCCATACCTGGAGAACCGATTGGCATGCCGGGCGCGGCTAACCCTTTGGCATTTTTCGGTGGATTAGCGAGAAAGGCTTGAATGTCTGTGGCTGGAATGTGACCTTCGAAAACATAGCCGTCGATAACGGCTGTATGGCAAGAGGCGAGCTTGGGTGTAATGCCCAATTGTTGTTTTATCGCCGTCATATCTTCTTGCAATTGCTCGTTAACCTTAAATCCTGCTTGTTGCATGTGAGTGGACCACTCAGTACAGCAGCCACAATAAGGGGATTTGTAATTGGTCACCTCGGTCACCGTGGCGAATGCGGAGTAGCTCATAAGAGACAAGGTGCTAAGCATAGCGGCTGTGATCATTTTCATTTTTATCTAACCTCTAAGAGTGAAAAGGGGATTTAAATAGACGTAAGCGGTTAGCGTTGCTCACGACTGTGATTGAGGACAAAGCCATTGCCGCTCCTGCAACTACAGGGCTGAGTAAAAAGCCAAAAGCGGGATAAAGCACGCCAGCGGCAATGGGAATGCCGAAGGTGTTATAAATAAACGCGCCCAATAGGTTCTGCTTCATGTTTTTTACCGTTGCTTTAGAAAGAGCGATAGCATTGACTACGGCAAGCGGTGAGGAGTTGAGCAATGTCATTTGCGCACTCTCTATTGCGACATCACTGCCACTGCCCATTGCGATACCAATATCGGCTTGCGCAAGGGCTGGCGCATCATTAATACCATCACCGACCATGGCGACGATTTGGCCTTTCTCTTGTAACTGCACGATTTTTTGTGCTTTTTGATCCGGAAGTACTTGAGCCATCACTTGCTGTATGCCCAGTTGTTTTGCTATTGCAGTGGCCACGCTTTGGTTATCTCCAGTTAGCATCACGGTACGAATGTTCATTTTGTTCAGTGTGCTGATAGCTTGTGCAGCATTAGGTTTGATTGGATCAGCAATAGCGATGAGACCTTTGAGTTCACCGTTAATGGCAACCGCGACTGGCGTCCAAGCTTGTTCTGCGTAGTGTTCAATGGCCGTTTGTGCTTGAGTAAGAGGAACGCCCAGTGATTCAAGGTGCGATAAAGAGGCAACGACGACGGAATCACCGCCAATATTTGCCATTAGCCCTTTGCCTCTTAGGTTGGTAAATTGCTCGACTTCGGCGCTGGTTGATACCAGCGGTTGCGCATAATGGCAGATAGCCTTGCCAAGAGGATGTTCAGAGCGCAGTTCCAAAGCGTAAACAAGGGTTAACAATTTGCTATCTTCAATTCCCCACGTGACTAAGTTCTGAACGGTTGGCTTGCCTTGAGTGAGCGTACCTGTCTTATCAAATACTACAGTGGTGATTTTGCTTGCCGATTGCAATACATTGGCATCTCTGATCAAAATACCCATTTCAGCGGCTTTGCCAACTCCTACTGTAACCGAGAGTGGAGTAGCTAGACCCAAGGCACAAGGGCAGGCAATGATCAATACTGTTGTCGCAACCACTAGCATATAACTGGCCTTAGGTTCAGGGCCTACAAAGTACCAAATCAGAGCGGAAAACAGGGCAATCATAACCACTGTCGGTACAAAAATAGCGGATATCTGGTCTGCCAGTTTGGCGATGGCTGGTTTACTGCTTTGCGCCTGACGAACCATTTGGATGATGCGCGAGAGCATGGTTTGCGCCCCTACGCCGGTGGCTTCGATGACTAAGCTGCCATCATGATTGATGGTGCCTGCCGCAATGGCATCGCCTGCCACTTTTAGGACGGGGATCGGCTCGCCAGTGAGCATGGATTCATCAACATAAGATTCACCGCTGATGACTTTGCCGTCTATCGGCACTTTTTCTCCCGGTTTTATGCGCAGTTGCATACCAAGTTGTACTAATTCAACTGCAATCTGTTGATCGCCTTGCGCCGTGATGAGTGTTGCTTGTTGTGGCTGCAAGTTAATTAAGGCTTGCAAGGATTGGGTTGTCTTTGCTTTGGCTTTCGCCTCAATGTAGTGGCCCAGTGAAATCAAACCGATAATCATCGCGCTGGCTTCAAAATAAACATGACGCGAGGCGACGGGAAACCAAGTTGGGTAAATCACTACCAACATTGAATAGGCCCAAGCCGCTCCGGTTCCTAGGGCAACTAAGCTATCCATGGTGGCGCGCCTATGGGTTAACGCAAGCCAAGCATGGCTAAAAAAGTGGCGGCCAGCGGTGGCCAATAGGGCTAAGCACACAATGCCGATAACGCCCCAGTATATTTGCTGCTGAGTGGTCACAATCATCATGCTGCCACCAAGAAGGCCCCAGAGCATTAACGGAATACCCATTATTAAACCTAGTAATGCATTGGTTTTATGTTGCTTTTGTAAATCAAGTGATTGCTGTTTTTGTTTTTCTTGTTGTTGGGCAGGGTCATCGACTCGCTCTGCACGGTAGCCTGCATGAGTAATGGCATTGAGCAATTGCCGTTCAAGGTCAGCGATATCCGCTTGCGAGAGCACTAAGGCGCTTTGTTCCGCTAAATTGATTTGCGCTTTTTGTACACCGTTAACGCTTAGAAGTGCTTTTTCCACCGAAGAGACACAGCTTGCGCAAGTCATTCCTTGGATCAGTAAGTGGGTACTAACCAAACCCGTTATTGAGGCTTCTGTCTCTTGTGCGAGTAGCTGTGTATCGCTAACCAAGGTTGTGGGTTGCGATGAGGGCAGAGGATCGCTGTTCGTGCTGAGCAAGGCTTGATAGCCTAAGGATTCGATAGCGGCGATGAGTTCACTTAAAGAGGCCGAAGTGCTCAGTTCGATGAATGTGGGTGACAGCTGGTGGATTTGTACCTCAAATTCTTGCTTGAGATGCTGCTCAAGTTTCTTCGCGCAACCCATGCATTTCAGCCCTGATAAAGGCAATTGAAAGCGTTTCATTGATAAATTCCCCGTAAACCAACTCAATAGCTAGAAGCATAAACCTTACCTTTAGGGTAAGGTCAAGTTCCACTAAAGGAAAGTTAAGCGAATTTTAAGCGTTATTCTTGAGCGCAGAAAAACGAAAGGCAATCGAGGATTGTAGATTTAGCCGTCAGTGGTAAAATGTCGCCACTTTTTATCCTGGTACTTGCAGTGGACATGTTCTCCGCTGTCTTTTTATCCCTAAGGAAATCAAATGACGGTTAAAACTCGTTTTGCTCCTAGCCCGACAGGCTATCTTCACGTTGGTGGTGCGCGTACTGCACTTTACTCTTGGCTTTATGCAAAAAGCCAAGGTGGTGAGTTTGTTTTGCGTATTGAAGACACCGACCTAGAGCGCTCGACGCAAGAAGCCGTAGACGCGATTCTTGAAGGTATGACTTGGCTAGGTTTGAATTGGGATGAAGGCCCATATTTCCAAACTAAACATTTTGATCGTTATAATGAAGTTGTCGATAAGCTGCTTGCTGAAGATAAAGCCTACAAATGTTACGCCTCTAAAGAGCTGTTAGATGAAGTTCGTGCCGAGCAAGAAGCGAACAAAGAGATGCCGCGCTACGATGCTGATCACCCAAAAATCAAAGCGGTTAACGACGCCGCAAAAGAAGGGGATCCGTGTGTTATCCGTTTCCGTAATCCTAAAGAAGGCAGCGTAATTTTTGACGACCAGATCCGCGGTCGTATCGAAATCTCCAACAGCCAGATGGATGATCTGATCATTCGCCGTACCGATGGCTCACCCACCTATAACTTCTGTGTGGTGGTGGATGACTGGGATATGGGGATTACTCATGTCGTTCGTGGCGAAGATCACATCAACAACACACCTCGTCAAATCAACATTTACGAAGCGTTAGGTGCTCCTGTACCTGTGTTTGCGCACTGCGCAATGATCTTAGGTGACGACGGCGCGAAGCTATCTAAACGTCATGGCGCTGTTTCTGTGATGCAGTATCGCGATGAAGGTTATCTGCCTGAAGCACTGAATAACTATTTAGTTCGTCTAGGTTGGTCTCATGGCGACCAAGAAATTTTCTCGCGTGAAGAGATGATTCAGTTCTTCAGTTTAAATGCTATTAGCAAATCGGCATCTGCATTTAATACTGATAAGTTGTTGTGGCTGAACAATCACTACATTAAAACATCAGAGCCTGAATATGTTGCAAAACACCTTGAATGGCACTTTGAGCAACAAGGCATAAGTAAAGACAACGGCCCAGCATTAGCTGAGATCGTTAAACTGGTTGGTGAACGCTGCAATACCTTGGTTGAACTTGCTGCTCAATCTCGTTACTTCTTTGAAGATTTTGCTGAGTTTGATGCTGATGCGGCGAAAAAACACTTGCGCGGTGTGGCGAAAGAGCCGCTAGCACTTGCTTTAAGCAAATTAGAAGCATTGAGTGACTGGACAACGGAAAACCTGCACGCTGTCATCGCTCAAGTGTGTGAAGAGCTTGAAATCGGTATGGGTAAAATAGGCATGCCGCTGCGCGTTGCTGTCACTGGCGGTGGTCAATCGCCATCGGTTGATGCTGTTATGCAACTGATCGGCAAAGAGCGTGTCATTGCTCGTATCAATATGGCATTGGCCTTTATTGTTGAGCGTGAAGCGAACGCTCAATAAGTCAATCATACGAACAACGCTTTGAACCGCAGCTTATGCTGCGGTTTTTCTTTATATCGGCTTTGTTAAATCCTTTGGTGTAGAGCACTGACAATATTTCACAAAACGATGACAGAGAATAAACTAATGCGCTATTTAAGCTTTCTTTACATACAGTATAGTGGTTCCGAGTTATGTAGGTATGTGTGTAGGCGAAAAGTAAACCGTTTTTTGGGTACCGCAACCGCATTATGATAACGATAAATAGGAAAGGAAAAAGTATGAAAAAGTTAGCAGCAGCAGTTTCAATGGCGCTTGTTTTTGCATCTTCTGCCGCAATGGCTGAAGTATACGTAGGTGCTAAAGTTGGTAAATCTTGGCTTGATGACGCTTGTCGTGCTGGAGATGTGTGTGAAGATGAATCTTCTACCGTCGGTGCTTACCTTGGTTACCAAGCGTTTAATTGGCTTTCATTAGAGGCAGGTTACGACTACTTGGGCAAATTTAGTGGTGCGGGGCTGAATGATGAAAAAGTAACGGCCATTACACTCGCACCGAAAGTCAGCCTTCCTTTGACTGATGCCATTGCCTTATATGCTAAAGTCGGCGGTGCTTATGTTGATTATGGCAATAAAGATGATTACTCATATTTAGGTGCCGCTGGTATTGAGTTCAACACCGATAATAACGTCACTTTACGCTTGGAATATCAAAGCCTCACCGATATTAATAACGATCTTGTCCGAGCGGCAGGTAACTCGGCTACCTTAGGTGTTTCGTATAAATTTGGTGGAAGTAAAGCAGAACCTGCGCCAGTCATCGTGCAAGAGGTGTTTGTTGAAGAAGTTGTACAGCCAGTGGTTGAGCCAGTCGTTATTCCCCAAGAACCTGAAACGGTTGTTAAGCATGTGCCATTTCAACGTTTGGACAGCAGTAGCTTTGCCCATAACAGTACTAAGCTAACAGCAGAGAGTACTAACCAGCTCGATAAACTAGTGAAATATTTGCAAGCTTACCCACAAGCCGATGCTGAAATTATTGGTCATACTGACTCAACTGGCGCTGCGGCTTACAACCAGAAACTATCAGAAAAACGCGCACAAGTTGTTGCTGATGTTGTGATTGCTAAAGGTGTGGATGCGAACCGTCTTACCGTAAAAGGTGAAGGGGAAAATAGCCCAATCGCATCGAATGATACAGTCGAAGGTCGAAAGCAAAACCGTCGTGTTGATATCGTTATTCCAAGCTTTGATTATGAAGTGAAATAATAACGCTTAAGTATGAGAAAATAGAGAAAGCCCGTGAAAAACGCGGGCTTTCTTCTTGTAAAACAATGGATTTGAGCCTCTAACCGCTCCGGTATCACGCCACGTTATTTCAAATCAATACTATTCAATCGGCCCATGTAGATAAGAATATCCAAGTCTTCTTTATAAGCCTCTAATAGCGCCTTTTTCGTCTTGGTATAAGCGGCAAGCTTGCCATGCTTGTTGATCGAACAAACGACGCTTTGAAATATACAGTTACCTTTTTCATCATAGTGTCTCCAAGCCGCGATATAACAAGGATCCCGAGCTTCCGGGTTATCGAGCGTTGGTCTGGGTTTGTATATAATTTTAGGTTCTAAACTGTGTGGTAGGCGAGTCATCAAATAGGGATCTTTGAGCAGACGACGCCAATGTTTGCCCCACATCTCTGAACCTAATTCATTACGCAGCTTTATCGCCTTTTTAAGCCCTTTTTTCTCACCAATACGGATATAGCCGACAGAACGGTGCAGCACCGTATCATCCGGCGTATGGATATGAATTTTATAGGCGGTCTTTGCTTTAGAGATAAAGCGGTGACCAGTATTCGTGATTAGATTGCTCTTTTTCATGATCTTATCTATCGATAAATCTGTTAATACTAATTCTAGATTATTTGACATAGAACTTACAGTAATCACTGTATATGAATAGTAGTGGCTCAAATCAATATTAGGTCAATTTTTCGTCAGAAAAAAAAGCCTCAATACCGGTTGGGTGTTGAGGCTTTATCAAAATGGCGCTCCCGACAGGAGTCGAACCTGTGGCCTGCCCCTTAGGAGGGGGCCGCTCTATCCTACTGAGCTACGGGAGCAAGGTGGGCTAGTTTACTCAATAATTTTGTGAAGTTAACTAGTTAAAACGAAAATTAAAGCTGTTTGTGCATAACATCGCCAATTTGTATGCTAGAGGCGAGATTTTCTTGATCAACACTCAGCTCTGCTTCGTTTTCATAGACGCGAGTAACCGTAAGGGTAATATCACTTTGAGTCACTTTATTTCGTGGTAGCCCTTTCTGATCAATGAATGAACCTGTATGCCACAACTGCAATTGGTCACCGGTTTTAACGCCATGCACACGTCCTAAATCTATCGTGATGGTATTACCATATTTAGCCACAACCTCGGGGAGAGTTATTTTACATGAAAGCTCCGATTCAAGATCGAGCATGATATTTCGGCTGACACGCAGCATCATGCTGCCAAAGGTTGAAGACCAAAAACGTGCACTGCGCGTATCTATCTGACTGGTTTTGGCGAAGGGCCATTTAGCGACTTCTCTATAATGTCTAGTCATGACTTCTTGGCCTGTTTTGCCATCAAACACTTGGATTTGCATAGCAAATTGACGGTTAATCACATCATCGGCGAGTGATTTTTGCTCTATCGTGGCAGTTAAATCGGTGATGGTTCCCCCCAAAATGTACTGTGCCCCCGTGTCCTCTGCAATCATGGTTAAGCGTTCTGGGTGCTGTTTTTCAATTGCATAATCTGTGGTGCCAACCGACACAAAACTGCGAGATTCTTGATCGAGTTGACGGTTGAGTACCTGTGCAAAATCATCTCCCACACTGTAAATTTGCCCCATAACCGCCTGTTGTGGCGATGCAAGATCAATGTTACCCACTAAAAACGTTTTCTTATATTGGCTAACGTGGCAACCTGTTGCCGAAGGATAAATATCAATTCGAGCTTTAACATACATCACTCCCCGACGTGTTTTATTCTCTTCGACTAACACATAGCGTACTTCATGGTTAGTAAACTGGTACTCTTTACGGTCTGATTCCAGCAGTGGTCGCAAGTTACTGATACTACCGATGTCTGCCCCGGCAAAGTTTACCGCCTTATAGATGGCATCTTCCAATGCATTGAGGCGAGCGACTTCCTCTGAGGAAACAATGGCTGACGATCCGGTCACTTCATACCAAGCAGCATTAACGGCCTGAGAAAAGGTAATGGTGCAACATATTGAAAATAAAACAGAAATAATTTTTTTCATTGTTATTTACCAGTTGGGTATAAATTTTGCTTTTAAAATCTTAGCTGATGTAGGCAGTGCGTTTTGAAAGTGTAACAAGTTTTGAAAAGCAAAGAGTGTTCCAAGTTTTTTAATCTGAAGTTTGGAATCAAGATTGCCTCAGTATATCTGGAGATAAGAGAATGAAAAAATGGCTTTCGATAGTGCCAGCAGTTTTGTTAACTGCTTGTGCCTACGCCCCGATTTATAACGGTAAAGAGCCATACAATGGTTCACAGTTTATGCTAATGGAGAGCCCACGTCACACGTTGGACTTCTTTGTTGAAAGCATGACAGAAGATTTGATGGTGTCCAATACTAGTGTTTCTGCTCGCACTCCTATTGCTGTAACATCGTTTGTGGACCTGCAAAGTATGGATGCGACTAACTGGTTGGGTAACTCGGTTTCTGAAGGATTTATTCATCAGTTTCAGCGTCGAGGATTTAAAGTGGTTGATTTCAAAACCACAGGCTCGATTCAGGTAACGCAGCAAGGTGATTTTGCTTTCAGTCGTGACTGGAAAGACCTCGCTCAAGAGCAGGAAATCCAATACATACTGACAGGCACAATGCTTCGTCAAGAAGGCGGTGTATTAGTCAATGCTCGTGTTGTGGGAATGCAGTCTCGTGTTGTGGTTGCTACCGCACAAGGCTTTTTACCTGCTGATCGTATTGGTCGTGATCTTGATACGCTCAACAGTATCCGTACACAAGATGGTGTGTTAATTCGCTCTGACCCTACGATTAAGCAGCCGTATACTGTTATCTTGCGTCCATAGGAGAAACCAATGAAAAAATGGCTATTACTTCTAGTGACTATCATGATGGTGGGTTGCCAGCCATTGCAAACCATGCGCGCTGATGAATGGTTGACGGCGGTAGGTTATGCCAATATCAGTGAGCAAACTGGGCGTAGTGTGGATGAAAAGCAAGTCCGTGCAATGCGTGCCTCTAAAATCGATGCTTATCGCGAACTGGCAGAGCAAGTCTATGGAATGCGAGTGAGTGGTCGTGCTGAACTACAAGATCAGCGATTGGGCACAGAGCTGACGTCGGGAGCGGTTGATGGTGTTATCCGCGGAGCAGAAGTGGTCCGCAGTTATAAGGTGGGTGACAGTTATGTCACTGAGTTACGTCTCGATATCCGTAAGATGGATAAACTGCGTGACTACGGCGAAGTTCAGCAAGTACCAGAAAAACGTCAACAAACACTCTTCTAAATCTTCCTTCTCTCCAGATCGAAAAAGCGGCAAAGTTTGCCGCTTTTCTGTTTAATTCGTTTCAGCTTAAAAGTTTAGTAGCTCAGCTGCATGTTGATTACGCTTTAATATTGGTCCCTAAAGTGGACACAGTGTGGGTTTGCCCACCAGCGTTATACGTCATGCCAATTTTTCCGTGGCTTTGCTGCATCAAATTATTGAGTTTATTAAAACTGAGTTGTGCACGTTGTAGCGCTTCACCATTAACAAGGTTTGCTTGCTGGCAATCGTGAACAATGGAACGAATCTGATCAACGATTTGCGACAGGAGTACATCTTCAGCCAGGCTCACGACATGGGGATGTTTCGCAATTCGGAGGTCAGTTTGTTGAAGTTGTCCAACTAAGGTCATCTTTTGTTTGGCAATAGCTTCGATTTCACTTGATGAACGGCTCGTAATTGCTAATTTTTCTTGTTCAAGTAGCGAAGAGAGTTCTAGTGCATTTTTCAATTGGAAATCGACTAAGTCTTTTAATACAGCCATTGTATGTTGCCTTAATTAGTCAAAAGTAGGGCTAGTTAAAACCACCCAACTCTTTTTCAAATTTAATCATATTATCAGCCAACTTTTCTGGGTCGACTCTATATGAGCCATTGGCTATCGCATCTTTAATTGCAGCGACTTTGGCACTATCAAAACTTGGCTGAGATACCATTTGGTTGTGCATTTCACCAATGGCCTTACCTTGGGTACTAAGTGATACCGCATCTTGATTTTGAGGTGAACGAGTGACCGAGCCGGATGTCGATGGAGATGCATTCGATTCAGTACGAGCATTACTACGATTTGTCGTCGTTAATGTTTGCCCCGAACGTATGTTATCAATACCTGCCATATGTGAGCCTTATTAATAATAATGGAAACCTGTACAGTCAATATCGACGGTGCTTGTGATTACTTTAGCTTTTTTTTCTGTTTCACTTTCTTAACAACGTAAACACATTTAGAAGTGTAATGAAAGCGTTAAAATTGAACCGTGACTTCGCCAATACCGGTTACTTGTGCATCTATTATACGGTTTGATTTATCATTTTTCACTTTTATCTGCTCACCAAAAATACCATCACTTAAAGCGGTTCCTTTGGTTGTGATGATCATTCCCTGCTTGACTGCTTGAATCATAACGTTTTCATTACGACATACGACGCATATATCATCTTGCTCAACGACATCGCCAATACGCATGTTTTTTTTCACTTTAGCTCCGACGATACGATTTATATCGGAAAAACCTTGTCGTCTAAAGCGGTGTAAGTCTACCATTGTAATCAAGACATCTTGCTGCGTAATTTGCTGTCCACGAGAAATGGGTACGGCAACGGTGACAAGTGGCAGTGAAATGGTCAGTCTTACAGGAACATAAATTTTCCAGTTATCTTCAATGCATTCAACCAGAACTGTGATATTACTTGCAGAACCATTACTGGATGAGGAAGAGGTCGATAACGGTGTGGGGCAGTCGGTGGCATAAATTCGGTCATCAACATTTGCCGCTTTTACGTTTAACTCCCCGCTGGGAGGCCACTCAATTGTTTCTAAAACATGTTGTTCCGCAGCTTGTTGAATGGCTTCAACTTGCGGCAAAGTGGCAGAATGAAGAGAAAAATTAAAGAAAAACAATAAAAAGCCGATAGAGAGATAAAAATTTCTATAGAAAGCTCTACACTTAGTTATGGAAAGTAGATGTAAACATATTTTTGTATGCATCATTCTGTTTCTCTGGTTTCTTCATAGCCTGTAGTAGACTACCACTTTTTTGCATAAAAGTTTGAGATGGAGATGAGCTTATGACGGGTATTCTTGATTCTGTGAATCAGCGTACGCAACTCGTTGGTCAAAACCGATTAGAACTCTTAACGTTTCGTCTAATGGGACGGCAACGTTATGGTATCAACGTATTTAAAGTTAAAGAGGTGCTCCAGTGCCCTAAGTTAACTTTGATGCCCAATTTACATCGCCTAGTCAAAGGTGTTGCTCATATTCGTGGTCAAACCGTTTCTGTCATTGATTTGAGTTTGGCCGTGGGTGGACGTCCCACCGCGGACCTTGATAAGTGTTTTGTGGTCATTGCTGAATTCAACCGATCTATCCAAGCTTTCTTGGTCAGCTCGGTGGATCGAATTGTAAACATGCACTGGGAAGCCATTCTTCCTCCACCAGATGGCTCAGGCAAAGATAACTACTTAACCGCAGTCACCAATATTGATAACGAATTGGTAGAAATTCTCGATGTAGAGAAAATTTTGGCAGAGATTTCTCCGGTTAATGAGACAATGGATTCATCTATTGGTGAATCGATCGCCCAAGTAGAAACAGAAAAAGAGATCATTCGTCGAATTTTAATTGCCGATGACTCAACCGTTGCGCGTAAACAGGTTCAAAGAGCAGTAGAATCGATAGGTTTTGAAGTCGTTGCTGTTAAAGATGGTAAAGAGGCGTATGAAAAATTGATCGAGATGGCAGCAGAAGGGCCAATTTACAATCAAATATCTTTAGTGATCTCTGATATTGAAATGCCTGAAATGGACGGCTATACATTAACAGCAGAGATACGTAGAAATTCAGATTTGAAAGATCTATACGTTATTCTTCACTCTTCACTGAGCGGCGTTTTTAACCAAGCCATGGTTGAGCGAGTGGGTGCAAACTCATTCATTGCTAAATTCAACCCTGATGAGCTTGGGAATGCGGTGAAAGCTGCACTAGTTAACTAAAGAGAAATTAATGACTGCTATAACTATAAGCGATCAAGAATATCGCGATTTCAGCCGTTTTTTGGAATCTCAGTGCGGGATTGTACTTGGAGATAGCAAACAGTACTTAGTGAGAAGTCGCTTAAGTCCACTGGTTGCTAAATTCAAGTTAACCTCTCTTTCTGACTTGTTACGTGATGTGGTTACGGGGCGAAACCGTGAGCTACGAGTTGCAGCGGTCGATGCCATGACCACCAACGAAACACTGTGGTTCCGTGATGCTTACCCATTCACCGTTTTAGCGGAACGTCTATTACCCGAGGTCGCTGCAAATAAACGCCCTATAAAAATTTGGTCAGCGGCAAGCTCTTCAGGTCAAGAGCCTTACTCAATGGCGATGACGGTGCTCGAAACTCAACAGCGCAAGCCGGGTATGTTGCCGAGCGTAGCCATCACCGCGACGGATATTTCTGCCAGCATGCTGGATATGTGTAAAGCGGGGATTTATGACAATTTAGCACTTGGCAGAGGGTTATCACCGGAGCGTCGTAAAATCTTTTTTGAGGATGCTGGTGATGGCCGAATGAAAATCAAAGATAACGTTAAGCGTTTAGTTAACTTCCGTCCTCAGAACTTAATGGAGAGCTATGCCTTATTGGGTAAATTCGATATTATTTTCTGTCGTAACGTTTTGATTTATTTCTCACCTGATATGAAGTCGAAAGTATTAAATCAAATGGCTAGTAGCTTAAACCCCGGTGGCTACTTATTGCTCGGCGCATCGGAGTCACTGACAGGATTGACCGATAAGTTTGAAATGGTTCGTTGTAACCCTGGCATCATTTATAAACTCAAATAGCCACATTCTTACGTTGAGTTACTTGCTTACGTTTAGTTACTTGCCCAGCTTTTGCTGGGCTTTTTCTTTCCCCTAATTTCGTTTTGATTGGTGAGATTTACTGAAGTTGTGGGCGACAAGTGGATAAAGCGGCGTATATTTTGCTTACATTTCGACGGATTCTTATTTAGATAAAATTGTTTTAAACACGGTTCGTTTTTTTAAGTTGGTACGTTAATTGCTTTTAATATGAGTAGTAACAGTCAGTTTTTAGTGTAGAGGCAAACATGGCTATTTCTTTTGATAACGCATTAGGTATTCACCAACACACGGTTGGTGTACGTGAGCGCAATGCTGAGGTGATTTCCACCAATATTGCACAGGCGAACACACCGGGCTTTAAAGCAAAAGGAATGGACTTTCAAAAAGCATTGCAGGCGGCAAGTTCAGGGGCAAGCATTGGTCTTAGCCGTACGGATGGTCGGCATATATCTGCCTCCACGAAAGTAACTGGCGAGAGTCTCTATCGAATTCCGACTCAACCTGATACGGGTGATGGCAACACGGTGGACGTAGATTTAGAGCGTAACTTGTTTATGCAAAACCAGATCAGACACCAAGCCTCACTGGACTTCTTAGGAAGTAAATTCAAGAACTTAACGAAAGCAATCAAAGGGGAATAAGTAGATGAGCTTATTTAATGTGTTCAATGTGACTGGTTCTGCAATGAGTGCTGAATCTGTTCGTCTAAATACGACCTCAAGTAACTTAGCCAATGCGGATAGTGTGAGTAGTTCGGCGAAAGATACTTACAAAGCGCGTCACGCGGTGTTTGGTGCAGAGTTAAGTAAAGCGCGTTATAACCGTGATCATAATGTACCTGTAAAAGTATTAGGTATTGTTGAAAGCGATAAACCACTTAACGCAGAATATAACCCAGATCACCCACTTGCCAACGATGAAGGCTATATTTACAAGCCTAATGTCAATGTGATGGAAGAGATGGCTAACATGATTTCGGCTTCTCGTTCTTATCAAACGAACGTGCAGGTGGCTGATGCAAGTAAACAAATGCTGCTGCGCACGCTGCAGATGGGTCAATAGGATAAGGAGGTAGCGTATGGCCGGAATAAATAACATTGGTCAAAGCGGCTTGTCTTATATTGACCAGCTGAAAAGTCTTCAAGACCAAAAGAAAACAGAAGAGACAACGGGGAAGCAAGATCTTAAACAAGAAGACTTCCTATCGTTACTCACCAAACAACTGGCTCAGCAAGATCCTTTTAAACCGGTCAGTAATGACCAGATGATCGCCCAAATGGCGTCATTTGCCACAGTTGATGGTATCGGCAAAATGAACACTCAGTTTGAGAGTCTCAACTCGTCGATGACATCCAACCAAGCTCTACAGGCTTCATCACTGGTTGGCCGTGATGTGTTAGTACCGGGAGCGGCAGGGATCAAAAAAGAGGGTGCTGGGATGGCTGCGATGGTCAAACTTCCTCAAAGTTTAGAGAACTTGTTTGTCCGGATAGAGAATGAAGCTGGACAATTGGTTCGTACCTTTGATGTCGGGGCTAAATCAGCCGGTGATAATCGCGTTGAATGGGACGGTAACGATCAAAACGGTAATCCATTGCCGGGCGGCAAATACCAAGTGAAAGCTTCGGGTTTGCTCGATGGAGAAAGCAAGGAGTTTGCGGTATCGACTTACGCAAACGTCAATAGCGTTCTGCTGGGTAAAGGTGATGGTAACGTACTGCTCAATCTGGCTGGATTTACATCGCCAGTTAAACTTGCTGAAGTACTAGAAGTTGGCAAAGCGTAACTCTTTATAGAGTAGATATGCTAGCTAGATAGGAGATTTTGGAATGTCGTATATATCATTAAGCGGTTTATCCGCAGCTCAGTTAGATCTGAACACCACCAGTAACAACATTGCTAACGCGAATACCTTTGGTTTTAAAGAGTCGCGTGCTGAGTTTGGTGATGTTTACTCAACCTCATTGTTTACCAACTCCAAAACGACTCCTGGTCAAGGTGTTCAGGCGAACAAAGTGGCACAACAATTTCACGAAGGTTCCAGTATTTATACTAATAACCCGATGGACTTGCGCGTTGCGGGAACGGGGTTCTTTGCGGTTGCGAAAGATAAGCTGACGCCTCAACAAAATGAGTTGACCAGAAATGGTGCTTTCCACCTCGATAAAAATGATTACATGGTAACGTCAAATGACGAGTTTTTGCTTGGCTATGATGTTAACCCTGATACTGGTGATGTTCTTTCGTATGAGCCAAAACCTATCAATATTCCTGCTCAGTTTGGTAAACCTAAACAGACAGCCAATGTTGAACTTGGCGCGAACTTGCCAGCTAATGGCAAGTTAAAAGACCCAACCTTGTTTGATATTACTGATCCTGAGACGTACAACCGTACCACCTCATCGACAGTCTACGATTCGATGGGTCAGCCTTATAAGTTGACATCCTATTACCTCAAAGATCAGACGCAAGCTAACACATGGCAAACCTATTACACCGTGACGGATAAAACTGGTGAAAAACCAATCAATGTAGTTGGTGGTGATGCTACTACGCCGACGGGTCATATTGGGCATACCATGAAGTTTAATAATGATGGTACGCTAGCTAGCATGAATAATGGTCAGCAAATTGTAACCGAGCCTTTAGGTTTGGGGGCAAACCCAGTTGAACTCAACGGTGCTGATGCCAACCAAACATTGTCGTTCAGTCTCGATTCGGCTACGCAATTTGCCGCTCCATTTGAGTTGACTAAATTTGTACAAGATGGCGCAACCACGGGCTTTTTGACGAAGATCGATTTCGATGAAAATGGCAGTGTGCTAGCCACTTACTCAAATGGTCAAAATACCATTCTAGGACGTGTGGGGCTTGTCCGCGTAGCCAATGAACAAGGCTTAGATAAAAAAGGCGGTACGCAGTGGGATTCGACTCAATTCTCAGGTGATAAAATTTGGGGTGAATCAAACAAAGGCTCATTTGGTACCATCAGCAATGGTGTTATTGAACAATCCAACATTGATATGACTCAAGAGCTGGTGGATCTTATCTCTGCTCAGCGCAACTTCCAAGCGAACTCGCGTGCGCTTGAAGTTCACAACCAGCTACAACAAAACATACTGCAGATCCGTTAATTCTTTTAACGTCATCCAATGGCAATACCAAGTTAGCGGCAATGTTAGCTTGGTATTGTTGCCATCTGTTCGCGGCAATCTTCGTTATATCCTCCCTATTTTTTGTGCAATTACATTTAACCTATTGATTTTTAATTTAAATATAAGTTGGCACGTCAATTGCTTTTAATGATCGAACGATGATTATTGGAGCAGATTATGGATCGCGCACTGTTTCTCGCCATGAGTGGCGCAAAGCAAAACATGCAAGCCATGCAATTAAGAGCGAACAATTTAGCAAACGTCAGTACCACGGGGTTCCGTGCTGATTTGGCGCAAGCTCGCTCAATGCAAGCTTATGGCGAAGGGTTACCGAGCCGCGTGTTTAGCATGACAGAACGTCCGGGACATAATTTTGCGCAAGGCAGTGTCATTACCACAGGGCGCGATCTCGATATCACCATTCAAGGTGACGGTTGGATTTCCATGATGGATAAAACCGGCAAAGAGGGGTTAACCCGCAGTGGCAACCTAAGCATTGACCAAAATGGCATGCTCATAAATGGTAGCGGCCATCTAGTGCTAGATGGAACGGGCGCGCCAATCACTCTACCTATTCCATTGAGTAAAGTAGAAATCGGTAATGACGGTACTATTTCCGTTCGTCCGCAAGGCGCTCCAGCCGATGCGATGGAAGTGGTAGGTCGAATTAAACTGGTTCGCCCCAATAATCAATCCCTATACAAAGATACGAATGGTTTATTCCGTGCTAAAGATCCTAATGCAGCATTCGAAGCAGATGCTAGCGTAAAGCTATTAAAAGGTGCGCTGGAAGGCAGTAATGTCAATGCGGTGGGTGAGATGACTAGCTTGATTGAGCTACAACGTCAGTTTGAAATGCAAGTCAAAATGATGAGCACCGCAGAAGAGATGGACAAATCGTCCGATTCATTGCTTCGTATGAGCTGATAAGCGTTAAAGGAGATTACTATGCAACCTGCATTATGGGTAAGTAAAACCGGGCTTGATGCCCAACAAACCAATATTGCCACTATCTCAAACAACCTAGCGAACGCCTCGACTATTGGTTTTAAAAAGGGTCGTGCGGTATTTGAAGATCTGTTTTATCAAAATATTAATCAACCGGGCGGTCAATCTTCGCAAAATACCAAACTGCCAAGCGGTTTGATGCTTGGTGCGGGTTCTAAAGTCGTGGCAACACAAAAAGTGCATACCCACGGCAACGTACAAACCACGACCAATAGCCTCGATATGATGATTGAAGGTGACGGCTTTTTCCAAATCCTGATGCCAGATGGCAATATCGCTTATAGCCGAAATGGTCAATTTACCCTCAACGACGAAGGGGCAATTGTGACTTCCGGTGCTGGATATAATTTAGAGCCGGAAATTGTTATTCCACCTGATGCAATCTCTATTACTGTCGGTAATGATGGTGAAGTGTCAGTTAGGCTTCGTGGCCAGCAAAATAACCAAGTGGTTGGACAAATTACCACGGTTGATTTTATCAACCCAGGCGGTCTAGAGCCGATTGGTCAAAACTTGTATCTACCGACCGGTGCTAGTGGTGATCCACAAGAAGGGGTGCCAGGGCTTGACGGCCTCGGTGATGTTCGTCAATCCATGCTTGAAACCTCTAACGTGAACGTCACAGAAGAGTTGGTCAACATGATTGAAGCGCAACGCGTTTACGAAATGAACTCAAAAGTCATCTCAGCAGTCGATAAGATGATGAGTTTTGTGAACCAACAACTCTAATCATTAACTAAGAGAATGCTGCGATGAAACGTCTATTGAGTCTTGTATTGGTTACTGCTTTGTCTGGTTGCTCGTTAATGCCGCCACCGGTCGATACTCCTGAAGTGGTTCAAGGTACAACCGTGGTGGACGCGGTTGAAGGGGATAAGTCTGCAGAAGAAGGTTCTGGTTTACTGGACTCAATGCGTAAGCGTTCCGATCCCGTAGCCGGTGATCCTGCTTGGGCCCCTATCCACCCAAAACAGAAACCGGAACATTATGCCGCGGAAACTGGTTCACTGTTTAATTTGGCACAAATGAACAGTCTTTATGATGATTCAAAACCGCGTGGCATTGGCGATATTATTACCGTCAATCTTGATGAAAGTACTAAAGCGGCCAAGAGTGCTGATGCGGATCTATCCAAATCCAATGATGCGTCTATGGATCCACTCGCTGTCGGCGGTAAAGATCTCACTGTGGGTGATTACAATTTCTCTTATGCGTTGAAAAATGACAACAAGTTCAATGGCAGTTCTGCAGCCAACCAAAGTAACAGTATTTCTGGTTCGATCACGGTTGAAGTGATTGAAGTACTCGCCAACGGCAACTTAGTCATCCGTGGTGAAAAATGGCTCACACTGAACACTGGCGATGAATACATTCGCTTAAGCGGTACCATTCGTCCCGATGATATCGACTTTGACAACACCATTGCTTCTACTCGTATTTCTAATGCACGCATCCAATATTCAGGTACAGGCACCAATCAAGATATGCAAGAACCTGGATTCTTGGCACGATTCTTTAATGTCTCTCTGTAACGCCGGAGTTCTGGCGTAAAGAAACGTAGAAATTAAGGTACTAGACCATGAAAAAATTCACCCTGCTTGTTTTAAGTCTGTTGCTCATCGCAACCCATGCACAAGCGGCCCGTATCAAAGATGTCTCTCAAGTTGCGGGCGTGCGGAGTAACCAATTAGTGGGTTATGGTCTAGTCACTGGGCTACCGGGAACGGGTGAATCGACACCGTTCACCGACCAAAGTTTTAACGCCATGTTGCAAAATTTCGGCATTCAATTGCCGCCGGGCACTAAACCGAAAACAAAGAACGTTGCCGCCGTGATTGTCACGGCCGAATTGCCGGCGTTTTCCAAGCAAGGTCAAAGTGTCGATGTCACCGTTTCTTCTATCGGCTCTGCTAAAAGTTTACGTGGCGGCACTCTAATGCAAACCTTCCTTAAGGGGTTAGATGGTCAAATTTACGCTGTGGCCCAAGGTAATTTAGTGGTCAGTGGTTTTAGTGCCACCGGTGCTGATGGTTCTAAAATTGTCGGCAATAACCCAACGGTTGGCCTGATTTCAGGCGGCGCTATGGTGGAACGCGAAGTGCCAACACCTTTTAGCCGTGGCGATTTTATCACCTTCAATTTGCTTGAATCTGACTTCACCACGGCGCAACGTATGGCAGATGCAGTGAATAACTTCCTAGGCCCAGAGATGGCGACCGCGGTTGATGCAACGTCAGTACGTATCCGTGCACCGCGAGATGTAGGGCAGCGCGTCGCGTTTCTTTCTGCAATCGAAAATGTTGAGTTTGATCCAGCGGATGGCTCAGCCAAAATTATCGTTAATTCACGAACGGGAACTATTGTTGTCGGCCAGCATGTGCGCTTAAAACCTGCTGCGGTGACGCACGGTGGTATGACTGTTGCCATTAAAGAGAATTTGAATGTCAGTCAGCCCAATGCGTTAGCGGGTGGTCAGACAGCTGTGGTGCCTAATAGCCAAATAGAAGTGTCTGAAGCACAAGGTAAAATGTTTAAATTTGAACCGGGTTTGACCTTGGATGATTTAGTGCGCGCGGTCAACGAAGTGGGAGCAGCTCCTTCAGATTTGATGGCGATTTTGCAAGCATTGAAACAAGCTGGCGCGATTGAAGGCCAACTGATCATTATCTAGGAGAGGAAGATGATTAATAATCCCAATGATATTGGCTTTATTCATGATATTGCTAGCTTAGATAAGCTACGTCAGCAAGCAAAAACCGGTGATAAAGAAGGCGAGTCAGCGGCGCTCAAGGCCGCAGCCAAACAGTTTGAAGCGATTTTTACCTCAATGTTGTTCAAATCGATGCGAGACGCCAATGCCGATTTTAAATCTGAGATGTTCAACAGCCAAAACGAAGATTTCTATCGACAAATGCTTGATGAACAAATGTCGAGCGAGCTCAGTGCCTCCGGTTCTTTAGGGCTTGCTGATATGATTGTGGCGCAGCTCAGTCAGGCTAACGGCACCTCGAAAAACGATCCAGCAATAACCGACCCGACGCAAGATGGTTTCCAAGAAGCCATGCGCCGTATAGAACGCAGTAACAACCGCCGCCTCTCAACGCAAGAAACGATCGAACCTAGCAAGGTCGAATCGAGTCGATTTGATTCGCCGCAAGCGTTTGTGGCTTCAATGAAACCTTATGCTGAAAAAGCAGCGCGGGCATTAGGTGTTGACTCTTCACTGCTACTTGCTCAAGCGGCATTAGAAACCGGATGGGGACAAAAAGTTGTTCAAAATGCTCGTGGTAGCAGTAATAACTTATTCAACATCAAAGCGGATAAAAGTTGGTTAGGTGAGAAAGTGGCGACGCAAACTCTTGAATATCATGATAATACACCCGTGATGGAAAAAGCTGCGTTCCGTTCTTATGGAAATTATCAAGACAGTTTTAATGACTATGTTCGTTTTCTCAATGACAATCCGCGCTACACCGTGGCGCTGAACCATAATGGCAGCGATGAGTCTTTCATTCGTGGCCTGCACGCTGCTGGTTACGCGACGGACCCATACTATGCTGAAAAAGTGCTGAGAGTAAAATCTCAAATTGAAGCAATGGAATAACCCCTCTAAAGCCAGCCTTGCTGGCTTTTATCTTTCCTTTATTTTGTCTAATCTCTTCTTTGAAACTCCTTTGGCATACATATTGCAATTACTAACTTAGATATTCAGTAACCACTGATTTGATTAGGTTTTCGGGGGCAGTATGGCGTCGGATCTTCTGAATCTAGGTACCCAAAGTGTACTTACCGCTCAGAGACAACTCAGCACCACAGGTCATAACATTTCTAATGTTAATACAGAAGGTTACAGCCGTCAGTCTGTGATCCAAGGGACCAATACACCTCGCCAATACGGTGGTGAAACCTACGGTATGGGCGTACATGTGGAAAAAGTTCGCCGCTCATGGGATCAATTTGCCGTTAATGAATTAAATCTATCTACCACCAGCTTTTCCTTTAAGCGTGACGACGAAGAAAATTTAGACATGCTCTCAAAGTTATTGTCGTCAGTGGCCTCGAAAAAAATCCCTGAAAACTTAAACGAATGGTTTGATGCGATTAAAACCCTCGCCGACAGCCCGAATGATGTAGGTGCGCGTAAAGTTGTACTTGAGAAAGCGGATCTGATCACTCAAAACATGAATGATTTTCACGAGAACATTCGCCGCCAATCTGATGCGACCAACAAAGGGCTAGATGTTGCCGTTGAGCGTATTAACCAATTGGCGCTTGAGCTGCGAGATTTACAACGCTTAATGATGCGTACTCCTGGTCCTCACAATGACTTAATGGACCAGCATGAAAAATTGGTGGCTGAGTTGTCTGAATACACCAAGGTCACCGTGACGCCACGTAAAAATGCTGAAGGGTTTAACATCCATATCGGGAGCGGGCACACGCTCGTCTCAGGTACAGAAGCCAGCCAAATGAAGATGGTTGATGGTTATCCTGATGTGAGTCAGCGCCGCTTGGCCATGATTGAAGGCAAAGGGATCAAGACCATTACCACTGAGGATATTGGCGGTAAGTTAAGTGCGCTGTTTACGATGCGAGATAAGCACATTCCTTACCTAATGGATGAACTTGGCCGCATGGCAACATCTTTCTCTTATGAAGTTAACAAGTTGCAATCACAAGGCTTGGACTTACGTGGCAATGTGGGAAGAGCGTTGTTTACGGATGTGAACTCTGAAGTCAATGCCCGCTCGCGAGCGATCATCGCTGGCAATTCAAAAGCCGATATGGCGGTCTATATCGAAGATACTTCAGCGTTGAAAAGTGGTGAATACTCCCTACAGTACAACGGCAGCAATTATACCGTATTAAAGCCAACGGGCGAGCGGGTTAACGTTCCGGTCGTTGGCAGCAGTTTATTTTTAGATGGAATGCGAGTTGAGATTCGCAACGCCCCTCAAGCCGGAGAGCGCATATTACTGCGCCCAACGCGTAATGGTGCCGCTATTATGAAAATGGCGACCAACGATCCGACAGCCATTGCCGCACAAAGTTATGAAGCCTCCACCACTTTTGCTCAAGGGCAGGCAAAATTTAATATTTTATCGGCAGGTGGGCTGCGTGAATTTGAAGTGGTGATCTCACCAACGGGCGATCAATTTGCGGTCACGGATACCAAAGGCAACGTGCTGCTAGAACCACAGGCCTACCCACCATCGAATTCGATTACTGTGCTTGGTACAACGTTTGAATTGACGGCTGGCGCGCTACCCAATGATAAATTTACGGCAAACCTTGTCCCCTCAGAAGGTGATAACGGCAATTTACGTAAGATGCAGCAAATTCAAACGGAGAAAAAACTCAACGACGGTGAAACGACCGTGCTCGGGGTTTATCACGATCTCAATACTGATTTTGGTTTGCAGCTGGCCACCGCGTCACGCTTAAGTGACGTGGCCAGGCTTGAAAAAGAGTCAGCGCAGGAGCGCATTGCGTCCATTTCCGGAGTCAACCTTGATGAGGAAGCCGCGAACATGATGAAGTTCCAACAAGCTTATATGGCTTCCTCACGCATCATGCAGGTGGCTAATGATACTTTCAACACGATTTTGCAGCTGAGATAGGAGGCGATAAATGTTAACCAGAATATCGAGCTTCCATAACTATCAATCGGTGCAAAACGATATGCGCCGTCAAGAATCAAAGATCCATCATAACCAAGCGCAGCTAGCGTCAGGTAAGAAGTTGCTTTCGGCCAGTGATAGCCCATTAGCCACTCATTACATCCAAAAAGTAGGGCAGCAAGAAGAGCAATTACGCCAATATCTTGATGCAATCGTGCTGGTTCGAAACCGCTTAGAGCATCAAGAAGTAATCATTGCCAATGCGGAAAGCTCGACCGATGAGGCAAAGCGTACTGTTATGGAAATGATTAACGGTTCATTCTCTCCAGAAGATAGAGAAGCGAAAGCGCGTGAGCTGCAAGAGATGTTCAACAACTTAATTGAACTAGCAAATACGCAAGATGAGTCCGGTAACTACATGTTTGCCGGCACCAAGCCGAAGAATCAGCCATTTTTTAGAGATAATGCCAGTAACGTGACTTATTCCGGCGATGATTATCAGCGCAAAATGCGTATCTCCAACAGCTTAGAGATCCCGTTCAATAATCCGGGTAATAAAGTGTTTATGGAGATTGATAACCCGTTTGGTAACTACGAACCAAACTATCAATTAAACGAAGGTTCAGAGTTACTGCTCGAGCGCGCAACCAATTTAGACTCGAATGATACATCACGCTATACCGTGACGTTTGTTGATATGGCTAACGGCAAATATGGTTACCAATTAGAGAAAGATGGCAGCGTAGTACAGGCCGATGAGTTTGATCCACAAAAAGGCATTCGATATCAAGATCTGACGGTGCACGTAAAAGGACAAATTTCGAAAGGTGATGTGTTAAGCCTAGAGCCGCGTTCAACCTTTACCTTATTTGATAGCTATAAAGACGCGATTGAGCTCTCGCAAGGCTCCGTATCGGATGCGTCGACGACAGCGAAACTGCACCAAATTACGGAAGAGTTTCATGCCGCCTTTATTCATCTCAATAAAGTGCGTACTGATGTCGGTGCACGCTTGAGCACTTTAGATATTCAACAAGAACAGCATGAAGATTTCAAAATCAGTTTAGCGAAATCAAAAAGTAACTTTGAAGATCTCGATTACGCAGAAGCGGTGATTGAATTTAATGAAAATTCACGTGCGTTGCAGGCTTCACAACTGGCTTTTGGTAAAACGAAAGATTTGACCCTTTTCAACTATATCTAATCTTCAATGCCTTATGTGCTAAGCCATATGCGCGAAGAGTGGAATGTGTTGAAAAATTGGCCTGGAAATTGCTCATCTATTATCGAGAGATAAAGAGGCAATAGAGCGGCAAACGAAAGTGGCAACTCTGTTGCTAACGAGAAAAAACTGGATGCTCACTCACAAAGATAGAATGAATAAATTTCTTCTAAGTGATTAAAAAACAAAGAATATTAATTTTAATATCAGATGTTTTAAAAGTTGGCATACTAATTGAATTGTCTATATCAGAGTTGATACAACAAGTTTTTAAATCGGCAAATAGCGGATTTAGCAAGTTCACGGTCAGTGCTTCCAAATGAGAGTAAAGCTGGCCGCTTCGCAAAAAGCTTGCGAACTCACTAGGAGAGCAAACTATGACCATTACAGTAAATACTAACGTCTCAGCAATGACCGCTCAGCGTTACCTTAATAAAGCGACGGGTGAATTAAATACCTCGATGGAACGTTTATCATCAGGTAATAAAATCAACAGCGCTAAAGATGATGCGGCAGGCTTACAAATTTCAAACCGCTTAACCGCTCAGTCTCGTGGCCTAGATGTGGCAATGCGTAATGCCAACGACGGTATTTCGATTGCTCAGACCGCGGAAGGGGCAATGAATGAGTCGACCAGTATCTTGCAACGTATGCGTGATCTTGCTCTTCAATCAGCAAACGGCACCAACTCGGCGTCAGAGCGACAAGCTTTGGATGAAGAGTCGACTGCATTGCAAGATGAGTTAAACCGTATTGCAGAAACGACCTCATTCGGTGGACGTAAACTGCTCAACGGTTCGTTTGGTGAAGCATCATTCCAGATTGGTGCGAGCTCAGGTGAGGCGATCATTATGGGGCTTACCAGCATACGTGCTGATGACTTCCGTATGGGTGGCCAATCGTTCCTTGCAGAGCAAGGAAAGGACAAGGATTGGGGAGTGCCAGCGGGCGCGCGTGATTTGAAATTTGAATTCACCACCCAGGCAGGTGAGCTTGTTACTCTCGATGTGTTAGCCAAAGATGGCGATGATATTGAAGAGCTAGCGACTTACATTAATGGTCAAACCGATAAGCTTAAAGCATCGGTTGATCAAGACGGTAAACTGCAAATTTTTGCCGCAGAACCGAATTTACAAGGTGACCTTGCCATCTCTGGTGGTTTGGCAACCGAACTTGGCCTAAACGGCGGACCGGGCGTTAAGACGACGGTTCAAGATATTGATATCACCTCAGTTGGTGGCTCTCAAAATGCAGTGGGCGTTCTGGATGCTGCGTTGAGATATGTGGATTCACAACGAGCAGAGCTCGGTGCGAAGCAAAACCGTTTAAGCCATAGCATCAACAACTTGGCCAATATCCAAGAGAATGTTGAAGCATCCAACAGTCGAATTAAAGATACAGATTTTGCGAAAGAAACCACGCAAATGACGAAAGCACAGATTCTGCAACAAGCGGGTACCTCGATTCTCGCTCAAGCAAAACAGTTGCCAAATTCTGCAATGTCACTATTGCAGTAATGTTAGGACCCTTCATCCAACAGCTCAGACGTGGGTTAGGTGAAGGAATCCTTGGCAAAGTATGATTATGGCCGAATATAAAGCTCTCTCAAGATGTACCCTGCTTTATAGTCATAGATAATCATGCGCCCCGGTCAGTCGGTAATGTGTTCATTTCTCTGATCTCCACATTGGCTCTGGCTACCAACTAGCCCCGGTTCTCTCAAAGGAAAAGGGGCTTTTCTTTATCTATAACTTCTTGCTCTCATCAATGCTCCTCAATCGCCCGTGAAGCCGACCAATCACGTCAAATCTTTAATGCTATTTTTGCATTTCAGCCAGTTTTGCAGCGTTTATCCCACTTTTAATCGATATTGGTTATTTTTTACGAAATCGTCGTTTTCCCGTTAAAGGATTCCTAACCGCAGTCGCTAATAATAGTACTTTGAGAGAACTACTTGGTTTTCCGAGACGTCGGAAACCGTTTGTCTATGACGCTAAGTCGGAAAATCAATAGGAGAACCACTATGGCGGTTAATGTAAACACTAACGTTTCAGCTATGACAGCACAACGCTACCTAAACAGTGCTAGCAATGCGCAACAGTTATCAATGGAACGTTTATCATCAGGCTTCAAAATTAATAACGCAAAAGATGACGCAGCAGGTTTGCAAATCTCTAACCGTTTGAATGTTCAAAGCAGAGGCTTAGATGTTGCTGTGCGCAACGCAAATGATGGCATTTCAATTGCGCAGACAGCTGAAGGTGCAATGAACGAAACCACCAACATTTTGCAACGTATGCGTGACTTATCTCTACAATCGTCAAATGGTTCGAACTCGAAATCCGACCGCGTAGCGATTCAAGAAGAGATCACCGCGCTGAATGACGAACTCAACCGTATTGCTGAAACTACATCGTTTGGTGGTAATAAGTTGCTCAATGGTACTTTTGAGACGAAATCATTCCAAATCGGTGCGGATAACGGTGAAGCGGTCATGCTAAGCCTAAATAATATGCGCAGCGACAACGCAATGATGGGCGGTAAGAGTTACCAAGCGGCAAATGGACAAGATAAAGATTGGACCGTTAAAGCGGGTGCTAATGACCTTACCATTACGTTGACTGACAAACGTACTGGCGAGCAAACCATCAACCTAAGTGCAAAAGATGGCGATGACATCGAAGAGTTGGCCACTTACATCAATGGTCAAACCGACATGTTAAAAGCTTCTGTTGACGATGAAGGCAAACTGCAAATCTTTACTGATAGCAACCGTATTGATGGTGTAGCAACCTTTGGTGGCAGCTTAGCGGGTGAACTGAGTTTCCAAGCTGCAAAAGATGTGACAGTCGATACCATTGATGTCACCTCTGTAGGTGGTTCGCAAGAATCAGTTGCCATTGTTGATGCGGCACTGCAATTTGTAGACAGCCATCGTGCTCAACTGGGTGCATTCCAAAACCGTTTCAACCATGCGATTAACAACTTAGATAACATCAACGAAAACGTAAATGCTTCTAAGAGCCGAATCAAAGACACTGATTTTGCGAAAGAAACCACTGCCTTGACTAAATCGCAGATCCTTTCTCAAGCATCAAGCTCAGTGTTGGCACAAGCTAAACAAGCGCCTAATGCTGCTCTTGGTTTGCTTGGTTAAGTCGTTAACTTTTAAATTAAAAATCCAGCTTCGGCTGGATTTTTTTATGCCTCACTTTTCACGTGATCAAATAATGGATCTGAAAAATGAATCAACGGTTAAAACGGGAGGAAAGGATATATTGTTATGAGGCTAATAAAACAAAACCCAGCCTAAGCTGGGTTTGAATTGATGGTGCGGAAGGAGAGACTTGAACTCTCACACCTTGCGGCGCCAGAACCTAAATCTGGTGCGTCTACCAATTTCGCCACTTCCGCAACTTGTACTGTAGATAGATTGAACATTGGTTATTCAAACTATCGTTGTAAATGGTGGCTACGACGGGATTCGAACCTGTGACCCCATCATTATGAGTGATGTGCTCTAACCAACTGAGCTACGTAGCCATTTGACAATCTTAAATCATGGTGCGGAAAGAGAGACTTGAACTCTCACACCTTGCGGCGCCAGAACCTAAATCTGGTGCGTCTACCAATTTCGCCATTTCCGCAGCGTATTCTTTAAATAAACCGAATGTTATTGATTCAGCTTATCTTTTTACGGTCAGCTTATCGCTAACCCTACAAATAATGGCAGGGCTACCTGGATTCGAACCAGGGAATGGCGGCATCAAAAGCCGCTGCCTTACCGCTTGGCGATAGCCCTACAAGATGATTGCTCATCTAAATAATGGTGCGGAAGGAGAGACTTGAACTCTCACACCTTACGGCGCCAGAACCTAAATCTGGTGCGTCTACCAATTTCGCCACTTCCGCAACTTATGCCGTAGATAAACTGAGGATTGGTTACTCAATTTATCGTTGTTATGGGTAGCTTATCGCTAGCCATATGAAATATGGCAGGGCTACCTGGATTCGAACCAGGGAATGGCGGCATCAAAAGCCGCTGCCTTACCGCTTGGCGATAGCCCTACGAGATGATTGCTCATCTAAATAATGGTGCGGAAGGAGAGACTTGAACTCTCACACCTTACGGCGCCAGAACCTAAATCTGGTGCGTCTACCAATTTCGCCACTTCCGCAACTTATGCTGTAGATAAACTGAGGACTGGTTGCTCAATTTATCGTTGTTATGGGTAGCTTATCGCTAGCCATATGAAATATGGCAGGGCTACCTGGATTCGAACCAGGGAATGGCGGCATCAAAAGCCGCTGCCTTACCGCTTGGCGATAGCCCTACAGGATGATTGCTCATCTAAATATGGTGCGGAAAGAGAGACTTGAACTCTCACACCTTGCGGCGCCAGAACCTAAATCTGGTGCGTCTACCAATTTCGCCATTTCCGCAAATTTTTAGTTATCGAGATGGTGCGGAAGGAGAGACTTGAACTCTCACACCTTACGGCGCCAGAACCTAAATCTGGTGCGTCTACCAATTTCGCCACTTCCGCAGCTCGATATCTATGTGTTGCCAACCTTCGCTAACAACTAAATTATGGTGGCTACGACGGGATTTGAACCTGTGACCCCATCATTATGAGTGATGTGCTCTAACCAGCTGAGCTACGTAGCCATCTTTTTGAGCGAGACAATATAATACAATCCACACTCATGTGCCAATGGTTTTTTAAACACTGACCCATTTGAATAATGGCAGGGCTACCTGGATTCGAACCAGGGGATGGCGGCATCAAAAGCCGCTGCCTTACCGCTTGGCGATAGCCCTACAAGATGATTGCTCATCCAAATAATGGTGCGGAAGGAGAGACTTGAACTCTCACACCTTGCGGCGCCAGAACCTAAATCTGGTGCGTCTACCAATTTCGCCACTTCCGCAACTTAACCTGTAGATTCAGTGAATATTGGTATTCATTGAATCGTTGTTATGACCAGTTTATTCGCTAGTCATCTCAATATTGGCAGGGCTACCTGGATTCGAACCAGGGGATGGCGGCATCAAAAGCCGCTGCCTTACCGCTTGGCGATAGCCCTACAAGATGATTGCTCATCTAAATAATGGTGCGGAAAGAGAGACTTGAACTCTCACACCTTGCGGCGCCAGAACCTAAATCTGGTGCGTCTACCAATTTCGCCATTTCCGCAACTTTCCTAAATATTTTTATAAGAAAAATACTTAGGAAATGGTGGCTACGACGGGATTCGAACCTGTGACCCCATCATTATGAGTGATGTGCTCTAACCAACTGAGCTACGTAGCCATTTTTATTCTCTCTTTAAGTTTGCCTTAATGTCGAGAACGGAGCGCATTATGCGGATATGGCTCTAGAGCGTCAATAGTTTTTTTGAATAAATTCTTTGAAACCAACCGTTCGAACTTTTTTTGAACAAAGAGACGTGTTTGTGATCAAAAACGGTTAATAAATCATTAAGCTTATTGATTTTTCCTTGCTTGTCGCTAAGGTTGATTTTGAGAAAAAAACAAAAAAGCCAACAGAATCTGTCGGCTTTAATGGTGTATTAATAGCTGATTAACGAGTTATTTACACGTTGAAGCGGAAGTGGATAACATCGCCATCTTTTACGATGTATTCTTTACCTTCCAAGCGCCATTTGCCCGCTTCTTTGGCTCCATTTTCGCCGCGATATTGAATGAAATCATCGTAACCCACAACTTCAGCGCGAATGAAACCACGTTCAAAGTCGGTATGGATTTTACCCGCCGCTTGCGGAGCCGTCGCACCGACCGGAATCGTCCAGGCACGCACTTCTTTTACGCCAGCGGTGAAGTAGGTTTGTAGCGTTAGCAGTTCGTAACCGGTACGAATCACGCGGTTTAGACCGGGTTCTTCAATGCCTAAATCGGCTAAAAACTCGGCGCGATCTTCTTCTTCAAGTTCAGATAGTTCAGCTTCAATAGCTGCGCAAACAGCAACCACAGAATTGTTCTCTTTTTCTGCAAACTCTCTGACAGCATCAAGGTACGGGTTATTTTCAAAGCCATCTTCGCTCACGTTGGCGATATACATGGTTGGTTTCAACGTTAAGAAGTTGAGATAATCTACGGCGGCTAGCTCTTCTTTTGAGAGTTCAACCGTGCGAGCCATACCACCTTCCGTTAAGACAGGGAGTAGCTTCTCTAATACGGTGATTTCAAATTTAGCGTCTTTATCGCCACCTTTGGCACGTTTTGCTTGACGTTGAATGGCGCGTTCACAGCTATCAAGGTCGGCAAGGGCAAGCTCTAGATTGATTACTTCAATATCTTCAATTGGCGATACTTTGCCTGCTACGTGAACGATATTTTCGTTCTCGAAGCAGCGAACAACGTGACCAATCGCATCTGTTTCACGGATATTGGCAAGGAATTTGTTGCCTAAACCTTCACCTTTTGACGCGCCAGCCACTAGGCCTGCGATATCGACAAATTCCATTGTCGTCGGAAGGATACGTTGAGGGTTTACAATTTCTGCTAACGCATCGAGACGAAGGTCTGGAACAGGAACCACACCCGTGTTTGGTTCGATAGTGCAAAACGGGAAGTTTGCTGCTTCGATGCCCGCTTTAGTTAGTGCATTAAATAATGTTGATTTACCCACATTTGGTAAACCCACGATGCCACATTTAAAACCCATGACTGTAACCTTATTCAGCTTTGAACGTATGTAAGCGATTTTGTGCTTTAGTTAGACCATCTTTTAGTAAAATGTCGAAGCAACGAACCGATTCGTCAACCGCGGCATCTAGGCACTCTTGCTCTTTGGCGGGTGCTTTACCTAAAACATAGCCTGCTACTTTATCTTTGTGCCCCGGATGGCCGATACCAATCCGCAGGCGGTAGAATTCTTTGTTATTGCCGAGTTTGCTGATGGTGTCTTTAAGGCCATTATGCCCGCCATGACCACCGCCCATTTTGAACTTAGCTACCCCGGGAGGTAAGTCTAGTTCATCATGTGCCACCATGATCTCTTCTGGTTTTATCTGGTAAAACTTGGCGATGGCCGCCACGGCTTTACCGGATAAATTCATAAAAGTTGTTGGGATCAATAAACGCAGATCTTCACCATTAACCACGATACGTCCGGTGAAACCGAAGAATTTGGCTTCGTTTTTCAAGGTGACGTTATGAACTCGGGCTAATTCTTCTACTACCCAAGCGCCGGCATTGTGCCTCGTTTTGGCGTACTCAGGGCCAGGGTTCGCTAGCCCGACAAGAAGTTTGATTGGTTGGCTCAAGGTTAGGATCTCTTTGCAATATCAAAAGCGCGGTATGATAGCACACAAAAGGGAAAGGGTGCGAGGCGCTAAAATAACAAAGGAAAAAGCACCTCATTTTTCAATGAAGTGCTTTAAAAGCATTTAAAAATCAGTAAATAAACTGAGTTTTAATTAAACATGGCAGAAATAGACTCTTCGTTGCTAATGCGACGAATCGCTTCAGCAAGCATGCTAGACAAGGTTAATTGTGTCACTTTGCCGGTTGCCGCCATCTCTTTAGATAGGGTGATCGAGTCTGTGACGATAACTTGGTCTAGTACTGAGTTTTTGATATTTTTCGCTGCGTTACCTGAGAATACCGCGTGCGTTGCGTAAGCAAACACACGTTTTGCACCACGTTCTTTCAACGCTTCAGCGGCTTTACACAAAGTGCCGCCAGTGTCGATCATGTCATCGACGATCACACAATCGCGACCATCAACATCGCCAATCAGGTTCATAACTTCAGACACGTTGGCGCGTGGACGACGTTTATCAACGATTGCGATGTCGATATCACCTAATGCTTTTGCAGTCGCACGAGCACGAACCACGCCACCAAGGTCAGGTGAAACCACAACAGGATCTTCTAACCCACGCGCTTTCATATCTTCAAGCAACACCGGCGTACCAAAGATGTTATCTACTGGGACGTCAAAGAAGCCTTGGATTTGTTCTGCGTGAAGGTCGATGGTCAAAACGCGGTCAACACCAACGTTTGAAAGGAAATCTGCAACAACTTTTGCAGTAATCGGTACACGAGCAGAGCGCACTCGGCGGTCTTGACGGGCATAACCAAAATATGGGATGACAGCAGTAATACGGCCTGCTGAAGCACGGCGCATTGCATCAATCATCACTACTAATTCCATTAAGTTGTCATTAGTAGGAGCACAAGTAGATTGAATAATAAATACATCGCTACCACGAACATTTTCGTTGATTTGCACTGCAACTTCACCGTCGGAGAAACGAGAAACAGTAGCATCACCAAGAGAGATGTATAGACGTTCAGCAATACGTTGGGCTAGTTCAGGTGTGGCGTTACCAGCAAATAGCTTCATATCAGGCACGGTGGAAACCTCAGGGTTGCGTCCAGTTTTTAAATAGGTCGGGTGTTGGCGAATTGGTATTCAGCCAGAGTCTTTTTCAGTGGCGAAATGTTACACCCTAAGGCGACAAACGCGAAGACTGTGTCAGGGAGCTTGGCAAGGACAGCTTCCGCTTCTACTTTGCTAGAAAATTCGGCAAAAACGCAAGATCCCGTCCCAGTCAATCTTGACGGCGCGTATTGTAGCAGCCATGAAAGTTGCTTATCAACCTCTGGGTACAGCATTCGGACAATTTTTTCGCAATCGTTTTCGTAAGGGTGTTCGAGAAGCGTTGCTAGCGCTCGTTTTGGCGTGTTCCTTATCAATTGGGGATGAGTGAAAATATCTTTCGTTGCAATGCTCACATTAGGCCGAACCACCAAATACCATTTTTGCTTTGGTTCGGTTTGGGTCAGTTTTTCACCTACGCCTTCAGCAAATGCGGCAAAGCCATGGACAAAAACGGGAACATCCGCCCCGAGTGTTAAACCGAGCGTAGCGAGTTCTTGCTGTGTTAGATTGGTTTGCCATAAGTAGTTCAGCGCAACAAGCACGGTTGCAGCATTGGAAGAGCCGCCACCGATGCCACCGCCCATTGGCAAAACTTTATTTAATTCAATGCTCGCGCCATAGCGGCATCCACTTGCCTTTTGTAAGGCGATGGCCGCTTTCCAAATCAAGTTGTCTTGTAGCGCAACGCCAGCAATGGCTGGTGTGAGAGTTATTTCGCCAGACTGATTGGCGGTAATGGTTAACTCATCACCAAAATCGAGAAATTGAAACAGTGTCTGTAATTCATGATACCCGTCGGCTCTTTGCCCGGTGATATACAGAAACAGGTTGAGCTTAGCAGGTGATGGCCAGTGGGTTGGGGTACAAATCATGGCGTTAGGGTCCACTTTGAAATGACGAGGTTTAATGAAACTTGATCTTGAGTCAGCTTCAGTTTGGCCGGAAGTGGCACTGAAGTGGAAGAAGCGGATGTTGAGACGAAGGGATAAGCTTGGTAGTTCAAATATTCCAAGTGCCAGCGGCTAAGCCCTAGCTGTTTATCTAACGATGCCAACAAATTATTTTGATTCAATTGAAAACCATCCGCCTCGGTTGGTAGCCCAAGCAGCCAATCTTGTAGCTGCTCAATGGGGATCGATAACCCAGTTAACTCGTAAACTAAAGCATCCGCATTCTGCGCATCGATAATTTGATCATCATACGTTTTGACCTGGGCGCCCTGAGGCGAGATGGAGAGATTTAAAACGGTCTGCCCTAAAAATGTTGAGAGACGAAGCTGGCTATGGTCGGCGTTTTTTTGCCAATGAAAATTGAGGGATTGACGCTGTTGTGGTGATATATAGCCGAGTTTTCCGCTGGCTTGGTACTCGCGGATCGTTTGCAATTGCTGTTGGTGTTGCTGCCAGCCGACGCTCTCGACCCTTGTTGAGGGTAAGTTTGTGCAACCAAAGAGTGTTAGCAGAGTGAGGAGAGTTAAAATCAGTCTATTTGCGCGTGTCATATCTGCCCATTATTTACACAGTGAAGGCCGTAAAAACGCCTCACTATATCATTGATATCACGAAGTCGGGAAAACAAATCCCTGTTGCCCTTTCATTAAAACAGGGCATCAAGTAAAATTCTGCTCCTATTTACATTTCCTGAACCGAGAAACCTCTATAGATGTCCTTGCTTGCTATTGGAATAAATCACAATACAGCGTCGGTAGAACTGCGAGAGAAAGTGGCGTTTGGTCCTGATAAATTATCAGAAGCCTTGCGACAACTTGCGTCCAGTTCCAGCGTTCAAGGTAGCGTTATTGTCTCTACCTGTAATCGCACGGAAATTTATTGTGATGTAAAATCATCGAGCAAAAGTAAGTTAATCGATTGGTTGTCTCAGTTCCATCATGTGAATCCTGAAGATCTTAAACCGAGTTTGTATGTACACGAAGAACAAGCCGCTATTCGTCATTTGATGCGAGTGGCTTGTGGTCTGGATTCACTGGTATTGGGTGAGCCGCAAATTTTAGGGCAGGTGAAACAAGCCTATGCGGATGCTCGCGAGCATAACGCGGCTGATTCAGCGATTGAAAAACTGTTTCAAAAAGCATTCTCGGTAGCTAAACGTGTGCGCACCGAAACCGAAATAGGCGGCAGTGCGGTATCTGTAGCTTATGCTGCTTGTACGTTGGCAAAGCAGATCTTTGAATCACTCTCTGATTCAACGGTAATGTTGGTTGGAGCGGGTGAAACCATCGAACTGGTTGCGAAGCATTTAGCCAGCCATCGATGTAAACGCATGATAGTTGCCAACCGAACCCGCGAGCGAGCGATGGGGCTTGCACAGCAGTTTGATGCTGAAGTGATTGCACTCAATGAGATCCCTGACTATCTCGCCCACGCGGATATCGTCATCAGTTCAACCGCCAGCCCACTGCCGATTATTGGCAAAGGGATGGTAGAAAGTGCGATTAAAGTGCGTCGCCATCAACCCATGTTATTGATTGATATTGCCGTGCCTCGTGATATTGAATCGCAGGTCGGGGATTTAAACGATGCCTATCTGTATACGGTTGATGATCTTCAGTCGATTGTAGACAGCAATATGGAACAGCGTAAAGTTGAAGCCATTCAAGCTGAAGCGATTGTCAGTGAAGAGAGCGCAGCCTTTATGAGCTGGATGCGCTCCTTGCAAGCGGTAGACAGCATCCGAGAATACCGTCAATCGGCCAACGAAATTCGTCAAGAATTGCTCAGCAAAAGCTTGCAGGCACTGGCTGCAGGGGGCGATCCTGAAAAAGTGTTACTTGAGTTAAGTAACAAACTCACCAATCGATTGATCCACACACCAACCCGAGCATTGCAAAGCGCTGCCGAGTTAGGTGAACCGGCTAAATTGGCCGTGATTAGACAAAGTTTGGGTCTTGACGACCCTCGATAATATCCGTCACTCCGAATTAAAGAAGAAACTATGAAAGCGTCGATTTTAGTTAAGCTTGAATCCCTTGTTGAGCGTTACGAAGAGGTTCAGCGCCTGCTTGGCGAGCCTACCGTAATTAGTGATCAAAACAAATTCCGTACTTTGTCAAAAGAGTACTCTCAGCTTGAGGAAGTAACCAAATGCTTCCAAGCTTACCAACAAGCGCAAGAGGATTTGGTTGCCGCGGAAGAGATGACCAAAGAAGAAGACGCCGAGATGCGTGAGATGGCTCAAGAGGAAATCAAAATAGCCAAAGCGACGATCGAACGTCTCACTGATGAATTGCAAATTCTGCTGCTACCAAAAGATCCGAACGATGATCGCAACTGCTTCTTAGAAATTCGTGCAGGGGCGGGCGGTGATGAGGCGGGTATTTTTGCTGGCGATCTGTTCCGTATGTACAGCCGTTATGCTGAGAAGATGAGTTGGCGTATCGAAATTATGTCCGCTAGCTATGCTGAGCATGGCGGCTATAAAGAAGTGATTGCTAAAGTGAGTGGTGATGGCGCTTACGGTGTGCTTAAGTTTGAATCAGGCGGTCACCGCGTACAGCGTGTTCCGGCCACGGAATCTCAAGGTCGTGTGCATACTTCCGCTTGTACCGTCGCGATCATGCCCGAAATTCCTGAAGCAGAAATTCCAGAAATTAAAGCTAGCGATCTGAAAATTGATACTTTCCGCTCATCGGGCGCGGGTGGTCAGCACGTAAACACCACCGACTCTGCGATCCGTATTACCCACTTGCCAACAGGCACGGTAGTTGAGTGTCAGGACGAGCGTTCACAGCACAAAAACAAAGCCAAAGCGATGGCCGTATTGGCCGCTCGTATTGCACAAGCGGAAGAAGCGAAGCGCGCAGCCGAAGTGTCCGATACTCGTCGTAACCTACTGGGTTCTGGTGATCGTAGCGACCGTATTCGTACTTACAACTATCCGCAAGGTCGCGTTTCCGATCATCGTATTAACTTAACCATCTATCGTCTTAATGAAGTGATGGAAGGGGATCTGCAAAGCTTGATTGATCCAATCATTCAAGAATATCAAGCAGACCAACTTGCCGCTCTTGCCGATCAACACTGATCCCATGACGTTATCTCGTATTGATGATGCGTTGAAAGCCGCGATTGCTCAACTCCAAGAAGGCGGCAGTGATTCGCCTTCTGTGGATGCAGCGGTGCTGCTTTGCCATGTACTGGATAAACCACGTTCTTATCTGCTGACTTGGCCTGAAAAGACCTTAAGCGAAACGCAGTCGCGGCAATTTTGCTCGTTGATTACGCGTCGAGTGACGGGGGAGCCTGTGGCCTATTTGGTCGGGGAACGTGAGTTTTGGTCGCTGCCACTGAAAGTTTCGCCTTCGACATTAATTCCTCGGCCGGATACTGAACGCTTGGTTGAAATTGCGTTAGAAAAAAGCCAGCAGACGCCAGGGGATATTTTGGACTTAGGCACAGGAACTGGCGCAATCGCATTAGCGCTAGCGTCCGAGCTACCTGAACGTCATGTGGTTGGTATCGACTTACGCCCAGAAGCGCAAGCTTTAGCGTTGGAAAACGCGCAGCGTTTAACTATTACCAATGTCACATTTTTACAAGGCAGTTGGTTTGAACCTTTAAAGCTCGGTACAAAGTTTGCTTTAATTGTCTCCAATCCACCGTATATTGAAGAAAATGATCCCCATCTCACGCAGGGGGATGTACGTTTTGAGCCTTTAAGTGCGCTGGTGGCCAAAGACAAAGGCTTGGCTGACATTAAACACATTGCAGAGAATGCGCGTCACTATTTGCAGCAACAAGGCTGGCTGCTGTTTGAACATGGTTATGATCAAGGGGCGGCAGTCAGAGCGTTATTTGAGTCACTCGGCTATCACCACGTAGTGACAGAAAAGGATTATGCGGGTAATGACCGGGTGACACTGGGTCAATATTCGCACTCAGAAGAGAGAGCATCATGTACGAAGGATTAAAACATTTTCATCTACTGACCATTGCGATCAGTGCACTATTGTTGTCGGTACGTTATGCCTTGATGATGATGGATTCCAAATGGCTGCAACACCCTTTTTTGAAACGTTTTCCTCATATTAACGATTCGTTGTTGTTGTTATCGGGTATCGCGTTGATTGTGATGTCTGGTTTTATCCCATTTACCCCAGCCGCACCTTGGTTAACTGAGAAGCTGACCTGTGTGATGGCGTACATTGCACTGGGCTTCTTTGCGCTCAAACTGGGTCGGAATAAGCTGTTGCGTACCTTTGCTTTTTTGGGCGCATTAGGTTGGCTTGCTATGGCGGGAAAAATCGCCATCGTAAAAACGGCTATGTTTTTAGGCTAACAGCATCCGAGCGGCATTATGTTTGAATGGTTCGATGAAGATTTTGATGCAATGGAATTGGTGGAAGGGGCGCTGATCTTAAACAAGGCCATCAATCCTGAAACTGAGGATGAATGGGCACGCCAAGAGTTGGCCCGTTTACTTACACAAGCAAAACACGAGTTAGCTAATGAGCAGGATGAAAAACAGCGTTTCGAAGCGTTGTTGCGTCTGTTTTACCAACAATGGGGTTTTCGCGGTGACAGAGAGGCTTATTTTGATTCACGTAATGCCTTCATCGATAAAGTGTTGCAGCACCGCAAAGGTATTCCCGTCAGTTTAGGTGCGCTGTTGCTCTATTTTGCGCGCAAGCTAGGCTTTCCTTTACAAGGTATTACCTTTCCCACACAGTTTTTATTGCAGTTGCATTGGTGCGATGAATCACCGATTTATATTAACCCTTTTACTGGTGAAACCGTCTCATTACATATACTGCAAGCGTGGTTAGTTGGGCATAAAGGGGTCTTGTCTAAGCTGAAATCGAGTCATTTGGAAGTGACAGATAATCCGACGGTGATCGGTCGTTGGCTGGCACTACTAAAGAGCGCACTATTAAGAGAAGAGCGTTATACCTTAGCGCTGCGTTGTACTGATTTAGCGCTGACTTTTGTTCCTGATGATCCGTATGAGATCCGCGATCGCGGCTTTATCTATCAGCAACTGGATTGTCACCAAATTGCCTTATCCGATTATCAATACTTTATTGATCATTGTCCGAATGATCCGGCGGCTGAGTTATTAAAAAATCAAGTTAATGCATTAAGCTTTGAAGCTATTACGCTGCATTAACCGCTAAATGAGAGAGAATAAAATGGAACAAAAAATCGTCCACGTGGGTGATATTCCCGTTGCTAACGACAAACCGTTTACTCTGTTTGCTGGAATGAACGTCCTTGAATCCCGTGATTTAGCGATGCAAATCTGTGAGCATTACGTGAAAGTGACCGATAAACTCGGTATCCCTTATGTGTTTAAAGCTTCTTTTGATAAAGCCAACCGCAGCTCTGTTCACTCTTATCGTGGCCCTGGCTTGGAAGAGGGGATGAAAATTTTCCAAGAGCTAAAAGAGACCTTTGGCGTCAAAATCATCACTGACGTGCACACGGAAGCTCAAGCTCAGCCTGTGTCTGAGGTGGTTGATGTGATTCAACTGCCAGCGTTTCTTGCTCGTCAAACTGACCTTGTCGAAGCGATGGCGAAAACAGGTGCAGTGATCAACGTGAAAAAACCACAATTTATGAGCCCTGGCCAAGTGGGCAATATCGTGGAAAAATTTGCAGAGTGCGGCAACGACAAAGTGATTTTGTGTGAACGTGGTGCTTGCCATGGCTATGATAATCTGGTCGTTGATATGTTGGGTTTTGGTGTGATGAAAAAAGTATCAAACGGCAGCCCAATTATTTTTGATGTGACCCATTCACTGCAAATGCGCGACCCTTCTGGCGCAGCTTCTGGTGGGCGTCGTGAACAGACAGTTGAGTTAGCAAAATCAGGTCTTGCTGCCGGGATTGCGGGCCTTTTTATTGAAGCGCATCCAAACCCAGATAAAGCGCGTTGCGATGGTCCATCGGCACTGCCTTTGGATAAACTTGAACCTTTCCTTGCACAAATGAAAGCGTTAGATGATTTGATCAAGAGCTTTGCTCATATCGATATCCGCTGATTTTTTGTTGGATCTACCACTCATAATTTGGCCACCGTAAGGTGGTCAAATTTTATCGAATGTTTCCCAAACCTGTTTATCTTGTCTAAGTGCTCACTTTTCCTTATTTTTTCGTGTTTAGGAAAGAAAACGATTGCCTGTGATCCATTAAAATTTCACGTGTAACCTGTGGCAACCGTTACATTTTTGAATTGATTTTATAGTGATCAATTCTACATAAATATGAAATCAATCTGTCACCTTTGAGATGTTAATTTAAACTGGGTCAAGTTTATTGGTATGGCTTGATTTTGTGTTTGCAACGTTGACCATAGCCTCCCCCTCACAAGCAGTGGATTTTTCAAGTTCAAAGGTATGATAATGAAACAACGTCTTATTCTAAAAACAGCGCTCAGCGCGGCCATTCTTACAGCTCTTATGGGTTGCGCAACTCAACCCACTCATGAGTGGAAAGAAGATACGACTTATAAACTCACCGTGTTACACACTAATGACCACCACGGTCGTTTCTGGCAAAACAAATATGGCGAGTATGGTATGGCGGCACGTAAAACGCTGATCGACGATCTTCGATCTGATATTGAAGCTGAAGGCGGCAGCGTACTGCTTCTTTCTGGTGGCGATATTAATACCGGAGTTCCTGAATCTGATCTGCAAGATGCAGAGCCTGATTTTAAAGGCATGAGCAAGATTGGTTATGATGCGATGGCGTTAGGTAACCATGAATTCGATAACCCGCTCGAGGTGCTGTTTAAGCAAAAAGAGTGGGCGAATTTCCCAATGCTGTCGGCCAACATTTACGATAAAGCGACCGGAAAACGTCTATTCCAAGCCTACCAAATGTTTGATAAACAGGGCGTGAAAATAGCGGTTATCGGTTTAACGACTGAAGATACCGCTAAAATCGGCAACCCTGAATATATTGGTGGTATTGAGTTTAGAGATCCAAAAGAAGAAGCGAAAAAACTGATCGCAGAAATTGAGAAAACGGAAAAGCCGGACCTTATTTTTGCCGTTACCCACATGGGCCATTATGAAAATGGTCAACGTGGTGTGAATGCACCGGGTGATGTTGCGCTTGCACGATACTTGGATGAAGGTTCTCTCGATATGATCGTCGGCGGCCACTCTCAAGAGCCCGTCTGCATGGAAGGCCCTAATGTGGTGAAGAAAAACTTCCATCCGGGAGATGAATGTAAGCCTGATATGCAAAACGGTACTTACATAGTGCAAGCGCATGAATGGGGTAAGTATGTTGGCCGTGCGGATTATGAATTCCGTAATGGTGAACTGAACATGGTGAGCTACAACCTGATCCCCGTAAACCTGAAGAAAAAAGTGAACGTGAATGGCGAGAGTAAGCGCGTACTGATTCAAGATCAAATCGCTGAAGATTCAGAAATGCTTAGCTTCTTGCGTCCATATCAAGAACAAGGCCAAGCGAAACTGAATGTGGTCATTGCACAAAGTAATGGCAAGTTAGAAGGGGATCGCAACGTTGTGCGTTTCCAACAAACCAATTTAGGTCGTTTGATTGCACTTTCTCATATGGAACGCGCAAAAGCCGACTTTGCGGTAATGAATTCTGGTGGCGTGCGTGATTCGATTGATGCAGGAAAAATCACTTATAAAGATGTGCTCAAAGTACAACCTTTTGCCAATATTCTCACTTATACCGATATGACCGGGGCTGAAGTGTTGGATTACCTCAATGAAGTGGCGACCAAACCTGTTGATTCTGGCGCTTATGTACAATTCGCGGGGATTTCGATGACAGTGGCCAATGGTAAGGTATCGAACGTCTTTATTGGTGATAAGCAGCTCCGTTTGGATGAAACGTATCGCTTCACCGTGCCTAGCTACAATGCAGCAGGTGGTGATGGTTATCCAAAAATCTCCGATCATCCAGGTTATGTGAATACGGGGTTTGTGGACGCGGAAGTATTGAAAGATTACCTCGAAGCACACAGTCCAATTGATGTGAACCAATATGCGCCAGCGGGCGAAATTGTCTATAAGTGATAGCGCGATAAAGAGTTTGACTCATTGTGAGCAATCATTTTAACTAAAGGCGGTGCTTAGGCATCGCTTTTTTATTGGCACTAACGGTTACTTTGAGATAAGCACGATGACACCTGCGATTGATTTGGCGAAAAAGAAAAAAATTCCTCATACTCTCCATCAATATCAACATGATCCTAATCACAGCAGTTATGGTTTAGAAGCGGCTGAGGTTTTGGGACAAGATCCGAAAAAAGTGTTTAAAACACTGCTGTTTTGCTTAAATGGCGAGCCGAAAAATCTCGCTGTCGCGATTATTCCTGTTGATCAAAAATTAAACTTAAAGCGTGCGGCCAAAGCGGCTAAGTCGAAAAAAGCGGAAATGGCTAATCCAGACATAGCGCAAAAAACCACGGGTTATGTGGTCGGCGGCATTAGCCCACTTGGGCAGAAAAAAGCACTACCGACCTTCATTCATCTCAGCGCAGAAGATCAATCGACCATCTGTGTCAGTGCAGGTAAGCGCGGTTTAGAGATTGAATTGGCACCGAGCGATCTTGCGTTATTAACGCGAGGTGAGTTTGTTGAATTGTGTCAAGAATAGAGAATGAAAATCCGGCCTCGATTGAGGCCGGATTGACTGGCAAAATTAGTTCTTCAGTTTGATCTCTTCTTCCATCTGGGCGTTATCCACCACATGGTTTTCTCCTAAGTCATTAGGAAGGATCAAGTTTAGAATAATGGCTACGATACCGCATAAGCTGACACCTTGTAGGCTAAACTCTCCGATACCAAAGGCCATGCCGCCGATACCAAACACTAATGTCACTGCCACAATCACTAAGTTACGAGACTTGTGAAGATCGACATAATTTTTAATCAGTGTGTTTAGGCCAACCGTTGCAATTGAACCGAACAGCAAAATCATAATGCCGCCCATTACGGGAATTGGAATGGTTTGTAGTAGCGCGCCCAGCTTACCAACCAATGCTAATACAATCGCGGTGATCGCAGCCCAAGTCATGATTACTGGATTAAAGGCTTTCGTCAGCATTACGGCACCCGTCACTTCGCTGTACGTAGTGTTTGGTGGCGCACCCAGCATCGAGGCTGCGATGGTGGCAACACCGTCACCCGCAATGGTGCGATGTAGCCCAGGTTTCTTGATGTAATCTTTTCCAGTGACGTTTGAGATCGCGAGCATATCGCCCACGTGTTCGACTGCCGGAGCAATTGCAACCGGGATCATGAACAAGATCGCGTTGATGTTGAACTCAGGGAAAGTGAAGTTCGGCATTGACAGCCAAGCCGCTTGCGTAACAGGAGTAAAATCCACTACACCAAAATAGAGGCCCAAAAGATAGCCTGCAAAAATACCGCCGCAGATCGGCAACAGTTTGAGAAAACCTTTGGCAAAAACGCTAATCGTGATGGTGGTTAACAGTGAAACGCAAGAGATCCACATCGCTACATCTGAGCTAATCAGTTGTACCGAACCATCTCCAGTTTTACCTAGCGCCATGTTTACAGCAACAGGCGCAAGGCCTAAGCCAATCACCATGATCACCGGGCCAACGACTACAGGAGGTAAAATTTTGTGGATGATTTCTACGCCACGGACTTTGATGATCGCTCCCAGTAGTATGTAGACAAAACCAGCGGCCACTAAACCGCCCATCGTCGAGGCAACGCCCCAAGTTTGGATGCCAAACATAATCGGTGCAATAAAGGCAAAAGAAGAAGCAAGAAAGATGGGGACTGAGCGGCGAGTAATAAGTTGGAATAAAAGGGTACCGACACCGGCGCCAAATAGTGCAACGTTAGGATCAAGCCCAGTTAACAGTGGGACAAGAACCAGCGCACCAAATGCGACGAAGAGCATCTGTGCGCCTTGGATGGCATTTTTCATCATGATTTCCCTGAAGCAAAATAAAAATTCGCGGGATTCTATCACTTTTGCAAACGATTGCCATTGAAACTAGATCAAATAAAGTCACAAATGTTGATGAAATTATCACCGAACTCTGCCGTGGATTCCTTGCCGCGGACCGGATAGTTGCTTATCATCGACGTTCACAAAACAGATCATAGGAACAGTATGCGCTATTTAGCTATGTTGGTGATGAGCTTACTCACTCTCCCTGCTTATGCCTTAACCAAGGTCGACTTATACCATACCGAAGTCGTGATTGATCAACAGCAAGACAATGCCGACGCGAATGCTCGTATCAAAGGGATGAGCGAAGTGATTGTTCGAGCTTCGGGTGATAGGAATGCGGTGAACAATGAGGTGATTAAAAAAGCCTTAAGGCAGAATTCGCAATATTTAGCGCAAATCAGTTATGGTCAAAATGGGGCGCAATCTTCGATTGTCATGGGGTTTAGCGCACCGCATATCCGCACATTATTAACTCAAGCTCAATTACCATTTTGGCCTGAAAACCGAGCTAATGTTTTAGTCTGGTTGATTGAAGAGTCAGGTTATGACCGCAGTATCGCTTGGGAGCATTCTGACACGAGTACGTTAAAACAGCTTAAAGGCGCGACTCAAACTCGCGGTTTGCCTATCACAGTGCCTGTGGGTGATTTTGATGATATTACCGGTGTGGAAGTCTCGGATTTGTGGGGCGGTTTCGTGCAGCCTATCAGTATGGCTAGCCAACGTTATCCAACCGATGCTGTATTGGTGGTTAGAGTGCAAAGTAATGGTGTGCGTTGGAGTCTGTATGATCAACCCGCCGCTCAAATGGCACAAGCCACGAAAGCGCCACTGTCTGGTCAAGCGTCTGGTGATGATGCCATTGAACAAATGGTCGATCAATTGAGTGATTACTATGCAAGAAAGAGCTCGGTTATCGTGGCCAGTGAATCCTCTTCTTCGCTGCTTGCTCGTTTTAGCCCGATTGATGATGCAATGGATTTCTTTACCTTGGAGAATAAGTTGAAGCGCTTAAGCTCTGTTGCTTCTTTGGACATTCTCAAGATTCAAGGTGAGGAAATTACTTTCGAAGTGCATTTGTTGGCTTCAGAGTCTGAGTTTGAGCAAGAAGTGCTACGCATGGGCAAAGTCGCTAAAATTGACGACCCACAGCCAGAGAGTGTGCCAACACAGCTTACCCCAGCAGCAGAGGTTGATGATTCTGCTGTGGAGTCAGGCTCTTTGCAAGTCACACCTGAACCGTCATTATCTCAGGCCATCACTGAACCAGTGAAGCGAGTGCTCTCTTTTGAGTGGCAAGCGTAAAGTACTCAGTCACCCCTTGAACAAATACTGAGATAATCAAAAAGAGCCCATCAGGGCTCTTTTTGTATGAGAAGAATAGGCAATCCTGTCATGGATTGACTCTATGGTTGATTATCGTGGGTAAAATTGGCTTTCTCTTGCTTTTCGACTTCAGATAGACGCTTGAGTTTCAGTCCGAGCTCTTTACCGCGATGGCGAGCATACAAGGTATTACCGACAAAAGCGGCAAATGTAAGTAGCAGTTCCACTACCGCTAACCAGCGCTCCCCTCCATCAACATAAATCAGCGTCAATGCGTGTAGAAAGTAGAGCATTAAAACAAAGTTGGCCCAGGCGTGAGTGTAGGGTTTTCCGGCCAAAATTCCCGGTAATGGTAAAAGCAGTGGGATAACCCATGCAATGGCCAATGCAACATGATTAAGATGAGGGTGAGGAGAGAGCGAGAATTGCCATAAAACCACCCATATAATTAGGGATAAGTTACTCAGTAAAGCTAGCCATCGGTACTGCTTGGTGCTTGGCATCATTTCTGCCGTCATAATCTGTCCTTTAATCGGCTGGCTAGCATTGCCAGCCGTTTTCCTAAATTTTTAGCCAGTTCACTTTCGTGCGTAGTGAGTTGTGGCGAGTGTGTTGCGACATGGCTTGCACCATATGGCGTGCCTCCAGAGGTTGTGGTATGCAGTGCAGGCTCTGAATAAGGGATGCCAACGATTAACATGCCATGATGCATCAGTGGCAGCATCATACTCTGTTGCGTACTCTCTTGGCCGCCATGCAAAGAGGATGAAGAAGTAAACACGCAAGCGGGTTTATCAATTAATGCGCCGCTAATCCATAAAGGGGTCGTTTGGTCCCAAAAATGCTTCAGTGGCGCGGCCATATTGCCAAACCAGACTGGGCTGCCAAAAGCCAAACCATCACATTGCTTTAACTCATCCAGAGTCAGGTAGGGATCGGTCGTTTGCTCTGCATGATTGTCTAGCGCCGGAACGGTGCGTAAGAGCGCTGTCGCGCCTTGTGCTTCAATTCCGCGTGCGATTTGCCTTGCCAGTGCTTGCGTTGAACCGTGCCTGCTGTAATAAAGTACGACGACTTTAATACTCATAAAATCTCAAGTACTTGCTCTGGTGGACGGCCGTGGCGCGCTTTACCATTGGCGACAACAATGGGACGCTCAATCAACTTAGGGTGCGCGGCCATGGCTGAAAATAGTTGATCATCAGTAAGTGCATCATCACTTAGGCCAAGTTCTTTATAGAGATCTTCTTTGGTGCGCATCATATCACGAACCTGTTGTAGCCCGAGTTGAGCGTACAAGGTTTTCAACTGTTCGATGGTTGGCGCTTGGTCTAAATATTTGATGATCTGTGGCTTTAACTGGCGGTCTTCCAGCAGTGCCAGAGTTTCACGACTTTTTGAGCATTTAGGGTTGTGATAAATCACGACTGACATAACTTCTCCTCGTTGTATTGTGATTATTGGAGTGATAAGAATCGGTCTCGTTGCACCATCAATTGGTCAATGCGTGCATCGTAGCGAGCTTGTTCTAAGCTGCCAAGTTCGGCGAGTTGACTTGCTTGAGTGTAATATTGAATTGCTTTATTCCAATTGGCTTTGAGCGCTAGAAGCTCCGCCCGCGCAGCAAGATCTTCTTGGCTATTGCCAATGCCGATATTCGCTTCTGATAGCAAATGCCAGCCGTTGGTATCATTAGGGTTGTCATGGGTGTAGCGCTGCAATACCCGAATGGCATCAGACAATTTATCTTGTTTTAATAAGCTGTTGGCGTAGTTAATTGTTAAGGTTGGATTGTTCGGTTTCTGTTTAAGCGCCTTCTCGAGCAAGGTTTGGGCTTTGGCCGCTTGATTTAGAGCGATATCGAGATCGGCCATCGCATCAAGATAGAAATTGTTTGTTGGGTCTTGTGCAACCAGCTTTGATAAAATCGCCTCTGATTTATCAAATTGCTTGCTATCGAGATAAACCAAGGCTCTGCCATATTGGAAGGCTGGCGCGAGAGTCGCACTCTCTTTTTTCTCCGCACGCTTAAACCAATCAAGAGCGGCTTCATTATCAATCCCAGCATAGCGAGCAACAATTCGCGAGCGTGCTAAATGGTAATCCAACGAAGGTTGAAGGCGCATAGGCGGGTAGTGTTGGGCGCGCTCACGGCTGTCGGTAATACGATCTTCTGGCAGCGGATGGGTTAGTAACATCGGTGGCGGTTTACTAGCGTAACGATATTCATCAGCGAGGCGGCCAAAAAACCTTGGCATGGCTTGGGCATCAAACCCCGCTTTGGCTAGCGTTGCAATACCAAATCGGTCAGCCTCTTTTTCATTACTGCGCGTATAGTTTATTTGGCTTTGCATACTGCCTGCGGTGGTGGCGGTAATGGCGGCAATGCCCACTTCAGGTGCCGCAATGGCCAGTAACAAAGAGCCTGCCAATGCGGCGATTGTTGCTGGTGAGCGTCTGGCTTGGTCTTCCATACTGCGTGCTAAATGGCGCTGCGTGACGTGGGCAATTTCGTGCGAAAGAACCGAAGCGAGTTCGCTTTCTGTTTGTGCATGCAAAAACAGCCCAGAGTGCAACGCAACATAACCGCCAAAGAAGGCAAACGCATTGATATTGCGATCGCGGATCATAAAAAAGGTGAACGGCGTTTTTACATCGTTGGCATTGGCAACCAATTTATGCCCTAGGCTATCGATGTACTCGTTGATCACCGGATCATTGACGATAGGCTGGCTGTTACGCAGCATGCGCATATAAGCATCACCATAAATAAGCTCTTGATCAATCGTCAAGGTCGAACCTGCTACTGTCCCAATGTCCGGTAGCTCGATGGTGTCGGCATAGCTCAAGGAAGGGGCGTTTATCGCCACAGTAATACAGAGGCAAAGTAAGGATCGAGCGCGTTTAAACTTCATATTTGTCAGTGATATTCCGTGATCTTCTTGTCTGTATGACATTGAATGTGTGAATTGGTTTCCAACTCAAAATAACGGCCAAAAATTGTAGAGAGAGAAGAGTAAGCCAGCCGGTGTTTGAGTATCGATAAACACTGGCATGCCAGTCAAAACTCGATACAATGGCAGGCCTATATTAAGCATTGAGCAGAAGAATGGAACCAAATATTCTGGATTTACGCCAGCAGCGTTGTCCGATGGCTTTATTACTTGCGAAGCGTCACACTGTTCAATTGGTTTTGGGTGAGGTATTAGACATTTGGCTTAACGACGTCAGCTCAGGACAGGATATAGAAAAATATTTGTCTGCTCATGGCTTTCGTTGCCAGTGGAACACGTCACCCGGCTATTTTTGGCTAAAAGTAATTAAGGAACTCGATTAAATGTTTGAAATGGTAACTCGTTGGTATCAAAGACGCTTTTCTGATCCTCATGCCGTTAGTCTGGTTGCTATTCTGTTTTTTGGTTTTGTAACGATATATTTCTTCGGCCATTTGATTGCGCCGCTGCTTGTGGCCATTGTGCTGGCGTATTTACTTGAGTGGCCAGTAATGCAATTGCGCCGTTTTGGGCTTCCTAGGTCCGTTTCCGTAATTTTGGTGATTTTGCTATTTGTCGGTTTGATGCTGCTGGCTATCTTTGGTTTAGTACCAACCATTTGGAAACAGGTTGGTAATTTAATCAATGACATTCCTAACATGTATGCAGGGTTGCAAAGCTTCATTTTGAGTATTCCTGAACGTTACCCTGAACTCGATAACTTACAGATTGTTGAGTCGGTGATAAGCAATGCGAAGAACCAGGCTTTAGGTATGGGGGAAAGTGTCGTTAAAGGGTCACTTGCTTCTCTTGTGAGTTTGGCCACCTTGGGTGTCTATCTCATTCTAGTGCCGTTGCTGGTCTTCTTTTTATTGAAAGATAAGAATGAAATGCTGCGAATGACCAGTGGGTTATTGCCACGCAACCGTAAACTCGCGGCTAAAGTATGGCAAGAGATGAACCAACAAATCTCAAACTACATCCGTGGAAAAGTGTTAGAAATACTGATTGTTGGTAGTATCAGTTACGTCACTTTCGCCATTCTTGATTTACGTTATTCGGTGTTGCTTGCTGTGGCTGTGGGTCTATCGGTTTTGATCCCTTATATTGGCGCGGCCGCTGTGACGGTGCCAGTTGCCATCGTTGGTCTCTTCCAATGGGGCATGACTCCGCCGTTTTACACATTATTAATTGCTTATGGCATCATCCAAGCTTTGGATGGCAACGTATTGGTTCCCGTTCTATTTTCTGAAGCCGTTAATCTACATCCCGTTGCTATCATTGTCGCGGTGTTAGTCTTTGGTGGGCTATGGGGGTTTTGGGGCGTATTTTTTGCAATTCCTCTTGCCACTCTAGTAAAAGCAGTATGGCATGCTTTGCCCAGCACTGATGAACCTGTTGTTGAGGCTGAATCACCCTAAAATCACTGAATTATAAATAAAAAATAGAGAGTAAACAGAATCTCTAAGGAAGCCTAAACCGTAATCGTTTTGGGCTTTTTTTTTGCCAAATAGTAAATATTGATTAGACTGAACTAAGTGGATGTGTAAAAAAGCTATAGATTTTTTGTAACTTGGCGATAACTAACTATAACCACAAAAATGATAATTAATTTGGCATCAATGAGGGATACTTATGAAGTTTAGCCAAAAAATAGTTGCAGCTTCTTCTGCACTTCTGCTTGTTACCGTCTCGCTTATTTCCATTCAGCAACTGAGCATTGTTCGCTCGGAAATAGAATCCCTAGTTACAAAAAGTCTGAATGAAATGGAAGCAGGGGTTAAAAACACCATTGTTTCTGAAATGGAAAGCAAAAAATCCTTAGCTCAGTCAATGACTGAGGTGATTGAGCTTGATCCGCTCAACCGGGATTACGTTAAAAACATTCTTGAAAAACCGAAGTTGAAAAAAAGCTTTTTAGCCATAGGGTTAGGGTATGAATCCGATGGTAAAGTGGTGGAGAATGATGACGGTTGGGAGCCAAGCGCTGATTACGATCCTCGCAAGCGCCCTTGGTTTGTGGATGCTAAAGCATCGAAAAAACTTATCGTTACAGCGCCGTATGTCGATATTTCTACCAAAAATGTGATCATTTCTATTGGTACGCCTATTTACGATCAAGGTCGATTCTCTGGTGCCATGTTCTACGATATGGAATTGACGGGTTTAGCTGAATTGGTGAACTCTATTAATTTATTCGATGCGGGTTACCTCTTTATTGTTTCAGGTGACGGAGCGACGATTGCCCACCCTGATACCAAAAATAATGGTGAGAAGTTATCGACTTATTTACCACAAGTGACTCTGAAAGAGGGGGACCAACAGATTGAAATTGATGGTACCCGTTATCTCGTCAGCTTCACTCATATTCCAAGTGAGAACTGGTACATCGGTGCGATTGTTGATGAATCCATCGCCTTCAATGCGATTGGCGTATTACGCAATAGCTCTATTATCTATACGTTAATTGGGCTTGTGTTGAGTGTGATTGGCTTGACGCTACTGATTAAAGTGTTAATGCGTCCATTAGGTGTGCTCAATGAAGCGATTCAAGATGTCGCCTCAGGGCAGGGGGATTTAACTAAACGCTTGGATACCAATACGGACCAAGAGTTTGCTCAACTCGCATCAGGGTTTAATACCTTTACTGAGACGCTGCAAAAGCAGATCACGCAATCAAAAGCGATTGGTGAAGAGATCATGCGTGGCACAGAGCTCACGGTGCAAGGTGCTCATGAGTCAGCAGAAGCGATGCGCACCCAGTTACAAGAGTTAGAGCAACTAGCCACTGCAATGCACGAAATGGCAGTGACATCGACAGAAGTTGCCAATAATGCGCAAGGTGCAGCAGCAGCGGCGAAAGAAGCCGATGAAGCAACGCAAGATGGTTCCAGTGTGGTCAGTGAAACGACATTGTCGATCGACAATTTATCGGCCCGCATTGACCAAGCGGTGGAAGAGGTGAAAGGCCTAGAGTCCGCGACGGCAAATATTGAAACTATTTTGAAAGTGATTAATGACATTGCTGATCAAACTAACTTGCTTGCCTTAAACGCGGCGATTGAAGCGGCTCGAGCGGGTGAATCTGGCCGTGGTTTTGCCGTTGTTGCTGATGAAGTGCGTACACTAGCTCAGCGCACTCAGCAATCGACTACCGAAATTCGCAGTATGATTGAGCAATTACAAGCAGGAGCGAGTTCCGTCTCTTCAGCTATGAATGAAAGTAAAACGACGGCTGTTGATGCGGTAAATAAAGCGAAAACGGCAAATTCGGCACTGAACCGTATTCGTGATGCGATACAAGTGATTTCGGACATGAATATCCAAATTGCATCTGCGGCAGAAGAGCAAAGCCTTGTGGCTGAAGAGATCAACACCAATACAGTGAAGATTAAAGATTTGTCGACGCAAGTGGCACAATCTGCTGAAGAAGCCAATATCGCAATGCAGGTTCAAACGGAAAACGTTCGTGAGCAAGATGCCCTGCTCAATAAGTTCATTGTGTAATTACACATCAACTTTTGATTAGTCGCGTTACAAAAATGCCAGTATTAAGAACTGGCATTTTTTATTTCAGTCGAGTTTTGATTATTGGGCGTTTAGATAATCAAGTACCACTTCATGGTGATCTTTGGTTTTGAATTTATCAAAAACCTGTTCAATGATACCTTGCTCGTTAATTAAAAAGCTAATCCGGTGTAGACCATCATAAACTTTGCCCATGAACTTCTTCTCACCCCATACGCCGAACTGCTCAGCAACCACGTGGTCTTCATCGGATAATAAAGTGAAGTTTAAGTGATCACGTTCAATGAACTTACCTAAACGCTTCACGGGATCGGTGCTGACTCCGAGTACCACTACGTTGTGAGCATCGAGTTCCGCTTTTACATCTCGAAGGCCTTGAGCCTGAACAGTACAACCTGGTGTCATGGCTTTAGGGTAAAAGTAGAACAACACCTTTTTCCCTGAGAAATCAGCAAGGGAAACGGTATTTCCATCTTGATCTAAAAGTGAAAAAGCAGGTGCTGGCGTGCCTGCAGTAAGCGTTTTCATTATTCTTCCTTTTTTATTGACTGTTTTTTATAAAGTTGAGCGAACCTTGTACATCCAGTGTCTTGCATAAACTGTCAAATTCTTCTTGTAGTTGCATTAAGTTACACCCTGAATCGACACTGGCGGTAATGGCAATATGAAATTGGTCGTGATCAAGATGTAACTTCGATTTATGAATCGTCTGCGCACTCAGTGAAGCCATACCAATATTACGATTGGCAAAAAATTGAGTGAATTTCTCTGTTAGGCCAATTTTGTCTTCAGACTCAACAAACACTTCAACCGTATAGGCATTATCTTGATAATCATGCGGTGATGTACGTTTCATGATGGTGATGAGATCATGTTGTTGGCCTAATAAAGGTAAGGTTGTCTCTACTCGGGTGATGTGGTTTGTATTGCCAGAGACCAGCATGATGAGCGTGAACTCTTTGCCAAACAAAGCAATTCGGCTATCGATGATATTGCAGCCTGATTGCGTAACTAAACGTACCACTTCATTACAGATACCAGGGCGGTCTGTCCCTACAGCAGTGATCACTAGATGCTGAGTCATAATATCGCTTCACTTTTATCGTTTTGGGCATGTTATCACAGTTAAATTATAGAGGAACGGTGGTGGAATAGCTTTTTAAGAACTCCGTCTTGAAAATAACGTGTTGTTGACATCGACATATTCAGATCCGCTATAAAGTTTGCCCTTAATTGATGTTGTTTGTTAAACCTCTAACATCTGATAAATATTCATCCAAATGGGCTGATTAAGCGAATTTAATCCCTTGTGTTTTTCAATCGCCTTACAGTACCATGCAGAAAGTAACAAATTAGGGAGATGGACATGTTTTCAGGAAGTATCGTAGCGCTCATTACACCGTTTAATCATGATGGTGAGGTTGATTTTGTTAGTTTGAAGAAGCTGGTGGACTTTCACGTGACAGCCGGAACTGACGCCATTGTTGCCGTCGGAACAACGGGTGAATCTGCCACGCTAACCGTTGAAGAGCATGTCAAAGTTGTCGCAAAAACCGTCGAGTTTGCCGAAGGACGTATTCCTGTGATTGCGGGAACGGGTGCGAATGCTACTCATGAGGCGGTAACGTTTAGCCGTTTATTAAATAACACAGGTATTGCTGGCTGTTTAAGTGTGACTCCTTATTACAATAAACCAACCCAAGAAGGTTTATTTCAACACTACAAAGCAATTTCTCAAGAGACTGATATCCCTCAGATTCTCTATAATGTACCAGGCCGTACAGCGGTAGATTTGCGTCCTGAAACCGTCGCTCGCCTTGCTGAAATTAAAACGATCGTCGCTTTGAAAGATGCAACGGGTGATTTGAGCCGAGTGGCTCTTCATCGTGAGCTTTGTGGAAAAGACTTTATTTTATTAAGTGGCGATGACGCGACGGGTTTGGAGTTTGTTAAATTAGGTGGACAAGGTGTTATTTCGGTGACGAATAATATTGCCGCTAAAGATATGGCGCAGATGATGCACTTAGCATTAGAAGGCCGATTCGACGAGGCTGAGCTTATTAATCAACGTTTAATGCCTTTGCATAAAGGTCTATTTGTTGAGTCGAGCCCGATCCCAGTGAAATGGGCTGCTCACAAAATGGGATTGATTACAAATGGTGATCTACGTCTACCTTTGACTGAACTGTCTGAACCTGTACGTTCAACGGTTGCCCAAGCCATGACCGAAGCTTGTATCTTCTAAATCGATTCAATATTGTGCCGAGGCTTTTTCCTCGGCAGTCTAGGAGTTTGAATGAAATTTACTCATCAGCTAGTTATCAGTTCACTAGCTGTTTTTGTTTTAAGCGCATGTGCTGGTAACGCTTCTCAGCGTCGCCAAGCAAAAGATGATTTTGCTTATTTAGAAACCCCGGCTCTAAAAGAGTGGCAACTTCCTGAAGGAGCCACTCCGCAGTTTTACCCTAATTACCAGATCCCTGAAGGTGACTTCCAAGGTGGCATTGGCCGTACTGTGGATATTCGTCCTCCTCAACAAGTCTTAGAATTGATCCCAGGTGCGCGTGCCGAGCGCCAAAATGGCGAAGTGACATTATGGATGATCAAGCAAGATGAAGCCGATAAGGTGTGGCAAACCGCTTTAGCCATGCTTAAAGAGCGAAACATTGGTATCGCTGCACAAAGTGAAAACCAGATTGATACTGATTGGGTGACTTGGATTTCCGAAGATGAAGAAGTTGAGATTGGTAGCCGCTACCAAATCTCACGGGTGATGGCGAATAATCGTTTTGGCTTTAAGATTTCATTGACTGGTTGGCGTGAAGGTGGCAAAGAGATGACAGTGAGTGCCACCAATAAAGAGCGTTATAATGCGTTCATGACCAATTTGGTCACGGCTCGTTACGATACCGATCTACGTCAAGAAGCAGCACGTAAAGCTCAACAGTTGGTTAAACAGATCCCCATTACGATGGGCAGTGACCGTAGTGGTTTCCCTGTAATTATTGCTCGTACCTCTTACGATGTTCTGTGGCAACGTTTGCCTAATCTTATGCCGCAGATCGGTTTTACGCTCGAAGAGCGCAACCAATCTCAAGGTACAATAAAAGCGAAATACTCCGCGCCAGATGACGCCTTTTGGCAAGACATTGGCGTGAAACCTATCTCGCTAAAAAGTGGAACTTACACCTTCTTGTTAGGTGATCTAGGTAACCGTACCTCGATCAACGTGACCAATTCAGCCGGCAAGCCGGTGGAAGAAGAACTACTGAAAGATATGGTACCTGTACTGTCGGCGATTGCCGAGCGTCAGTAATTGTGATGACGAATCCATGAAAAATAAAGGGACGAAAGTCCCTTTATTTTTGCTCTGAATCTGAGTCTTCGTGCTTATCAAGTTCGTTGAGTTTATCCAGATCACTCTTCTTCCCTTTCAAGCCAAATTTCATGTTAGCCGTGTATTTCAGCGCGGCAATATTACCGATAAACACCGCTAAGATTACAATAGTGATAACCCAAGGGTTGGTAATGAATTCCATATTAGGACTCCGGTTGGCTGATGTTAACAATGTACTGAGTGTAGATCCGATCTAAGTTCTCTTGTACCGTCGACACACCTAGGAGCGGCATGTTTTCAAGCTGTGTCGCCAATACGCTTGGCGTCAACAGGTCAAGGCAGTCTTTAGCCGCTGTTTTGTGGCTAATATGCCAAGGTTCAAACGCAACACCGCCTTTCTTTCCTTGGTAGGGGAAGAAAAAACCAAACTTAGGTAAATGCTCTTTCATCCATTGATAAAAAGGAGCTTGGTGGCCTGAGAGATATTCCCAAGGTTCAAGCTTGAGCGTGACACCTGTCGGTAATGCTTTGCGATCAAAAACATCAAAGTCACACCCCCAATGGTGGCGGCTGCTACCGGGCAGCGCTGACCAGCGCAAAATCGTGAATATCTTTTGTTCTTCGCTTAACTGAGCAGGGTTTATCGGTTGACTGTTATTATCAAGTAATTCGGCTTGCCCTGACATTTTCCGATTCCAGATGTTCAACTGGCGTTCAAAATCACGAAACCCACTGGCGATATGGAAATCAAAACCAGCGTCGTCAGCCGCTTGCTTTAGAGCGAGCAAATCTTGGATCACCCCGGGGTGAACCAAGAAAGATTTCTGCCCAATCAGCACTGATGTTAAATGGGAGTCGGTTTGTCCGGTCAACTGCTCTGGAGTCATGGGTTACACCAATAAATTCTCTAGGGTTTTTTGGTACATATCCGTCAGTTTCTCTAAATCGGCAATCTTAACGCACTCGTTAACTTTATGAATTGTCGCGTTAACAGGGCCAAGTTCGACCACTTGTGCGCCCATCTGGGCAATAAAGCGTCCATCAGATGTGCCCCCCGTCGTTAATAGCTCTGGGGATTTGTGGTTCACCTCATCGACGGCTTTAACGACGGCAGTCAGTAATGAGCCCGTATCGGTCAAGAAAGGTTGGCCGCTTAACGTCCAGCGCAATTCATAATCCAATCCATGGGCATCTAAGATAGAATGCACGCGGCGCTTGATCTCTTCATCGGTTAACTCGGTACTGAAACGGAAGTTAAACTGCACGTCAAACTCACCGGGGATGACGTTTGATGCTCCCGTGCCAGCTTGCAAGTTTGGAATTTGGAAGCTGGTCGGTGGGAAATAAGCGTTCCCTTCATCCCATTTTATTGCCGCAAGTTCAGCTAACGCAGGCAAGGCTTGGTGAATTGGGTTATTAGCAAGGTGAGGATAAGCAACGTGTCCTTGAATTCCTTTTATCTGTAGATCGCCTGTAATTGAGCCACGACGGCCATTTTTTATCACATCGCCCACATTTAATGTACTCGATGGCTCACCGACGATACACATATCAATTGGCTCATTACGCGCCATTAACGTATCGACTACGCGAGTGGTGCCATTGATGAATGGCCCTTCTTCATCTGAAGTGATCAAAAAGGCAATCGAACCTTGATGGTTAGGGTGCTGTTCAATAAAGCGCTCGACAGCGACAACCATGCAAGCAAGCGAGCCTTTCATATCTGCCGCCCCGCGCCCATGTAAATAACCATCAATTACAGTCGGTTCAAACGGCGCTGTATGCCACTGCGCTAAAGGGCCCGCGGGAACCACATCCGTATGGCCAGCAAAGGCAAAAAGAGGCGATTGAGTACCGCGGCGAGCCCAAAAATTAGTGGTATCTTCAAAGACCATTGTTTCCACTTCAAACCCTAGCGCTTGTAAGCGTTTAATCATCAGGTCTTGGCAACCTGCATCCTCAGGAGTTACTGATTGGCGACTAATGAGATCTTTTGCGAGCGCCAGTACAGGGCTGTCTGTCATCCTTGAAATCCTTGTATTAAGAGAAAATAGCAGCGTATTGCTGAGCATTAAAACCGAGATGGTAATGGGTATCGACCAATAAAATAGGCCGTTTGATCATAGCAGGCTGTTCAACCAGCAAGGTCACTGCATTGTTAGCATCTAATGACTCTTTTTGTGAGGGCGTGAGCTGACGAAAGGTTGTACCGCGTTTATTGAGTACATTTTCCCAACCAAGCGCTTGGCAAAATTGAGCCACGAGCTCGGCATCAATACCTTGTTTGCGGTAGTCATGAAATTGGTAATCCACCCCCGCAGCTTCCAACCATTTCCGTGCTTTTTTAATGGTGTCGCAGTTGGGAATGCCATACATGGTGATCGTCATAAAAATCCTTGTTGAGGCGTATTATTTTTTTAATGGTCAAATCCTATCAGGAAGCGCTGTGGCTTACAAAATAGAGATGCTTTTATTTCGTTGTTTAAAAAAAATGTGTTTCAGTTGCTTACGATTGGAAAGTTATTGATCGAACGCAACACTCTAAATGTGAAAACAGAAATAATGAAGCGGCACAGTAATAGGAGGTGTCAATGGAACTGAGTCCTGTTTTTGCAAGGCGACTGTATTTAGCTTTGTTAGTAGAAAGCCTTGAAAGACCAAACGTGCCCAAACTCATCGAAAAAACGGGGTGGCCTCGCCGTACGATTCAGGATGTCCTGAAAGCACTGCCAGGAATAGGGATTGAACTGATGTTTGTTCAAGATGGAAGGCGTCACAATGATGGTTACTATCAACTCTCTGATTGGGGGCCATTTGATAGTCAATGGGTATTAGATCGTCGCTGTGATATTGCGACTAGCCTTGGATTTAGTGCATAAGCCAGCATTTGCTGGCTTTTTTATGGTGTTTTCATATCCACATTGGGTAAGCAACGATAAACAGTACCGAAAATCGTGACAGAGGTTTTGAAATAATTGGAGTAGTCGAGCGTTACTGTATCGCCTCCCAGTTGATGAGCGTGAGTTTTTAGCTCGTTTACCGCCCTTCGAATCAATTTGTCATTGGGAATGAGCCAAGAGCTGAACCAGTAACCTTCACTGCCTGTCACATCCCCTAACCAGTCACACTGACCAGCATCAAATCCGGCATCAGTACGAATCTGAATGCGATCTGCATCGTTTGGGAGTGGGCTGTGTGATGAGCTACAGCCTATCATTAGCGCTGCCAGCAATAATATAGACAGTCTTTTCATCAGGTTAACCTTTCAGAACTAGATAAGAGATAAAACCAAGCCAGCTCACGATCAGCAGTGCCCAAGGTAACCATGAGGTCGATACCAAGCTGGATGACGTTTCAATGTGTGCGGGTTCTTCTTCCGTATTTTGTGCGGTTTTCTTTAGCTGCAATGCTCTTTTTTTGGCTTTATCTGCCTGTCGGCTTTTCTCTTTTTGCTGCTTTTTATACAAGGCTATGCCTTTCTCAATGCCTTGAGCGATCAGCTTGGTTTGTTCTTTCGTTTGCCCTTGCTTTTGAGTGGCTAAGGCGACTTTCATGGCTTGTTGCTGAGTTTGTTCTGAGGGAATAATCGTTTTATTCATAACGTTTACAGGCGGCTATAGACAGGCGCTCACCCTATCACGTATCGTCATCCTTCACTATTGAGATTGATCACTATGCGTGATGTTCAAGTTAGAAACTGGTCAAGAGCAAAAGATCTGGCTAGCTATTTGAAATCGATTCGCTAAAGTAAAAACGTTTTTTTAAAAGAGCGAAGGTATTGATGCGTTATGCGTTAGAGCGATACGACCAACATGGTTTTCTTAAAGCCCCTAAACTTATCTGGCTTGGTTGGTTATTTTTGGCAAAAGCTTGGGTTGTTTTCGTGGTGGCAGGAGCAAGCCGAGATAATGGTACGACGATTTTAACCATTGTTTACCCAGACCATTCGATGCTTTATTTGGGGTTGATTATAGGGTTGCCAAGTATCATTCTGATGTGGCTTATCAGCTTACGTGCTCCTGAACGATCGTGGCTAAACCGCATCGTCAGCATGGGAAAACCGCTGACGTTACTTATGGTTATCTTGCAATTTATGCAAACGCTTTATCATATCTATTTAGAGCACGGCGTTTTTAATTGGGCCAATGCAAGCACACTGTTGGTGCTGTTATGGTTTGGTCTATATCTACTGAAGAGTAAAAGTGTGCGTGATTGTTTTTCTATCCCGCCCATAGACAAGGCGTGATCCCAATCAAGGTCGCCCCAAAAAACTGAATTACACTGAGCAAAAATAAGTAAGTGAGGATATTTTATGACACAACCTCAAACCGCGATTCTGCCTGAAGCAGGTCCGTTTGCACTGTTTAGCCTTTTAAAAGTAAAGCAAAATCCGGCGCATGTTTTAGCGCAATTAAAAGCATTGCCCGCTTTAGTCAATGAGATAAATCAACATCAACCCGGCGCTGAATTAACCGTGTCGGTCGCGTTTACTCGCACCTTTTGGCAGCGTTTAAATCAAAGCATACCACAAGAGCTGATTGATTTTCCTGAGCTTGGTAAAGGCGAAACCATAGCACCAAGTACCGAGGTGGATGTGTTGATTCACTGCCATTCTCAGCGTCATGACTTGCTGTTTTATGTGTTGCGTAAATGGATGGAACCCGTGGCTGAGTTGGTTGAAATGGTGGATGAAACCTACTCATTTCGTTACTTAGATGCGCGAGATATGACGGACTTTATCGATGGCACTGAAAACCCTAAAGCCGAAAAACGTCAAGAAGTGGCACTGATTGCTGATGGTGAATTTGCTGGCGGCAGCTATGTGATGTTGCAGCGTTTTGTGCATAACCTTCCAGCTTGGAATCGCTTAAATGTGGCGGCGCAAGAAAAAGTGATTGGGCGCACTAAGCCTGATTCGATTGAGCTTGATAATGTACCTGCAGCGTCTCACGTTGGCCGTGTCGATATCAAAGAAGAGGGGAAAGGACTAAAAATTGTTCGTCATAGCTTACCTTACGGTACGGTGAGTGGTGAGCACGGTTTACTATTCATTGCTTATTGCCATACGCTGCATAACTTTAAAGTGATGTTGGAAAGTATGTATGGCGTGGCGGATGGTAAAACTGACCAACTGCTGCGCTTTACCAAAGCCGTGACGGGCGCGTACTTTTTTGCCCCTTCAGCTGAGATGCTGCAACATCTTGAACTAAAGTAAGTTTCAATACTGACCTACTATCGGACCGAGCCTTGTGCTCGGTTTCTCTTTTTTAAGCATTTTATGTAAAGAAAAGCGTCTACTGTCCGATAAAGAGATCATTCATTCTATGGCATGGGTCTGTTATGGCAATTACCGTTAATACCAATGTTTCTGCTTTGATTGCGCAGCGCCACTTAGGCTTAGCAAGCGAAATGTTGAATCAATCTTTGGAGCGTCTTGCTTCCGGGAAGCGTATTAATAGTGCCAAAGATGATGCTGCGGGTTTACAAATTTCGAATCGCCTTGAGTCGCAAATGAGGGGCTTAGATGTCGCTGTACGCAATGCTAATGATGGCATTTCAATCATGCAGACTGCTGAAGGTGCAATGCAAGAGACCACCAGCCTGCTTCAGCGTATGCGAGATCTCTCTTTGCAGTCGGCGAATGGCGCGAACAGTAAAGCGGATAGGCAAGCTTTACAGGAAGAAATGAGCGCCTTGAACGATGAATTAAACCGAATCGCTGAAACCACCTCTTTTGGTGGTCGTAAGTTACTGAATGGTTCGTTTGGTCAATCCTCATTTCAGATAGGGGCGAGCTCTGGCGAAGCAGTGCAAGTTTCGTTAAAAAATATGCGTTCAGACAGTTTGGATATGGGGGGCTTTAGCTATGTTGCGGCAGGCATGGCGGATAGCCAGTGGCGGGTGACACAAGATAATCGGCAGCTCACCATGAGTTATACCGATGCCAAGGGAAAACAGCACAACATTCAAATCCAAGCAAAAGTAGGGGACGATATTGAAGAGTTGGCAACCTACATCAATGGGCAAACCGATAAAGTATCGGCGTCAGTCAACGACAAAGGACAGCTACAGCTGTTCATGGCGGGTAAAGAAACCTCTGGGACTATTGATTTTAAAGGTAGCTTAGCCAATCAGTTGCAAATGAATGTGACGGGATATGAAGCAGTAGACACTCTTGATATTACCGAAGTCGGTGGTGCGCAGCGGGCGGTTGCCGTCATTGATACCGCAATGCAGTACGTTGATAGCCATCGCTCTGAGTTAGGCGCGTTGCAAAACCGTTTTAACCACGCCATCAACAACCTCGACAACGTACATGAAAACCTCGCTTCTTCAAACAGTCGAATTAAAGATACGGACTATGCGAAAGAGACCACCCAAATGGTAAAACAGCAAATCCTACAACAAGTCAGTACCTCTATTCTTGCGCAAGCCAAAAAACAGCCAAACCTAGCATTGGCCTTACTTCGCTAGCGATAAAAATCAACAATTATCGACTTTTATCAACAAATCTTTAGCGAAATTATTACCTTTTTGATGGATTTTTGACCTCTTGTCCTGTTTTTTACACTAAACACATTTTTTTTAAGAAAATCGAAAAAAAATCCTCAAGCTTTGGAAAATACCGCCGTTATAAAAAGTAACTTTGAGAGAACTATTTGGTTTTCCGAGACGTCGGAAACCGGAAACATCGGAAAATCAATTGGAGTAATCACCATGGCAGTTAATGTAAATACCAACGTATCAGCGATGACAGCACAGCGTTACCTAAACGGCGCTAGCAATGCACAACAAACATCAATGGAACGCCTATCTTCTGGCTTTAAAATCAACAGCGCAAAAGATGATGCGGCAGGCCTACAAATCTCTAACCGTTTGAATGTTCAGAGCCGCGGTCTTGACGTAGCAGTACGTAATGCGAATGACGGTATTTCTATTGCACAAACCGCTGAGGGTGCGATGAATGAAACGACCAACATTTTGCAACGTATGCGTGACTTGTCACTACAATCAGCTAACGGCTCAAACTCAAAAGCAGACCGTGTAGCGATTCAAGAAGAAGTCACCGCTCTGAATGACGAGTTAAACCGTATCGCAGAAACCACATCATTTGGTGGTAACAAATTACTTAACGGTACTTTTGAAACTAAGTCATTCCAAATCGGTGCGGATAACGGTGAAGCCGTCATGCTTAGCCTAAACAACATGCGTAGTGACAATGCTATGATGGGCGGCACAAGCTACCAAGCGGCGAACGGCAAAGATAAAAATTGGTCAGTTCAAGCCGGCAGCAACGATCTACAAATCACACTGAAAGATACTTCAGGTACAGATCAGACTATCAATATCTCAGCTAAAGAAGGCGATGATATTGAAGAGTTGGCGACTTACATCAACGGCCAAACTGATATGGTGAAAGCATCAGTTGATGATGAAGGAAAACTACAAGTCTTCGCTGGCAGTAATAAAGTAGAAGGCCCTGTAACATTCGCAGGCGGTCTTGCTGGTGAGCTCGGCATGCAAGCTGGTCAAGCAGTTACCGTAGATGTCATTGATGTGACCTCTGTGGGTGGCGCTCAAGAATCGGTTGCCATTGTTGATGCTGCACTGCAATTTGTAGATAGCCACCGTGCACAATTAGGTGCATTCCAAAATCGCTTTAGCCATGCAATCAGCAACTTAGATAACATTAACGAAAACGTGAGTGCTTCTAAGAGCCGTATTAAAGATACTGACTTTGCCAAAGAAACAACAGCGCTTACTAAGTCGCAAATTCTTTCTCAAGCATCAAGCTCAGTGCTGGCTCAAGCAAAACAAGCGCCACAAGCGGCACTTAGCTTACTTGGCTAAAAGAGCCCAATAGATCAAGAGTTACCCTTAATGAAAATCCAGCCTCGGCTGGATTTTTTTGCTTAGTGGCAAAGTGGAAAAAGTGTTAGTCGATGCAGCATTATCTTTCTTACTTTTTGACGCTAATCACATTTCTCATGCTCGCTGCATAAATTTTAAAAAAAGGCTTATTTTTTTCTAAAGGATATAAATCTTTCGCCGTTAAAGGATACGAGAGAAATGAGGTGTACCGACGTGAGGTGAGAGACACGGAAGTACATCAACACAATGCCTAAGGAGATCAATATGGCAATTAATGTAAGCACTAACGTGTCTGCAATGACCGCACAGCGTTATTTAAATAACGCCGCTGATGGTACGCAGAAATCGATGGAGCGTCTGTCATCGGGCTATAAAATCAATAGCGCGCGTGATGATGCAGCGGGTCTACAAATCTCAAACCGTTTAACGTCACAAAGCCGTGGCTTAGATATGGCGGTAAGAAACGCAAATGATGGTATCTCCATTGCACAAACCGCAGAGGGTGCAATGAATGAAACCACCAATATCTTGCAACGTATGCGAGATCTTTCTTTGCAATCAGCAAACGGTTCTAACTCAAGTTCAGAACGTCAAGCGATCCAAGAGGAAGTCTCAGCACTCAATGATGAATTAAACCGTATTGCTGAAACAACCTCGTTTGGTGGTAATAAACTGCTAAATGGTTCGTTTGGTAATAAATCTTTCCAAATTGGTGCCGATTCTGGTGAAGCTGTGATGCTTTCCATGAGCGACATGCGTTCTGACACAAAAGCGATGGGCGGTAAGAGCTATGTCGCGACAAATGGCAAAGCGCCTGACTGGTCAGTCACCAATGCGACGGATCTGACTCTGAGCTATACTGATAAACAAGGAGAAGCTCGCGAAGTCACCATTAACGCTAAAGCGGGTGATGACTTAGAAGAGGTCGCTACTTACATTAATGGTCAAAATGGTGACATCAAAGCTTCAGTCGGTGATGAAGGTAAATTGCAACTGTTTGCCGCCAATCAAAAAGTCTCAAGCGATGTCACTATTGGTGGTGGACTGGGTACTGAAATTGGTTTTGCTGCAGGTAAAGACGTAACCGTCAAAGACATCAATGTCACAACAGTTGGCGGCTCTCAGGAAGCTGTAGCTTTGATTGATGGTGCACTAAAGGCCGTTGATAGCCAACGCGCCTCGTTAGGTGCATTCCAGAACCGTTTCGGTCATGCCATCAGTAACCTTGATAACATCAACGAGAACGTCAACGCTTCTCGTAGTCGAATTAAGGATACTGATTATGCCCGTGAAACAACCCAAATGACGAAGTCGCAGATTTTGCAGCAAGCGAGTACGTCAGTTTTGGCACAGGCGAAGCAGTCACCATCTGCAGCTCTTAGTCTATTGGGTTAACCGATAGGCGAATGGAGCTTTGTGGGGAAAGCAGTGTTTTCACTGCCAACCTATGAGGTGGAAGGGAGATTGTTATGGAAATACCATCCTACACATCGAACATCCAGCCTTACGGCTCGCAAAGTGGCATTAAATTTGCTTCAGAAAACGATGGCGCGACACGCGCTTCCTCGAAACAAAATGAGGTGAATCGTACTGAACAGTTAAGAAATAGGCAAAACCAAAGCGTTGAAGCGGCAATCGAGCTTGCACAGCAACGAGAGCAGATCAACAAATCGGAAAGAGCCAAGATGGTAGAGCAGATGAATGAATTTATCTCATCTATCAACAAAGACTTAGCGTTTAGAGTCGATGAAGAATCAGGACGGGATGTTGTGACGATTTATGAAGCCAGTACTGGTGACATTATTCGTCAGATCCCGAACGAGGAAATGCTAGAGGTTTTGCGACGCCTTGCCAGACAAAAAGACCACAGTACAGGTTTATTGGTTGCTAAGGTGTAATCGTAGTTTTTGAGGTGATTTAATGAGCTTAGGCCCGATGGGTATGAATACTGGCATGGATATCAATTCCTTGGTCAGCAAAATTGTCAATGCAGAGCGCGTTCCTAAGCAGCAACGTATTGATAATGAGCTTGGCCAAATTGATGCCAGTATCAGTGCCTACGGCCGGCTCAAAGAGTCGCTGGATACGATGAAAAATCTTATGACGAATTTTCGTCAGGAGAAGGCTTTTGCTTTGAGAAAAGTCGATACTACTGATGAAAATGTCGTCTCCGCGACAGCCACCACTGACGCAATAGCAGGTAAATATGCTATCGATGTGTTGCAGCTTGCACAGAGCCATAAAGTTGCCTCGGATGTTTTAGATAAAGAGGCAAAGTTTGGTCCTGGTAAGCTGCAGATTTCACTTGGTGATCAGAAGTTTGATGTTGATGTCCAAGCCAATTCAAAATTGATTGATATTGTTCGCGGTATCAACAGCACTAAAACCAATCCCGGAGTTCGTGCTTCGGTAATCAATGATGTTGAAGGACCACGTTTGATTGTGGCCTCTAATCTATCTGGAAAAGATCATGACATTAAAATTAATGCTCAGTCTGATGCCGGAAATCCGCTCAAAAATCTAGAATACAAAACGCTGGAAGAACGCGTTAAAGATTTAGAAAAAGCACGCGCTGCGGCGCAACAAATCATTGCACCCCTCACGCCAGCTCAACAAGCTATCGCTGCAAAAGTCGCCGAGAAAATAGGTGCGGCGGCACGCGAAGTTGACCAAAGTATGGCGAGTGGTGTTCAAGAAGTCGCCGGGCAAGTAGCTGCCGACGGTAAAGTCGCCAATGCTGCCGGTGAATTAACCGACGCCGCCGTCAAAGCTGCCGCCGCCGCCGGTGTTGCCGCCAATAAATATCTGAAACCGCAAGATCGTATTCCAGGGTGGACTGAAACCGCCTCTGGCACCTTACTCGATTCCTACTATGAACCTGAGCCAGAGCTTGATGCGACCGCGTTAGAAAAAGCGCCAGATGTGCCCGGTTGGACCAATACTGCTTCTGGTACTTTGGTTGACTCCTATGTCACCCCCAAAGAAGCGCAAGCCAAGCTTGAACAGCAATTAGCAGCTGAAAAAGCCGCGGTTGCGGCGGCGGTGCGTAGTGGTGAACTGACGCCAGAGCAAGCCAAGCAGAAAGAGCGTGAAAAACTTGACCCGCAAGAGCGTGAGTATTTAGATAAAGTGGACAAAGCAGATGCTGAACTTAGAGCGGCACAAGCATCGTTTGACGCCTATCAAGGTATGACTCAAGTACAAGCAGGCCAAGATTCTGTGGTGGTTTTGGACGGTGTGGCGACCCTTTCTAGCAACAACAACGTGATTGAAGATGCGATTGAAGGGGTTGATTTGACCCTTAAAGGGCAAACGGCCAAAGGCAAACCACCGGCTGAAATTGGCATCGAATATGACCGCAAAACCGTGCGCGATGATATTGAACAATTTGTCGCGGCGTATAATCAGTTTTATCAGGTCTCTAAAGAACTTGGAGGCGTTGACCCTCGGACTGGCCAAGCTGGGCCACTGGCGGGTGACAGTATTGTGCGCAGTGCAGACTCTCGCCTACGTAGTGTTTTTTCGACTAGAATTGAGCAGGCTCCAGAAGAGATCAAAAGTCTGATTGAGTTTGGTATTACCACCACACGCCAAGGGACACTTGAAATTAACTACGACATGCTAGATCGCCAACTCAATAACAACTTTAATAAGCTAGGTGAGTTCTTTGGTGGAAACCAAGGATTTGCCAAACGGGTTGAAGATGCTATTCAGAGCATGACGGGGGTGACGGGGTCGATTCGCACACGCGAAAAAAGCTTAGTAGAACGCAACTACCGTGTGGCGGACGACCAAGCGGCACTTGATCGCCGCATGGACAGTTTGGAGAAGCGAACGCATTCTAAGTTTTCAGCAATGCAAGACGCGACCAGTAAAATGCAGAACCAATTAGCTGGTATGATGAATGCGTTAGGCGGCTGATATGGAGCAGCAACTCGACCTTTTAAGTGATCTAGATCACCAAATAAGAGCAATGCTTGTCATTGATGAAATTAATACTGAAGAAATCAATCATCTTGTCGATAAAAGGGAACGGATATTGCAAAACTTACTGACACATGCGTCAGAAAATCCACAGTTTGCAATGTCGAGCCAATGGCGAGAGGCTATTGATGAAACTAAACATCTTGTTGAACTGATGCAGTCAAAAACGGTCGAGATCGGTAGAACGCTCCAAAAATACCGACACGGTAATAAATCCGTTCAGCAATACAAAAAGTTTTTATAAGAGGAAGACTATGCGCGGTTCTTTACAGGCATACAAAAAGGTATCAGTGGATAGCCAGCTCAGTGCGGCCTCGCCGCATAAAGTCGTACAAATGTTGATGGCGGGTGCCATTGAACGCCTTATTCAAGCAAAAGCAGCAATGCTACAGGGGAATATTCCAAGTAAGGGTGAACGCCTTGGTAAAGCATTGGATATCATTATTAGCTTACGCAGTTGCTTATCGATGAGTGATGGCGGGGATATTGCAAAAAATTTAGATCAGCTTTATGAATTTATGATCACTCAGATCACCGAAGCGAATCATCAAAATGACCCGCAACCACTGGATGATGTGATCGACATCATTCGAGAAATTAAATCAGCATGGGATCAAATCCCTCCTGAATACCACAATCTAACGGCAAGCGAAGTGGGCATATAAGTTATTTATAAAACTTTAGGCACTTATTTTTTAAAGTTTTAACTGATGTCACACCAGCTCATTGCTTGGTTGCCTTATTTTTTTTATTCCATAGAATAGAAGCCATTACTAGCCTAATGGCTTTTTTTGTTGCTGAATTCCACAAATTGTCTATCGTTTAATCAAGTGATTATAGAAAAACAAAACTGAATAACGATTTTCAGAAGTGCGGCCACAATTTCTCTGATTTAAGGCAAATATTCTCACCTATGCAAGGTTTAGCAAAACTGCTTGTGATAGAAGACGATCCGCAGATCCGTCTCAATCTAAGTAACATTTTAGAATTTGTTGGAGAGCACTGCGAGGCGATCGAGTCATCCCAAATCAAGGATATTGATTGTTCAAGATTGTGGGGGGGCTGCATTATTGGATCGCTAAAAAGTGAGCAGTTAACTGATGAGATAGCTCAGTGGTTGACTAAGGCCAATTATATTCCACTTCTAATGGCAAACAAGCAGCCATATTCATTGGAAGAATTTACTCAATACGTCGGTGAACTTGAGTCACCTCTTAATTATCCTCAACTGAGTGACGCATTACGACATTGCAAAGAATTTTTAGGACGCAAAGGCGTGCAAGTTCCCTCTACATCGCGTAAGAATACCTTATTTCGTAGCCTTGTAGGCCAAAGTCATGGTATCCAAGAAGTTCGCCATTTGATTGAGCAAGTCTCAGGCACAGAAGCCAATGTGTTGATCTTAGGTGAATCTGGAACGGGCAAAGAAGTGGTTGCGCGTAACATCCATTATCATTCTGCACGCCGCAACGGTCCGTTTGTGCCGATTAACTGTGGTGCGATTCCGGCTGATTTACTTGAAAGTGAATTATTTGGTCATGAAAAAGGGGCGTTTACCGGAGCGATAACCGCGCGTAAAGGTCGTTTTGAGCTTGCCGAAGGCGGTACTTTATTTCTCGATGAGATCGGTGATATGCCGATGTCGATGCAGGTAAAATTGTTGCGTGTGTTACAAGAACGCTGCTTTGAACGTGTGGGCGGTAACACCACCATTAAAGTGAATGTGCGTGTGGTGTCAGCGACTCACCGCAATTTAGAAAACATGATTGATGATGAATCATTTCGTGAAGATCTTTACTATCGACTCAATGTTTTCCCAATTGAAATGCCAGCGCTAAAAGATCGCAAAGACGACATCCCATTGCTGTTACAAGAACTCATGACACGTATGGAAGCGGAAGGTGGACAGCCATTTTGTTTTACCCCGCGAGCAGTCAATTCGTTAATGGAACATAATTGGCCGGGCAATGTTCGTGAGCTAGCGAATTTAGTTGAGCGGATGATCATTCTCTATCCAAATAGTCTCGTCGACGTCAATCATTTACCAACTAAATACCGCTATAGTGATATTCCAGAATTCCAACCAGAGCACAGCTCCTATGGCTCAGTTGAAGACCAAGAACGTGATGTGCTGGCGGGTATTTTCTCTGAAAACTTCAGTTTTGAAGACGTCGAAGAGATGCACGAAAATCTCAACGCACCGCAGTCATTGCCTCCTGAAGGCGTGAATTTGAAAGAGCTATTGGCGGACTTGGAAGTCAATATGATCAACCAAGCCCTTGAAGCTCAAGGCGGAGTGGTAGCGCGTGCCGCTGATATGCTGGGTATGCGCCGTACGACCTTGGTTGAAAAAATGCGTAAATACAATATGCAACGGTGATTAAAAAACAGCATGGGTAAAGTTTAGTCAATATATTGGCAATGGATTAATTCTTTGATTTTAAAGAAAAATAGCCTGGCATGTATTTTGCGTGTTAGGCTATTGTTGTTTTATAGGTAGAATTTCGACATGCAGTCTCCTGACACACCCATTAATCAATCTCACTTAGATTCTGTAGAGGATCAAGTTGAGCGCTATAAACAGGTTCTTGATGTGATGCCTGCTGGCGTCATTTTGCTCGATACTCAAGGCGTAGTCAGAGAAGCTAACCCTGAAGCTCAGCGGTTATTGCAAGTCCCATTGGCGGGTGAAAAATGGTATTCCGTCATTCAAAGTGCCTTTGCGCCGAGAGAAGATGATGGGCATGAAATCTCGCTGCGCAATGGTCGTAAAGTTAGATTAGCCATTTCAGCATCAGCAACAGGCCAATTGATATTAATCACCGATTTAACCGAAACTCGGTTACTTCAATCACGCATCAGTGATTTACAGCGCTTATCCTCACTCGGTCGAATGGTGGCGTCTTTGGCACATCAAGTTCGCACACCGTTATCCAGCGCTATGCTCTATGCCTCAAATTTAGGTGCGCCTAACTTGCCAAACGCTACAAGAGAGCGTTTTCAGTCTAAGCTGATGGATAGGCTTCATGATCTTGAAAAACAAGTCAATGATATGTTGTTGTTTGCCAAAGGTGGTGACAATAAAGTCATTCAGCCGTTTACAGTGACAGACTTGGTCAGCGAATTTGTTCCCATGGTGGAAACGGCATTAAAAAATAGCGCAATTGATTATCATCAGGAAGTGGAACAAGAAGGGACAGTGGTGTTAGGCAATGCAAATGCCATTGCCTCTGCACTGAGTAACTTAGTGATGAACGCAATACAAATTGCGGGTAAGGCGTCGCAAATTGATGTCTTTTTTCGCCCGGTAAATGGTGAGCTGAAAATCTCGGTACAAGACAGTGGCCCGGGAGTCCCTGCTGCGCTGCAAAGTAAAATTATGGAACCGTTTTTTACCACTCGCTCACAAGGAACGGGGTTAGGGTTAGCGGTGGTACAAATGGTCTGCCGCGCCCATGATGGGCGATTGGAATTAATTTCAGAAGAAGGGGAGGGTGCTTGCTTTACTATGTGCATTCCACTCGAGCGTCATGCCCCTTCTTCACCAACAGAGACTGGAGAAGGATGATGGCTCAAAGCAAAGTCTTAATCGTTGAAGATGATGAAGGTCTACGCGAAGCGTTAGTCGATACTTTGGCGCTGGCCGGTTATGAATGGCTGGAAGCTGATTGCGCCGAAGATGCACTGATTAAACTCAAAGCACATCCTGTTGATATTGTTGTCTCTGACGTTCAAATGGCTGGCATGGGTGGCCTTGCACTGCTGCGCAACATCAAACAGCATTGGCCTAATTTACCCGTGTTGCTGATGACGGCATACGCCAATATTGAAGATGCGGTCTCGGCGATGAAAGAGGGCGCCATTGATTACATGGCAAAACCCTTTGCCCCCGAAGTGCTACTCAACATGGTTAGCCGTTACGCGCCAGTGAAATCGGATGATAATGGTGATGCGGTTGTTGCCGATGAGAAAAGCCTGCGCTTATTGTCACTTGCCGACAAAGTGGCAAAAACCGATGCTAACGTCATGATTTTGGGCCCAAGCGGCTCAGGAAAAGAGGTTATGTCTCGCTACATTCATAACTCATCTCCGCGTAAAGATGGGCCATTTGTGGCGATCAACTGCGCCGCCATTCCAGACAACATGCTCGAAGCCACCTTATTTGGTTATGAAAAAGGGGCATTTACAGGAGCGGTACAAGCTTGTCCGGGCAAATTTGAACAAGCACAAGGTGGGACCATTTTACTCGATGAGATCAGCGAGATGGATCTGAACCTACAAGCAAAACTGCTGCGTGTACTCCAAGAGCGTGAAGTGGAACGCTTGGGGGGGCGTAAAAGCATTAAGCTTGATGTCCGCGTATTGGCGACCAGCAACCGCGACCTAAAGCAGTATGTGCAGGAAGGTAATTTCCGTGATGATTTATATTATCGCCTCAACGTCTTCCCAATCTCATGGCCAGCGCTACGTGACCGCAAAGGGGATATTGAACCGCTGGCTCACCACCTTGTAGAGCGTCACTGCACTAAGCTTGGTTTACCTGTGCCTCGTATCGCGCCGCAAGCCATTAACAAGTTGCTTAGTTACGCTTGGCCGGGCAACGTCCGTGAACTTGATAACGTCGTGCAACGCGCGCTGATCTTGAGCGAGCAAGGAGACATTGCAAGTGAACATATCTTGTTGGAAGGGGTTGATTGGCAAGATGCTAGCAGCCTGCAACAAGTCGTAGAGCGCAGCGATATTGCCACACCAGAGATTAAGCCTGTAGCACAAGCCGAAGTGAACAAGCTGTTTAATAACAATGGCGCTGCATTGGGTGATGAGCTGAGAGATCAAGAGTACACCATTATCATGGATACTTTAGTCGAGTGCCAAGGCCGCCGTAAAGAGATGGCAGACAAGCTCGGAATTAGCCCTAGGACACTGCGTTATAAATTAGCGAAAATGCGTGATGCAGGAATTGATATCCCGAATTAACCCCAAAGTGGGTGATGGCATATAAATTGCTGCATCACAGAAAGAAGCAGCACAGCAGTCAAAGATTTGGCGTTAGAGGTAGCAATGAGACTTGATGGTTTAAACAGCGAAATGCAAACAATGATGTTGGAAGCAACCAATGCTCGTCCTACGGCAACTGGACAAAGTGTGAGTGCTGATTTTGGCGACATGCTTTCCAAAGCCATTAATAACGTGAACAGTTTGCAAAAGACCTCAGGTAATTTACAAACCCGCTTTGATCGGGGAGATGAAAATGTCTCACTATCGGATGTGATGATTGCTCGTAACAAGTCGAGTGTAGCCTTTGAAGCGACGATTCAAGTTCGAAATAAACTTGTCGACGCCTACAAAGAACTCATGAATATGCCCGTATAAATTAGGTAGCCGCCGTGGCAGAAGATAAGCAAACAACCGATCTTACCGTGACCAGTGGTTCTGACCACGCTTTAATGGCGAGCTCAGATCTAGACATGGACACGCAAAACCCAGATCTTGAAGAGAAGAGTTCATCCAAAAGTGATTTTGCGATGGGCGACTTGGACTTGTTGCGCCAGGTGGTGTTAGTCCTCTCTATTTCCATCTGTGTGGCACTGATTGTCATGTTGTTCTTTTGGGTTCGAGAACCTGAAATGCGCCCGCTTGGCGCTTATGAAACCGAAGAACTTATTCCTGTCCTCGATTATCTTGATCAGCAGAAACTGACCTACAAACTAGATGGTAATACTATCTTAGTGCCATCCAGTGAATACAACAGCTTAAAACTCAACCTCGTCCGTGCAGGGTTAAATCAAAACAAGCAAGCGGGCGATGAAATCTTGATGCAAGACATGGGCTTTGGTGTTTCTCAGCGCCTTGAGCAAGAGCGCCTTAAACTTAGCCGTGAACGTCAGCTTGCCAAAGCGATTGAAGAGATGAAGCTCGTCAACAAAGCTCGTGTGTTATTGGCGCTGCCTAAGCAAAGCGTATTTGTTCGTCATAACCAAGATGCTTCTGCCTCCGTATTTCTTACCTTGCGAACTGGCGCGAACCTTAAACAAGAAGAGGTCGACTCTATTGTCGATATGGTCGCCAGTGCCGTGCCAGGGATGAAACCCAATCGAATTACCGTGACTGATCAACATGGTCGGTTGCTCAGCTCAGGCTCTCAAGATCCTGTGTCGTCAGCCCGCCGTAAAGAACAAGAACTTGAACGCAAGCAAGAAGAGGCGCTGCGTGACAAAATTGATTCGGTATTAATCCCTATTCTAGGTTTTGGTAATTACACCGCCCAAGTGGATATCCAACTGGATTTCAGTGCCATTGAACAAACGCGTAAACGCTTTGACCCGAATACGCCAGCGACACGCAGCGAATATACGCTTGAAGACTATAACAACGGCAATGTGGTGGCTGGCGTTCCAGGTGCATTAAGTAATCAGCCACCTGCGGATGCTTCGATCCCACAAGACGTCGCGCAGATGAAAGATGGCTCGGTTCTTGGGCAAGGTTCTGTGCACAAAGAAGCCACGCGCAATTTTGAACTCGATACCACCATCAGTCATGAACGTAAACAATCGGGTGTGGTGAATCGTCAGACCGTTGCGGTGGCGATTAAAAACCGACCATCGGTTAACCCAGAGACTGGCGAAGTCACCTATACTCCCTTGAGCGAAAGTGAAATTAGCGCCGTGCGACAAGTATTGATTGGGACGGTTGGCTTTGATGAAAACCGTGGCGATTTGTTGAATGTCTTGAGCATGCAATTTGCCGTGCCTGAAGTTGAATCAATGGTTGATGTCCCTATTTGGGAGCATCCAAACTTCAACGATTGGGTACGCTGGTTTGCTAGTGCCTTGGTTATTGTGGTTGTGGTGCTGGTGCTGGTTCGCCCTGCGCTGAAAAAACTGCTCAACCCTGCTGCGGATGATGATGACCCAATGTACGGACCTGATGGTTTACCGATTGGTGCTGATGGTGAAACCAGTTTAATTGGCAGTGGTATTGATGGCGGTGATCTCTTTGAGTTTGGTTCCGGTATTGATTTGCCAAACTTACACAAGGATGAGGATGTACTGAAAGCGGTGCGTGCTCTAGTGGCCAATGAGCCTGAACTTGCGGCTCAAGTAGTGAAGAATTGGATGCAAAATGCCTGATAATAAAAATAAGAGTGGAACAGAAGTGACAGAATCATCGGTTGATATTTCAACAATTTCTGGTGATGAAAAAGCGGCTATTTTGTTGTTGAGCTTAAACGAAGAGGACGCCGCTGGCATCATCCGCCATCTTGAACCTAAACAGGTACAACGAGTCGGTAGCGCGATGGCGAAAGCGAAAGAGCTTAGCCAAGAGAAAGTCGGCGCGGTGCATCGTGCTTTCCTCGAAGATATTCAGAAATACACCAATATCGGTATGGGCAGCGAAGACTTTATGCGTAACGCGCTTATCGCTGCATTAGGTGCCGATAAAGCCAATAACTTGGTCGATCAAATTTTGCTTGGCACGGGTTCAAAAGGGTTGGATTCATTGAAATGGATGGACCCACGACAAGTGGCGAGCATCATTGTTAATGAACACCCACAAATCCAAACCATTGTTTTATCGTATTTAGAACCGGATCAATCGGCTGAAATTTTGGCACAGTTTGCTGAACGTGACCGTTTAGACTTATTGATGCGCATTGCCAACCTTGAAGAAGTACAACCTTCGGCATTGGCTGAGTTGAATGAAATCATGGAGAAACAATTTGCCGGTCAAGCGGGCGCGCAAGCGGCGAAAATTGGTGGCTTGAAAGCCGCGGCTGATATCATGAACTACCTCGATAACAATATCGAAGGCATCCTCATGGATCAGATGCGTGAGCAAGATGAAGACATGGCAACGCAGATCCAAGATCTGATGTTCGTGTTCGAAAACTTAGTCGAAGTGGACGACCAAGGCATTCAAAAATTGCTGCGTGATGTACCGCAAGATGTACTGCAAAAAGCACTTAAAGGTGCTGATGACGCATTGCGTGAGAAGATCTTCAAAAACATGTCAAAACGTGCAGCTGAGATGATGAAAGATGATCTGGAAGCCATGCCTCCGATTAAAGTATCAGATGTCGAAGCGGCGCAAAAAGAGATTCTGGCGATTGCACGTCGTATGGCCGACAGTGGCGAAATTATGCTGTCTGGCGGCGCAGACGAATTCTTATAATCTAACCCTGACTCAACAATAGGTAGCATTATGTCTGGAGAAAGAAAACGCGGCTTTTTACGTTTAGATGCAGACGCTAATATTGAACAAGCCAAAAAGTGGGGGTTGCCGGACTACGGCGCAGAGATCAATAAAAAAGCCAAAGAAACGGCAATGAACTACGACCCCGGTTGGATGCCAAGTTTTGATGAGCCTGTGGTTGAAGAGCCTCTGCAACTCAGCGAAGAAGAGATTGGCCAGATCAAACAAGGGGCTTATCAAGAAGGTTTGCACCAAGGCCAAGAAGCCGGATTCAAACAAGGTTATGAAAAAGGCAAAGAAGAAGGGCTGATTGCAGGACACCAAGAAGGTGTTGAGCAAGGCAAAACCGAGGGTGTCGCTGAAGGGCAAACCCTCATCCAGCAGCAGGTTGATATTTTCGTTGGTCTTGCCAATCAATTTGCTCAACCGCTAGAGTTGATGAATGCCCAAGTCGAAAAACAGCTGGTCGATATGGTTTTAACCTTGGTCAAAGAAGTCGTTCACGTTGAGGTACAAACCAACCCGCAAGTGATCTTAGATACCGTCAAATCGTCGGTTGAGTCCCTGCCTGTATCTGGTCATGCCATCACATTAAAACTCCATCCAGAAGATGTTGAAGTGATTCATTCTGCTTATGGCGAAAAAGAGCTGGATTTCCGAAACTGGACATTAGTTAAAGAGCCGGCATTAAATCGCGGTGACGTCCAGATTGAAGCAGGTGAATCGAGTGTGAATTATCGAATGGAAGATCGTATTCGTAGCGTGTTGAAAAGTTTTTGTGGCACCAATCGTCACCAACAAGGTGATCAATAGTGTTGTCTCTTGCCGATCGCCTTAGTCAATATAAAACCGAAGGGTTAACCTGCCGCCCAATGGCATCGGGCAAACTGGTCCGTGTGGTTGGTTTAACCCTTGAGGCTACCGGTTGTAAAGCTCCTATTGGTAGCTTATGTAAAGTAGAAACCATGTCAGGAGAAATGGAAGCGGAAGTGGTTGGCTTTTCTGGCGATAACCTCTATCTGATGCCCAGCGAACAGATAACAGGCGTACTGCCCGGAGCTAAAGTTACCCCAATGACAGGGGATGCTGGCCTACCAGTCGGGATGGAGCTGCTTGGACGGGTGATTGATGGTGTCGGTAATCCACTCGATGGGCTGGGGCCTATTTATACCGAAAAGCGCGCATCGTTTAATGCTGACCCCATCAATCCATTAGCTCGCAAACCCATAACAGAACCTCTGGACGTTGGCCTAAAAGCGATCAACGGTTTACTGACGGTGGGTAAAGGGCAGCGGATTGGTTTATTTGCCGGTTCTGGTGTCGGTAAGTCGGTAACGCTTGGCATGATGACTCGTGGCACAACCGCTCAAGTGGTGGTGGTGGGGCTGATTGGTGAACGTGGCCGCGAAGTAAAAGAGTTTATAGAAGAGATTTTAGGCGTTGATGGACGTCAACGTTCAGTGGTGGTAGCCGCGCCTGCGGACTCCTCACCGTTGATGCGTTTAAAAGGCTGTCAAACCGCGTTAGCGATTGCGGAATACTTTCGTGATCAAGGGTTAGATGTATTGCTACTCATGGACTCGTTGACTCGTTTTGCCCAAGCGCAACGTGAAATTGCGTTATCTGTGGGTGAGCCGCCAGCCACAAAAGGTTATCCGCCATCGGTGTTTGCTAAACTGCCCGCCTTGGTTGAACGAGCGGGAAATGGCGGTCCTCACCAAGGATCGATTACCGCTTTCTTTACCGTGCTCACCGAAGGGGATGATCTACAAGACCCGATCGCTGATGCATCGCGAGCCATTCTTGATGGTCACATTGTTTTATCACGTGAAATGGCCGATGCCGGACATTACCCAGCGATTGATGTAGAGAAATCGGTCAGCCGTGTCATGCCACAAATCACCACCGATGAACATCTGTTGATGTCGAAAGCGGTGCGTCAAATACTCTCCATCTGCCGGAAAAATCAAGATCTCGTCTCTATCGGTGCTTACAAGCCGGGGACGGACCCTGCGATTGACAGTGCATTTACGCTAAAACCTAGACTGGATGAATATTTGCAGCAAGGGATGAAGGATTCGGTTCCTTACGACATGTGCGTCAATATGCTCAAGCACGTTTTACAAGTGGGGTAATCGATGGATAACGCACTCGAGTTTTTGCTTGACCAAGCCAAAGACAAAGAAGAAAAAGCCGTGATGGCGTTATCTAAATCGCGTGATGAGTTAGAGAGTTATTACAAGCAGTTAGCGCAGATTGAACAATACCGACTGGATTATTGTCAGCAGCTTATGGAGCGCGGCATGTCGGGTTTGACGGCGAGCCAATATGGACACTTAAACCGATTTCTTACCCAGTTAGATGAAACCCTTGTCAAACAAAGAGATGCAGAACAACACTTCAAAAATCAGGTAGAGAACTGCCAAGAGCATTGGATGGAAGTGAGAAAACAGCGACGCTCTTACGAATGGCTCATTGAAAAAAAACAGATAGAAGCGCAACGTCTGCAAGATAAACGAGAGCAGAAGCAGATGGATGAGTTTTCTACACTGCTCTTTAGTCGGCAACGTTCTAATCAACACAAGTTTTAAGCAACATAAGTTTTAATCAAAATAAGTTTTAAGTCACTGACGCCTCAAGTCGTCAACGTGTCCAATAAGATGGGTGTCATACTTTCTTATCGATATTGAAGGCTTGGCTCATTTCTTGCTTCTGACTAATCACGGAGTTCATTAGGTTAATCCACTGCGCCATCGTCAAAAAATGATGAAACATGGCTTACTGGTCAATAATGAATCCGCGTCATCCTCTGTTTTTAGTGCGAGCATCATGGATATGAATGTAAATATTACAACACCATCCGACACCTCTAAAATGGCCAGCGTGAGTAAAGCAGGCTCTGATGCGGTGAGTGAAGGTTCTGAATCTCAAGGTTTTTTTGAAAAACTGACCGCCCTCATTATGGGTCGTAGCACTGAATCTTCGGCAGAAACCGACTTTAAGGCGCTGGATGAGGGAGCTGTGCTCACCGATGACGTGGCAGCCCAAAGTAGCGATGCCTTGTTAGATAAAGAACTTGGTGAGGCATTGAGTGAAGAGGCTGATCTTGCTACCGTGCAAACAAAATCACCCCCTTCAGCAGAGGTTGATGACTCCGCTCTTCAGCTGAAAACAGCACAGGTTATGAGCGATGGCGATGAAATCCTTGGCCGTTTAAATAGCGCCAATCAAGCACTTGCTGACCAAAACGGCAAAACCTTGCCACAAAACACTCATCTGGTAGACGTGCAAATCGACGACAACGCAGGTGACTCCTCGGATCAAGTGGAGCAAAAAGCGCCAGCGGCTGCGCAAATATCAGCACAGGATGCATTCGCTAAACCCACTACTGAACCAGTAGCACCGACGTCAGTGAATGAGCAAGCTCCATTATCTGATCAGCACATCACGGAACAAGATGCAGAGCGTGTGCTGCCTATTCAGCAGGGCAAAGAGCGTTTGATTGCTGCGGAAGGTTCACCTACGGCATCAAGCTTAAACGCAGAGACTGAAGAGAATGGTGAACTCATCCTGCCGGAATCAGTCCGAAAATTCATTCAGCCGCCTCAAGATACAAAGTCAGTGCAAGCAAGCGCTTTGTCGCAAGCGATAGAAGATGAGGCCACTTTACTTGCCACAACTGAAGTTGGCGATGCAGCAGTTAACGCGGTGGCAAAAAGTGACAACACCATGCTCATAGAGCCATCACCTTTGGTTGAAGCGCAAGCACTTGATTCACAATTGACAACAAATTTAGCAGAGGGCAAGTTGCCACTCTCTCCATCTACGAATACACCTCAAACCGATTCGGAAAATGATCAGCAAGGACTGCCCACAGAGGCGTTATTGACTGCCGCTGCCATTCCTTGGGCGAACACAGTTGTTGCCGAAGGGCAAGCATTACCTCTAGACGTGGCACAAAGTGAAACGGTCCTCAAGGGTAAAAATACGCCGGTTTCATTAGCCCATTCTGTTCAGCAAGCCTTAGCTCAGCAACAATCTCAAACCATGCAGGCTGCCGCGGCGGCAGACAAAGCCGCACTAGCATCGTCACCTCTTGTGACAGCAAGCAATGAGTTATCCAATGTACAAATACAACAGTTAGCGAATGCGGCCGCGATACCAGCTGCAACCCATGCTGAATTGCCACTCAACCCCGCGCTATTCAAAGCCGGATTAGGCGCGAAAGCGTTATCGGGTGTGAATGATGCAGGGTCGGCTCAAGAGCAAAAAGAGGGCACATTAGCGCAGCAGCTTTCGAGTGCTTTGGGGCAACATGGTTTGAACGCGACGCAGAGCCGTGCTGACAACTTGCAAGCCGCGCAACAGCCTCCTTTGTTGCTTAACCGAGAAATGGCCAGTGAGCAAATGGCGGAACGGCTGCAAATGATGATGTCGAAAAACCTTAAACATGTCGATATTCGCTTAGATCCACCGGAATTGGGGCGTTTACAAATTCGTATGAATATGAATGGTGATCATACGACGGTTCATTTTACGGTCGCTAACCATCAAGCACGTGATGTGATTGAACAATCTATGCCAAGGCTACGAGAAATGTTGGCACAACAAGGTGTGCAGTTGGGTGAGACCTCTGTCCAACAACAGAGCGCTGGTCAGCAACAAGCGCGCTACACTGCCGACGGGGATGCCCAATCTGGTCAATTGGCGCGCAACGGAAGCTATTTAGACGAAGAAAACCTTGATACAGACGTCAAACTTGATTTGAATGTCGCATCAAAGCGTGATGGAATCAGTTATTACGCTTAAACTAATATTAAAAATAACGACATAGAGAACATTATGGCCGATGAAGAGTTAGGCGCGGAAGCCCCCAAAGGGAAGAAAAAACTGCTGATTATCATTATTGCTGCCGTCGTGTTACTGCTTGGTGGTGGTGCAGCTTTCTTTTTGATGAGCGGAGATGAGGGTGAAGCCACGAGTGAGCAAGCCCCCGCAGCGCAGCAAGCTTTGCCAACGGATCCTGTGGCTTACGTTAATATTGCACAGCCGTTTGTGTTTAACGTCACGGGTGATAAGAAAGATCGGTTGGTGCAAATCAAAGTGCAGTTGATGGTGCGGGGTTCTGAAAATGAAAGCCTTGCACGTTACCATTCACCTTTAGTGGAAAGCTCTTTACTGGCCACTTTTGCGTCTGCCACTGTGGAACAGCTTCGTAGCCCTACCGGGCGAATTGAGCTGAGAGATAAGGCGACCGATGACATTAAAGCGGCACTCACTAAAGCGGTTGGGCAACCTGTGATCGAAAAAGTGTTGTTTACTGATTTTGTAATGCAGTAGGTGAGAAGTGACTGATTTATTAAGCCAAGACGAAATTGATGCCCTGCTTCATGGTGTAGACAGTGTTGATGAGGCGGAAGACGATGACGATGTTGCCGATAAGTCGGCGATTAACTTTGACTTCTCTTCACAAGACCGTATCGTCCGTGGGCGCATGCCTACGCTGGAGCTTATCAACGAACGTTTTGCTCGTCACATGCGTATTAGTTTGTTCAACATGCTGCGTAAAACGGCTGAAGTGTCGATCAACGGCGTACAGATGATGAAGTTTGGTGAATACCAAAATACGCTTTATGTTCCGACCAGTTTGAACATGGTGCGTTTTCGTCCGTTAAAAGGGACCGCGTTGGTCACGATGGAAGCGCGTTTAGTCTTCATTTTGGTGGAAAACTTTTTTGGGGGCGATGGCCGTTTCCACGCTCGAATTGAAGGGCGCGAATTTACGCCAACAGAACGACGTGTCATTCAATTACTGTTAAAAATTGTTTTCGGTGACTACAAAGAAGCTTGGTCACCGGTGATGGGCGTTGAGTTTGAATATTTGGATTCAGAAGTGAACCCAAGTATGGCTAACATCGTCAGCCCAACGGAAGTGATCGTAGTGAGCTCGTTTCATATCGAAGTCGATGGCGGCGGCGGCGATTTCCACGTGGTCATGCCTTATTCGATGGTTGAACCCATTCGTGAGTTACTCGATGCGGGTGTCCAGTCGGATAAAATGGAAACCGATGTGCGTTGGAGTTCTGCACTGCGCGAAGAGATCATGGATGTACCCGTCAATTTCCGAGTCAATTTATTAGAACAAGACATTTCATTGCGTGACTTAATGGATCTACAAGTAGGCGATATCATCCCAATTAAAATGCCCAAAAACGCAACGATGTTTGTTGAAGAGCTGCCTACTTACCGAGTGAAAATGGGCCGCTCTGGTGAAAAACTGGCGGTTCAAGTCTCTGAAAAAATTAAACGCCCTGATGTAGTAAAAACGGATCTCGCCTTTTTAGGTAAAGACATCATGTCTGAATTTGAAGATGATGACGAAGAAGATAACGAAGAATAATAGAGTAGGTAACGAAGATGGAACCAAGTGACGACCAAAGATTGGCAGACGAATGGGCAGCCGCATTAGGGGAAGACCCATCCGCGCCTAGTATTGATGTAGATGAAATTCTGGCCGCGCCTCTTGATGAATTGAAAGACACTTCACCACCGATCACCGAAGATGAGCGCCGCAAACTTGATACGATCATGGACATTCCGGTGACCATTTCGATGGAAGTGGGACGTTCGAAGATCAGCATTCGTAACTTACTGCAATTGAACCAAGGCTCGGTGGTTGAGCTTGATCGCATCGCGGGTGAGTCATTGGATGTGATGGTGAACGGAACCTTGATTGCTCATGGAGAAGTGGTAGTGGTTAACGATAAATTCGGTATTCGTTTAACCGATGTAATCAGCCAGACTGAGCGTATTAAAAAGCTGCGTTAGCATAACGTCAGTTTACGAAAAAGAAGTATTTGGATGAAAAAACTGATCGGTTTATTGCTCTGTTCAAGCCAAGCGATGGCAGCGCCGAATGATCACTTAGATTTAGCGACCACTTTCGGGTCGCTTTTGTTCGTTATTGCGCTAATTCTCTTTTTGGCTTGGGTGTTAAAACGAATGCGAGTGCCCACGTTCGGTAATCAAAAAGGGTTGAGCATTGTACGTCAACTGCCAGTGGGTACTAAAGAGCGTATCGTTATTGTGCAAGCGGGAGAAGAACAATTTCTCGTCGGAGTCACGTCACAATCCGTCCAATTGATCGCAAAATTAGATGCCTCACTCAAACAGGAGGAGGCTGAGGTCAGTCCGTTTGCCGGTCAACTGACTCAGCTGCTAAAGAAAAATGACAAGAAATAGTCGCACGGCCTCATTGGGTTACCTTGGTCATCTATGGCATCTTTCTATGTTGCTGGTGGCATTATTGTTTACCCCGTTTGCGTTTTCAGAGCAAGAGTTAGCCACGCCAATTCCTTCCAGCGCCGTAGGCGCAGAAACGGTGACAGTAACGGCGATGAATAAAGACAGTGGCGCCTCTAAAACGATAGCCGCTGGTAGCGTCAGTGGTGGTGGCGGTATTCCAGCATTTACCATGACGACCAATTCAGATGGCAGTCAAGATTACTCGATCAATCTACAAATTTTAGCCTTGATGACCATGTTGGGTTTTTTGCCTGCCATGGTCATTTTGATGACTTCCTTTACACGTATCGTGATTGTGATGTCGATCTTGCGCCAGGCAATGGGCCTGCAACAAACGCCGTCAAACCAAGTAATTATCGGCATCGCTATTTTTCTCACTTTTTTCATTATGTCACCAGTCATCAACGCCATTAATGAGCAAGCTGTGCAGCCATATCTCAATGAGCAGATGACGGCGCGTCAAGCGTTTGATACGGCTCAAGAGCCACTAAAAGCCTTCATGCTGAAACAGACGCGAGTCAAAGATTTAGAAACTTTTGTTGAGATATCGGGCTCTGACGCAACCAATCCTGAAGAGGTCTCGATGGCGGTGCTGATCCCTGCGTTCATCACCTCGGAGCTAAAAACGGCGTTTCAAATCGGCTTTATGCTATTTTTACCCTTTTTAATCATTGATTTAGTGGTGGCGTCTGTTTTGATGGCGATGGGTATGATGATGCTTTCGCCGATGATCGTCTCGCTGCCTTTTAAACTCATGCTGTTTGTACTAGTGGATGGATGGAACTTGATCCTCTCAACGCTAGCCGGCAGTTTTGCTTTATAGCGGGGGCGCGAATGACTCCTGAAGTCTTTGTTGAGCTGTTTCGAGACGCACTGTGGATGGTGCTTATCATGGTGTGCGCCATCATCATCCCGAGTTTGTTGATTGGTTTAGTGGTCGCCATTTTCCAAGCCGCGACCTCAATTAACGAACAGACGTTGAGCTTTTTACCGCGTCTCATTGTGACGTTACTGGCACTGATGTTCTTTGCTCATTGGATGACGCAGATGTTGATGGAGTATTTCTTCTCTATCGTTGAACGGCTACCACAGGTGCTGTACTAGGAGCTTGAATGGAGTACCCAACAAGCCTCGTTTTAGAGTGGATTGCTAGCTATTTTTGGCCCTACACTCGTATTTCCGCCATGCTGATGGTGATGTCAGTCACTGGGGCCCGCTTTGTTCCGACCCGAGTGCGGCTCTACTTAGGTTTGGCTATTACCTTCGCCGTGATGCCCGCGATTCCTGCCGTTTCAGAGACCGTTGAACTACTTTCATTTAAAGGTTTTTTGACCACCTTTGAGCAGATTATTATTGGCGTTGCAATGGGCATGATCACCCAGTTTATAATCCAAACCTTTGTTATGCTTGGCCAAATATTGGGTATGCAAGCCAGCTTAGGTTTTGCTTCAATGGTCGACCCCGTAAACGGACAAAACACCCCTTTGCTTGGTCAATTGTTTATGTTTTTAGCGACCTTGTTCTTCTTAGCAACCGATGGTCATTTAAAGATGATCCAACTGGTGGTATTCAGTTTCAAAACCTTGCCTATTGGCGATGGGGCATTAACGACCGTGGATTTTCGTGAGCTCGCATTGTGGCTGGGAATTATGTTTAAAGTGGCGCTGAGTATGTCTCTTTCTGGCATCATTGCGCTATTAACCGTCAACTTATCATTTGGTGTGATGACTCGTGCAGCCCCTCAGCTCAACATTTTCTCGTTGGGTTTTGCGTTTGCGCTTTTGGTCGGCTTGTTACTCTGTTGGTATATTTTAGGCGGCCTGTATAGTCACTACGAACTATTCTGGTTAGAAGGCGAGCAACAAATTTGTCGCCTTATCCGTATGAACTGTTAGGAGGCGCGTTTGGCAGAGTCAGACGGTCAAGAACGTACCGAAGACGCCACGCCCAAGCGATTGGACGAGGCGCGAAAAAAAGGTCAAGTCGCTCGTTCAAAAGAGTTAGCGTCCGTTTCGGTACTGGTAGTGGGTGCGATTGCATTGATGTGGTTTGGCGAATCGTTAGCCCGAGCCTTGTACGCTTTGATGGGTCGAATCTTCAACTTAAGCCGAGAAGAAGTGTTTGATCTCGGAAAGTTGTTTGATATTGCGGCTGGTTCTCTTGCGACCCTGATATTGCCACTCTCGCTTATCTTAATCACGTTATTTATTGCTGCATTAATTGGCGCGGCTGGCATTGGTGGAATTAACTTTTCTGTCGAAGCTGCGATGCCAAAGCCCTCCAAAATGAACCCGCTCAGTGGCTTAAAACGTATGTTCGGTTTGCAAAGTTGGGTTGAGTTATTTAAGTCCATTTTAAAAGTACTGCTTGTTTCTGGCGTTGCTTTTTATCTGATCAATGCATCGAAAGAAGATCTATTTCAACTGAGCATGGATGTCTATCCACAAAATATTTTCCATGCGCTCGATATCTTACTCAACTTCGTGTTGCTGATCAGTTGTTCTTTATTGGTCGTGGTCGCCATCGATATCCCATTCCAAATCTGGCAGCACGCTGACCAATTAAAAATGACCAAGCAAGAAGTAAAAGACGAATACAAAGATACGGAAGGAAAACCTGAGGTTAAAGGCCGAATTCGGATGTTGCAGCGTGAAGCGGCTCAGCGGCGGATGATGGCGGAAGTGCCACAAGCGGATGTAATCATCACCAACCCAGAACACTTCTCAGTTGCGCTGCGCTATAAACAAAATACGGATAAAGCACCGATTGTGGTGGCTAAAGGCGTCGATCACATGGCGATGAAAATTCGTGAAGTAGCACGTGCGCATGATATACACATCATCCCCGCACCGCCTTTGGCTCGAGCGCTTTATCACACAACCGATCTTGAGCAGGAGATCCCCGACGGGCTTTTCGTGGCGGTCGCGCAGGTACTGGCTTATGTCTTTCAGCTTAAGCAGTATCGTAAACGCGGTGGTCAAAGACCCAAACTCGATGAGAATAACATGCCGATTCCACCGGATTTACGACATTAATCCTCATCGTTATGCTGGGGCAAAAGCGTTAATGCTGAGGTTAGCGTCAGTTTAAATCACTTATCAGGAATAGAAAGCAGCACCAACACCGCGCCATGCCCGCCAAATTCAAGGGGGGCTTGATGAAATGCCATCACATCAGGATGTTGAGCGAGCCAGAGAGGAACTTTTTGTTTGAGAATGTGTTTACCGATCCCATGTTGGACACAAGCGCAGTGAATATTTTCTTTCACACAATAAGCAACCATCGCCCCTAGTTCTCGTTTCGCTTCTTGCTGTGTCATGCCGTGCATATCCAAAAACACATCCGGCACATAGACGCCACGTCTTAACCGTTTAACTTCATATTTCGACACATCATCACGAGCATAGCGCGTCGGGCCTTCATCGCTGAGTTTTGGTATAAACTCATCGGAAAAATAAAATTCGGTATCGCTGGCTTCCCGCGCAATACGGCGGATTTCTTTTTGTTTGGGGTTTCTGTTTGGCGGCTGGATTATGGTATCCTGTCGCAACTTTTTAACGCCCTTTACTGCATCCCGAAACAAGTCGAAAGCGTCATCGTGTTCGGTCTCTTTTTGGCTCATTGGGTTTGGTCATTTTCTAACAGATCGATATTGGCAGTATTGTAGCGCTTTTCGGAGGCAATTTTGGATAAGATTTTTGTAGAAGAGGCGGTTTCTGAACTTCACACGCTTCAAGATATGATTCGTTGGACGGTCAGCCGTTTTAATGCCGCCAACTTATTTTATGGTCATGGGACCGATAATGCGTGGGATGAAGCCGTTCAGCTAATCCTACCGACACTCTATCTTCCGATTGATGTTCCTCCGCATGTACTGAATTCTCGTTTAACAGGCAGCGAACGTCTGCGTATTGTTGAACGGGTGATTAAGCGCATTAATGAACGTACTCCTATCGCTTATTTAACCAATAAAGCGTGGTTCTGTGGCCTTGAGTTTTATGTGGATGAGCGAGTACTGGTGCCACGTTCACCGATTGGCGAATTGATTGAAGCGCAGTTCCAACCTTGGTTGATCGACGAGCCTGTACGTATTATGGATTTGTGTACTGGCAGCGGTTGCATCGCCATTGCGTGCGCCCACGCGTTCCCTGATGCTGAAGTGGATGCGATTGATATCTCAACCGACGCACTGCAAGTGGCAGAGCAAAATATTCAAGATCACGGTATGGAGCAACAAGTTTTCCCGATCCGTTCCGATCTATTCCGTGATTTGCCAAAAGAGAAATATGACCTAATCGTGTCGAATCCACCGTATGTGGATCAAGAAGATATGAATAGTTTGCCCAAAGAGTTCAAACACGAACCAGAACTCGGCTTAGCCGCCGGTACCGATGGTTTGAAATTGGTGCGTCGTATTTTGGCCAATGCGGCGGGGTACCTCACTGATAACGGTATTTTGATCTGTGAAGTGGGCAATTCGATGGTGCATATGATGAATCAATACGACCACATTCCGTTTACTTGGCTTGAGTTTGAAAATGGTGGGCATGGCGTATTCATGCTGACTCGCCAGCAGTTGGTTGATTGCGCTAGCGACTTTGCGCTTTATATCGACTAATGCCGTACGCACAATAAAAACGCCAGCCACAGTGCTGGCGTTTTTTTATCCATTATAAAAATACACATTGCTTTATTTTGGGGCTTTACATCATTTCGTAATAAAGCCACTATGAATCCACGAACAATAGAATGAAGCGGTGATAGGGAGCATGTCGCTCTGTGTCATCAATATTGAGGAAGTAATGGCAGGAAACAGTATCGGACAACATTTTCGAGTGATGACATTCGGAGAAAGTCACGGTATCGCACTAGGATGTATCGTCGACGGATGCCCTCCGGGCTTAGAAATTACAGAAGCTGACTTACAGATAGACCTAGATCGTCGCCGTCCTGGCACATCTCGCTATACAACGCAGCGCCGTGAAGCGGATGAAGTCAAAATTCTTTCTGGTGTATTTGAGGGGAAAACCACAGGTACATCGATTGGTCTATTAATTGAAAATACCGACCAACGTTCAACCGATTATTCAGACATTAAAGACAAGTTTCGCCCCGGTCATGCCGATTATACCTACCATCAAAAATATGGCATTCGCGACTATCGTGGTGGTGGCCGTTCATCAGCACGTGAGACAGCGATGCGAGTGGCAGCGGGAGCCATTGCGAAGAAATATCTCAAACAAGAATTTGGGGTTGAAATTCGCGCTTACTTGTCACAAATGGGTGATGTTTGTATCGATAAAGTGGATTGGAATGAAATTGAGAATAATGCCTTTTTCTGTCCAGATGCAGACAAAGTGGCGGCATTCGACCAACTGATCCGTGATTTGAAAAAAGAAGGTGATTCGATCGGTGCAAAGATTCAAGTTGTCGCGACAAACCTGCCTGTTGGTTTAGGTGAGCCAGTATTTGATCGTCTAGATGCGGATATTGCGCATGCTTTGATGAGCATTAATGCGGTGAAAGGGGTAGAGATTGGTGACGGTTTTGATGTCGTGCAGCAAAAAGGCAGCCAGCATCGAGATCCTCTAACACCGAACGGCTTTCGCTCAAATCATGCCGGCGGTATTTTAGGCGGTATTTCGACTGGGCAAGATATTGTTGCCAGTATTGCGCTTAAACCCACGTCAAGTATTACAGTACCTGGCGATACCATTACTCGCACGGGTGAACCCACACAACTTATCACGAAAGGTCGCCATGATCCTTGCGTTGGTATTCGCGCCGTGCCCATTGCCGAAGCAATGCTGGCGATTGTGTTGATGGACCACTTACTTCGTCATCGCGGGCAGAACTTTGCGGTTCAAACAGAAACGCCTAAAATCTAATCCAGCATAACCGAATTAAAATGAAAAGCGCCCTTCTTGTTAGGGCGCTTTTGTTTTAAGCAATTTTCTGTTTGGCCAATTTCCGCGGCTGAATGAATTTTTTATCGAAACAAGTCAGCTAATCTAACCAAATATCTAACATTGGATTGTGGCTAATGAATCTGATTTTCAGCATCAAGCTGGAAAGAAGGCAAACGCCATTTAAAACGCACTGCCGCCATACGCAATAAATAACCCGCAATAAGCGTTACTATCGTGCTGGTGACATCATTGATGCCGAATGCGAGCAAGGTTAAATAAAGCCCTGAAGCGACTAATGAAACCGAAGCGTAGAGCTCTTCATGCAGTACCAATGGCGTTTGTCTGCAGATTAAATCGCGTAATAACCCACCAAACACCCCAGTGACCAACGCAGAAACCATACAAATACCGGGATGCAAACCCATGCCCATTGCGACTTTTGTGCCTATGATACTGAACACAATTAGCCCCAATGCATCTAAACGAATGAACAACCCTTTGAGTTTGATTACCCATTTAGCTAAGCCTGTGGTGAGAACGCCTGCGATACAGGTAATGGCTAAAAACTCCGGATTCTTCACCCAACCTAGCGGATAATGGCCGAGTAAAATATCCCTCACCGTACCGCCTCCAATCGCAGTGGCACTCGCTACTAACATCACACCGAACCAATCCATTTTTCGACGGCCTGCACTCAATGCGCCAGTCATCGCTTCGGCAGTAATACCAATAATATATAAAACACTGAGCAACATAATGCGGTACTCCGACAGCACTTCCTTAGGTATATAAGAACCGAGAAAGCGGTTGAACTTAAAAATGGAGGCGCAAGTGTAGTAGTAAAGTCAGGCGATGGCGAATGAGATTTTATGCCAAGAAACCGTTTGACCGATTAATAAAACTAATGAAGTGGGGCGATTGAATGGCTTTACCTGACTACAGAAAAATAAGAGAATGCGTTGAGAAATTTTTGCCTGCATGACTGAGCGATGACACATCACTACCAAGACTTGATCTCCCTGTTCAATGACACTTTTTTTGAGCCATTCAATACGCGTTTAGAGCTCGGTGGTGATGAGCCGATTTACTTGCCTGCTGATGCACAAATCAATTATCACCGCATCATTTTCGCACGGGGATTTTTTGCCTCGGCACTGCATGAAATTGCGCATTGGTGCGTCGCTGGCCCTGAACGGCGATTGATGGAAGATTTTGGCTATTGGTATCAACCAGACGGGCGAACCGCGCAAGTCCAAGCCGAATTTGAAAAAGTAGAGGTTCGCCCTCAAGCGTATGAGTGGATTTTATCGGTCAGTGCTGGCTTTCCTTTTACTGTGAGTTGTGACAACCTACACGGCGATTTTGAACCAGACCGCATCGCCTTTATGACTCAGGTACATCGTGAGGTAGTCGCTATCTTACAGGTTGGGCTTCCACCCCGAGTGAAGATGCTGTCAGATGCATTACGTGCTTTTTATGGTACGACAGAATTAAGGCTAGAGCACTTTACTATCAGGTAACTGGCTAAATAATAAGAGAAAATGAGAGTTGTATGATTATTGGATTTGAAGAAAAACTGCTGGAAATGATTGATGCACGTATTGCGACGGCATCGGACGATGAATTGTTTGCGGGTGGTTATTTGCGAGGTCATATTTCTTTGTCTGCAGCCGCGTGTGAAGATGAAGGAATTGACGATCTATCTCTGTTTAAAGCACGAATTGAGCAAAGCCTAGAGCAAGCGCGCACAGAGCTGACGCCTGCAGACCGTGTGATTGTGTTCGATTTATGGACCGAGCTTCACAACCAAGCTTAAGGTGACCACACTTAACTCATTCGAATTCTTTGAATGAGTCCGTAAAATTTTTATGGTTGTTGTTAATTTGTGCGATCGCTATGCTTAAGCCATATTCGAACACACAAGGGCAACACCATGAAAGTCATCGCATTTGGAGCATCAAACAGCTCAACTTCAATCAATAAAGCATTGGCCACTTACACCGCTCACCTCATCGAAGGTGCAGACGTGGTGGTGCTTGATATTAACAACTATACCGTTCCTATGTTTAGCGAAGATCTTGAAAAAGAGCTTGGTCAAGCCGAAGGCGCTCAAGCTTTTCTGCGTGATCTTGCTCAAGCGGATGCGTTTGTTATCTCTTTTGCTGAGCATAATGGTCACTACCCAGCGGCGTACAAAAATTTATTTGACTGGGCAACACGCATTGACCGTGAACTATTCAAAGGTAAACCTGCTGTTTACCTAGCCAGCTCTCCTGGTCCTGGTGGCGCGCAATCGGTTTTGGCGGCGGCAAATAATTCTGCTCCTTATTTTGGTGGTAATGTAAAAGCGTCTGTCTCGGTACCGAGTTTTTATGACAATTTTGACTTGGCTACGGGTCAAGTGACTAACCCAGAAGTGGCGGCACAATTGAAAGACGCGGTTGCGAAGCTCGTATAGCTTTCGTGTCTCGTTTTAAGTTCGTCTCACGTTAAGTTTCACGGCTTTTCGCGTGAAAAAGTGAGCATTAAAAAAGCCTTGCTGGATAAGTAAGGCTTTTTTCTATGACGGGTTTTATCGAGGAGTACGTTCGGTGATGGCTTTGCCTTTTTTGAGTTTTCTCACCCACATTCGACTTGGATGAAGCGTTTCGAGAACATCAACAGCAAGCGGAAGTGGATCGCCACTCATTTGTGAAGCCAGCAACTCAGCCATTAATGGCGCAGAACTTAGCCCTCGCGATCCTAGCCCGAGCATGCAGTACAAATGAGGATAGTGAGCCACAGATGGAGTCTGTTGCGGATCTTGGGGCGTTAACGGCTGGTAGTCGAGCTTGATCTGTTCAAAGTTGCCCACATTCCCGACAAACGGCAAATGATCGCGGCTGACACAGCGAACGCCTTGGCGAGATTGATTGCTAGATGTATCGACTTGCTGTGTCCAGTTTTGGTCGTTAATACAACGGGTTAAGCGTTGTCCATTCTCTTGCTGCGCCGCCGCATCGAATGCTTGGTTGATTTGACTTCGGTCATAGCTTGCGCCAATGCAGTGCTGTTGAGTGTTGGGGTTGTGCGGTGTCATATAGCCGTCGTAACACAACACGCTGCTCAGCTTTTGCAATGTTTCTGAGGTTGGAATATGGCTTACTTGTCCTTTCACTTTGCCAAGTGGCAACGCTTGTGTTTGCTCGAAATGGTCAAATTGATGTCCGTTTGCAATGACCACACACTGATGGTGCTTTTCGCTACCATTAACACTTAATGTCCACTGCCGCTGTATTTCATCCCAGCGCAAAGACTCCACCTCGTGATTGAAATAGGCGTTGAATCGCTCACTTTGGCTTAATTGGTCAAACAGGCCTTGTGTCAGTTGAGCAGGGCAAAGCCATCCTCCGAGTGGGTAATGTAAGCTGACCATGTCAGTCGGTAAGCCGACGTTTTGTAACGTTGCTTGTTGATCGCAGTAGTGCATTAGCTGAGGGTTAAATTTCCCTTCAAGCATCGCCATCTGTTTTTGGGTCGATTTTTCATCCCACATCAATTGGGTCACACCACACCAATCATGATCAAAAGGGACGGTTTGCGCCATTTGCTCAACAAATTGCCGAGCAAACAGAAAAGCGGGCGCAAAAACACGCGATACACCACTGTGGTTTTTATTCAGTAGTGGGTAAACCGCACCTTGTCGGTTACCTGAAGCACCTTGAGCGGCTTTATCATCAGCGCAATACAGGCTGACATTGATACCGCGGCGATTGAGCATTTTAGCTAATGTGGCACTGGCAATGCCGCCGCCGATGATCGCCACGTCGGTAACATTGGTCGTCGGCGCAATCGCAAACCAAGGTTTTATATTGCTGTACGGCGTTTTGTGTTCCAGTTGACCAGCAATCATCTCTCTTTTGGTGCCAAAGCCTTTCACTTTTTTCATCGAAAAGCCTGCTTCTATCAATCCGCGTCGTACAAAACCTGCGGCGGTAAAAGTGGCGCACGTGGCTTTGTGTTTCGCCAGTTTGGCCATATTCTCAAACAGCGTTTGATTCCACATTTCAGGGTTTTTACTGGGAGCAAAACCATCCAAAAACCATGCGTCTACCACGCCTTGCTCGGTTGTGGGAACTTGCGGCATACACTCTTTGATATCACCGAACCAAAGATCAAGGGTAATGGCGCCATCATCAAGAACAATGCGATGACATTCTGGTACTGCAATCGGGTAGTGTTGTTGAAGCTTTTTCGCATAAGTCGCTAATTCAGGCCACGCTTGGTGCGCTGTTATCAAGTCGTGTTTATTGAGCGGATATTTTTCAAAACTGATAAAATGCAGCGCTTGCAATGGCGCATTTGGGTTTTGTTGCCTAAACGCATCAAATTCTTGCCATACAGCGAGAAAATTTAACCCAGTGCCAAACCCCGTTTCGGCAATGACGAATCGTTTTTGGTCATATTGGTGCCATCTTTGTGGTATATGATTTTGGGAAAGAAACACGTAACGCGTCTCTTCTAGGCCGTTAACGTTGGAAAAGTAAACGTCATCGAATTGGTCGGAAACGGGTGTGCCCGCTTCATTCCAACCCAGTGTTGCGTTGGTTATGCTGGTCATAATGGTGTAATTCTGTGAAATCGGGCGATATATAGCTCGAGATTGTACGAATTTCTGGGAAAGCTGACCACTTTTGTTATTCTTCTTAGTTATTATCTAAGCGAATTTTGAATTATAGGAATGTCACATGAAACGAGTCGTAATCACCGGTATGGGTATTGTTTCAAGTATCGGTAACAACGTCGAAGAAGTTTTAGCGTCTCTAAAAGCAGGAAAATCAGGTATTACCGCTTCTGAGCAGTTCAAAGAGAACGGTTTACGCTCTCAAGTGTGGGGTAGCCTGAAAATGAACCCTGCTGACCATATTGATCGCAAACAGATGCGTTTTATGGGTGATGCGGCCGCGTTTGCATACCTATCAATGGAACAAGCGATTGCCGATTCAGGTTTAGCACCAGAGCAGGTCTCTAATGACCGCACTGGTATTGTGGCTGGTTCTGGCGGTGCGTCGTCGTATAACCAAGTTATTGCTGTCGACACATTGCGCACAAAAGGCGTGAAGCGCGTTGGTCCTTACATGGTTCCACGTACTATGTCTTCGACTGTTTCAGCCTGTCTTGCTACGCCATTTAAAATCCGTGGAGTCAACTACACCATGAGCTCCGCTTGTGCGACGTCGGCTCACTGTATTGGTCATGCAATGGAACTTATCCAATTGGGTAAGCAAGATGTTGTGTTTGCAGGTGGTGGTGAAGAGCTCGATTGGTCTTTAACTATGATGTTTGATGCAATGGGTGCGCTGTCAACTAAGTACAACGAAACACCAGAAAAAGCGTCACGTACTTACGATGCTGACCGCGATGGTTTCGTGATTTCAGGCGGCGGCGGCATGGTTGTGGTTGAAGAGCTTGAGCATGCACTGGCTCGCGGCGCAAAAATTTACGGTGAAATCGTCGGTTACGGTGCGACATCCGATGGCTACGACATGGTGGCTCCATCAGGTGAAGGCGCTGTGCGTTGCATGAAGATGGCAATGCAAGCCGTAGATAGTGTGGATTATGTCAATACACATGGTACTTCCACACCTGTCGGTGATGTAAAAGAGTTGGGTGCCATTCAAGAAGTGTTCGCTGGCAACAGCCCAGCTATCTCGGCAACAAAAGCAATGACTGGCCACGCATTGGGTGCGGCAGGTGTGCATGAAGCCATCTACTCTACCTTGATGCTTCACCACGGCTTTATCGCGCCAAGCATCAACATTGACAATTTAGATCCAGCGGCTGATGGCCTTGATATTGTGACCGAAATGCGCGAGCAAGAGCTAACCACTGTGATGTCTAACAGCTTTGGTTTTGGCGGTACGAACGCGACGCTAGTGATCAAAAAGTATCAAGGCTAATGAGTCTACACACCTCTAATAAAAAGGTTTCCAGAGCGGGTCAGCTTAGCTGATCGAACAGACGCAGACTCTGTCCCATGGAGAGCGGGACGGGATCCTTTTGTTCTGGGTTTTTGCCCGGTTTCCGTGAGGAGCCGGGCATTTTTATGGAAAGCGGGATTTCTTCTCGACAGTCTGTGCGCTTTTCTGCACAATTCCTTCAATTTCGAAAATTGTGAACTCCGCTATGAAAATCCTTATTGATGAAAACATGCCTTATGCTGAATCGTTATTTAGCCAGCTTGGTGAGGTGGTGTTGAAACCCGGTAGAAGCTTAACAGCTGATGATCTTATCGACGTTGACGCCTTGATGATTCGCTCTGTTACGAAAGTAAATCAAGCACTATTAGCGAAAGCCAATAAATTAAAGTTTGTTGGTACAGCGACGGCAGGTATGGACCACGTTGATCAAGCGCTTTTGGCTGAAAGAGGCATCTTTTTTACTGCCGCACCGGGGTGTAATAAGGTGGGAGTGGCTGAGTATGTTTTCAGTGTATTGATGGTGTTAGCACAGCAGCATGGTTTTTCTGCCTTAGAGAAAACCGTTGGCATTATTGGTGCTGGTCAAGTCGGCAGCTATTTAGCCGAGTGTTTAGCGGGGATTGGCATTAATGTGCTGCTCAACGATCCCCCAAAACAAGCACAAGGTGATTGCCGCGAGTTTACTCATCTTGATGTTTTACTTGATAAAGCGGATGTCATTACGCTGCATACACCAATTACTAAAAGTGGTGAATGGCCAACTCATCACTTGATTGATGAAGTTCGACTTGCCCAGTTGCGCAGTGATCAGATCTTGATCAATGCGGCTCGTGGCCCTGTGGTGGATAACCAAGCGCTGAAACAACGCCTACAGAAAAATGATGGTTTTATTGCCGCTTTAGACGTGTTTGAATTTGAACCTGAAGTGGATATGGAACTGCTGCCTTTGCTCGCCTTTGCGACGCCACATGTGGCTGGCTATGGGTTAGAAGGTAAAGCCCGAGGCACGACCATGATTTTCAATAGTTTTTGTGAGTATCTTGGCGATGACCATTGCGCGAATGCCAGTAGTTTATTACCCGAGATTCCCATTGCCAAAGTGTATTTATCACGCGGTTGGGATGAGGAAACATTACACAGTTTAACCCAATTGATTTATGACGTACGCAAAGATGACGCCTTGTTTCGCCGTGAAATTGGCAAACCAGGTGCTTTTGATCAAATGCGTAAACTTTATTGGGATAGAAGAGAATATAGCGCGATGACTGTCGTCGGTAGTGAGTCGTGTGATCTCACTCCCTTAGCTAAATTAGGTTTTAAAACAGAGGTAACAAATGAGCCAAGAATTTAATATCGCTATTTTAGGAGCAACCGGCGCGGTTGGTGAAACCATGCTTGAAGTGCTCAAAGATCGCAAATTCCCCGTTGGTGAACTTTACCTACTTGCCAGTGAGCGTAGTGAAGGTAAATTCTACCGCTTCAATGGTAAGACCATACAAGTACAAAATGTTGAAGATTTCGATTGGTCACAAGTTCAGATTGCACTGTTTTCCGCTGGTGGTGAATTGTCCGCAAAATGGGCACCTATTGCCACAGAAGAAGGCGTGGTAGTCATCGATAACACCTCACATTTCCGCTATGAGTACGATATCCCACTTGTTGTGCCTGAAGTGAACCCTGAAGCGATTGCGGATTTCCGTAACCGCAATATTATTGCGAACCCAAACTGCTCAACCATCCAAATGTTGGTGGCGTTAAAGCCGATTCACGACGCTGTGGGTATCGAGCGAATTAACGTATCAACTTATCAGTCCGTTTCAGGAGCTGGGAAGTCAGGCATTGATGAGTTGGCGGGACAAACCGCAAGGCTGTTAAACGGTGTTTCGGCCGATCCTGATGTGTTTAGCCAGCAAATTGCGTTTAACTGCATCCCACAAATCGACCAGTTTATGGATAATGGCTACACCAAGGAAGAGATGAAAATGGTGTGGGAAACGCAAAAAATATTCAATGACTCAACCATTATGGTCAACCCAACTTGTGTACGCGTGCCGGTTTTTTACGGCCATGCTGAGTCACTGCATATTGAAACACGCTTACCGATTGATGCTGAGCAAGTTATTGAGTTATTAGAGAAAACTGAAGGTATTGAAGTATTCAGCGGGAATGATTTCCCCACGCAAGTTCGCGATGCGGGAGGGAAGGATACGGTTCTTGTAGGGCGTATTCGCAACGATATCAGTCACCACAGTGGCATTAACATGTGGGTAGTGGCAGATAACGTGAGAAAAGGCGCTGCAACAAATGCGGTACAAATTGCGGAAGTGTTGATTCGAGATTATTTCTAATTCATACCTAGTAAAAAGGAGTGGCTTACCACTCCTTTCTCTCTACACAAAAAAGCCGAGTGATTGATTCACCCGGCTTTTTTATTGTCGTCCAGCTCAAGGCTGAGAATGATGGCTATCTTTTTGACTTGTGCGCGTTAGGGTTCTGCTTGCAACTGCCGTCGGCACATTTACCATATAGATAAAGGCTGTGATTGGTGAGCTGTACATTATATTGCTCGGCAATCTCTCTTTGGCGTTGTTCTATCACCTCATCTGAAAACTCAATCACTTCACCACAATCTAAGCACACTAAGTGGTCGTGGTGGTGTTGTGTTGAAAGTTCAAAAACGGATTTTCCACCTTCAAAATGGTGACGAGTGACAATACCCGCATCATCAAATTGGTTTAATACTCGATAAACAGTCGCAAGACCGATTTCTTCACCAAGATCAATCAATTTCTTATACAGTTCTTCAGCGCTGATATGTTGGCATTCAGGCTGCTGTAGCACTTCTAAAATTTTTAGCCTAGGAAGGGTAACTTTAAGACCTGCATCCTTGAGCGCTTGGTTATTATCTGACATACACTTTCCTGTTGATGATCTGCAGCAGTTAACAGAATTCATAATTGCGATCATTATAGGGGAGTCACTGCTAACAATAAACCACGAAGTTCAAAGGGTTACTTTATATTTGTCACAAAGCCGCGCAATATCACTGATATAACAGCTCTTGCCAGTTACAATTGCGTAACATTTATTAGTGATTGAGTCGATAGGTTTAAAAGGTGAGCACGGAATGAATCACTCTTTAGCAAGATTTTATAAGCCAAATATTGTTAAGTGGGCGTTAAATAGCTGGCCCCCTTTTTGGGGCGCTGGTATCCACATTGATGAAATTAGTAGCGACTTCCGTCAGGTGAAAATGCGCCTAAAGCTGCGGTGGTGGAACAAAAATGCCAATCGCACTCAGTATGGTGGCAGCATTTTCTCTCTCACGGACCCTGTTTACTCTTTGATGTTAATGGGGATTTTGGGTGAGCAATATTATGTATGGGACAAAGAGGCCAGCATCAACTTTATCAAACCGGGCCATTCTGATTTGTATGCGGAGTTTCTGATAACGCAAGACCAACTGGATTCAATCTTAGTGAGCACGGCCAATGGGGATAAATGCTTTCCGGAATTTGTTATCCATGTTAAGGATGCCAAAGGCGAAGTGGTCTCTGAAGTGCAACGTAAATTGTACGTGCGCAAAAAACCTAAATACAGAGAAGAGAGTGATGCAGACAAAATGGTTACTTTTTGTGACCGCTAAGGCTGTTCATTCTGCATTTGGCACAGCTCAATCCAAGCTTCGGCGGTGCGAGAAACGTACCGTTCCGCGTGCCATATTAATCCTAAGTGCCAATCAATACTGGGTGTCATAGGTTTGACTAAGACGCCTTCTCCTTGAATTCGTCGACAAAGTGGTTCGGGTAGAAAGGCAACACCTACGCCACTTTTGACCAACGCGACTAAAAAATCCCACTGGCTACTGCGCGCTGCAACTTGTGGTGTAAATCCGTGTTGTAGGCAGAATGAGTGGATGTAGTCACTCAGCGTAAAATCATGGGTATAGAGGTAAAATGGCTCATTTTGTAGTTGCTCCCAACCGATGGCTTCTTGCTGCTTCCAAGGAGATGAATCGGGGAGTACGGCGCAAATGGGGTAACTGTCTAAGGAGAGTGACCGCAGATTATCAATCGGATGAGGCGAAAGCATGGTGACGGCGACGTCAATTTCGCCATTGAGGATAGCTTGCTCTATTTTACGTCCGCCATACTCAACGATGGTGAGCTCTACATGAGGGTAGGTTTGACGGTATTGGCGGATCAGACCTGCGTAAAGGTGTCCAACCATTGGTGGAATACCGAGATGCAGTTGTCCCCGCTTTACCTGATTGAGATCGACCAATTCGGCTTCTAACTGAGACATCTGCGCTAAGATCTCTAGCGCTCTTTGATAGACAACCTCTCCTGCATCGGTAAGCCAGAAACGTCGACCTTCACGATGTAATAGTGGCTGTTCAATTTCCTGCTCTAGACTGCGGATCATCTTACTGATGGTGGGTTGGGTGACGAACAGTTGCTCGGATGCGCGGGTAAAGCTTTGTTGATTGACCAATTCAACAAAATAGCGCAGTGCTTTAATATCCATAATATCTCCTTTTATCATTCCATTTTGGCATGAAAATGATAATAAAAAGTCATTTTACGATGGTTTTATGGCTTAATATAATGTGACTAATTTCACAAAACGGCATTAGTCTCATCATGCAAAGAATAAGAAACAGCCAAAGAGTAAAAAACAATCTGCAAACAGTGGTACAAGTTGTTGCGCTATCAATGATCTGGTTTTTGGCGGATTTTCTAGTCAGCACTTTTCATATTCCTTTACCAGCAAATTTAACTGGCATGCTATTGCTGTTAACTTTAGTGATTATGCGAGTTGTAAAAGTTGATTGGCTGCGCAAGGGAGCAACTTGGTTATTGGCGGAAATGCTGTTGTTCTTTGTACCAGCGGTCATTGCGGTCGTTAACTATCAAGAGTTAATGCAACAGCAAGGGTTACGAATTATGGCGGTACTTGTCATCAGTACCATCATGGTCATTGCTATTACTGCTTGGACCGTTGATAAAATGTATCGTTTAGAGCTGATATTAGCGCGTAGAAAAAGCAACCGGGCAATACGCCTAACCAAAGTGGAGCGTTCATCATGAGCTCACTACTTACCTCAACGCTGCTTGGTGTATTTTGCTTGCTGCTAACCTTGGCTTTTTACTATGGCAGTAAGTGCCTTTATCAACGTAAACGTTCTATTTTCTTAATGCCGCTGCTATTGGCCCCTATATTGTTAGTGGCTGTTGTGATGATCTTTCACATCCCTTACCAAACCTATATGGCAGAATCTCATTGGTTATTGTGGCTACTTGGTCCGGCGACAGTGGCTTTTGCTATTCCTGTCTATGACAACCGATTGTTGATCAAGTGCCACTGGCTCTCTCTATCCGTGGGAGTGATCGTATCGGTTGTGGTGGCTGTGGGGAGCACGGTTTTGTTGGCTCGTTGGTTTGAATTACCCGATATGCTTCAGCGCAGTTTAGCGATGCGCTCGATTACCACGCCTTTTGCTGTTGAGGCGACGAAGTCAATTGGTGGGCAAAGTGATCTGACTGCTCTGTTTGTGGTACTTACTGGGGTGATAGGCATGGCGGTAGGTGAAGTGGTGTTAGCGTTATTATCCATTCGCTCTGGGCTTGGTAAAGGAGCCAGTCTTGGCGCTTCCGCGCACGGTGCAGGAACGGCAAAAGCGTATCAAATTGGCAATGCTGAAGGGGTAGTGTCGAGTGTGGTGATGATGATTGCGGGTATGGTCACTGTGTTGCTTGCTCCATTTATCGGCCGTCTACTTTGGTAAAGAAAAGAGTGCTGTTGTATACGGGTCAATAAAAAATCCCCTCGCAAGGGGATCTTTTATGTTTAAGAGATTAGCCTTCAAGTTCGGCTAAACACATCTCTTCATAAATCTGCTTAACCCATGTGCTGACGCGCTGTTCAGTCAGCTCTGGTTGACGATCTTCATCGATGCATAAACCAATAAAGTGGCTATTGTCACCCGCAACCAAGGCTTTAGAGGCTTCGAATTCATAACCTTCAGTTGGCCAGTGGCCAATAATCGTTGCACCTTTGCTTTCGATAATGTCACGCACTGTACCCATCGCGTCACAGAAGTATTCAGCGTAGTCTTCTTGATCGCCGCAACCGAAAATAGCAACTAATTTCGTCGAGAAGTCGATCGCTTCTAATTCTGGGAAAAAATCATCCCAATCACACTGCGCTTCACCGTAGTACCAAGTAGGGATACCCAGTAACAATAAGTCAAAATTATCAATGTCTTCTTTGCTGCTTTTCGCAATATCTTGAACGTGAACGAGCTGCTTACCCAGTTGCTTTTGAATCATTTTCGCAACGGCTTCAGTATTACCGGTATCGCTACCAAAGAAGAGGCCTACACTTGCCATAGAATCATTACCTTTAATTTGTCATTTTCTGGCGGATGAGCGTGTTCTTTATCCCAGTCCGGTGCCTTCCCAACTGAGTTGGATAAGTCCTTTAAGGATAAAGCCAGCACAACCTAAAAACAGAACTAGCCATACAATACGGCGCCCAAATGGCGGTACATTACCTTGCTTAAGGACATCTTTTATTGCCATACCGATAAGGAAAAATATAGACGCAAAAAGAAGATCGAGTCCAATCGACTCAAGCATGTTCATGTAGTCGTACAGCATGGGTATCCTTTATGCCAATTTGCTTGAGCGCACTATAACACTGTTATTCGTCAAAGTTAATGCGCGCATTGGTACCTATTTCACACTTGTTGTTTCACAGTAAAGCGGCTAGCTGCCAATGAACTTTCTGATCGCTCGTAAAACTTCAACGGGCTTTTCTGCGTGTAGCCAGTGCCCTGTGTTGGCGATGACGTGTGCTTTCGCTTGGCTAAACTGCTGCTGGATCATTTCTTGGTGTTCCGCTAGTAGATAGTCAGAGTTGCTGCCTTTAACCAATAAGGTTGGAACAGAGCTGCAAGGGATTGGTTCCCAGCCTAAAATATTCCAGTAATTTTTTTCAATGGCGGGGACATTAAAACGCCAGCTCATTACACCATCTTCTCGTTTAAATAACGATTTACTGAGAAATTGTCGTACGCCTTCTAGCTCAATATGTTGCGCTAAAATGGCCATGACCTCTGCTCGCGAGGTAGGCTGCTGCGCAATAACCGCGTTGAGCCCCGCCAGTACGTTATCATGTTTCCGATGCTGATAGCTGACGGGTGCCATATCTAAAACCACCAGTTTGGCGACTTTGGATGAGGCGATGTCAGCCAGCTTCATAGCAACTTTACCGCCCATTGAATGGCCAATCAGCGTGACTGAATCACAAGCTAACTCTTCGAGTAAACTAGCAACATCGAATGCCATACTCGCGTAATCATGTTCCTCACTGTGAAATGATTGACCGTGATTACGCAAGTCAATACTCAATACTTGGTGATCGGCTTTTAGGTCTCTTGCAAGTAAACCTAGGTTGTCTAAATTGCCGAATAAACCATGGATCAAAACAACGGTGTGACCTTCACCTTCGAGTTTGTAATTAAGAAGTGCTGACATTTTATCTTATTAGTGATTGGTTTAACGTAGAGTATCAGTGAAGATCTCGCTATAATCCCTCAGAGTTTAAACATTGAGATTGTGAAAAGCGAATGAAAACAATTGAGGTTGATGAGGATCTATACCGTTATATTGCCAGCCAAACCCAACATATTGGAGAAAGCGCGTCGGATATTTTACGCCGTTTGCTCAATGTTGACGGTAAAGTGTCTGCAGCAGCGGTCGTGACGCAAGTAAGTACCGAGCCCAAGGGCATTGTTGTGAGTAAAGATGCCGTACAAGAGATACAGATTGATAGCGTAAAAGAGATGCGTTCTTTGCTCATTTCTGATGAATTTGCGGCTTTGAAAAAAGCAATTGATCGTTTTATGTTGGTGCTTTCAACCTTATACCGTATCGATCCAGTAAGTTTTGCTGAAGCGACCTTAGTGAAAGGACGTAAGCGTGTGTATTTTGCTGACAACGAGCAAACCTTGCTTGCTAGTGGGCAGACAACCAAGCCAAGAGCGATTCCAAACACACCATTTTGGGTCATTACCAATAACAATACTAGCCGCAAACAACAGATGATCGAGCAGCTGATGGTATTGATGAATTTCCCGAGTGACATTATTGAGAAAGTGACGCACTCAATCTGATTTGTGCCCATTCATAGATAAAAATCTGATTCAAGCCTCATACTGCGGACCACTAAGTCCGTATCATGAGGCTTTTTATTTCGTTGTTATTTTAAGAAAGGATGTCAAAAATGGCTATGCACCCACGCGCCGGACAAAAAGCACGGCAGGAAGACTTACATAATATCCCTGCGCTCGTTGCAAACTACTTTTTACTTCAACCTGATGCGGCTAACCCAGACCATAAAGTGCAATTTGGTACTTCGGGGCATCGTGGTTGCGCGGATAAATCGACATTTAACGAAAACCACATTCTTGCTATTGCTCAAGCGGTAGCAGAAGTGCGCGCTCAGCAAGGAACCACTGGGCCGATTTTTGTCGGAAAAGACACGCACGCACTCTCTGAGCCTGCTTTTTCTAGTGTACTTGAAGTACTGATCGCTAATGAAATTGAAGTGATCGTTCAACAGGATAATGGCTATACGCCAACGCCGGGTATTTCACACGCAATCTTGACTCATAACTTGAAGCACGCGCAAAAAGCTGATGGCATTGTGATCACGCCTTCTCATAATCCACCACAAGATGGCGGTATTAAATACAATCCTACCCATGGCGGCCCTGCTGAAGGGGAAATCACCCAAGCGATTGAAAACCGCGCCAATGAGATCATTGCAGAAGGCATGCAAGGCGTGAAGCGTCTGCCTATTATGTCGGCAAAGCAATCGCCGCTGTTTAAACAAGTTGATCTTGTGAAACCTTATATTGATGACTTAGTGAATGTGATTGATATGGAGGCCATCCAAAAAGCCAATCTAAAACTGGGTGTTGATCCGCTCGGTGGCAGTGGTATTGATTATTGGCGTCAAATTGGCAAAGCGTATCAGCTTGATTTAACACTGGTGAGCGAAGCGGTGGATCCGACATTCCAATTTATGTCACTCGATAAAGATGGTGTAGTGCGTATGGACTGTTCTTCTCCTTATGCAATGGCGGGGTTATTAGCGTTAAAAGATCAGTATGATCTCGCGTTTGGTAATGACCCTGACTACGACCGCCACGGCATTGTCACTCCGAAAGGTTTGATGAACCCAAACCATTTCTTAGCCGTATGCATCGATTATCTGTATCGTCACCGCAAGCAATGGCGTAAAGAAGTAGCTGTTGGTAAAACGTTAGTATCAAGTGCATTGATTGACCGTGTGGTCGCCGATCTTGGCCGTGAGCTGTGTGAAGTACCTGTCGGCTTTAAGTGGTTTGTTGATGGCTTATACAGTGGTCACTTCGGTTTTGGTGGTGAAGAGAGCGCAGGTGCGTCATTCCTGCGTAAAGACGGAACGCCTTGGTCAACGGATAAAGACGGTATTATTCTTTGCTTACTGGCGGCGGAAATCACCGCTGTCACAGGTAAAAATCCGCAGCAATATTATGAAGATCTGGCCGCGAAACATGGAGAGTCTAAATATAGTCGTATTCAAGCTGTCGCAAATGGCCCACAAAAAGCAGTGCTGAGCAAATTATCACCAGAGATGGTCTCTGCGCAAACATTAGCGGGAGATGAGATCACAGCCCGCTTGACGCATGCTCCCGGCAATGGCGCAGCCATCGGTGGATTAAAAGTGACCACTGATTATGGCTGGTTTGCTGCTCGTCCATCAGGCACAGAAGATATTTATAAGATCTATTGTGAAAGTTTTAAGGGCGATGAGCACCTCAAGCAAATCGAAGCGGAAGCGCAACAGATTGTTAATCAAGTCTTTGCCGACGCTGGTTTGTAAGCAAACTTATCAATTAAAATAGGCGGCCAGAGGCCGCCTATTTTATTTAGTCGTCTATTATCTTGCTTAAAGCTGAGGCCAACTGTCGGGAACGATGAACCAGAACTTTCCGCTGTCACTTTGGCAATGCACAAAACCATGCTCTTCATTTGCTGTGTAACATGTGCAGTTTTTACCTTTCCCGCTAATCCATTGAGGCTTTTCCAGTAAGAATAACGCTTCATCTATTTGATGTGACTGGCTTTGATAACACCAAAAACCAGCAATTTGTGACGGGTTGAGTTTATAACCTAGGCATTCACTAGGAACAGACTCATCGTGAAAAGGGTTTACATATAAGCGCCCTTGCATCAGCAAATGGCGGCTGATATCACGCCATAGTGGGTAAGTGTCGCTAAATTGGGCTGATTGAGAAAGGGGCAATTGATGGTTTAGCATATGTTCAAGTTTGAGATCTAATCGATCTTGAGCATTAGGACCATACCACAGACCTTGATGCAGCAGGTAAAACTTGACCGCCACTTCCCAATGCTCATAACGCTGACTGCGTTTATTTTTGATGACAAAATCTAGCGAACCTAGTGTACTTCCTGCTTCGTTCAATTGAATTTCTTCAGAAACGGCGGAATAAGTGGGGTTTAGCGTAAACAATAAAGAACATAAATGCTGGTAGAGAAAGCCTAATCTAGGGTTCCCTCTGTATTCTTCTTTCAATATCGGAACATTGGGTAAAAAAGGAGTACGCGCCGCGACCACACCCTCTCCTTGGAAAAGAGTAGGGGTTGTCGACACCCAGTGTGCCAGTGTGTTGAGGTCCATTGTCATTAATTGTTCTCGTCCTTATTTTTCGACATTCTAGCTTGAAATTGTTATAACCACGCTAATGATAAAACTCAATTTTGGAATGAAAGATGGATAATTTAAAACTTGAAGCTCTGCTCAATCAAAAGCTTAATCCTCAATTGATTAAAGACTATTGCCCTAATGGATTGCAAGTTGAAGGTCGCACTGAAATCAAAAAGATTGTGACGGGTGTGACGGCCTCGCAAGCGCTGATTGAACAAGCAATTGAACGAAATGCTGACGCTTTATTAGTGCATCATGGTTATTTTTGGAAAAGTGAGCCTGAGTCCATCCGTGGAATGAAAGGCCACCGGATCCGAGCTTTGATACGAAATGATATAAATTTATACGCATATCACTTGCCGTTAGACATCCATCCAGAATTAGGTAATAACAAATTGCTAGCTGATTTGTTGGGGATTCATGTTGATGGCGGATTAGAAGGGCACCCGCAGTCGGTCGCCATGTTCGGCCATTTTGAACAAGCGTTGACAGCCGATGAGCTCAGTCAACGAATCGAGCAAGCTTTACAACGACGGCCACTGCACGTAGCTCCGAGCTCAAACAGAATCATCAAAACGGTGGGTTGGTGTACTGGTGGTGGACAAGATTTCGTCGATCTAGCGGCGCAGCACGGATTAGATGCGTTCATCTCTGGTGAAATATCAGAGCGGACTACCTACTCAGCAAGAGAGCAAAATATTCATTATTTTTCTGCAGGGCACCATGCCACAGAGCGTTATGGTGTGAAGGCACTGGGAGAATGGTTAGCGAGCGAATATGGCTTTGAGGTTGAGTTTATCGATATCAATAACCCTGTGTAGTGGGCTTGTTTCTGATCAATGTATCAAATGAAAAAAGAGCGAGTGGGAACTCGCTCTTTTCTATTAAGTACTATGACTGGGTTTGCTATTCGCGTTCGTGTAACGGTTTAAAGTTACGCATTTTTTGACCAGTGTAAAGTTGGCGAGGACGGCCAATTTTATTATCTGGATCACTGTGCATTTCATTCCAGTGGGCAATCCAACCGATAGTGCGAGACATTGCGAAGATAACGGTAAACATAGAGATTGGAATACCGATAGCCTTCAGAATAATGCCTGAGTAGAAATCCACGTTAGGGTAGAGTTTTTTCTCAACAAAGTATTCGTCAGAAAGCGCGATGCGCTCAAGTTCCATCGCCACATCTAACAGTGGGTCTTGAATATTCAGCTCTTTGAGCACTTCATGACAAGCCTCACGCATTACCGTCGCTCTTGGGTCGTAGTTTTTATAAACTCGGTGACCAAAACCCATCAAGCGGAATGGATCATCCTTATCTTTTGCTCTGACGACATACTCAGGAATGTTATCAACGTTGCCTATCTCTTCTAGCATACGCAGACAGGCTTCGTTAGCACCCCCATGAGCAGGCCCCCACAACGAGGCAATGCCAGCCGCAATACAGGCAAACGGGTTAGCACCAGAAGAACCGGCAAGGCGAACCGTTGAGGTTGACGCGTTTTGTTCATGATCGGCATGCAGTGTGAAAATTTTATCCATCGCGCGTGCAACCACAGGATTCACTTCATACTCTTCACACGGCGTTGCAAACATCATGTGTAGGAAGTTCTCGGCATAGCTTAAGTCATTACGCGGGTAGATAAATGGTTGGCCGACAGAATACTTGTAGCACATCGCCGCCAATGTTGGCATTTTTGAGAGTAGGCGGTAAGCCGCTATTTCTCGGTGTATATCATTATTAATATCAAGTGAATCATGGTAGAACGCAGCAAGCGCTCCAACCACACCACACATTACAGCCATTGGGTGAGCGTCACGGCGGAAACCGTGGAAGAAACTTGCGATTTGCTCATGAACCATAGTGTGACGCGTCACCGTATGTTTAAACTCTTCATATTGCTTACGATTAGGGGCTTCACCGTAAAGAAGAATATAACAAACTTCCAAGTAATCAGCGTTATTGGCTAATTGATCAATAGGGAAGCCGCGGTGCAGTAACACCCCTTTTTCGCCATCGATATAAGTGATTTGAGATTCACAAGATGCAGTGGCAAGAAAACCAGGGTCAAAAGTGAAGTATCCGTTGGCTCCTAGTTTACGAACGTCGATTACTTGTGGGCCTACAGTCCCATCCATAATCGGCAGCTCGATTGGCGCTTTACCTTCAATATGAAGGGTCGCTTTCTTATCTGCCATAACAATCTCCTTTGTTTATTATTTAATCCGTCCAGGATGTTTGTGTGACATTTTTTTACGTGTGTTCTTAATTAAAGTCAATTTTTCTCGTCTGATGTGTGCACTTGTTTTGATTTTTTATACATATAAAGTTAAAAATCTGTTCTGTGTAGCAAAAATTGTTACATCAATTGTATTAGAATGTTGCGAGCCGTATAGTGGCACTGAAAATTTTGGTGAACACCTTATAAATAAAAGGCTAGAAACTGTATTTCAGTATTGCATTCTGTCTTTTTTGTTAACGGAATTATTACATTTAACTGCGCGATATCGGGCTCTTTGTGTTAAAATAATGTTAACTTTTGTGGGTTTTACAACCAAAATTCATTTATAACTATAAATGCTCAATGGAGCTGAGTGAGCAAGCCCGTGAAAGAAAGAAAGTCAAGACCTGTTAATTTAGATTTACAGACCATTCACTTTCCGATCAGTGCGATAGCATCCATCCTACACCGAGTGTCTGGGGTGATGATGTTCGTTGCGGTCGGAATTTTGCTGTGGTTACTCTCCCTCTCGTTAAGTTCTCCAGTAGGTTTTATGGAAGCCAGCAACATTGTGAATGGCTTTTTCGCAAAATTTATTTTATGGGGAATTTTAACAGCGCTGTCTTACCACATTGCAGGTGGTATACGCCATTTGCTGATGGACCTGGGCCACTTTGAAGAGTTGGAGTCAGGGGCTATGAGTGCCAAAGTCGCCTTCATCGCAACAGCAGTGCTTTCAGTTTTAGCGGGAGTATTGGTATGGTAAAACATGTTTCTTCTTTTGGTCGTAACGGAGTGCATGATTATCTGCTGATCCGTGCTTCTGCGATCATTATGACTCTTTATACTATCTACCTAGTCAGCTTCTGTGCTTTCTCTGGTGATATCTCCTATGTTTCATGGACACAGTTTTTTGGTGGAACCTTTACCAAAGTCTTCACAATGCTGGCGTTAGTCTCTGTCCTTATCCATGGTTGGATCGGTTTATGGCAAGTATTAACGGATTACATTAAGTGTTCTAAATTGCGTGGTGGCCTGCAATTGGTCGTTATCGCAGTGCTCTTTGGATACTTCTTCTCTGGCTTATTTGTATTGTGGGGTGCGTAAGTGACTATTCCAGTTCGTGAATTTGATGCCGTAGTGATCGGCGCTGGTGGTGCCGGCATGCGTGCAGCACTGCAAATTTCAGAGCAAGGTTTATCCTGTGCTCTGCTTTCTAAAGTTTTTCCAACACGTTCTCACACGGTTTCGGCTCAAGGCGGTATTACCGTTGCGTTAGGCAACGCGCATGAGGACCATTGGGAACAACATATGTATGACACGGTAAAGGGCTCCGACTATATCGGTGACCAAGATGCTATCGAGTACATGTGTAAGAATGGTCCAGAGTCGGTGATTGAACTAGAGAAAATGGGTTTGCCTTTTTCTCGTTTTGACAATGGCACCATTTATCAGCGCCCATTTGGTGGGCAATCCAAAAACTTTGGCGGTGAACAAGCGGCTCGAACCGCTGCTGCCGCTGACCGTACTGGTCACGCACTACTTCATACCTTGTATCAACAAAACATTAAATATAAGACCACTATTTTCTCTGAGTGGTACGCACTTGATTTAGTGAAAAATGAAGAGGGTGCAGTACTTGGCTGTACCGCCTTGTGTATGGAAACAGGCGAAGTTTGTTATTTCAAATCTAAAGCCACAGTGTTAGCGACTGGCGGAGCTGGGCGTATCTATGCTTCAACCACCAACGCGCACATCAATACGGGTGATGGCGTGGGCATGGCTATCCGCGCTGGTGTCCCGATGCAAGATATCGAAATGTGGCAATTCCACCCAACAGGGATTGCTGGTGCTGGCGTTCTTGTGACGGAAGGGTGTCGTGGTGAAGGTGGCTATCTTTTAAATAAAGATGGCGAACGTTTCATGGAACGTTATGCACCAAACGCGAAGGATTTGGCTGGTCGCGATGTAGTAGCTCGCTCAATGATGATTGAGATCCGTGAAGGTCGTGGTTGCGATGGTCCATGGGGTCCACACATCAAGCTTAAACTGGATCACCTTGGCAAAGAAACTCTGGAATCTCGTCTGCCGGGCGTATGTGAGTTGTCACGTACGTTTGCTCATGTCGATCCAGTTAAAGAACCGATTCCAGTGATCCCAACCTGCCACTACATGATGGGAGGAGTACCGACTCAAGTTTCAGGTCAGGCGATTAAGCAAGATGCTAAAGGCGCTGATGTGGAAGTTCAAGGTTTGTTTGCGTGTGGTGAAATTGCATCAGTATCGGTGCATGGCGCGAACCGTTTGGGTGGTAACTCTCTACTGGATTTAGTGGTCTTTGGCCGAGCAACAGGCTTGCATTTGGGCGAAACGTTGAAAAAGCAAGCGGACGCAAAACCTGCCACAGAAGCGGACATTGAAAAATCGCTAGAACGTTACAACCGCTGGGAAAACAGTACAGGTGGTGAAGATCCCGCGCAAATTCGTAAAGATCTACAACGTTGTATGCAAAATAACTTCTCGGTGTTCCGTGAAGGTGAAGCGATGGCTAAAGGTCTTGAAGAGCTTAAAGTGATTCGTGAACGTTTGAAGAACGCACATCTTTCAGACAAGTCAACCGAGTTCAACACTCAACGGATCGAGTGTTTAGAGCTGGAAAACTTGATGGAAACAGCATTTGCTACCGCGGTTGCTGCAAATTATCGTACCGAAAGCCGTGGAGCCCACGCTCGCTTTGACTATCCTGAACGCGATGATGCTAATTGGTTATGCCATTCAATTTACAACCCTGAGACTGAAAGCATGTCGAAGCGTAGCGTAAATATGGAACCAATTTATCGTGAAGCGTTTCCGCCTAAAGCGCGCACATACTAAGGAGAAGGCACTATTATGAAATTGAAATTCTCTTTGTATCGCTATAATCCGGATGTCGATCAAAAGCCTTACATGAAGGATTATCTGCTTGAAGTCGAAGAGGGCTCTGACATGATGTTGTTGGATGCGCTCATTTTGCTGAAAGAGCAAGATCCCACCATTGCTTTTCGCCGCTCGTGCCGTGAAGGGGTGTGTGGATCTGACGGTTTGAACATGAACGGTAAAAATGGATTAGCGTGTATCACTCCATTATCTGCGCTTTTGGCCAAAGGCACGATCGTTATTCGACCTCTGCCAGGGCTACCAGTCGTCCGTGATTTAATTGTCGATATGGCCCAGTTTTATGAAAATTACGAGAAAGTTAAACCTTATCTTGTGACTGACGGAAACTTGCCTCCGGCTCGTGAGAACTTGCAATCACCAGAAGAGCGAGCGCATTTAGACGGTTTATATGAGTGCATTATGTGCGCTTGCTGCACAACTTCATGCCCTTCTTTCTGGTGGAACCCGGATAAGTTTATCGGCCCAGCAGGTTTGTTGGCGGCTTATCGTTGGCTAATTGACAGCCGAGATACTGCAACAGATGAACGTTTATCTAATCTTGATGATGCTTTTAGCGTTTTTCGTTGCCATGGCATCATGAATTGTGTAAGTGTTTGTCCTAAGGGATTAAATCCGACGAAAGCCATTGGACATATCAAATCAATGCTTGTGAACCGTTCGGTTTAAAATGAATAAAAATTGCAGGTCTTCGGACCTGCCTTTTATAGCTCGGCATAGACCGAAGCAAACGTGAAAACTACTGGTTAAGGGAAAATATGCACAACGGCGTGATGAAGGCATGGCTCGAGTCTTCACACTTGGCTGGCGCCAATGCAACTTACGTAGAGGACCTCTACGAACTGTATCTAAGTGATCCTGATCTGGTAAGTGAGGAGTGGAAACGTGTTTTTGATGGCTTGCCTGCGCAAGCTGACAATGTGGTTGAACAGCCACATTCACGTGTCCGTGACTACTTCCGACGACTCGCGAAAGAAACAAAGCATTACAATGTCCAAGTTAGTGATCCAGATGTCGATGCTAAGCAAGTAAGAGTCTTGCAGCTGATTAATGCTTACCGTTTTCGCGGTCATGAAGCGGCTCAACTCGACCCTCTAGGTTTATGGCAACGCCCATTAGTGGCAGAATTAGACCCAGCGTTCCACAATCTTAACGAAGGTGACTTCGAAGAAACTTTCAATGTCGGCTCTTTTGCTATCGGGCAAGAGACAATGAAATTGAAAGACATTTATCAAGCCCTCAACAAAACCTATTGCGGTTCCATCGGTGCAGAATACATGCACATTATCGACACTGAACAAAAGCGTTGGATACAACAACGTCTTGAATCAGTCGTTGGACAACCTTCTTTCAGCAAAGAAGAAAAACGAATTTTCCTCGAAGAATTGACAGCCGCAGAAGGCCTTGAGCGTTATTTAGGCGCGAAATTCCCTGGTGCGAAACGCTTTTCTTTAGAAGGTGGCGACGCACTCATCCCAATGATGAAAGAGTTGATCCGTCATGCTGGTAGCACAGGTATGCGTGAAGTTGTGATTGGTATGGCGCACCGTGGTCGTCTTAACATGCTCGTCAACGTCTTAGGTAAAAAACCTCAAGATCTGTTCGACGAGTTTGCGGGTAAGCATGGTGAAAGCTGGGGAACGGGTGATGTTAAATATCACCAAGGTTTCTCTGCTGACTTTGCGACACCCGGCGGTGATGTGCATCTAGCCTTAGCATTTAACCCTTCGCATCTTGAAATTGTTAACCCAGTCGTGATTGGTTCAGTTCGTGCTCGACAAGATCGATTGGGAGATGAAGACGGTTCGACAGTGCTACCTATTTCGATTCATGGTGACTCTGCTATCGCTGGTCAAGGTGTCGTTGCCGAGACATTTAACATGTCTCAAGCGCGCGGCTATTGCGTGGGAGGGACGGTACGTATTGTTATTAACAACCAAGTTGGTTTTACCACGTCAAACCCTCGTGATACACGCTCGACTATGTATTGTACTGACATCGCTAAGATGGTTCAGGCACCCATTTTCCACGTCAATTCTGATGATCCAGAAGCAGTTGCTTTCGTCACCCGCATTGCACTCGATTATCGTAATGAATTTAAGCGTGATGTCGTCATTGATCTGGTTTGTTACCGCCGTCACGGCCATAACGAAGCCGATGAGCCAAACGCAACTCAACCGCTGATGTATCAAAAGATCAAAAAGCATCCTACACCGCGTAAGCTTTATGCCGATGTTTTGATAGAGCGTGGTGAGTTTGATATCGAGATTGCCACACAGTTAGTCAACGAATATCGTGATGCTCTGGACCATGGTGAAGTCGTGGTGAAAGAGTGGCGTCCAATGGCACTGCATTCTGTTGATTGGTCACCGTATATTGGCCATGAATGGGATATGCCATGGAATAATAAAGTTGACCTTGAGCGTTTAAAAGAGCTGGGTAACCGAATTTGTCAGTATCCAGAAAGCCATAAACTGCAAAGTCGTGTGGATAAAATCTATACCGACCGACAAGCGATGGTTAATGGAGAGAAGCTTCTCGATTGGGGTATGGCTGAAACGCTGGCTTATGCAACCTTAGTTGATGATGGAAAGCGAATCCGCATTTCGGGGCAAGACTCTGGGCGTGGAACCTTCTTCCACCGTCACTCGGTATTGCATAACCAAAGTGACGCAAGTACCTATATTCCATTGGCGAATATCCATGATAAACAGGGTCCTTTTGAAGTATTGGATTCGGTTTTGTCGGAAGAAGCAGTGCTAGCTTTTGAATATGGCTACGCGACAGCAGAGCCGAGTGGTTTGACGATTTGGGAAGCTCAGTTTGGTGATTTCGCCAATGGAGCTCAAGTCGTGATTGACCAGTTCATCTCTTCCGGTGAACAAAAATGGGCGCGTTTGTGTGGTTTAACCATGCTGCTACCTCATGGTTATGAAGGGCAAGGCCCGGAACACTCATCAGCACGCCTAGAGCGTTATTTGCAACTGTGCGCCGAACAAAACATGCAAGTGGTGGTTCCCTCTACGCCAGCGCAGGTATACCACATGCTGCGTCGTCAGGTTGTTCGTCCAATGCGCCGACCATTGATCGTTATGTCACCAAAATCGTTGCTGCGTCACCCACTATGTATCTCAACACTGGAAGACTTGGCTGACGGATCGTTTTTGCCGGCTATCGGCGAAGTTGACGATCTCAACCCAGCGAATGTCAAACGTGTTGTGTTCTGCTCTGGTAAGGTTTACTACGACCTGCTTGAACAGCGCCGCAATAACGAACAAGGTGATGTTGCTATCGTCCGTATTGAACAGCTATATCCATTCCCGAAAGAAGAAGTGGAAGCGGTTATCGCTCAATACACTAATGTTGTTGACTATGTATGGTGCCAAGAAGAGCCTCAAAACCAAGGTGCTTGGTACAGTAGCCAACATAACTTCCGTTCTGCCATTCCAGCCGGTGCTGATCTGAAATACGCAGGTCGCCCTGCATCAGCATCACCAGCCGTTGGTTATATGTCGGTACACTTGAAACAACAAAAAGCGTTGGTTGAAGACGCTCTGACCCTAGCTTAACGAACTAGAAGTAAAAGGAAGACACAGATTATGACAATTGAAATTCTGGTTCCAGATCTACCTGAATCAGTGGCTGATGCAACAGTCGCGACATGGCATAAAAAGCCAGGTGAAGCCGTCGCTCGTGATGAAGTACTCGTTGAGATTGAAACTGATAAAGTCATTCTTGAAGTGCCAGCGCCTGAGGCGGGTGTTCTCGAGGCCATTATCGAGCAAGAAGGTGCGACGGTGCTTTCGAAACAGCTATTGGCGAAATTAAAACCCGGTGCCGTTGCAGGTGAACCGACGAAAGACACCACCAACGATACAGAGCCGTCTCCTGATAAACGTCACAAAGCCACATTAACAGACGAAACGAATGATGCACTTAGCCCTGCGGTACGCCGTTTACTCGCCGAGCATGGTTTGGAAGCCAACCAAGTGAAAGGCTCTGGTGTGGGTGGGCGTATCACGCGTGAAGATATTGATGCTCATCTAGCGGCTGCAAAATCAGCGTCAGCAGTTGCTTCAAGTCAACCTGAGCCTGTCGTTGCGATGGCGCGCAGCGAAAAACGTGTACCGATGACGCGTTTGCGTAAACGTGTTGCGGAGCGTCTGCTTGAGGCAAAAAATAGCACGGCGATGTTGACGACGTTTAATGAAGTTAACATGAAGCCTATCATGGATCTTCGTAAGCAATATCAAGGTCTGTTTGAAGAGAAACACGGTATTCGTTTAGGCTTTATGTCTTTCTACGTGAAAGCGGTAACAGAAGCGTTAAAGCGTTACCCAGAAGTGAATGCATCTATTGATGGCCAAGATATTGTGTATCACAGCTATTTTGATATTAGCATGGCAGTTTCAACGCCTCGTGGCTTAGTGACTCCGGTTCTTAAAGATTGCGATACGCTAAGCCTTGCCGAAATTGAGAAGGGCATCAAAGAGCTTGCACTCAAAGGAAGAGATGGCAAATTGACGGTTGAAGAATTGACTGGCGGTAATTTCACAATTACGAATGGCGGTGTGTTTGGATCGTTAATGTCAACACCGATCATCAATCCGCCGCAAGCGGCCATATTGGGTATGCACAAAATCCAAGACCGCCCAATGGCTGTGGATGGCAAAGTAGAAATTTTACCAATGATGTACCTAGCGCTTTCTTACGACCACCGTTTGGTGGATGGCCGTGAGTCAGTTGGTTTCCTTGTGACAGTAAAAGAGCTACTTGAAGATCCAGCACGTCTGCTACTGGACGTGTAACCTCACTGAACGTTGTTCAGTGAATTTAAGGCTAGGCAGGCTCACGTCTAGCCTTCATTTAAGCAAAAGGCTACAAGCTATCCTCTTGGATAAATTGCAGCCGCTTAATTTGAGAAGCACCCTACAGATATATGGCGCAGCATAGCTGCCGCTTTATGGAAATAATAAATCCCCTAAGGGATAAACAAACGGAAGAACATAATGAATTTGCATGAATATCAAGCCAAACAGCTGTTTGCAGAATTCGGTTTGCCTGTACCGGAAGGTTATGCCTGTGATACTCCACAAGAAGCTTTTGAAGCGGCGGGTCGGATTAGCACAGCGAAGAAAGTTGTTAAGTGTCAAGTGCATGCAGGTGGTCGCGGTAAAGCGGGTGGCGTTGAGTTGCACGACACTAAAGATGGTGTCAAAGAGTTTGCTCAAAAATGGCTAGGTAAAAATCTGGTTACTTATCAAACGGACGCAAATGGTCAGCCAGTATCAAAAATTTTGGTTGAAGAAGCTTCTAATATCGCGAATGAGCTTTACTTAGGCGCTGTTGTTGACCGTGCGACTCGTCGTGTCGTGTTCATGGCCTCAACAGAAGGCGGCGTGGAAATTGAAAAAGTAGCGGAGGAGACTCCGGAGCTGATTCATAAAGCCGCGATTGATCCTTTGGTTGGTCCGCAAGCCTATCAAGGCCGCGAACTTGCTTTCAAACTTGGCTTGGAAGGCGACCAAATTAAGCAATTTGTGAAGATCTTTCTAGGTCTTGGCGCTATGTTTACCCAGTATGATCTTGCATTGCTAGAAATCAACCCATTAGTTGTCACCGCTGAAGGGAACTTGTTGTGCCTTGATGGCAAGATCAACATCGACTCAAACGCACTTTATCGTCAACCTAAACTTCGCGAAATGCACGATCTCTCACAAGAAGATGAGCGCGAAGCTCATGCTGCTCAGTGGGAACTGAACTATGTTGCTCTTGATGGTAATGTTGGCTGCATGGTGAACGGTGCTGGCCTTGCAATGGGCACTATGGATATTGTTAACCTTCATGGCGGAAAACCTGCAAACTTCCTTGATGTTGGTGGTGGTGCAACCAAAGAGCGTGTTGCTGAAGCGTTCAAAATCATTTTGTCTGATGACAACGTGAAAGCCGTATTGGTGAATATTTTCGGCGGTATCGTACGTTGCGATATGATTGCAGAAGGCATTATCGGTGCGGTGAAAGAAGTTGGTGTAACGGTTCCCGTAGTCGTGCGTTTGGAAGGTACAAACGCGGAATTAGGACGCGGAGTACTCGCAAATTCTGGTCTTGATATCATTGCAGCTGAGTCGTTAACGGACGCAGCTCAGAAAGTTGTTGCTGCGGCGGAGGGTAAATAATGTCGGTACTTATTAATAAAGACACCAAAGTAATCTGCCAAGGTTTCACTGGTGGTCAGGGAACTTTCCACTCCGAACAGGCGATTGCCTACGGTACACAAATGGTCGGTGGGGTTTCTCCGGGTAAAGGTGGTCAAACTCACCTTGGTCTGCCTGTATTTAATACGGTGCGTGACGCAGTGAAAGCAACGGGTGCAACGGCAACCGTTATTTATGTACCTGCACCATTTTGTAAAGACGCTATTTTAGAAGCAATTGACGCTGGTATTGAACTTATTGTGACGATCACTGAAGGTATACCGACTACCGATATGATTGACGTAAAAGTGAAGCTCGAAGAGACTGGTGTGCGTATGATTGGCCCGAACTGTCCGGGTGTGATTACACCGGATGCGTGTAAGATCGGCATCATGCCAGGCCACATTCATAAGAAAGGAAAAGTGGGTATTGTTTCTCGTTCAGGAACGCTAACTTATGAAGCCGTTAAGCAAACAACAGATGAAGGCTTTGGTCAGTCAACGTGTGTTGGTATCGGCGGTGACCCAATCCCGGGCTCTAACTTCATTGATATCTTGAAACTATTCCAAGATGATCCTGAAACTGAAGCGATTGTGATGATTGGCGAGATCGGTGGTACAGCCGAAGAAGAAGCCGCGGCATTCATTAAAGAGAATGTCACGAAACCGGTGGTGTCTTATATTGCTGGTGTGACTGCGCCTCCGGGTAAACGGATGGGCCATGCTGGCGCTATCATTTCGGGTGGTAAAGGGACAGCTGATGAGAAATTTGCAGCGCTTGAAGCCGCGGGTGTGAAAACCGTCAAAAGCCTTGCTGATATCGGAAAAGCATTGCGTGAAGTGACGGGTTGGTAATCACGCCTCCCTCAGTTTGAAGACAAACCCCGAACCTTGTTTCGGGGTTTTTACTTTAGATTCAATAGGTTTTGATACTAGCGTTTTACAAGTTGACTGCACATAAACATCGTTGTAGCTGTCACGACAACCGAAGGGCCTGCAGGTGTGTCAAAATGCCACGAGAGGATTAGCCCGCCCAGCACAGCTAAAGCGCCGACCAAAGAAGCCAATATTGCCATCTGCTCTGGGGTTTTTGTGAGTCGTCTAGCGGTCGCCGCGGGAATAATCAGCAGCGATGTCATAATCAGAGCACCAACAAATTTCATTCCTAGTGCAATCACCACCCCAATTAATAGCATTAGCAGCAAACGCATTAAATCAACGTTGATACCCTCAACAAACGCAAGCTCTTCGTTCACTGTAGTTGAAAGTAATGGCCGCCAAAAAAGAAATAGCAGTGCACTTACTGCAATCGCTCCCCCCCAAATGAAGGCTAAATCGGTAAAGTTCACTGCCAATAAATCGCCAAAGAGATAGCTCATTAAATCGATGCGAACGTTATCAAGGAAGCTTACTGCAATGAGACCAATGGATAACGAGCTGTGAGCGAGAATGCCGAGCAAAGTGTCTGTCGCCACAAGCTGCTGTTTCTGCATAGTAACCAAAATGATTGCAAGCCCAAGACAGCAAACGAGCAACGCAAGATAAAGGTTGATATCAAGCAAAAAGCCTAGCGCCAATCCCATCAGCGAGGCGTGTGCGAGGGTATCGCCAAAATAAGCCATTTTTCGCCAAACCACGAATGACCCAAGGGGACCTGCGATAACGGCAATACCAAGGCCTGCTAATATTGATGGAAGAAGAAATTCAATCATGATGGTGACCGTGTGAATGATTTGAACAGCAAGTTGCATCTCCTTTCACAGGTTGGCCTGCTAAGTCGTGATGATGCTGATGTTTGTGATGGTAAAAAGCTAAGGCTTCGCGATTGCGCGTACCAAATAAAGCGATATAGCTTGGGTGTTGAGTAATCGTTGCAGGTGAACCGAAACAGCAAACATGGTGATGAAGACAGATAACATCATCCGTTTTTGCCATCACCAGATGCAAATCGTGAGAGACCATGAAGACACCACAGCCGAAACGATGTCGTATGGCATCGATAAGATCATACAGATCAATTTGCCCTTGCACGTCAACACCTTGAGCTGGTTCATCAAGAATTAGAATATCTGGGCGTTGTAGCAATGCACGGGCGATAAGAATCCGTTGCGTTTCACCACCAGACAGCTTATGCATATCATAATCAAGAAGATGCTCGGCCCCGACTAGTCTGAGTGCGTCTAGCAACTCTTGTTGACTAAAACGTCCGGCCAAACTTAAAAATCGTTTAACGGGGAGTGGTAACGCGTCATTAAGTTTTAACTTTTGAGGAACATAACCAATTTTAAGGTTTTTTACGCGCGTCATCGTTCCGCTATGGACGGGCTGTAGCCCGAGCAATACTTTAACGAGCGTCGACTTGCCCGCACCATTAGGACCTATCAGTGTGGTAATCTTCCCTTTTTCTAGGTTGATACTGACATTGTCCAAAACACGGCGGTTGTTGAATTCGACACAAATGCCTTGCAGCTGAATTAAGTTGGACATGAATGGAACTTATTTGCAATTCGGAAGTGTTATAATGTAACATTTCGTTCCCTTTAACGCTATATACCGAATGGAAAAACCATCATGTTGCGTCAGATTATGCTCCTTCTTTGCTTAATAACATTATCGCCTTTGGCGTGGTCTACGGTCATTTTGACCAGCATCAAGCCGATTCAGATGATTACATATGAATTGACTCTCGATGTGAATGAACCAGAAGTACTACTGGGGGCAAATACCTCACCGCATGACTATGCGTTGCGCCCTTCTGATGTTAAAAAAGTCAGAGCGGCGGATTTAGTGATTTGGTATGGAAAAGACCTTGAGCCATTCTTAAGTAAGACATTAGCGAGTCACCACAACGTTTTGACCATCAGCCAAATTGATGGCCTGACACTGAGAGAGCTCAGTGGCGAACAACACGATCATGATGGGCATCACCATGGTATGTATGACCCACATTTTTGGCTTGGAACAGATCAAGCCAAGCAAGTGGCAGCGGCGATTACCGCAAGTTTAGTGAAAAGTGATAGCGCTAATGCCGAGCAGTATAAAGTAAACTTAGTCCGCTTTTTAGCTCAATTAGATTCGACCCATCAATCAATCATGCAGAAGATGAGCAAAATTAGTGATAAAGGATATTATGTTTTTCATGATGCATACGGCTATTTTGAACAGCAATACCATTTGAATAACCTCGGCCATTTTACCGTTAGTCCTGACAGAAAGCCGGGTGCTAAAACCCTAATCACCATTAAAAATTCAATCATTAATAATGAAGCGAAATGCGTGTTTTCAGAACCTCAGTTTACCCCGGCGGTGATTGATACTGTGACTCGTGGCACTAAGGTTAAAATGGGAGTACTTGATCCATTAGGCGCAGATATCAAAGTGAAAAGTGGCAGCTATTTTGAGCTGTTAAATCAGCTGAGCAACAACTTTTACACTTGTTTGTCTCAATAGATGTACGCTGTATTGTATGTTGTACGATCTGCACTGAAATCTAGGATAAAGATTCACAGATTGTCGCTTTCTTAGCTTCAAAAAGCCTTATCTTTGGTTAGAATGTTTTGATAATTATCGCCACGAAAAAACAGTTTGCAATTTGGCGTGCTATTGATTGAGGCTCTGTCTGTTGAAAGGAAAGAACGACTATTTTAAACCTTTGCTCTGGATCTTGGGTTTTCTGACGCTTTTATTAGCGCAGGGGACACAAGCTCTAGACAAAGCACCTTCCATCTTCTATCCATTGCCAGCTCAGGCTCAAGGGAAAATTTTTGCCGCACAAAATTTGTTTCTAGGTGAAGAAGGGGGAATTTGGATACACGATGTGCATGGCAAAGTGGTTTTCTTTGATGGGCAAAACATCCTTCCCCGGCGTGGCTCAGTGCTTTCACAAGAGAGCGAAAATATTACCTATCTTAATAACGCTTTTTGGACGTTCATTGATAATGAACTTTATCGAACTTATCCCGCACAAGATCGCGAATTAGTATTTAGCTTAACGCCTGGAATCATCATAAAAAAAATAGGTTCGTCAGGTAATTTCATCTGGTTAGCCGATGAGACGCACTTTTATACATACCATGCGCAAACCCACAAGTTAGTTACTTATTCTTTTAAAGAAATGTATCAATTAAATCAAGCTAGTCGATTGATCGTTAATGATGCGAAGTTTGTGCTTTCTAAATGGGTATTAGCCACTAATGCTGGAGTCTATCTGTCAGATGGAGAGAGTTTTTCTCACGTGCTCAGCTCTGGTAAAAACTTCATTGAGAAACTCTATTTTTCCGAGAAACGTAGAGAACTTGTGATTGGAACGCTCAATGGTGGGCTGATTATTGATGTCGAGGACCCAAAGCGCCAACAAAAGTTGGTTGGAGATTCCCATGTATTATCTGTTGCTGAGACAGATCAAGAGTATTGGATTGGTACTGAAGATGGATTATTTGTTCATTCGTTTTTGACAGGTAAAACCGTCAAGTTAGAAAGTAATGACCAAGACAACAATGGGTTACCAGGCAATAAAATTTATTCATTGGTCAATGACTTACAAGGTGGGATTTGGATCGCAACGGATAAAGGTATTCGTTACTTTTCTCTGTTTGGACAAAAATTTAAGCGCCATTCCATTGCACAGCTCAACAATAATCCCATAACAAAAATTGTGACAAGGTCAGATAATAAAGGCTATTTGTTTTTAACTCGACAAGGGTTGTACCAAGTCGATGCTGAAGATTGGCAAGAGCCTAAACTTATTTTCCCTGGAGAAGTGCATGATGTTGCTCAAATAGATGATCATTCTCTATGGATAGCTACACATACAGGCATCGTTATTTATCACTTGCAGACAAAAAAGATGATAGAAACGAGCGTTTTACCTCTGAAGCTGCGTTCGAATGATACTAAACACCTTGAATTTGATCATGAAGGACTGTTGTGGGGAGCAACAGGTAACCATTTGTGGTCATATCAGTTGGCCGATAACTCGCTAACCGATTTCGGTTCTGAATGGTTTGTTGATGCATTTTTGCCTGCAAAAATAATAAAACTTAAGTCAACTCGGCGAGGGGTATTTATCGGCACTGACCATGGTGTTTATCTTTTTGACAAAGGCAAAATTGTTTTTCTCCGAGCGACTAGTCATTATGGACAAAGCATTGATATATTTGAGAGTAGCAAGGGTGATGTTTGGTTTGCTAGTGCTTATGGCGTCTTTGTTTTGGCACATGATCGTAGTGATATTCGATCTATTGATATGGTTGAAGAGAATATTAGCCCCAAATGTTTAACTGAAACGGGCAACGGTATTTGGCTGACTTCCTCACAAGGAATCTCGCTCTATAATCCTATGGGTGAGATGGTAAAGCATTTTGGTGATCCACACGGATTGATGAATAATGAATTTAAAAGTGGAGTTTGCGAATCAAGTATTATCAATAACCAACAGCAGTTGCTGCTAGGTTCCCGTTTTGGCTTAGTGACAGCATGGTCCTCTGAACTCACGGTTGCTACCCCTCCTAATACCAATATTATCTTTAGCCAAGTGAATGTCGATCACATTCCTGTCATGTTCGGTCGTGGTCGTTTTCAGACACTAGAATTGGAATATGGAAGTTCGATAAGCTTTTTATTTGGAGCATTGCCAGAATCGAGAGCCTTATCATTGGAGTATCGTATTGCAGGGGATAAGGAGTGGCAGAGATTAGAAAGCGCTCAGTTGACACTTGATCACCTGTTACCTGGACACTATCGTTTGCTGGTGAGAAATTACAGTCCAAATCCGCAAAACAGTATGATAAACAGTCTATCATTTATTGTGGATAACCCGTGGTATTGGTCTTCATGGGCTATTGTTCTTTACCTTTGCCTTTCTATAGGCCTTATTGCTTTTGCTTCATGGTGGCGTTCTCGTTGGGTTACCAAAGTAAACCGAAAGTTAAAAGCTCAGGTGGCCTTGAAAACGGATCAACTACGGCATCAAAGCAAAATTGTTTTGACTAATAACCAGCAGTTGCGCAAGCAATTACAAATTCGCCATATCGTTGTTGAACAGATGTTAGATTCTATTACTCCTACATTAAATCAGCTGATTTATCGCTCCCAACTCCATCAACTCGCGCGACTTGAGTCTTTAGCTTTAAAAGTAAAACGTGAACTGGCGTTACTTCGTAACGTAAGAAATGATAAAACAGCGACTCAGTTGCTCTACGACCTATCGATAATCTTGAACTCTTGTGTGGACGGATGGCGTGAAGAGTTCGCGAAAGCGAATATTTCGTTGGCGGTGAACAATGAGCTTAAACAAGCTTATATTGAATCTGCCCATTTTAACCTAGACATCATTTTCAATACGCTACTGTCTGATGCGGTAAAACGTCTTTACAGAAATCAAGAGCTACAAATTCATTGTTATGAAAGGGAGAAAAGACTGTTTATTGTGATGATTGACTGTGGCGATCAGGTGCAGTCTATCAATAGTGATAAGCGTATCTCTGGTTTTGAACTAGAGGAAATGCAACTGTTAGTACAGCGCAGTGGTGGGGAAATACATATTTTTTCATCGCCAGAACGAAATTTAGTTGAGCTTTCTTGGCCATCAGTTGAGCTTGTGAGTGATGCACCTGAAATGATCGTCGTAGAGGAGCATTCAGAGGACAAGTTTATTGATGTAACGGAAAAAGAGTGGCTTAAAAAAGTCGAAAAATTGGTACACAATCACTATTCAGATCCTGAATTTAGTACCTCTAGTGCGGCCAAATCACTCTTCGTATCGGAGCGTAGTTTGCAGCGTCGTTTTAAAGCGATCACCAATAAAACATTCAAAGAGTATCTAAATGAGATCCGCTTAGAGAAAGCGTGCCAATATTTGCTCGCAGGAGGAAAAGTCGCCCAAGTCGCTTTTGATTGTGGGTTTAATGATCCGTCTTATTTCAGCCAAAGATTTAAACATCACTTCGGTTTATCGCCAACCCAATTTGTTGATGATAACGAGTAATACCGCCCCTGATAATAGTGATAACTTTCCTACTTGAAGACTTGAAGACTTGAAGACTTGAAGTTGCAGCGATGTTCGCGACATTCAGTCACCCTAATCACAAAGCTTATTCAGGTGTGTGGAGATGAACTCACTTTCCGCCGACCTGCAATCAAGCTGTATCTCCCTTCTTGATTAGATTGGCTGCTGTGTTAGCTACGCATATTTGTCTATGCTTGCGTAGATACACTCATTAATACTCAAAGTCGTAATATCAATTTATTTTGGGAATAACACTTACTCAATAAACAGGCTGGGTCGGTGATTGTGTTGCGGTAAAGATGAGATGAGTAGAAAAAAAAGATCGTGGTATAGCCGGGGGGACTATACCACGGGTGTCAATGACACCTTCGCTTGCTGCCGGAGTGATACGAGTAACACCCGTACCACCTCTGGAATTTGTATCTAAGGAGTAATTCCTTTCGATGGATTTACTATATGGCAAAGGACTTATTTCATTTATAAAATTAACGACAACCTAGTATAAGAAAAACGACAAAATATATAATTAACATTAACTGATTGATTTTAATGGTTTATTTTGATTTTTTCTGTTTTTGTTTATTTTTTTTATGTTGAGCTCATTTGTACCTGATAATTTTTTAACGTTTTTAACGTCAGTTTATTTACCGAAAACAACGTGATGGATTTATGCAATCTTTGATTTCACGCAATAAAATAGAGGGTTAGCGCGTGTATTATTCGCCTGTTAATAAAAATATTTCTCATTACCACTACCATTGAGAGTAAGATAGATGAAATTATCTCAATTAAATGAAGGGGATAGCGCGAGTATTGTCGCGTTCAATCAACTTCCAAATGACATTCGTAAAAAATTGATGGTGATGGGCTTGCTGCCTCTAACTACTGTTACGTTAATCAGAAGAGCTCCTATGGGAGATCCACTTCAACTTGAAGTGAGAGGCGTCTCTTTAGCGGTACGTGAAAATATAGCCGCTTGTATTGAAGTGGAGAGAGCGTAGTGCGATATCAAATTCTAACCGTTGGTAACCCTAATAGTGGCAAAACAACGTTATTTAATGGGCTGACTGGTTCTAAGCAACAAGTCGGTAACTGGGCTGGTGTTACAGTTGAGAAAAAAACGGGTCGCTACACTCATTCTGGAGATGAATTCATACTAACGGATTTGCCGGGCATCTACGCACTTGACAGTGGGAATGACAGTAACAGCATTGACGAATCCATTGCCTCTAGAGCGGTTCTTACACATCCTGCTGATTTAATCATTAACGTTGTGGACGTGACGTGTTTGGAGCGCAGTCTCTATATGACGCTTCAATTGAGAGAGCTCGGGCGTCCAATGATTGTGGTTTTGAATAAAATGGACGCTTTAAAAAGAGAGCGTCAAAGCCTAGACATTCAACAACTTGAGAAAGTTCTAGGTTGCCCCGTTTTTATGCTTTCTGCTACCAGTAAAGAGCAGGTGAGTCGATTCAAAGAAAAGCTGCATAAAGTACTGCTGCAAGGCGTAGCTCTTAAAGAACTGCTATTGGATTACGGCAGTGCATTTGAACAATCGATCGGAAAATTAGCCACTATTTTTCAACATAAGCAAGTGGCACCTCGCGCATTGGCTATTCGTGCTTTAGAAAATGATCTTTTGGTGATTAATGGATTACCAGAAGTGCAGCGTGAGCTTATCCAGAAAGAGCAATTGCAAAGTGGTTTGGATATTGATCTGCATGTCGCTGATACCAAATACACATTTTTGCATGAACAGTGCCAGCAGATCCGCAAAACCGAAGGGAAACTAAGCCACAGTTTTACACAAAAAGCAGATAAGCTGATTTTAAATAAATGGGTGGGTGTACCGTTTTTCTTTGTGGTTATGTACTTAATGTTTATGTTCTCGATCAATATTGGGAGCGCTTTCATTGATTTCTTCGACATTGGCGTCGGGGCGTTATTGGTTGATGGCGGGCACTACTTACTGGATGATCATTTGCCTATTTGGCTAGTGACATTATTAGCAGATGGCCTTGGCGGAGGTATTCAAACCGTCGCCACATTTATCCCAGTTATCGCTTGTTTGTACTTATTTTTAGCTGTACTCGAAAGTTCTGGCTATATGTCTCGCGCGGCTTTTGTTTTAGATAAAGTGATGCAGAAGATAGGCCTACCGGGTAAAGCGTTTGTTCCGCTTGTTTTAGGATTTGGTTGTAACGTTCCCGCGATTATGGCGACCCGAACTCTAGATCAAGAACGTGAACGTAAATTAGCGGCATCGATGGCACCCTTTATGTCATGTGGTGCACGTTTGCCCGTGTATGCGCTATTTGCTGCGGCGTTTTTCCCTGAAAGCGGTCAAAATGTAGTTTTTGCTCTTTATTTGTTGGGCATTTTAGCCGCAGTGTTCACTGGTTTGGTTTTGAAGCATACGCTCTATCCGGGTTCAAGCGACAGCCTAGTGATGGAGATGCCAGATTACGAGATCCCAACGCTGCAAAACGTCATGATCAAAACATGGCAGAAATTAAAACGTTTTGTTCTCGGTGCAGGGAAAACGATTGTCATCGTTGTTATGATCTTAAGCTTCCTCAATTCAGTTGGTACTGATGGCAGCTTTGGTAATGAAGATAGTGACAACTCCGTGTTATCAAAAGTGGCTCAAGTGGTTACTCCGGTATTTGCTCCTATTGGTATCAATCAAGATAACTGGCCAGCGACAGTGGGTATCATCACGGGTATTTTTGCAAAAGAAGCGGTAGTCGGAACATTAAACAATTTATATACCTCTGCTGAAGGTGATGAAAGTGAATATGACCTAATGGCGAGCCTACAAGAAGCGGTTATGTCTATTCCAGAAAACCTAACGGGATTAAGCTTCTCTGATCCGCTCGGTATCGAAGTCGGAGACTTGACAGACAGTAGCGCAGTGGCTGAAGAGCAAGCCGTAGATGCCTCAATCTTTGGTAATTTGAAACAGCACTTTGTCACTGGTCATGCCGCATTTGCCTACCTTATCTTCATTTTGCTTTACACGCCTTGTGTTGCAGCCATGGGGGCTTATGTTCGTGAGTTTGGTGCGAATTACGCTCGTTTTATCGCAGTATGGACGATGGGGCTTGCGTATGGTGGCGCCGCGCTTTATTACCAAGCGACAAGGATCACTGAAACCCCTGTCGAAAGTTTAACGTGGATTATTGCCATTGTTATGGCGAGTTTGTTGACCTTTAAAATGCTTAAGCGAAAAGGACTCCAGCAGAAAACGGTGCTTGAGGTACAAGTGGCATGATATTAAATGAGCTAAAGCGCTACATTGAAGAGAATGGGATCGTTAGCCGCTCGGCTATTGCGAAAAAATTTTCGCTCAGTGAGGATGGCGTTGACGCTATGTTAGCCGTGTGGATACGAAAAGGTGTGTTGTCGCGCACTATCGATACCAACAAGGCTAACCGCGTAACAAGAGTGCGTTATGGGCTTAACCGAAATAACGGGCTGTCTTTGACTGTCGTACTTTAGTCATAATTGATGCTAGGCATTCTGTCTGATAAACGAAAGCCGCTGATGTCAGCGGCTTTCAAACTTTTACCCAATCTATCTTTTACCTAGTATATGGTGTGAGAGACGACGTTTATCCTTTTCTAAAAATAGAACTCAGTGATAGAACATTTTGGATTTTGGTTAAGATCGCTTGCTGTTCTTGTTCGGCTCTCACTATCCCTTGAGTATTGCCCCAGATAGGCCCAGGCCATGCTACGTCATTTTTAAATCGAGCAACATGGTGAATATGGAGCTGAGGCACCATGTTACCCAGCGCACCTAAATTGAGTTTATCTGGACAAAACGTGGCTTCAAGAGCTTGGCTAACGGCTTGAGATTCGCATAAAAATTGTTGCTGTTCCTGCATTGGTAGATGATGCAACTCTTTCAAATTGGCACGTTTAGGCACCAGAATAATCCAAGGCACGGCATTATCTTTATGGAGTAAGGCTAAGCAAAGAGGAAATTCACCAATGACGGAAGTGTCTTTGGCCAGTTGTGGGTGGAGTTCAAAATTCATGTCAATCTCACTTGCACGGATGTTATCACCGATAAAAGAAAAGGCTGACCATGGTCAACCCTTTCATTCACTCATAGCTGTCGTTACATACGTTCTAATGTATCAATACCGAGTAGCGACAGACCTTGCTTGATGGTTTTTGCTGTCAACGCAGCCAGTTTTAGGCGGCTTTGTTTCACACTTTCATCTTCAGCGACTAAGATTGGGCATGCTTCATAGAAGCTAGAGAATTGGCCAGCTAATTCAAATAGGTAGCTACACATAATGTGAGGTTGGCCTTCGCGGGCAACAGCTTGTACCGCTTCTTCAAACTGCAGAAGTTTCGCAATCAAAGCTTTTTCTTTCTCTTGTGTGACTTTAATTTCACCCGTCAGGTTATCCATCGATACGCCTGCTTTAGCAAAAATTGACGCGACACGTGTGTAGGCATACTGCATGTAAGGTGCAGTGTTACCTTCAAATGCCAACATGTTGTCCCAGTCAAACACGTAATCGGTAGTACGGTGCTTAGAAAGATCAGCATATTTCACTGCGGCCATCGCGACAGTATTGGCAATGTTCGCTTTTTCTGCGGCGTCTAAATCAGGGTTTTTGGATTCAATTAATTTAGCGGCACGCTCTTGCGCTTCATCGAGAAGATCGGCCAGACGAACAGTACCGCCAGCACGAGTTTTGAACGGGCGGCCATCTTTGCCTAGCATCATACCAAAGGCGTGGTGTTCAAGAGTCACTTCTTCAGGTACATAGCCCGCTTTGCGGACAATCGTCCATGCTTGCATTAGGTGCTGATGTTGACGCGAGTCGATAAAGTACAACACACGGTCCGCACCTAAGGTTTCATAACGGTATTTTGCACACGCGATATCGGTTGTGGTGTATAAGAAGCCGCCATCACGTTTTTGGATGATAACGCCCATCGGCTCGCCATCTTTATTTTTGTATTCTTCAAGAAAAACGACTTGTGCGCCATCATCTTCTTGCGCCAAACCTTTTTCTTTTAAATCGGCTACGATGCCGGGCAACATGTCGTTGTACATGCTTTCGCCCATCACATCATCGCGCGTCAACGAAACATTCAAACGATCATAGTTACGCTGGTTTTGGATCATGGTGATGTCCACCAATTTTTTCCACATTTGAGCGCAGAATTCGTCACCGCTTTGTAGTTTGACCACATAATTTCGTGCTTTAGCAGCAAACACTTCATCTTCGTCGTAGAGTTTTTTTGACTCACGATAGAAAGCTTCAAGATCGGAAAGTTCCATTGAAACTTCGTTACCAGATTCTTGTTGCACACGTTCAAGGTTGGCTATCAACATACCAAATTGTGTGCCCCAGTCACCGATGTGGTTGGCGCGGATCACTTTATGGCCTAAAAATTCCAAGGTACGTACAACGGCGTCACCAATGATGGTTGAGCGTAAGTGGCCTACATGCATCTCTTTGGCAACGTTAGGCGCTGAGTAGTCTGCGACGATCGTCTTCTGCGCTTCTTTGGTTACACCAAGGTGCTCATCTGCTAGGGCGATATCCGCTTGTTTAGCAAGAAACGCTTCACTGAGGAAAATGTTGATAAAACCTGGGCCTGCAATTTCCGTTTTGCTCGCAATGCCATCGAGGTCCAGAACATCCAATACTTTTTGAGCAAATTCTCGCGGGTTGGTACCCAGTTGCTTAGCTACGCCCATAATGCCATTGGCTTGATAGTCACCAAATTGCGCTTTGGCCGATTGGCGAACAGCAGCAGGACTGCCAGCTGGTGCGCCTGCGGCTTCAAGAGCCTGAGATACTTTGTCATTAATCAGTGCTTGGATATTCACACGCGTTTCCTTTAATTCTTGGAATTGCAAAGGTATGCATTTTATTCACCATTTAGTGCCAATACATATCTTAATTTTGTTCATCATTTGGCGCACATAATACCAATTTTATTGAGGCGCTTATAGGGACTAAATTAGGAAATTTTCTACTTTTCGAAGAGTTGTTGGTACTATTAGACGATAATCATCATTTTGGACCATTTAAATGCTTGAACCATTAAAGAATGCAGCGCTTCATCCTGAACAGCTTAAGCAGAATTTAGATAAATTTATGCATAAAATTCAAGAATTAACCAAAATTTTGCATATTGATTTATCCACAAATCAAGCTGACCACATTGCACTGCGCATTAATGATCGTAAATTAGCGTCATTAGCACATGCGGCATGGCTGGAGGAAGGGCGAGAAATATCGAGTGCTCAGATAAATGGCCGTCCTATCATTGTGATTGAATTTACGGTGCCGCTATCGGCTAATAGTTGGTCAATAGAATGTTTGGAATTGCCTTACCCTGCCGAGGGAAAAATTTATCCAGAGCAGAGCTGGGAGCATGTGGAATTTGTGGTGCCATCTGAGGCACAAACCGCGCAAGCCTATTTGCAGGATATACTGTCGGTTTACCCACAATTAAAAGAATGCTGGACAACATTAGACACTCAAGGTGTTCAAGTTAAATTGTCCAGTCCAAAAGGGGAAGGAGAGCGATTACATAACCCGACGGTTGCATTTAAGTGGCAAGGCGTGTGCATTAAACTGCATCCCCACTCTTTAAAAGAGATCGTAAAATCAGAGCAAAGATAAATTGCTCTGATGGTGATGAAGTACTGTTATCCTAAGTTATAGCTTTTAGGCCGAAGCTGGAACGCTTCAATTGAGCCGATTTCTTGCCCTAAACTGAGTTTCTGAACCGTTTGATGTGCATTTCCTTGGCTGTGCATGATCAGTCGATTGGCGGTCCTTGGTTTTAGCTCATTGACCACAAAGCGGATCATATCACTGCGACTGAGTGATTTCAGTTCACTCAAAACCTGCTCTCTTTGATCAAAGCCGGCATCTTTATTGCCGATAGCAACCCAAAGTCTTTGCGCACGGCTGCGAAGGGTGGGGTCGGGGGTTGAAATTTGATTCCACAAACCGCGTTTACTGCTGTGCCACTGGTATTCGTTTAGCTCCAGCAGCACCATGTAAAAAGCATTTAAAAATTCATCTACAGCGCTAATCAGCTCATAAGGAGCAGCATTCGGTGACTGGACATAGAGTACGATGCCTGGGTGACGGTTTAATGGCATGTTGCCCGTTCCGACCATATAACCAAGTTGTTGCTTAGTGCGAATTTCATGAAAAAATGTAGCGGACATCAAGTGATTAGCTAATGAATATAAGGCGATGCTGCGCGGTGCGGCATCATTGCACTGATAATAGACCACCACAGCAGAATCTTCTTGATCGCAGTGAACCTCTTTTTGAAAAGTCCCACTCTCTCCGAGCATGACGAGTGGTCTTAATGATTCCTCGTACTCTTGATCTTTGACTCGTAATGCATTTTTAAGCGTATCTGCCATCGCTTGTGCATCACTTCTTAACCAGTCGCCATAGACAAACATCTCAACATGAAGTTGCGCTAATATTTGTTCAACGAAATCACTGAGCTCATCGACTTCTATCTGTTTTAAGGCACCAAGTAGCGTTTCATAAGGAGGGTTGTTGGGTTGTAAAATACCCGTCATTGCATTGAAAAGCTGCGAAATTGGACGATCTTTAGTGGTATTTTGCCAGTTACGAAGCAGTTGTTGCTTGATGGTGTTAAAGCGTTTTAGGCTAAAATCACGTTTAGCAAAGCGTGCGAGAATCATCTCCATTAACTGTGGTTGTTTTTCGCTAAAACCAGAAAGCATCAGGGTGACGCCGCCTTGATGAGCGTACATGTTGTAACTCATCCCAGCAATTTCTGCTTGATAAGTTTCCGTGGCCAGCGAGTCTAAAAACATTTCCACACAGAGACGTGTTTTAACAATATTTCGAGCAGTGGCTACCGAGATGGGGCTATCAATCGCGATGTAAATTACCCCTTTAGGCACTCTAAATTCATGGTCTTGTAGATGCCATAAACGAAAGCCTGGTAACTCTTCAATGATTTCCGGGTGTAAAGACGTTGAAGGCTCTAACGGTTTTGGGTCTAAGTCGTAACAGATAAAAGGATTGAGTGGCGGTAAGTTTGTTTCAATGTCGCAAGGGGTTGCGAATGCTGCAAGTTGTGACGCCGATAATGGAGTAATTGAATAAGGTGTAAAATACCATTTCGCTTTCTTATCGTAATACCCATCTTTAGCAATTAACGTGGCGCGTAGATTTTCAGGAGTCAAATAATGAAGTGCTTGCTTAAGTAGTGATTCGTTGTAGCCCGCCATCATGTAATCGCCATAGATGGTGTCTTGCGGCTGATAGTGCTGCATATTAACCACTAAATGGCTGACCATGTCTAATGGCCTTGTCGTTTCTTGAAAGCGAAAAGCCGATTCAAGCACCGCTCTTTTCTCAAGGTAACGCCATTCGTTTAGCCCCTGATCTGCGATTAATTTAATCTGAGTAAAGAGTGACTGGATGATGTTATCGACCTGTTTTACGCCTTCATGTGTCAGGCTAAAACTTATCGAAAACTCACGATAATTGCTGCCACTCGCGCCGCCTCCAGCCGATAAGGACGTGATCCAACCTTTCTCTTTTAATGCCAGCATTAAACTGCCTTCACCTTCGTAACCGATGAGATGGGCGAAATAAGAGAGAGGTTTGACATGATAAAAGTCATCCGTGCTTGGGGCAGGGAAGCTTAAAATCAGTTTGCGGATCTCTTTTCGTGGCTCGATTTGAATCAAGACGCCTCGGTGCGCGTCTAAAACAAAAGGCACCTCTATTTTTTTCGGGCCGAGCTGTTTATTTGGGATGGAGGAAAATTCATCTCTTGCCCACTGCTCTAACTCATCAAGTGTCTGTGGGCCTGCTAGCGAGAGCGTCATCAAATCAGCCGAGTAATTTTCATGGTGAAAACGGACAATTTCTTCACGGATAGAGACACCATTTCTATCACACAGCGTTTCTAAATTACCCACTGAAAATTTAGCAAACGGGTGTTGCGGATTGATGGTTTCTTTTTGAACCTGATAGAGCCTTCTCGAATCATCATTCTGTTTGAGTTTAAATTCAGAATCCACCGCTTGGCGTTCTTTATCTAGGGCTTCTTCATTAAACAAGGGGGCACAAAAGAATTGGCTGAATCGGTCCAAGGCTTTTTCAAAATGATTTGGGCTTACATCAAAGAAAAAACAGGTGTGCTCTGTACCAGTCCATGCGTTATTGCTGCCACCATGTTGATTAATAAAACTTTGAAACTCACCAATTTTCGGGTACTTTTCTGTGCCTAAAAACAGCATGTGTTCCAGATAGTGGGCAAGACCTTCTCTGTCTTCAGGGTCATCAAAATGCCCCACATTAATCGCTAAAGCAGCGGCTGACTTTTGTGCATCATCCGCTTGAATAAGTAATGTTCTCAGACCATTAGTTAACGTAATGTAGCGGTATTGGTTGGTGTCGTTAGGGCTTAAATGCACAGTGACTCTCCACAGAAAAGGCTTTTTTAATTATGGCGTTGAAACGGTTAGGTGCAAATTTCAAGCAATGATTTTATGAGCGAAGTGCCATTTTAGTCCTTCAGGAGACTTTTTAATAGACTGTTAACAGTGTCGAAGTCTTTGCTTGGTTGCCTGATATAATCGAGAATAAAGCCGCCTAGACGGCATAGATAATAACCACTAGGAATGAGTAATGAAGATTTTTATTATGCGTCACGGAGAAGCTGAACATTATGCAGCGAGTGATGCACAAAGGGCCTTAACCGAAAGAGGTCTTCGTGAGTCTGTTGCTGTGGCTCGTGCTTGTGAAAAGCAAGATCTTCGCCATGTAGATAAAGTATTGGTAAGCCCTTACTTACGGGCGCAGCAAACTTGGGCTGCGATAGCCTCTTATTTTAATGCCGATGATGTTGTGACCTGTGATGACATCACACCTTATGGGAAAGCGGAAGTGGTATTTGAGTATGTCTCTGCCTTGGCCGATGTAGAACAAATCGAATCAGTGCTGCTGGTGTCTCATTTACCGTTAGTTGGCTATCTCGCGGCTGAATTCGTTACCGATTTAGTCCCTCCAATGTTCCCCACATCCGGTCTGATTGGTATCGAATATGATAGAGAGTTGCGTAAAGGACAGCAGATCTGGAGTATTAATCCTTAAACCACCATTCAAAGTAAAAGAAGTTCACGTAATTTGAATAACTAGGCTACGTTAAGTGAAGGGTTATTGCCTTTACCAATGTAGCCATTATTTTGACTGTTTTACTGGACTAAAAATTGCATTGCCGAGTTAACGCATTGTCGCATTTATAGATATTTATCAACAGATTGCTTGCTAACCTATGAAATTTACTCTCCCATTTGCAGATAAATTGCCATCAATACCGCAGCGAAGTATGCCAGCAATCGGTGCGCCGGTTATGGTATTGGCCACGTTGGCTATGGTCGTTTTACCGATCCCAGCCTTCCTATTGGATCTGTTTTTCACTTTTAACATTGCCTTATCGATGGTGGTGTTACTCGTCACTGTCTATACCCGTAGACCGCTTGATTTTGCTGCTTTTCCTACGGTTTTGCTTATTGCAACCTTACTTCGACTAGCCTTGAACGTCGCTTCAACCCGTGTGGTTTTATTGTATGGTCATGAAGGCCCTGGGGCGGCTGGTAACGTCATTGAAGCGTTTGGTAGTGTGGTGATCGGTGGTAACTACGCCGTTGGTTTAGTGGTGTTTTTGATCTTGATGATCATTAACTTCATGGTAGTAACCAAAGGTGCGGGACGTATTTCTGAGGTGAGTGCTCGCTTTACCCTAGATGCCTTGCCGGGTAAGCAAATGGCCATAGATGCGGACTTAAATGCGGGTTTAATCGATCAAGACCAAGCGCGGCTGAGACGCTTCGAAGTAACCAAAGAAGCGGATTTCTACGGTTCAATGGACGGTGCGTCAAAATTTGTTAAAGGGGATGCGATTGCTGGGATCTTAATTTTGTTCATCAACATCATTGGTGGCTTATCGATTGGTATGGCGCAATATGGGTTGGGTTTTAAAGAAGCGATCCAAATCTACACACTGCTGACCATTGGTGACGGCTTAGTGGCTCAGATCCCCTCATTGCTGCTTTCGATTGGTGCTGCCATGATGGTTACCCGTCAAAATACCGATGAAGATATGGGAGAGCAAGTCGTCTTCCAACTGTTTGACAACCCTAAAGCATTGATGATTACCGCTTGTATTCTCGGCATCATGGGCATTGTACCGGGTATGCCTCACTTTGCTTTCTTATTGCTAGCCGCATTAGCGGGTGGTTGCGCGTATTGGATGATACGCAAACAGAAAAAAACCGCCGATGAAAAGAAACTGCCTGCAAAAGTGGACAAAGAAGCACCCACTCAAAAAGAGCTCTCTTGGGATGATGTTCAACCCGTTGATGTGATTGGCTTAGAAGTGGGCTATCGATTGATACCGCTGGTGGACCGAGATCAAGGTGGAGAGCTGCTCGAACGCGTAAAAGGTGTTCGGAAAAAACTGTCGCAAGACTTTGGCTTTCTCATCCCCGCAGTGCATATTCGCGACAATTTAGAATTAACACCCAATAGTTATCGCATTACCTTAATGGGGGTTGCTGTTGGTGAAGCGGAGATCCGCCCAGATCAAGAACTGGCGATTAACCCTGGTCAAGTCTATGGTGTTATTGACGGTGAACGCACACTCGACCCTGCATTCGGCCTTGAAGCGGTTTGGATCCGTGAAGAACAACGTGAACACGCACAAGCTCTCGGTTACACAGTTGTGGACTCATCGACCGTACTCGCCACTCATTTGAGTCAGCTTCTCACTAATAACGCCTCGCAACTGATTGGTCATGAAGAGGTTCAAAACTTAATTGAAATGCTGGGTCGCTCAGCGCCAAGGCTAGTTGAAAACTTCGTTCCAGATCAACTGCCGTTGGGTACAGTCGTCAAGGTACTGCAAAACCTACTCAATGAAGCGATTCCAATCCGAGATATTCGAACCATAATACAAACCTTGGCGGAGTATTCTGGGCGGAGTCAAGAACCTGACATCCTAACGGCGGCCGTTCGAATCTCATTGAAGCGTTTAATCGTCCAAGAAATCAATGGGATAGAACCTGAACTACCAGTGATAACACTGATTCCTGAGCTGGAACAAATATTGCATCAAACCATGCAGGCGTCAGGAGGAGAATCGGCAGGTATTGAGCCAGGCTTAGCAGAGCGTCTACAAGCTGCACTGAGCCATGCAACGCAAGAACAAGAATTGAAAGGTGAGCCCGCCGTGTTACTCACGTCTGGTGTGCTTCGTTCAACTTTGGCGAAGTTTGTGAAAAACACGATACCTAATTTGCGTGTGCTCTCTTATCAAGAAATACCTGACGAGAAACAAATTCGGATTGTTCAAGCCGTTGGTAACTAACGAAACTGCTGTTACCTAATCGGGCTTTAGCCATTTAACACGGATATCTGCTTTGAAAATAAAACGATTTTTTGCCAAAGATATGCGAACAGCGCTGCTGCAAGTGAAAGAAGAGCTTGGTGCGGAAGCGGTGATCATGTCGAATAAAAAAGTCGCGGGTGGTGTGGAAATCGTTGCCGCTGTGGATGGTGAACAGCCCACCCAGCAAAACAGTGCCAAGCGCTATAATTCGCAGCCTAGACAACAAGGTTACACCCAAGTCACCCCGTCTTTGAACAAATCCTCTCGTGAGTTGGATGATGATCGAGTCAGCCTGCAAAACAGTGCAGACACTGGGCGTTCAATGACCAAACGTTTTGCAAATATGTTAAAGCAGTACAGCGCACCAAGTGGCTCAGATTCGGACTATCACGCCGAAAATGAAGATTCGCTCTCTGCATTATTGCAACGTCAATCAGGTTCATCTAACACCAACTCAGGACACGGTAATGCAGAGTTACGAGCCGATTCGCCATTAGCGAAGTTAATTGCAGAGGATAGAAGAGCGTCCACCCGTCAAACGCCGAAGCTAGATCCGTCGCGTTATGATCGTTACCCAACGCAAGAGGCGAGTGTTTCGAACCCAGAGCTGGAAAACATGCGTGAAGAGATGACCTCAATACGCCGCCTGTTAGAACATCAAGTGTCAGGATTAATGTGGCAAGAAGTTGAGCGTCGAGAGCCTTTGCGTGCCATGCTCATTAAAAGACTTGAGCGCATGGGGGTTTCACAAGAACTGGCTGACCAGCTTGCGTGCTATATCCCAGAAGATACTGCTCCAACTAAAGCTTGGAAGGCACTGCTTGGCTTAGTGGCTGATCAAGTCCCTGTTTCCAAACAAGATATTCTGAAACGTGGTGGTGTGGTTGCGCTATTAGGCCCAACAGGGGTTGGTAAAACCACCACCATTGCTAAACTAGCCGCTCGCGCCGCTATGGAGTATGGCGCTGATAACGTCGCTCTAGTCACCACAGATACCTACCGTATCGGTGCTCATGAACAGCTCTCTATTTATGGCCGAATCATGGGTTGTCCAGTAAGAGTTGCTAAAGATTCCAGTGAGTTAGCCGATGTAATATATCAGCTAAGAAATCGGCGTTTAATTTTAGTTGATACCGCGGGGATGGGGCAGCGTGATGTTCGGTTATCAGAGCAGCTCGATACCCTGATGCAAGAGAGTGGCGAAATCATCCACAGTTACCTTGTTCTGCCTGCAACGGCACAAAGAAAAGTATTACAAGAAACAATCGAGCACTTTAGAAGGATCCCTCTTTCAGGGTGCATTATGACTAAGCTTGATGAGTCATTGAGCTTAGGGGAATTTGTGAGTGTCGTGGTTCAAAACGCACTGCCCGTTGCTTACATCGCGAATGGCCAGCGTGTACCAGAAGATATTGTGATTGCCCAGCCGAAGTACATGGTTGCAAAGGCAAACGAATTGCTAGAGAAGTCGACAGAGAATGAACCTCACTATTGGAGCAGCGACTCCGAGAGATTCTAGGCGGCGGACAAATATGGCGAATAATATGATATATGACCAAGCGAGCGGTTTACGCCGCTTAACTCAACCGTCACTGACCAAAGTCATATCTGTGACTGGTGGTAAAGGTGGTGTGGGTAAATCTCACGTGACACTCGGCATGGCGATCTGCATGGCTCGTCAAGGCAAAAAAGTCATGGTGTTGGATGCAGACTTAGGTTTAGCTAACGTGGATGTTATGCTTGGCATACGCCCGAAGCGAAACTTAGGGCATGTACTGGCTGGCGAGTGTGAACTCAAAGATGCCATCGTCGAGGGGCCTTTTGGGATACGAATAATTCCAGCGACCTCGGGCACACAGTCGATGACAGAGTTGTCACACGCCCAACATGTTGGTTTAATACGCGCCTTTGGCAGTTTAGAAGATGAGATGGATATTCTGCTCATCGATACAGCCGCAGGTATTTCTGATATGGTCGTGAGCTTCTGTCGCGCCGCACAAGATGTAGTGATCGTGGTATGTGACGAACCGACATCCATCACCGACGCCTACGCGCTGATCAAGCTCTTAAGTCGTGAACACCAAGTGCAACGTTTTAAAATTGTGGCCAATATGGTGAGAAGTTATCGTGAAGGACGGGAATTATTTGCTAAATTAACTTTAGTGACAGAAAGATTCCTAAATGTGAGCCTTGAACTTGTTGCTTGCATACCTTTGGATGATAAAGTGCGACAAGCAGTAAAAAAACAAAAAATAGTGGTCGATGCGTTTCCACGGTCACCTGCGGCACTGGCAATCAGCTCGTTGGCAAGTAAAGCGTTAACGTGGCCAATTCCAAGAACGCCGACAGGCCATCTGGAATTTTTTGTCGAGCGTTTGCTAAATAGAACAGAAAGTGTAGGGGAACCATTCGGTGAATAAAGCGCTTACTTATGACCAACACGGAAACCTAAAGAGCCAACAAGCATTTTTAGAAAAATACTCTGTATTGGTTAAGCGTATTGCACACCATTTAGCAGGTCGCCTGCCACCAAACGTATTGGTCGAAGATCTAATACAAGCCGGTATGATAGGCCTACTTGAAGCACAAAAAAATTATGATGGGAGTAAAGGTGCAAGCTTTGAAACCTACGCAGGAATTCGAATTCGTGGAGCTATGCTTGACGATATTCGGCGTGGTGATTGGGTTCCACGCTCGGTTCATAAACACAACCGAGAGATAACCCATGCAATTTCAGTTCTAGAAGGTGAGCTAAACCGAAACCCAACTGATACAGAAGTTGCGAAGTATTTAGGCATGTCGCTGGATCAGTACCATACTGTATTAACTGACATTAATTGCTCACGGATTGTCGGAATCGAAGATTTAGGTATTTCTGATGATGCAATTTCTCCTCTGGATGACGATGAAGACAACTCGCCATTTAAGGGAGTCGCCGATGAATCGTTTCGTAAAGCATTGGTTGAATCAATAAAATCACTTCCAGAACGTGAAGCTTTGGTACTTTCGCTCTATTATGATGAAGAGCTAAACTTAAAAGAAATTGGTGAAGTTCTAGGTGTTAGCGAATCCCGCGTTAGCCAGATACTAAGCCAATCTATGCAGCGACTAAGAACGAAGTTAAGTTCTTGGACGCAAAATGACTAATATCACTGATTTCGAGCTCAGTGGAGGCAATTTTGAATAAAAACATGAAGATCCTTATTGTTGACGACTTTTCAACAATGCGCCGTATTGTTAAGAATCTACTTCGTGATTTGGGCTTCAATAATACCCAAGAAGCAGATGATGGCCTGACAGCGTTGCCTATGCTAAAGAAAGGTGATTTTGAGTTTGTGGTTACAGACTGGAATATGCCGGGCATGCAAGGCATCGATTTGTTGAAAAATATCCGAGCAGATGCAGAACTTAAGCATCTGCCTGTTCTGATGATCACCGCAGAAGCAAAACGCGAACAAATCATCGAGGCTGCTCAAGCAGGTGTGAATGGTTATATCGTAAAACCTTTTACTGCTGCTACGCTTAAAGAAAAACTGGATAAAATTTTCGAGCGTTTATAAAGCGTGTGGTCACAGACAAAAGGTGCTCTATTCATTTATGCGCGAAAAGGCTAATCGATGATTTCATTAGAACAAGCAAAAGAACTCGTTCAGCTACTGGAAAATGGACAGCAAGATCAGGCGAATCAACTCTTTAAAGAGACCTACGACAAAGCAAGCAATCCAATGCTGCAAGAAATAGGCACTTTGACAAGGGAACTGCATGAATCGCTCAAACAGTTCAACCTTGATGAACGGATGGCTGAGATTGCAAATGACGAAATTCCAGATGCAAGGGATCGTCTTCAATACGTAATTGATAAAACGGAAGTGGCTGCGAATAAAACAATGGATGCAGTGGATCGATGTATGCCGATCGCTGACAGCCTTCACGAAGGTCTGTTAAAAGTGCGTCCACAATGGAATGAGTTGATGCATGGACGTATTGATCTCATTGAGTTTAAAGCACTTTGTCACCGTATTGATGATCTACTATCACAAGTTGAAGGCAACAGCAGCGAATTGCGAGGTCAGCTAACTGAGATATTGATGGCTCAAGACTTTCAAGATCTCACTGGCCAAATAATTCGGCGTGTTATTACGCTGGTTAATGAAGTTGAGAAACGCCTAGTTGAGATTCTCACTGCCTTTGGGGCTAACCAAATAGAACAAAAAACAGACAAGAAGAACCCATCTATCGAACCTGAAGGTCCTATTTTGAACCCTCATGAAAGAGCCGATGCGGTTTCATCTCAAGACGAAGTCGATGATTTGTTATCGAGTCTTGGTTTTTAGGGGTAACGTATGAGCTACGAATTAGACGACGACATTCTTCAGGACTTTTTGGTTGAAGCAGGTGAAATTCTCGAATTGCTCTCAGAGCAATTGGTTGAACTTGAGAACAACCCCGAAGACAGGGAGTTATTAAATGCGATTTTCCGCGGTTTCCATACCGTTAAAGGTGGGGCCGGGTTTCTTGCACTCACCGAGCTGGTTGAGACGTGCCACGGTGCCGAGAACGTATTTGATATCTTACGCAATGGCCAAAGAAGTGTAACATCGAGCTTGATGGATACGATGTTACGAGCTTTAGACACCGTTAACGCACAGTTTCGCGCTGTTCAAGATCAAGAACCCTTAGAGCCTGCAGATCCCGCTCTACTCGATGAACTTCATAAATTGTGTCGTCCTGCTTCTGAAGATGAAATTGACGAAGTGGAGCCTGTTATTGCTGAAGTTGAAGTCGAGGAAGAGGCCGCTATCGAAGCGCCTGAACCGGAAGTCATTCAACCAGTGGCCTCAAAGGCTGTCGCGTCAAATTCTATCGATGAAATCACGCAAGATGAATTTGAAAAACTGTTAGACGAATTACATGGCAAGGGCACCGCGCCTAATGCTCATTCTGAAAATGCCGCACCAGCGACCCCAGCGCCTAAAGCCCCAAGTGCATCAGTGGCTGCTAGTGGTGACATTACGGATGACGAATTTGAAAAGCTGCTTGATGAACTGCACGGCGTAGGCAAAGCTCCAACCGTTGAACCCGCTCCTGAGGTGACAGCGAAACCAACTACTCCGCCTAAATCAACAGCGGCACCTAAAGCTTCTGCTGGTGGTGGCGATGATTTGATGACGGACGAGGAGTTTGAAAAGCTTCTTGACGAACTGCATGGCTCAGGAAAAGGGCCATTGCCAGAAGAGTTGGAAATGGCAACCAGACCTGCTTCTGAAAATGTGAAGCCAGCAGAGCCTGTAAAACCAACAGAGACCGCAAAACCGAAAGCTGAAGCGGCGAAACCTACACCTGCTCCTCAGCCTAAAGTAACGGCTCCAGCCACCTCTTCCCCTGCGAAAGCTCCGGTTGCAGTGGCTGAGAAAAAAGAAGTATCAGCACCTGCTGTGGCTAAAAAAGCGCAAACTCAGCCGGAAACAACAGTCCGTGTTGATACATCAACGCTCGACATCATTATGAACATGATTGGTGAATTGGTGCTAGTGCGTAACCGCTTGCTGAGTTTAGGGCTTAATAGCAACGACGAAGAGATGGCAAAAGCGGTGGCTAACCTTGATGTAGTTACTGCGGATTTGCAAGGCGCTGTTATGAAAACGCGCATGCAACCGATTAAGAAAGTGTTCGGTCGTTTCCCTCGCGTGGTTCGAGACCTTGCACGTACCCTGAAAAAAGACATCGTGCTTGAAATGCGGGGCGAAGAAACAGACCTTGATAAAAACTTGGTTGAAGCGCTTGCAGACCCATTGATCCACTTAGTGCGTAACTCAGTTGACCACGGCATTGAAATGCCTGATGTGCGTAGCAAATCTGGAAAGCCAAGCACGGGTAAAATCATACTCTCAGCTTCGCAAGAAGGTGATCATATTGAGCTAGCTATCGTCGATGATGGCGGCGGTATGGACCCAGATAAGCTGCGTAGTATTGCGGTTAAACGAGGCATGATGGATGAAGATGCGGCGTCGCGTCTCTCCAATAAAGAGTGTTTCAACTTAATCTTTATGGCGGGATTCTCCAGTAAAGAGCAAATTTCAGACATTTCTGGGCGTGGTGTTGGGATGGATGTTGTAAAAACAGCCATCAATACACTCAATGGTTCAATTGACATCGATTCTGAGATGGGCAAAGGGACTAAGATTACGATCAAAGTGCCGCTAACACTCGCTATCTTACCGACATTGATGGTTGGGGTCGCAGGGCATCCATTTGCTCTACCACTTGCGAGCGTGAATGAAATCTTCCACCTTGATCTTAGCCGGACGAACGTCGTTGATGGACAACTGACCATCATAGTACGTAAAAAATCGATACCACTCTTCTACTTACAGAATTGGCTAGCACCTAAAGCAGGTAAAATAGAACTGCGTAAAGGTCATGGACATGTTGTTATTGTTCAGATTGGTAGCCAGCGAGTTGGTTTTGTGGTTGATACCTTAATTGGCCAAGAAGAAGTGGTAATCAAACCACTAGATAAGCTTCTTCAAAAAACACCGGGTATGGCTGGGGCAACGATTACCAGCGATGGACATATTGCACTAATACTAGATGTGCCAGATTTGCTTAAGCAGTATGCTGCTGCTTCCCGCATTTAAATGAGCACACAATATAAGGACACCCATGGCGATTAGAGTATTAGTCGTTGATGATTCGAGCTTTTTTAGACGGCGTGTGAGTGAAATTATTAACTCTGACACCCGTCTAGAAGTGATTGATGTTGCAACTAACGGTAAAGAAGCCGTAGAAAAAGCGAGAATCTTAAAGCCTGATGTCATCACAATGGATATTGAGATGCCAGTTATGGATGGCATTACTGCTGTCCGTGAAATTATGGCTGCGAACCCGATCCCGATCTTGATGTTCTCATCGCTGACTCATGATGGTGCCAAAGCAACGCTAGATGCTTTAGATGCTGGAGCGTTAGATTTCTTACCGAAAAAATTTGAAGATATTGCCCGTAACCGTGATGAGGCTGTCGCTTTATTACAACAACGGGTTATTCAAATCGCGTCCAAAAAAGGGATGCTGAGAAGACCTTTGGTTTCACGCCCAGTGCCGAGCACATCATCGCCGTTTGCCAATAGAACAGCGGCTACAACGGCGAGTTCCCCTGCGCCGAAATCAATGGGCACATTGGCTCGCTTTAAAGCTACAGGTAAAAAATATCAGTTGACTGCTATCGGTACCTCTACAGGGGGCCCGGTTGCGTTACAAAAAATATTGACGAAGTTACCTGCGAATTATCCGCATCCGATCATACTCATTCAACACATGCCTGCCACCTTCACTGCTGCATTTGCAAACCGGCTCAACTCACTGTGTAAAATTGAAGTGAAAGAAGCAGAAGATGGTGATGCATTGCGCCCAGGTGTTGCCTATTTGGCTCCGGGTGGTAAACAGATGATGATTGAGGGCCGTCCGGGTAGTGCTAAATTGCGCATTATCGATGGTGGCGAACGTATGAACTATAAGCCGTGTGTTGATATAACATTCGGTTCTGCGGCGAAGATCTATGCAGATAAAGTGCTATCAATGATATTGACTGGTATGGGAGCCGATGGTCGTGAAGGGGCTCGAATGTTACAAGCCGCAGGGGCAACCATTTGGGCTCAGGATGAAGAAAGTTGCGTGGTGTATGGCATGCCGCAAGCTGTCGCAAAAGCGGGGATCTCGTCTGAAGATTTACCGTTAGAGCGTATATCAGAACGAATGTTAGTTGAAGTTGGCCTCGCATAAAGGAAGTTCAATGATTGTATGGAGTATTGCAAACCAAAAAGGCGGTGTGGGTAAAACAACCACAACGATTACGCTTGCCGGTTTGCTAAGTCAGCAAGGCAAAAGAGTGCTGTTGGTCGATACTGACCCTCACGCCTCGCTTACTACATACTTAGGTTATGATTCTGATGGCGTGCCCGTCAGCCTGTTTGACCTATTTCAGCAACGTGAGTTAACAGAGCAAAGCGTTACCCCTCTTATCCTAAAAACCGATGTTGAAGGCATTGATCTCATCCCTGCCCATATGTCTCTAGCCACTTTAGATAGAGTCATGGGCAACCGCAGTGGAATGGGGCTGATTTTGAAACGTGCGCTTCTTGCATTGCGCCATAATTATGACTACGTATTGATCGACTGTCCTCCAATTTTAGGGGTAATGATGGTTAATGCATTGGCCGCCAGCGATCGTATCTTAATTCCAGTGCAGACTGAGTTTCTGGCTATGAAAGGGCTCGAAAGGATGATTCGCACCTTAGCCATCATGCAAAAATCTCGTAGCCGATCGTTCAAAGTGACTATCGTACCGACTATGTACGACAAGCGAACCCGGGCTTCTTTGCAAACGCTGAATCAACTTAAAAAAGATTACCCAGAGCAAGTTTGGAGCTCTGCTGTACCTATAGACACCAAGTTTCGTGATGCGAGTTTAAAGCGCTTGCCTGCTTCTCATTTTGCTGAAGGTAGCCGTGGTGTTTTTGCTTATAAACAGTTGCTGATTTATTTAGAGAGGCTAGCTATTGATGAGTAGTGGGCCATTTTTATCCAGTGAACAAGCACTCGATGACTACTTTACAGCGTTACTAGATGAAGAAGCGATTGAACTTGAGCTGAAAGCGGAAGAGCAAAAAGAATTGTCCCTTGCTGAACCTGAGTTAGCGCTTTCGACATCGGTGCAATCTGTACCGGAAAAAAGTTATTACCATGCTGAAGTGGTTGAGTTTGAGCTGCCGAATTTAGATGATGTGCAGCGCTTATTAAGCCAGCTAGAATCAAGTAATCCAGTGGCAGAGTTAGAGCTGGAAGAGATCATGGAGCAAAACACCGTTCAGATCGCTTTAAAAACTCAACCAGTGACTGAAATTGTTGAAGAGATCCAAGAATGGGATATTCCCGCCGATACCTTGGAAACAGAACCTGAAGTTGAAATTCTGACTGCGGCAGACACTGTTGAAGAATTTGCTGTTGACGTGGAAGTGGTTGAGCAACCGACGGCTGAAGTCGAACTTGAAACGCAAGCGGGCTACTCTGGAATTGGTACATGGCAAAGCACTGCGAGAACACGAGATTTTCAAGTGCTCTATTTTGAAGTGAATGGCGTGACGTTTGCGGTGCCTCTTGATGAACTTGGGGGGATCCACCGTATGGCAACGCTCAATCATTTAATCGGTCGACCTGCTTGGTACCTTGGACTGCAAACTAATAAAGACAATCAGCTAGATGTTGTCGATACGGCAAAATGGGTAATGGCAGAAAAGCTCCATGATGATAGCTACAAAGAAGGTTATCAATACATCGTCATGCTTGGTGACAGTATGTGGGGGTTAGCAAGTACTCAGCTTATGGGTACAGAATTGCTAAGCTCAGAGAAGGTCCGCTGGCGAGAACAGGCAGGCAAAAGGCCGTGGCTTGCTGGAATGGTAAAAGAAAAAATGTGTGCTTTGATCCATGTTGAAGCATTGATAGCTATGCTTAATGCAGGGCTTGATGTAAAAGCACTAGAGAAATAATAATACATTGATGTCGGAATCGACTTAGAGAGGAAAAGGTATGTCTCAGACTAACGAAGTAGAAGTAAGAAAAGACAAGTCTAACGACGAAGTGCTTCAGTGGGTGACGTTCCAACTAGAAGAAGAAACATACGGAATTAATGTAATGCAGGTACGTGAAGTACTCCGCTATACAGAAATTGCACCGGTACCAGGTGCTCCTGATTATGTTCTTGGCATCATTAACCTACGTGGTAATGTTGTGACCGTCATTGATACACGATCTCGTTTTGGCTTAATGCAAGGTGAAATCACGGATAATACACGCATTATTGTGATTGAATCTGAGCGCCAAGTGATTGGTATTTTAGTCGATAGTGTTGCGGAAGTAGTTTACCTACGTTCTTCTGAAATCGATACTACACCAAGTGTTGGTACTGATGAGAGTGCTAAGTTTATCCAAGGCGTGAGCAACCGTGACGGTAAGCTATTGATCCTTGTTGACCTGAATAAACTGCTAACTGAAGACGAGTGGGACGAGATGGTCCACCTATAATGAGCGAAGCTATGTTGTTCAGTGCTCCTGTTATTCTTATAGGGAGCGCGGTTTTTGTTGTTGTATTTTTGTTGCTGGTGTTACTTCGTGTACGTCAGGGACTTGCCCAACAGATTGATCACCAAAGACAACAAGCCCGATCGTTAGATAAGGAGTTGCAAAAGGCGAATAGACAGCTGTTGGAAATACGCTCAGTTGCTATTGGTCTTGGCCAAAAAGTGACGGATCAGCAGGATCTCATCCAGCATTTAAACGAGCGAATTACTGAATTGGAACATGTTGATACGGATGGGCGTTTATACAGCCGAGCGACAAAAATGGTCCAACTCGGTGCTGACATCAATGAGCTTATTAAAGAGTGTGAGCTACCTAAAGCTGAAGCTGAGTTGATGATGTCCTTGCAGAAGAAAATTGCAGGGCATGAAAGCATCCCGCCACTGAGTAGTCACCCGGAAGGTCGCGAGCCGGTGCAAAGTACGAGGCGACCTGCAAAAAAATAGTCGAAAGAGCGAAACTAGAGAGGGAAGCCAATGGCTTCCCTCTCTAGTTTTGAATGTGGTTAAATGTAGCCATAAAGTAGTAAATGAGACAGAAAATAATTAAAAATTAACAGTTTCTTACCTAGTTTCGTGACTGGTAATAGTCTTATTATGTTTTGTCTTAGGTGTGGTGTGCTAATATAGCGGCTCAAATTTCTCGATTTAGATGCACATGCTTGAAGTAAATAACCTGACCGCAATTCGTGATGAAAGAGTTCTGTTTGAAGCACTTAGCTTTGTGATTCATGCTGGCGAATTGGTGCAGATTGAAGGACGGAACGGCACAGGTAAAACGACCTTACTACGAATTATTACCGGGTTAGGTGATAGAGAGGATGGTTCTATTTTGTGGAATGGCATGAATATTGAGTCTAATCGTGATGATTACCACCAAGATTTACTGTTTCTTGGTCATCAAACTGGGGTTAAGCGCGATTTGACGGCATTCGAGAATCTTCATTTTTATCAATCAGTGCATAATGCAGAATCGTCTTCTCAAGAGATATATCAAGCCTTGGCTAAAGTGGGTTTAGCTGGCCGAGAAGACGTGGCTGCAGGCCAGCTTTCTGCCGGACAACAGCGCCGAGTTGCGCTGGCTCGTTTGTGGCTCAGTCAACAAAAGTTGTGGATTTTAGATGAACCGTTAACTGCGATTGATAAGCAAGGTGTCAAAGTGTTGGAAGCCTTATTTCTAGCGCATGCGCAACAAGGTGGCATTGTTGTATTGACCACACACCAAGATATGTTTGCTAACTATCCGCAATTGCGAAAAATTAAATTGGGGCATGAGTCATGATCGTGACCATGGGGATGATCATCCGTCGTGAATTATTGATCGCCTTTCGACGTCAAGCCGATATTTTTAATCCACTGTGGTTTTTTATCATAGTGATCACCCTATTCCCGCTGAGTATCGGCCCAGAGCCTGCTTTGCTCGCCCGTATCGCTGCAGGTATTGTTTGGGTTGCGGCGTTACTGTCGGCGCTACTATCACTTGAGCGTCTGTTTCGCGATGATTTTCAAGACGGGTCGCTTGAACAAATGATGCTGATCCCAGTGCCATTACCCATAGTCGTTATTTCAAAAGTCGTGGCTCATTGGTTATTGACTGGACTGCCTTTAATTTTAATTAGCCCATTGTTAGCCGTATTATTGTCATTAGATTTTAATACGTGGCTTGCGGTTGTATTGACTTTGTTCATTGGCACGCCAACGTTGAGTTTTATCGGTGCTATTGGTGTTGCATTGACCGTAGGCTTGCAAAAAGGTGGCGTGTTGCTGAGCCTACTGGTCTTACCCTTGTATATCCCGATTTTAATCTTCGCTACATCAGCTATTGATGCAGCATCGCTTGGCATGCTCTACAACGGTCAATTGGCTGTTTTGGGGGCAATGTTTATGGGCGCGATAACATTAACTCCATTTGCTATTAGCGCAGCATTGAGAGTCAGCGTTAACTAAATTAAGTACGAACGATATTTTCAGCAATGCATTTGAGCGTTGCGTATCAACAACACAATAAACTGAGCAGACACATGCTCAGAAGCAATGAAGTAAGAGTGAGACAATACAATGTGGAAATGGCTCCATCCCTATGCAAAGCCTGAATCCGCCTATCGGCTATGTGGAAAGTTCCTGCCTTGGTTTGCAGGGCTCGCTATCTTATGCCTGGTAGTCGGTAATATCCTTGGTTTAGCTTATGCTCCGGCAGACTATCAACAAGGCGACAGCTTCAGAATCATTTACATTCATGTCCCTTCCGCCATTTGGTCAATGGGCATTTATATGTCGATGGCGATTGCGGCTTTCATTGGTCTAGTTTGGCAATTAAAACTGTCAGACATGGCCGCTGCTGCAATGGCGCCCATCGGTGCGGTATTTACGTTTATTGCGTTAATTACTGGAGCCATTTGGGGTAAACCGATGTGGGGAACTTGGTGGGTATGGGATGCTCGTCTGACGTCTGAGCTCATTTTACTGTTTCTCTATTTGGGAGTGATTGCGCTTTACCACGCTTTCGATGATCAAAAAACAGCCGCAAAAGCCGCAGGTCTGCTGGCCATCGTTGGTGTGATCAATCTACCTATCATTCATTTCTCCGTTGAGTGGTGGAATACCCTGCATCAAGGTGCCACGATTACTAAATTTGAAAAGCCTTCCATATCCAGTGACATGTTGTGGCCACTGCTGCTCAATATTTTTGGTTTTGCTTTCTTTTTTGCTGCGGTCACTATGGTCCGCTTACGCAATGAAATTATCAGTAAAGAGAGCCATCGCCCTTGGGTTATCAAATTGGCAACCCTTCAAACACAGAAAGGTAACTGATCATGCATTTTGACTCTTTGAGTGATTTCTTGGCGATGGGCGGTTACTCCGCCTATGTATGGAGTGCATTTGGCATTACCTTTTTATCCATGTTTATTTTACTGATGCTCAGCATCAAGCGTGGCAAAACCTTGTTGCAAGATGTGCAAGCAAAGGTTGAACGCCAAGCCAGAATTGATGCTGCAAAGCATATGGAGAACACCTTATGACCCCAAGACGTAAAAAAAGACTCACCATTATTTTGGCATTGATTATTGGGGCTGGTGCCACCATTGGTTTGATGTTGTATGCACTCAATCAAAATATGGACCTTTTCTATACGCCGACCGAGCTTGTACACGGTAAACCCGATGGGACAAAGCCAGAAGTGGGTCAACGGCTACGCATTGGCGGCATGGTGGTGGTGGGCTCTGTGAAAAGAGATCCGGGTTCACTAAAAGTAAGATTTCAGCTCCACGATGTTGGTCCAAATGTGACGGTCGAATATGAAGGCATCTTACCCGACTTGTTTAGAGAAGGTCAGGGTATTGTTGCGCAAGGCGTATTGAAAGATGCCACTACAGTAGAAGCGTTTGAAGTGCTAGCCAAGCATGATGAAAACTATATGCCACCGGAAATTGCTGAAGCAATGAAGAAAACGCATGAGCCGTTAACCTATAGCTCGGAACAAAAACAAGGAAGTGCTCAATGATTGTTGAAATAGGACATTTTGCCCTTATTGTTTCACTTGGGCTTGCCATATTACTCAGCTTACTTCCACTTGTTGGTGCTTCTAAAAACAATACCATGCTGATGAATACTGCGCGGCCATTAGCATGGGGAATGTTTTCATTGCTATTGGTCTCATTTAGCATTTTGTTGTGGGCATTTTATGTCAATGACTTCACGGTACAATACGTGGCGAGTAATTCGAATAGTCAATTACCCTGGTATTACCGTCTAACAGCGGTGTGGGGGGCGCATGAAGGTTCATTATTGCTGTGGGTTTTAATTCAAGCGGGATGGACTGTGGCGGTGGCTACCTTTAGCCGTGGTATGCCTCAAGAATCTGTGGCGCGAGTCTTATCCGTTATGGGGCTGATCAGCGTTGGATTCTTGCTGTTTGTCATCGTGACTTCGAATCCATTTTTACGCACCTTACCCTATTTCCCAATTGATGGTCGTGACTTAAACCCGCTGCTACAAGATCCTGGGCTAATCATTCACCCACCCATGTTATACATGGGATATGTCGGTTTTTCAGTCGCATTCTCATTTGCAATAGCCTCTTTGATGACCGGGCGTTTGGATACTGCATGGGCCCGTTGGTCTCGTCCTTGGACAACTGCGGCGTGGTTATTTTTGACATTAGGCATCGCGCTAGGTTCGTGGTGGGCTTACTACGAACTTGGCTGGGGTGGCTGGTGGTTCTGGGATCCAGTAGAAAACGCGTCGTTTATGCCATGGCTTGCGGGAACGGCATTGATGCACTCACTTGCTGTGACAGAAAAACGTGGCACATTCAAAGCTTGGACAGTGTTACTGGCAATTTCAGCATTTTCGCTCAGTTTACTGGGCACATTCTTAGTGCGATCTGGTATTTTGGTTTCGGTACACGCATTTGCATCCGATCCCGCTCGTGGCCTGTTTATCCTTGGGTTTTTGGTGTTTGTCATCGGTGGCTCACTGCTATTGTTTGCCGTTAAAGGTGCGGCAGTGCGCGTCCGTGGCAATGCTGAATTGATCTCGCGTGAAAATGCGCTGCTCTCCAACAACATCTTATTAATCGCGGCATTGGTGGTGGTGTTGGTTGGCACCTTGTTACCTTTAATCCACAAGCAGATTGGCCTTGGTTCCGTATCAATAGGAGCGCCTTTCTTCAACATGCTGTTTGCATGGCTAATGGTGCCATTTGCATTTTTGCTGGGGATCGGTCCACTGATCCGTTGGAAGCGCGATAATTTTTCCAAGCTTTTGAAACCGATGTTGATTTGTGGCCTGATGGCGTTGATTCTTTCGGCGGTTATGGTGTACCTGCTAGCTGAACGCTTTAGCTTGATGGCATTTATCGGCTGGGTCATGGCGTTTTGGATCATCTTGCTACACGTTGTCGAGTTGCACCAACGTGCGACACATCGTCATAGCTTCATGATAGGGGTGACTAAACTACAACGTAGCCACTGGGCCATGATGTTAGGCCATGTTGGTCTTGCCGTTACTGTGATTGGTATTGCGATGGTGCAAAACTACAGTATCGAGCGTGATGTTCGTCTAGCACCTGGGGAATCTTTTGAAATCCAACAATATAACTTTTATTTCAAAGGGTTAAGAGATAAAGATGGCCCGAACTATGATGGTTATATTGCCGATTTTGAAATTACGCAGGATGGGCAATACGTGAATACACTCCATGCGGAAAAACGCTTTTATCGTACTGCCAAGTCAATGATGACTGAAGCGGCCATCGATCGTGGCATCACTCGCGATTTGTACATTGCAATGGGTGAGCGATTAGAAGATGGTCATTCATGGGCGATCCGAATTTATTACAAACCATTTGTACGTTGGATCTGGGCTGGTGCTTTATTGATGTCATTAGGTGGTGCGCTAGCTATCAGTGACAAACGCTACCGCTTTAGAAAAAGCTCCCAACAGGAGGCGTAGATGAACAAGAAAATTCTATTTATTCCATTGGTGGCTTTTCTTGGTCTAGTTGCCGTGTTTGTTACTCAGTTGGTCAAAAATACCGAAGGTGATGATCCCACAAAATTGGAGTCGGTTCTGATTGGTAAGTCTGTGCCTGAATTTCGTTTGGAAGATTTAGCCGAACCCGGCAAGCTGTATGACCAAGCGATATTTAAAGGCGAGCCTTTGCTGCTGAACGTCTGGGCAACTTGGTGCCCGACCTGCTATGCCGAACATCAATATCTCAATCGGTTGGCGGGTGATGGTGTAAAAATTATAGGCTTAAATTATAAAGATCAAAGAGATAAAGCGGTTCAATGGTTAAATGAGCTAGGTAATCCTTACTTGATCAGCCTGTTCGATGGTAATGGTATGTTAGGGTTAGATCTCGGCGTTTACGGTGCGCCGGAAACCTTTCTCATTGATGCCAACGGCGTTATTCGTTACCGCCATGTGGGGGATGTTAATCCAACCAATTGGCAAACAACTTTGCAACCTATGTATCAGAAACTTCTAGAGGAAGCGAAGTAATGAAGCGTTTTATATTATCGATCATTGCTAGCTTTGCTTTGGTATTTTCTGTGCAATCTGCAATTGAAGTGTACGAGTTTGATAATCCACAGCAAGAGCAGCAATTCAAAGAGTTGAGCAATACATTGCGTTGTCCAAAGTGTCAAAACAATACTATTGCCGACTCAAATGCGGCATTAGCACAGGACTTACGTAATAAAGTCTATGAAATGACCAAGCAAGGTAAGTCTGAACAAGACATTGTTGACTACATGATTGCACGTTACGGCAACTTTGTGACCTATAACCCACCGTTGACTTTGGCGACTTCCATCTTATGGCTAGGTCCTTTGAGTGTGGTGTTCCTGGGTTTTGGTTTTATTGTATTACGCAGCAAACGTCGTAAAGCATCAACCGCTCAAAGTGGTGAAGTTTGGGATGCCGAAAAGGAAGAGCGATTAAATCAGTTGCTCGCCGAAGACGCGGTTGATGATGAGAAGCATGGAGACAAACAATAATGACGTTTTTTTGGTTATCTACCCTCATTCTGACCTTCTTTGGTTGTGTCTTCATTGCACTGCCGATCCTCAAAAACAGAGCGAACAACGATGCAGCGCTGCGTGACGAATTGAACAAAGCGATCTTTAAAAACCGCCTTGCAGAGTTACACGAAGAGACGCAAGAAGGGTTGGTTGACAGCGAACAAGAGCTGATTGCTGATCTGAAACAGTCGCTATTGGATGATATTCCTGCGCAATCGGTGCAAGGAAATTCTTCACATGTGTCACCGATGGTTGTTTTGATCCCCTCGATTTTATTGGTCGTCATCTTAAGCTATGGCTTTTACCTAAAATTTGGCGCGGCTAGTCAAGTAGAGCAGTGGCAGCAAGTGAACGCTAACTTACCTGCACTCTCAAAAAAAATGATGTCACCAGAAGGTGCTGCCTTAAGTGATGATGAGATGAATGATCTCACACTGGCGCTGCGCACTCGTCTGCATTATCAGCCTCAAGATGCGACCGGGTGGTTGCTGCTTGGACGTATTGGACTTGCTAACAGAGATATAGAAACATCGATTGGCTCAATGAAAAAAGCGTATGCGTTAGATCCAAAAGATGCAGATGTGAAGTTGGGCTATGCGCAAGCATTAATGTTGTCACAAGATGAGCTTGACCAAAATCAAGCACGTGAAATTTTAACGGCATTAGTACAACAAGATTATGTTGATCTACGCGTGTTTTCACTACTTGCGTTTGATGCGTTTGAACGCCAGGATTACCCAGCGGCGATGAAGTATTGGCGATTAATGCAGCAGATGATTGGCCCTGAAGATAGCCGTTATGAGATGCTTTCGCGCAGTATTGAAAGAGCACAAAGCAAAATGCAGCCTAAAGCTATCGATGGGAAAATGGTTCCTGTCACCATCTCACTCGGTGATGGTGTGACTCTTGAACAAAATGCAGTACTCATAGTCTCTGTGCACAGTTCTGATGGTGCACCTATGCCTGTTGCCGCAGCGCGTTATCCACTGACTCAATTCCCTATTAAGGTTGTGTTAGATGATAGCAATAGCATGGTTCAAGGGCGGAAGTTATCCGACCTTGCACAGCTTATTGTTCGAGTACGCTTGGATACGGATGGCAATGTTTCAACCAAACAAGGTGATTGGTTTGGTGAAAGTGCTCCCATGAGCCTCGGTCAACCTGTTGAAGTTGTGATCAATAAGCAGTATTAATAGCACTTATATACAATTAACGTATTGATAGGCCGATGTCTCATCGGCCTTTATACATGGAAATAAATAATGATAAGCCGCCTATCCCGACTGATATGCCCTATGCTGTTCCTTTTCGTATTAGCAGGGTGTGCAAGCGCTCCGGATTCAACGTCAGCCGAATCAAATCAAACGCAGTCGGGCGATCCTTTTGAGGTTTTTAACCGATCAATGTGGACAATCAACTACGATTATATCGATCCATACTTGGTTCGCCCTGTTGCGATTGCCTACGTGGATTACATTCCACACCCAATTAGAAAAACGATCGCCAATGTTCTGTCAAACCTTGATGAACCTTCAAGCATTATCAACAACATATTGATGGGTAATGGCACGAAAGCCGTTGACCACTTTAACCGCTTTTGGATTAATAGCACCTTAGGCCTGTTTGGGATGATTGATATTGCGTCAGAAGCGGGCATCACCAAACACAATGAAAAAGCGTTTAGTGATGCGGTAGGTCATTATGGTGTTGGTAATGGTCCATATTTAATGATTCCTGGATACGGGCCCTACACGATTCGAGAAACCACAGATGTTGTGGATGGCTTGTATGTACCACTTTCTTATCTCAATGTCTGGGCTGGCCTAGGCAAATGGGCTCTGGAAGGATTGGAGACCCGAGCAAGGCTCGTTCCTCAAGAAGTGACGTTGGAAAACTCCCCAGATCCATATTCATTAACTCGCGATGTTTATTTACAACGCCAAGATTTTAAAGCAGAAATTGATACCCAAACGTATGATGAATCGGAAGAAGAGTATCTTGACGATTATCTGGAAGAAGGGTTTTAATCATACCCATGTAGGTCGGCCTTGTACTGCTAGCTAGGCCGACATCACACGTCCGCTAAAGTATTCGTTAGCGACGATGTATTCCGTATTGCGGATCAATTCATCTTGCAGCTCAGCCCAATGGGGCTTCTCATCTACATCACCTTTTGCGCTAGGCACTACGCCTCCGACCCTTATGTTGAAAGGGGTTAGTTCTTTTGCCCAACTCTGCGTGAAACCAGAAACCATAGAATTCGCATTTTCAATTCCCGCTAGGTCATACTCATCATTTTGAGAAATGACGTTCACAATCACACCTGGTTTGTTGTTAATACGCATTCGCTCAGCACTTGCTTGACCAAAAGTGAATAAAGTTGAGGCCATCATGGCGAGCTTCTGAAGAAAGACTTCAGCTCGTTGTTCACCTATCAAGGGTGGGAGGGATGCGTTTGGCCAATTATTGACCAGTACATCCGGTGCCCCATGATAGGTTTGATCAATAAAATCGAACAGCCGATGGATCGTTTCTAAAGAGTAATCTGGTGTGTGGTAATAATGAACATCCTGAGAGATCGCTTTGCAACGAGCAAAGGTTTCCATTAATCCAAATTTGTCTTGGTCACACAAAATAATTTTTGCACCTAAATGTGCGAAATGAACGGCCAGCGTGCTACCAAGCATCGAACTTGCTGAAGTGATTAATATTATTGCACTTTTTATATCCATTGGGTGCCTCACCCTATTGTTTGTTTTATTGTTGTAGCGGGATTTAGTCTCAATAGGATGGTTGATTAACTGTGGGTAGGGTGTGAATAACATCAAATTACTCAGCCTAAGCGAGCGTGGTATGTGTTTTTTTTGGTCATACTCACATTCTGATCTAGAGAATGTCGTTTTGTGTTACATACAAGACATCAAACTTGGGTGCGGATCTGATCTCGCCGGTGGGCAACGGTGAGTTGAACCGACAGATCGGCAACTAAGAGCTCAACGTTTGAGGGGGAGGCAAGATGCCTTCGCTCATGTCCTGACAGATTAAGATATACCTCTTCGGGTAAATCATGCGTATCTTCAGGCAAATAGGCGAGTACTTCAGGAGTCAAGTAGTGGCTGAGTTTCGCACTGGCGAGCCCTCCGTGATGGAAAAGCTCGGCCTGTTTTGCTGAAACAGCGTAAGAGCTTTGGTCGGAACGCAGTGCTTGAGGCTCCGTAAGCTCAAATCGCTTACGTAACAATTCATCACTAGTGGGTGGGTTTTCAATACGTTCAACAGGAGTGTTGTCGCGTACATCGTTAGAAAACATCGACAGTATGAGTGCAAAGTCCGCACGGCGTCCTTGCTGGACAGCATGGCTTAGCCCCGAGCCAAATTGAAGCTCGTTTATAATACTGGCTTTATCTAATGTATGTACTTGCATTTGCCTCTCCAACCGATGCACTTTTAGCGGCGAGAAAGCAGATAACTTTAGATAAAATAACAAAAAAGCCTGCGATAAAGCAGGCTTTTCATATGACTAAATACCAATCCAAGGGGAAAAGGTTATTTTGCTAGGTTTTCTGCAACGAATGCCCAGTTAACCAGTGCCCAGAAACCATTCATGTAGTCAGGGCGTAGGTTACGGTAATCGATGTAGTAAGCGTGTTCCCACAGATCAACCGTCAGTAGCGGAGTCACACCTTCGTGAGTCAGTGGTGTGGCTGCATTTGAAGTGTTGATGATCTCTAAAGAGCCATCCGCATTTTTCACCAACCAAGTCCAAGATGAACCAAAGTTATTGATCGCTGAGTCAGTGAATTTTGCTTTAAAAGCTTCAAAAGAACCAAATGCGGCGTTGATTGCGTCTGCAACGGCACCTGTTGGTTCGCCACCTGCATTTGGTGCAAGGCAGTGCCAATAGAAGGTGTGGTTCCAAATTTGAGCGGCGTTATTAAACACGCCACCAGTTGAAGTTTTGATGATCTCTTCGAGAGATTTACCTTCAAATTCAGTGCCAGGAATAAGGCCGTTAAGCTTCACAACGTAAGTGTTGTGGTGCTTACCGTGGTGGAAATCTAGTGTTTCGGCTGAAATGTGTGGTTCTAGAGCGTCTTTAGCGTAAGGCAAAGCTGGTAATTCGAATGACATTGCTCGATTCTCCGTTGTGTAGAAAGAGTGAAAGTCTCTTTCAGTAGCTTCCAGATATTATAATGATATTCGTCGATACGACTGACTTGAAGGTATTTTAGCAAGTTTTTACTTTATTAAAAGTCCTAATGTTGAAAATTGTTGTATAGGCAGGATATCCATAAATAATATGTGCTTTTTATTCTCTATTAATGATTTAGAATGTCAGTAACAAACCGCACTATCCCCATTAAGAGGAAGCAATGGAAACTATTGATAAAATTAAACAGCAACTTGAAGAAAATGCCATTCTGCTATATATGAAAGGCTCTCCTAAGCTACCAAGTTGCGGATTCTCTTCTCAAGCTGCGCAGGCTTTGATGGCTTGTGGTGAGAAATTTGCTTATGTGGATATTCTGCAAAACCCAGATATCCGCGCTGAGCTGCCTGTATACGCACAGTGGCCTACTTTTCCACAATTGTGGATTGAAGGTGAGTTGATTGGCGGTTGTGACATCATTATCGAAATGTTCCAAAAAGGCGAACTGCAACCTTTAGTGAAAGAAGCCGCTGCACGTGCAGGCAATGAAGAGTAATACTGTATAAAATAACAGTTTTTCTTGATTTATTAAGGTCACATTGGTTAATGTGGCCTTATTTTTTTGCGTTGATTTGAGTTTATGACCCGTTTATTCATTGCTGAAAAGCCCAGCTTAGGGCGCGCTATAGCCGATGCTTTGCCGAAACCACACAAGAAAGATCAAGGTTTCATTCGTTGTGCGAATGGCGACATCGTTACTTGGTGTATTGGGCATTTACTCGAGCAAGTTGAGCCGGATGTTTATGATGAACGCTATAAAAAGTGGAATTTACTCGACTTACCTATCATTCCTTCACAGTGGCAGCTTAGACCGCGCAAAACATCGAGCAAACAGTTGACTGTGATTCGTCAGCTTTTGAAAGAAGCATCGCAAATTATCCATGCAGGAGACCCGGATCGCGAAGGGCAACTATTAGTTGATGAAGTGATTGATTATTGCAAAGTAAGCCAAAGTAAAAAAGAGCAAGCATTGCGGCTACTGATCAGCGATTTAAACCTTCCAGCCGTGCAGCGTGCACTGAAACAGATGCGCAGTAACCGCGAATTCATCCCTTTATCGGTTTCAGCGCTCGCGCGTTCAAGAGCCGATTGGTTGTATGGCATGAATATGTCACGGGCTTATACTTTGCTGGGGCAGAAAGCGGGCTATCAAGGTGTCTTGTCGGTTGGACGGGTACAAACTCCTATTCTAGGGCTTGTGGTACGTCGGGATGAGGAGATAGAAAACTTCATCCCGCGAGACTATTTTACATTACATGCGTTAATCCCTTATCAAACTGATCAAGTGGCGTTTGATATCCGTGCGCGCTGGAAACCCAGCGATGCTTGCCAGCCGTGGCAAGATGAAGAAGGGCGAGTCTTAAACCGCAAGTTGGTGGAAAATGTCGCACAGCGCATCGCAGGGCAACCCGCCACAGTGATTGAAGCCGAACAAAAGCAAACTAAGCAAGCCGCGCCGTTACCTTATTCCTTATCTGCACTGCAAATTGATGCAGCGAAGCGCTTTGCAATGAGCGCCCAGCAAGTGTTAGACACTTGCCAATCTCTGTATGAGAAGCATAAATTAATCACCTATCCGCGTTCAGATTGTCGTTACTTACCACAAGAACATTACGCTCAAGCTTCGTCAGTAACTCAAGCTATCGCGTGCAACGCCAAAGAGTTGTTAACGGCGGTCAGTGGCGCAAACTTATCTCTTAAATCCAAAGCATGGAACGATAAGAAAGTGGACGCGCACCATGCCATTATTCCCACGCCAAAGCAGGCATCCGTCAATGCCTTGTCGGGAAATGAGATGAAAATATACCAATTGATTGCGCGCCAATACTTGATGCAATTTTATCCCGCTGCCGTGTACGCGGAAGCCAAGCTGGTGTTTGATATTGCGGGTGGCTTTTTTGTTGCGTCAGGGCGACAACTGGTTGAAACCGGTTGGAAGAGTTTGTTAGGCAAAGTCGATGAAGAAGAGAACGGAGTCGATGCCGTTCCACCACTGAGTAAAGGGATGGTGCTGACGTGTCGAGAAGGGGAGATTCACGATCGAAAAACCGAGCCTCCTCGTCATTTTACTGAAGCGACTTTACTACAAGCGATGACGGGAATTGCTCGCTATGTTGAAGATAAAGAGCTGAAAAAAATCTTACGTGAAACCGATGGTTTGGGTACGGAAGCGACGCGAGCGGGGATCCTTGACACTTTATTCAAGCGGCAACTCTTAACACGTCAAGGTAAGCTGATTCTAAGCTCGCCAGCGGGAAGGGGTTTAATTCATGCGCTGCCAAATGAATCAACTTATCCTGATATGACCGCCCATTGGGAGCATCAATTGCAAGCGATGGCTGAACGTGGGCAAGCGTATCAACCCTTTATGCAAGTGCTGCAAGAGCGCATTATTCAGATCATGGAACAGGCGAAATCGGGCGCAGTGCCAGAGTCGCTTCGCTCATTGCCTAAAGTGGAGCGCCCTGCATTCAAACGAAAGACACGTAAACCCAGCAAAACCACGCGTTATCAACGTAATTCGGCCCAATAAAATGACATCAAAGAATCGGTCGCTAAGCAAGCTGAGGCCTGCGAATTAGGTAAGATATTCACCGACCTGACGAGCTAATTATCACATTTTCGATAAAAAAGGCTGGTATCCCAATCGGTTACATTATCAGTCACTTTGCCGACAAGTGGCAGTAAACGCCACGCCTCGCGCTCTTGAAAAGGGTGGCTTGTTATCACGGCAAAACCAGCAATACAGCATCTTCCACCTTTAGAACGGATAAACTGGGCAATCGAGCTGACCGCTTCTTCACTGTAGGATTCAATCTTATAGAGATGGCTCATACACTTCTCCTCTCTAACCATGCCATTAATTACGACATAACCGTTGAATAATGGAAAGCATATTTGATGCCAGTTTATAAAAAATACACCTTTGGTATGTGATGAATGGAGAGGGTACTTATCTAATGAATGGCAACTGGTGCGTGGAATAAAAAATCAGTATGAGAAAATGATGTTAATCAGATACGAAAAAGCCGCTGTAAAAACAGCGGCTTTTCTTAAAAGTGGCGGAGAGATAGGGATTTGAACCCTAGGATAGCTATTAACCATCGCCGGTTTTCAAGACCGGTGCTTTAAACCACTCAGCCATCTCTCCGTGTGGTGCGCATAATAGCGAGGCAATTTTACTTTGTAAAGTCTTGAGCTGATTGTTTGCTTGTTTTGTATACAATTGACGATGATTTTCCACTAATGGCTTGATTCTTAGTACCTTGTTGGAGAAAAAACGTACATTAATGCGTACTTCGTTATGGCGCCTTTTTTATTTGGTTGCTGGCTTAACGGTGAATTCTTACGATGTTTATACAGAAATAATCGGTTATGTATTAGCAACGGTTTACCAAGAGCCTGATGCTCTCTTGTAGTATCAGGCTACCGGAGTTTCATAAATGGAATGTTATTTCTTTTTTATGCTTTTATGTTCATATAATGCTTGAACCTCTGGGAATGACGGGTAACAAGCTAAAACAGGCAGGGAAATGGAACTAAACCTGAACCATAGCCAAAAGATGGCTTTCTTGACCCTGCGCAAGGTGAGGAGTAATTTGCAGCTTCCTGTGTTTAAGGTACTGCTTCCATTTCCAATCATTAAGTACAGAGTGTTTGCAGGAGTTTATCTTGCACTCACCTATGCTGATGATTGAAATCAGTCAATAAAAAGAACCATGCTAGAAGAAACGACAACCAATGACCCTCATGATGCTCAACCTGAGGGGACTGAACGCATTTATCGCCAACGTTTTGATTCCAAAATAGGGTTTCAAAATGAATACGATATTCTTGCTATTGAAGAGCCTTTACAAATCAGCTTGCAATGGAATGATACGATTACTAACAAGCTGCATATCGAAGAGTGGAGCATGACAATGCGAACGCCCGGTGACGATGCCCATCTCATCGGTGGCTTACTTTACACGCAGCAAGTGATCGATTCATATGACCATATACTCAATATGGAATTGGTTGACGACGAATCACGCCATGGCCAGAATCACTGGTTGGTCACGCTCAATCATCCATACACTGATGTGATTCAGCATCAGGCCCGTCGTTATATGAGCCAGTCGAGCTGTGGCATTTGCGGTATGACATCCATCCGAGCCTTGAGTTTGAGGCGAGAAATTCGTGTTGATGATAGCCCGAAATGGCTCTCTTCTGATGTTGTTATTGCGCTTCCTAATCTGCTTCTTGTTCATCAACCACTGTTTGCAAAAACGGGGGCGGTGCATGGTGCGGGTTACTTCGTGAATGGCGAGTTGATTGCCGTTGCCGAAGATGTGGGCCGCCATAACGCAGTGGATAAGTTGATTGGTCGAATTTTGAGTGAGCAACGTTGGCATCCGCAAGGGGTATTGATTCTTAGCGGCCGAGTGAGTTTTGAGTTAATGCAAAAAGCGGCCATTGCTGGCATTTCAGTGGTGGTGGCTGTTGGTGCGCCATCACGTTTAGCGCTCGATATGGCGCGTCAGTTCGATATGACACTGATTGGTTTTATCAAAAAAAATCAGTTCAATATATACCATGGTCATGCACGTTTGCAGTCAGTGAAAGAGTGAGAAGAAGAATATGAGTATTAAACAATATACCAGTTCGGCTGGTGGTTGGGGAGCGCTAAAAAGCACCGCGCATCATCTATTGAAAAGTCATAATGTTGCCAAAAATATTTCCAATCTTTTAAAAACCAACCAAGACCATGGTTTTGACTGTCCGGGCTGTGCTTGGGGTGAAAAACATGTCCCAGGGCGTTTTCGTTTTTGCGAAAATGGCGCTAAGGCCGTCAACTGGGAAGCCACTTCTCGACGCGTTGGGGCGGATTTCTTTAAGCAATATTCGGTCACTTGGCTCAATAAGCAGAGTGACTATTTTCTCGAATCTCAAGGGCGTTTAGCGGAACCAATGCGCTATAACGCTCAAACGGATCACTATGAGCCAATCAGCTGGGATGAGGCGTTTGCACTGGTTGCACAACACCTCAATCAACTCGCTAGTCCAAATCAGGCGGAATTTTATACATCAGGCCGCGCGAGTAATGAAGCTGCATTTCTATACCAGTTGTTTGCGCGCCGGTTTGGTACCAATAATTTTCCTGATTGCTCAAACATGTGCCATGAAGCGACGAGCGTCGCCTTGGTTCGCTCGATTGGCATTGGTAAGGGAACTGTGACTATTGAGGATTTTGAAGAATCCGATGCGATTCTTTTATTTGGACAAAACCCAGGAACGAATCACCCTCGTATGTTGGAAACACTGGCGTCAGCCTATAAGCGTGGCGCTCGGGTTGTTGCGTTTAATAATTTAAAAGAGCGAGGATTGGAGTGTTTTACTAACCCGCAAAATCCTTTTGAAATGTTAAGCAATGGTTCAACACCGACCACTAGCCATTATTTCACTCCTAAATTAGGCGGAGACATGGCGGCGGTTCGTGGCTTGGTGAAAATTCTTCTTGCTCGTCATCAGCAAGCACAGGCCTGCGGTGAATCGATATTCGATCTTGATTTCATTGCCCAGCATACCGAAGGGATGGAGTCTTATTTAGCCATGGTGCAGGCTACGCCGTGGTCAAGTATTATTGAACAATCTGGGCTCACGCAACAAGAGCTAGAGCTGGTGGCAGATATTTACCAAGGCGCTAAACGCGTGATCGTAACTTGGGCAATGGGGGTGACTCAGCATAAGCATTCGGTGGCAACCATACAAGAGTTGGTCAATCTACAATTACTGTTTGGCCAAATTGGTAAGGATGGTTCTGGGGTATGTCCTGTCCGTGGTCACTCAAATGTGCAAGGTGACCGCACGGTTGGGATTAATGAAAAACCGCCTGCATTTCTACTCGACAATATTGAAAAAGTACTGGGCTTTACGCCACCAAAAGCGCATGGCCATAACGTAGTTAATGCTATTGAGGCGATGCTACGGGGTGAAAGTAGAGTCTTTATCGGTTTAGGAGGAAACCTCGTTGCTGCTGCGCCCGATACCGAGCGTGTCGCACAAGCAATGAAAAACTGTAATTTGACCGTAAACATTGCGACTAAACTGAATCGGAGCCATGTCAACCCGGGCAAGGATGCGTTGATCCTGCCTTGTTTAGGTCGGACAGATATTGATATTCAGGCTCAGGGGCCACAGAAAATTACCGTTGAAGACTCATTCTCCATGGTTCATGCCTCTTCTGGGCGAATTGATGTTACAGGAGAGATGATGCGCTCAGAGCCTGCCATTATCGCAGGAATGGCAAAAGCGACCTTAGGGGAGGGAAATCCAATCGATTGGCAATCCATGGCCGATAATTACGATAACATTCGAGATTTGATTGAAAAGATTATCCCAGGATTTGCCAATTTTAATCAGCGGCTCAAAGGGCCTGGCGGTTTTTATCTTGGTAATTCAGCGCGTGAATTTAATTGGAAAACGCCCACAGGAAAAGCGCAGATAAGCAGTAATGCACTTCCTGAATCTATCGTTCCGCTTAAAACTCAGCAGATGACCAAGAAACCGATTTTTGTGTTGCAGACGATGCGTTCGCACGATCAGTACAACACCACGGTTTACGGTTTGGATGATCGTTACCGAGGTGTATTTGGCGAACGTAATGTCATCTTCATGAATGAAAAAGATATTGAGCAGCTGCAATTAAAAGCGGGTGAACGAGTCGATATTGAGACACTGTGGGATGATGGTATTAAACGTGAAATTTTGGGCTTCAAAGTGGTCGCCTATGTAATTCCTCAAGGGAATGTAGCGGCCTATTTCCCTGAGGCAAATGCACTCATTCCATTGAGCAGTAAAGGCGACTTTAGTGATACCCCGACATCAAAATCTATTGCCGTTGTTATTCACCCAACCAAAGTTGCACCACCGTTAGTTCAAACAGACTAAAAAATCAGATACTAAAGCAAAAAAGAGAGCCGAAGCTCTCTTTTTTTAGGTGTATGGTCGGACTGAGAGGATTTGAACCTCCGACCCCCGACACCCCATGACGGTGCGCTACCAAGCTGCGCTACAGTCCGATTGGCGTAATCTAATCATTTATCCCTTTAGCGTCAAGAGATAATCTTGCTAACGACCTGATTTAATTATCTTTGGCGTAAAATCTCTGCAATTCAGTTAAGCCTTGCATCAGTACTGGTAACGCTGGGCTAGAGTCTTTCTGACGTTGATAGTTTTCATCAAACAGCTTGAAGTTGCCAAATTTATCAATGAGAGTCGTTTGGGTATCGGTAATCAAGGCTAATTCACGGGCATCACCGGCTAAAATCCACTTCCTTTTGTTTTCATCAAACAAGTTTCTACCACTGCTAAATTCAATAGGGTTGGATGAAGCACCTAACAGATCCTGTAAAAGCGTGACTGAAAAATCTAAGTGACTTGAACGGTGTGAGTATTCCCCTGCCATTTTTCCAGGCCAATGGATGATCATCGGCACTTGTAACTGGTATCGGCTGTAATTGCTGTTAGCACCCCAGCTGTTGGTTTTTGTCTCGTTAAACTCCGCGCCATGATTTGAGGTGATCACAATCAGCGTATTGTCTTGCAATTGTAATTCGTCAATCTTAGTGAGCAGCAGGCCTATTTCTTGGTCGGCTGCATTGACCGAGTTATTGTAACCAGCACGCAGGCGATCGCTGGCACTACCTTTACTTGACCGAGGGTCAAAGTCATTAAAGTTGTCAACGGTCGTCAACTCCAAATAGCTGAACCAGGGTTGTTCGGTTTGCTCGGATACCCATTTATGCCAGCGTTGTATAGTTTGGTTATCTGTGCTCGATTCTTGATCAAAAGGAGCTTTAGAGACCGTTAAAGTGCGGAAAATCGTCTCTTCGTATAAGGTGTCGTCAAAATTATCGCCACTAAAGAGGCCAAACTGATAATTCTGTTTTTTCAATACATCTATCAGTATCGGAGGGGTACCTTGTGAACGAATGGCGTTGGCATAACTGCTTGGCAATCCATAAAATAAGCCAAAGATCCCAAACATGTCATTACTCGAGCTGTAATGATTATTAAACTTCAAATTTTCTGTCGCAAATTGGTAAGTGTTGGGCATGATTTCAGCTGTCAGCACATCACTTCTTAAATTATTGACACTCACTAGCAAAATATTGAGATTATTTGCTCTGCGGCCAAATTGAAGAGGCTCAAGAGGATAACGAACAATGTTAAGGTTCTCTTCATTATCCTTCAAACGCTTTAAGTACACATCACGATCAAATAGACCGTGTTTTTCCATGAACGATTTTGCCGTCATTGGATACGAGAGCGGGAAGTTTGATTTTTGGCTGGTCACTGATGTTTCTAAATACGCATCAGACCAAACGTAAATAAGGTGGCTGGTAATAAAACTAATGAAAAATACCGCCGCGATGGGCCGGCCAACGTGTTTATGCGATAGTTTTCGCTGCTTACGCCAAACCCACTCCGAAAGCCCAAGTTGTAAGAGGAAAATGAGCGGCATGACCACAAACAGATGCTGTAAGTCGGCGGTGATAGCGCTGGTCTCATCGCTAAAAAGCAGTTCCCATACAATCGGTGTTAAGTGCAGGTTGATTGCTTGATAAGCTTGGGTATCGATTAATAAGAGTGTGAGTCCTAACGTTGCAAAACAGACCGCCACGAAGCGAAATAGTTTGCGCGACGGAATGATGAATGTCAGAGGGAATAAAACCAGCAGATAGAGTGCAAAGACCAAAAATCCAAAATGGCCGACCCAAGACACAGCTAAATAAAACTGCCCCAACAAGGTTTCAGGCCATGGTGATTGTACGATATATCGAGTACCAATAAGCATTGCTGCAATGATATTGAAGAAAGCAAACCAATGCCCCCAACCAACCAACCGTGATACGCGTTCACCGTATGTATTTTCGCTATCTGCCATGTGATTTTCTATCTATGCATTCTATTAGTGAGTAGTAGTTTCTAAAGACGACATCAATGCCTGAGCAAATTTTTCCGCAATCGCCTTACGCTGTGAAGCGGCAACGTTTTGGTTTAAGACATTCGTTGCAATGTTTCCCGCAATCATGAGAGTAAGCTCAGGGGAAGCACTATGTTTAGCGAGGATGGCAGCAACTTCTGTCAGGATATTTTCAATTCTTTCGTCGCTGTATTTAGATGTAATAGGCATAAAGACTCTAATGATGATAGTAAAAGCGGCTTATGATAACCTACAATGCCTTACAACTGAAACCAGAACGATGATAATTTCACTATGAGTCTTCACCTTTCCAACGTGATTTTGCACCAATTAAGCAAAAACGAGCAAGATGAGTTGGTGGTTAAATACCGCTCTCAATCTTTAGATAATGATACGTCTGCCGAAAATTTAGTGGCTGAGTTGCATCGCGTGTTTAATTCGAAAGCGAGCAAAGGTTTTGGTTCGTTTAAGTCGGACAGTGATTTTCAAACTTGGTTGCAAGAACTTCGTCAAGGTGAGCGTGATTTTTACGATTTTTCACAAATCAGTGCTCAACGGCTGAAAGATGAATTATCAAAGTATCCGTTTGCTGATGAAGGGATCTTAGTGATGGCCGAATATCAGTCACTGGCTACTGATTACCTATTTATTGGGCTTTTACCTCTCAACCAAAGTTTGAAAGTAACAGAGGGGCTCGACATTAGCGCGACAGATTATCTTGATATCAACAAAATGGATATCGCGGCGCGTCTTGACCTCTCAAGTTTTGAAACGGACAAAAACTCAAACCGTTACCTTGCCTATATCAAAGGTCGCGTTGGTCGAAAAGTGTCGGATTTCTTTCTTGATTTTCTGCAAGCCGATGTCGGGTTAGATACCAAAGTGCAAAATCAAGTACTGATGCAAGCGGTACAGGATTTTTGCACGGATTCTAAGCTAGAAAAAGATGAAGCGATCGGTTACAAGAAGCAGGTTTACGATTACTGCAATGAGCAAATTAAAGCCGGTGAAGAGGTTCATATTCGTGAGTTGTCTGGTGAATTACCTGCTAGCCAAGACGGCACGGGTTTTTTCGAATATACGCAGGCACATGGCTATGAACTGGAAGAGAGCTTTCCTGGTGATCGTTCTACCGTGCGTAAACTGACCAAGTTTGTCGGTGCAGGGGGCGGTTTGAATGTGAGCTTTGATAGCTTGTTATTGGGAGAGCGTATTTTTTATGATCCTGAAAGCGACACGTTAACCATCAAAGGCACGCCACCGAATTTAAGAGAACAGTTAACGCGCCAGCGTTAATCGTTTACCACTAAGAGAGCTTGATATGGCTCTCTTTTTTGTCTTTTCTCCCGATGTACAACTCAGCACGGTCCAAACTTTAGGTTTATGCTTGTATTAATTACAAGTACAAATTGGTAATCACAGTGTTTGGGCAAAAGAAATCAAAACGATTCAGCGTGAGATCGTATGGAGTGATTCTGTTTGGTTGGTTAATCTCCGTTGGTCTTGTGTTTTGGCAAAGCCATTTAAGCTACCAAGCCATGCATGCGGTGAAAGAGTTACATTACAGTGTTGAAGAACTTAAAAGTTCACTCTATTTTAAAGAGCCTTATCGTTCGACGCGAGCGAATGATATCGCGCTGAATGTACAGCTACTCTATTCACTTAGGCTACAGCTGGAAGTTGAGCACCGAGATTTTTCATGGCGACCAGATATTCAGCAATTGCTTCATGTGACTGATCGCTATATCACACTGACCAAATCGTATTTGTCGATTGAGCTTAATATTCAACCCTTGGTTGAACGCCTACAAGTGCTGCGCGATAATCCCACTAATTCAGAACAACTCAAGCAAATGTATGTGGTGTTAGGCGCTTATGTATTTGAAGCGATGTTCAGTGACACTGAGCAAAATCCGGGGATCTATCGAGCATTAGATAAACTCTATGTGGATGGGCAATCTTTACCAGCCATTCAGAAAAAAGAGTTAGAGCAGACATTAGCACAAGCGTCTGATTTACTGAATCAATACGCCCAAGGTGCACGTTTGGTCGACAATTTAATCAATCACTCTATTTACAATCAGCTTATCCATGTTGAAAACCAATACCATCGTCTTTTAAACATCTATGCTTATCTTGTCACGGGGTTAAGTGGTGGTGTTATGCTATTGCTGGGTTGGTTGATGTTTCGGTCATCAGTTTTAACTCGTTCTCATGTTAATAAAGTTCCCAGCGCTGCGAAAGAGGATGCGTCATCTGAGATAAATCCCAGTCGTGTTTTGTCTACAGAAGAACCACAGGTGGAAACATCGGATCTTTCTGATGATTTGGCCATCGATATTGAATCCATGCTCATAACTCTCAATGGCGATGTTGAGTCTGTCACTCTACTGTTGAGCGTATTTATACAAGATCATCAGCATGATGCAACTGAATTGAAAAGATTGGTGCATTCTGATTTGGAGGAGGCGCAGCGCCGAGCACACAGCCTGAAAGGCGTCGCGGGCAATCTTGGTTGCCGTTCACTCAAGCAGATAGCGTCAGAAATAGAGTTGCGACTTAGTCAGAAGCAACGACCTACGGAGAAGCAATTGGAGTTATTAACGACGCAATTAGCGGCCGCTATAGCCAGTGCGCAACACTACCTTGATCAAAGAAAACGATAAGCCAGTTCTATCGTGTCAGCTTTAAATGGTGATTCTGCTTGTAGTAAAAAAGAGCTCAGTTGAGCTCTTTTTAATGGTTTTTTAGTTCAATGACCTTTGCAATACTCTGCTAGGCTGACTGTTGGTTGAGAACCGGTGCTTGTTCAGCACTGTCTGCTGGTGCAGTAGGTTCACATTTATCAACAAACCAACCCATGTAAGAGGTCAAAATGGTCACCAAAATACAGACAAAGCTTAGCCACATAAAGGGGGCATATGAGAGCGTTGCAACGCCTAGAATGCTCGCCATGTAGATGCCATTATCGCTCCATGGCACCATACCGGAGGTGAGCGTGCCACCAAATTCAGCGTTACGTGATAGGTTCTTACGCTGATAGCCTAAACGGTCATAGTTCTTGGCACAGATTTTAGGGGTCAGGATGAGTGAAACATACATAGCTGAGCCAAAAACGTTGCCCATAAATGCAGTACCAATGGTACTGGTTGCCAGTGAACCTGCGCTTGTCACGCGGCGCTCAAATAGTTTTGCGATGGTTTCAAGCACACCCACTTTATCTAGCAATCCACCAAACCCGAGACCAAAGACAATCACGGCAACAGAACCAAGCATAGAGGACATGCCGCCTCGGTTTAAGATTGAGTCAATGAAGCCAACGCCAGATTCAATATTGTAAGGTGCCCATGCGGTATTGAAAGCTTGCAAGAAGTCTACGTCTTGGATCATCACAGCCCAAATGATGCCCAGCAAAGAACCAAAGCTAATTACAGGAAACGAAGGCATTCTCATCGCAAGCAAGCCAAGTACAATCAGCACTGGCACAAAAGAGTATGGGGTAATGTAAAACTGCTGTTCCATCGCCTCAATCACGCTTTGTACTTGAGACATGTCTACGTTACCCGCATAGTGGAAACCAAATAAGGTAAACATGATACCCGTGATCACGTAGCTGATAAGCGCTATCGGCAGCATACCTTTAATGTGCTCCATCACTTCAACGTTAGACATCGAAGACGCAAGAATAACGGAATCAGATAATGGCGACATTTTGTCACCAAAGTAACAACCTGAAAGTACTGCGCCAGCGGTGATTGGTGCTGGAACGCCAAGACCTTGACCAATCCCCATCATGGCAATCCCCGCGGTACCAGCTGCACCCCATGAGGTTCCAGTTGCTAAAGCGGTGAGAGAGCAGATGATCATCGTTGCAAGAAGGAAAATAGAAGGATGGATTGCTTGAAGACCGTAGTAAATTATGGTCGGCACGATCCCGCCGGAGATCCAAGTACCAACTAATGCGCCAACAGCTAAAAGTATCAACACGGCACCTAAACCATTAGAAATACCATTCAGTGCTGCTTTTTCTAATTCTTTATATTGGTGACCTAAACGAACACCGAGCACAATAATGATGAACCAGCCAATGTATAAGGCCAGTTGGATAGGGAGATCGAGTTGAGCTGTAAACGAAAACGCGAGTAACAAAAACAAGCCTAGAGCAATAATTACTTGAATTAAGCTAGGTAGGCGTTGAGGGGCTTGCGTCATAAAAGAGCCTCTTGTCAGATTTATGATCTAAGGACAGAACGGTGCCCTTATTGAGTTCGATCGCACTTTACAATAGTTAGCATAATATATCGACATCAAACACCTCGGATGTGATTTATGTCGTTCAAATGGTTAATCTTCGATGTTAAATGTTGATAATAGTTAAATTTAGTGGTTGTAAATGTTTTGTAGTGTGGGCTTTTTGTGTAACAAGAACGTGATTATTTAGCGTTTCGTTGATTATTGAATGCTGAATCATAGTGCGGTTGAGTGATTTTTAGGCTTAAATGTGTTTTTTACAAAACTGGCTACGCAGAAAGAAAAAGTTACCACTTTTACTAAGAAAGTCTTGAGATTTTATGCTGAACCACTTATAGATGGAGCAATAAATTTTCATTTTAGATACATGGAGAGTGAGCGCGATGAGAGTAGGTTTAGTGGGTTGGCGTGGTATGGTCGGTTCTGTACTGATGCAGCGTATGGTTGAAGAAAATGACTTTGACTTGATCGAACCGGTTTTCTTTAGCACATCTCAAATTGGTATTCCTGCCCCAACGGTGCCTTCTAAGAAAGGCAATCATCATACAGGGTTACTGCAAGATGCTTACGATATTGATAGCCTCAAACAATTAGATGCCATCATCACCTGTCAAGGTGGTAGCTACACTGAAAAAGTGTACCCAGCGCTGCGTCAAGCGGGTTGGAAAGGTTACTGGATTGATGCTGCATCTACCTTACGGATGGATAAACAATCAATCATCACTTTAGATCCGGTCAACTTGACACAAATTCAGCACGGCATCCATTCAGGAACCAATACCTTTGTGGGCGGTAACTGCACAGTCAGTTTAATGCTTATGGCATTAGGCGGCCTTTATGAGAAAGGTTTGGTCGAGTGGATGAGCGCAATGACCTACCAAGCAGCTTCGGGTGCTGGCGCTCAAAATATGCGCGAGTTGATCTCGCAAATGGGAGTAATTAACGATGCGGTGAGCTCTGAATTGGCTAATCCATCGAGCTCAATTCTTGATATTGACAGAAAAGTGGCTGAAACCATGCGATCACCTTCTTTTCCTACAGAGCAGTTTGGTGCACCACTAGCGGGTTCATTAATCCCTTGGATTGACGTCAAACGCGACAATGGTCAAAGCAAAGAAGAGTGGAAAGCGGGCGTTGAAGCTAATAAAATTCTGGGACTTCAATCGTCACCGATCCCGATTGATGGAACCTGTGTTCGTATTGGCGCAATGCGCTGCCACTCACAAGCATTAACCATCAAGCTGAAGAAAAATGTTCCGCTTGATGAAATCGAAGAGATGATCGCTACGCACAATGATTGGGTGAAAGTTATTCCAAACGAGCGCGATATTACCGCACGTGAATTGAGCCCTGCCAAAGTCACTGGCACCTTGTCAGTTCCCGTAGGACGTTTGCGTAAAATGTCTATGGGTGATGATTTCTTAAATGCGTTTACGGTGGGTGACCAATTATTGTGGGGAGCTGCTGAGCCGCTTCGCCGTACTTTGCGGATCATTCTGGCTGAAAAACAGTAAAGATGGATCTCGGTTTAAAACTACCTGAGTAAAAATACAAAAGGGGCGCTTTATGCAAAGCGCCCCTTTTTTTATGCTTTTTATCTGTAGTAACAGTGACGATGTTAACGCGGTTATGCAAGGCCAGGAAATAAATTTCTGAGCCCATTGGCAATAAACTCAATACCGAGTGAGCCTAGTATTAAACCCATGATCCGCGTAATCACGTTGATACCCGTTTGACCTAAGAAGCGGACAATATAGGGGGCTGAGCGAAACAGCAGCCAAGAGCTTAAACTAAATAACACCACAGTGATTATAATGCCCACGGTATCGAACATGCTTGGGTAGCGAGAGCCATACACTATGGTTGAACTGATGGCACCCGGTCCTGCCATTAAAGGCATGGCGAGTGGCACAACCCCAATTTGTTCACGGCTAATGTATTCAGATTTCTCTTGTTTGTTTTGTTTATCTTCACCCAATTTACCGCTCATCATCGAAAACGCGATGCTCAGCAGCAATAGGCCACCAGCTACTCGAAACGAATCTAAAGAGATACTAAACATATCCAGTAACATCTGCCCAGCAAGCAGTGCGGTAATCAAAATTATTGCCACAGCAATATTCGCTGTAGCCGCCGTTTTGTGTTTCTCTTCTTGCGTCATATGCCCAGTGAGAGAGACAAATATTGGCATAATCCCCACGGGGTTCACAGCGGCTACAAGGCCTAAGAAAAACTGCAGGAAAATGGCTAACTCAAAGGTTTGCATGGCATTTATCTCTAATGGATCATTTCGATGAAATATTACGTGGCTAATGTAAGCGAAAGCAAAGGATAGCACGAATGAAAAAAACTAAAGCGATTGGGGTTTTATTGCTGAGAAAAACTAATTCAATGAAGAAAACGTTTTACAATTGTTTTTCTAATGTATGTGAGTGGTGTTGTTTTTTGCTCAACTGTTAACATCTGCACATTTTTAATAAAATTAGTGCTCCTAGCTGGTGGTAAAAGTGAGAGTCGATATACTCTCAGTAGCACGTAAAATGAGGTGTGTTCATTCATCTATCGCTCAAAAATGAAACTTTTTTACAGATTGTTGTAGTTTTTATAGTTTTCGTTGTTTAAGTAAATGTTTTTTATTCATTTAATTATCTATATGTTTTTTGTTTGTTTTCAGTGTCTTGTAGGCGATTTTGTAGGGTGGTTACCCCTAATTGGGTAATTAGTTTTTGAGAACTGATCTGAGTCAATTTTTTTCACACTCTGAAATATTATACTCAGTCCTGAAAGCAATTTACTAAGTCTGTCATTGTTTAAGCTGTTGAGAAAAAACAAAAACACAAAGCTGCAAACTTAATAAAGAGTTTTTAACATTTTTCTATTTTTAGGAGATCCATTATGCCTGTAACTAATTTAGCTGAACTTGATGCTCTAGTAGCGCGCGTTAAAGCGGCTCAAGCAGAATTCTCTACTTACTCTCAAGAGCAAGTAGATAAAATTTTCCGCGCAGCATCATTAGCAGCTAACCAAGCTCGTATCCCTCTAGCGCAACAAGCGGTAGCGGAATCAGGCATGGGTATTGTTGAGGATAAAGTAATCAAGAACCACTTTGCGTCTGAGTTCATCTACAACAAATACAAAGACGAAAAAACGTGTGGCATTCTTGAAGAAGATAAAAACCTAGGCACGATGACTATCGCTGAGCCTGTAGGCATCATCTGCGGTATCGTTCCAACCACTAACCCTACTTCTACTGCAATCTTCAAATCTCTCATCTCTTTGAAGACTCGTAACGGTATCATCTTCTCGCCACACCCACGTGCGAAAAATTCAACTAACGATGCAGCTAAACTCGTGTTAGATGCCGCAGTTGCAGCTGGCGCGCCAAAAGATATCATCGGCTGGATTGATCAACCTTCAGTTGAGCTATCTAACGCGCTAATGAAGCACGAAGGTATTGCACTTATCCTTGCAACAGGTGGTCCTGGCATGGTGAAAGCAGCTTACTCGTCAGGTAAACCAGCAATCGGTGTAGGTGCAGGTAACGTTCCAGTTGTAATCGACGAAACGGCAGACATCAAACGTGCAGTTGCTTCTGTTCTTATGTCTAAAACATTCGATAACGGTGTGGTATGTGCTTCTGAGCAAGCGGTTATCGTTATGGACGAAGTGTATGACGAAGTAAAAGAACGTTTCGCGAGCCATAAAGCGCATGTTTTAAGTAAAGCAGACGCAGACAAAGTACGTAAGGTACTGCTTATCGATGGCGCACTAAACGCGAAAATCGTAGGCCAACCAGCAACAGCCATCGCTGAAATGGCGGGCGTTAAAGTTCCAGCAGATACTAAAATCCTTGTCGGTGAAGGTATTGGCGAAGTTTCTTATGACGATGAATTCGCACATGAAAAACTTTCTCCAACACTTGGCATGTTCCGTGCGACTTCTTTCGAGAACGCGGTAGAACAAGCCGTAAGAATGGTAGAAATCGGCGGTATCGGCCACACTTCTGGTCTATACACTAACCAAGACGTTAATGCAGACCGTATCCGTTACTTTGGTGACAAAATGAAGACGGCGCGTATTCTTGTAAACATCCCAACCACTCATGGTGGTATTGGTGACCTTTACAACTTTAACGTTGCACCATCTCTAACGCTAGGTTGTGGTTCTTGGGGTGGTAACTCAATTTCTGAGAACGTAGGTCCTAAGCACCTAATCAACAAGAAAACTGTTGCGAAGCGAGCTGAAAACATGTTGTGGCATAAACTACCTAAGTCAATTTACTTCCGTCGTGGTAGCCTTCCAATCGCTATGAGCGATCTTGAAGGCAAAAAACGCGCATTCCTAGTTACTGACCGTTTCCTATTCAACAACGGTTATGCAGACGACGTAGTGACTCTGCTGAAGTCAAACGGTATGGAAGTTCAAACATTCTTTGATGTAGAAGCTGATCCAACTCTATCTGTCGTAGAGAAAGGCGCTGAAGCAATGAAGAGTTTCCAACCAGACGTGATTCTAGCACTTGGTGGTGGTTCACCAATGGATGCGGCGAAGATCATGTGGGTTATGTATGAGCACCCAGAAACTCACTTTGAAGAGCTTGCAATGCGCTTTATGGATATCCGTAAACGTATCTACAAGTTCCCTAAAATGGGTCAAAAAGCAGAATTGGTTTGTATCACGACTACTTCAGGTACAGGTTCAGAAGTCACACCATTTGCCGTTGTAACAGACGACAAAACAGGTGCTAAATACCCACTAGCGGATTATGAGCTAACACCTAACATGGCTATCGTTGATGCGAACCTTGTGATGAATATGCCTAAGTCTCTAACGGCATTTGGTGGTTACGATGCTGTGACTCACGCTCTTGAAGCCTATGTATCTGTTCTTGCGAACGAATACTCTGATGGTCAAGCTCTACAAGCACTTAAGATGCTGAAAGAGTACCTACCATCAAGCTACAAAAATGGCGCAGCAGACCCAATTGCTCGTGAAAAAGTGCACAATGCAGCGACTATCGCAGGTATTGCTTTTGCTAACGCGTTCTTAGGTGTATGTCACTCTATGGCGCACAAGATCGGTGCTGAGTTCCACATCCCGCACGGCCTTGCTAACGCATTGCTTATCTCTAACGTTGTGCGCTATAACGCGAATGATAACCCAACCAAACAAACTGCGTTCTCTCAATACGACCGTCCACAAGCACGCCGTCGTTACGCTGAAGTGGCTGACCACTTAGGCTTGAGCCAAGCGGGCGACCGTACTGCTCAGAAGATTGAACGTCTACTGACTTGGTTGGAAGAGCTGAAGAAAGATCTCGACATCCCGCTATCTATCCAAGCGGCTGGCGTGAATGAAGCGGATTTCCTCGCAAAAGTTGACGTGCTATCAGTTGAAGCGTTTGATGACCAATGTACTGGTGCAAACCCACGCTACCCACTGATTTCTGAGCTAAAAGAAGTACTTCTTGCGGCTTACTATGGTACAGCGTTTGTTGAAGGTGAAACTTTCGAAGGCACTACCGTTATCAAGAAGAAAGATGACCAAAAGCCAGCAAAGAAAAAGTAAGCTGAGTTATTGAGAGATTTTCGCTAGCACGAAACAATCTCTATCGGGAAAAGATAAAGCCTCACCATCTGGTGAGGCTTTTTTTGATCGAGTAACTTCATCATCAAAGCGTGGATGGGATTTATCCCCACATGACTAAAATAGCGGCAATTGCGATTAGAACAAGCCCCAGCCCATCTTTAATTTTCACCGATTGTTTTAGCCAAAAAATAGAAATTAACATCGTAAAAAAGATCTCAATTTGGCCTAAAGTTTTTACATAAGGTACGGTTTGAAGAGACATTGCACTGAACCAACCAATAGAACCAAGACAGCTACTTGTGCTGGTTAATAGCGTTAGCTTAGGTCTTACCCATAATTGTTTTAATGAGTTGTTGTCGGTCACCATTAGGTAAATTAGCAGTAATAAAGTCTGCAGTGAAATGACCAACAATAATACCCAAGCAGCACTGTGTGGAAAGGGTAAGCCAAGTGCTAAGCTGGCTTCACGTACCCACAATGAAGTGAGTGCAAAGGCACTACCACAACTTAATCCCAGTAAAACAGTTGGCATTGAAAGCTGCTTAATATTGCCGTGCGTGCTCATCAAAAATACACCAATGCCACCAACGATGACGCCAATCCAGCCCAAGCCTGTCAAATGAGTCCCAAAAAAAATCATCCCTAAAATAGCGGCAACTAAGGCTTCGCTTTTGGCTAGCCCAGCACCTACAGCATAGTTATTTAATTTAAAAAGCTTAACCATGAGCGCTGTCGCGATGATTTGCATCAATGACGCGCCGATAATGAAAGCGATAAAGGTCAATGACAATGTAGGTAATTTCGCGGGTATGAAATGATACAAAGTGATGAGATACAGAGCCGCGATAGGGCCAGCCCAAAGAAAGCGGGCAAGGGTAACACCAGTAGTACTGACCTCAGTTGCTAAGCGACTTTGGAATGCATTGCGCCAAGATTGCATGAATGCGGCCAGAAGGGTGAATAAGATCCAAGTCATGGAAGTCCATTTTGAGTGACAAGAAAGAGGCAATGCTATGAGATGCAGAGATATTGGGCAAGCGGAATATAAAAAGGGCTGCGAATGCAGCCCTTTAATGGTATTTAAACTCGGTTCAGAGATTAATACTGTGGTTTAGTCATTGCTGCACCAGCTTGACTTTGCGCTGACTGGCTGCCTGCTGCACGAGTTGCAATTCGTTCAGCATGGAAAGGTGCTGATACGATTTCAATCTCTTTGAGCAACAAAGAGCCTGAGGCTTTGGTCATCGGAGAGAATGCATGCGCTTTGATTGTTTTAGGTAATACGGCTTCAGGTGCCTTAGTTACTGCTTCAACCTTCAATGCTGGTACTTTCTCTGTCGTGGCTTTTTCTTCGACAACGAGCTCAATAGCGGTAGTCTTTTCAATAACAACTTCTGCGATTACTGGCTCCGAAATAACGGCTTCTACAGTGACCGATTCTGTGACTGAAACCGATTCTGTTACCACTGCCGATGGTACTTGAGGTTCAATAGCGTCCTGCAAAGAGACCGTAACAGGTTCTTCAACGACGCTCTGGTTCTCTTCGTGGCGAATAATGACCTTACCCATTGCCATTTCAGGGAAAGCAAAACCACCTAACGTTATCTCGGTATTGTTATCTACGACATCTGCCACTTGCTGAACAGGTTCAACCGCTGCGACTTGCTCTGTTACTGGTGCTTGATACACAGGTTTAGAGAGGTCATAGCGAGGCATCACTTTACCCATTGCCATCTCAGGAGAGGCAACCCCACCTTTGCGTAAACGGAATGGGTTAGGGCGACGATCACGACCACGGCGTCGACGTTGACCACTGGCTCGTAAATGACGAGGGGAGCGGCGATTGCGACGTTGATTTTGATCGTCATTCTCATTGTCGTCGTTTGGTGTAACGACCGATGTCTCAACAGATTGTGCTGTTTCAGCTTTTACGGCTTCAATAACCTCTGCTGCCGGGGTTGTATTGATCAACATTTCAGCTTCTGGTTGTTCTTGAGCGATTGTCTGATCTTTTACGCGAACTTGTTTGTTTAACTTACGGCGTTGACGGCGTTCTTTGACTTTTGCCGTTTTCTCTTCCGTTTTATCTTCATTCGCTGTCAAGGTAACGGCTTGCGCTTCAGCCGCAAGTTGTAGCCCTTGCTCCGCTAACTTTTCAGATTTGCTGTCATCACGCTTGTTGCGGCGCTCTTGTTTTGGCTTGCGAGCTTGTGTCTTACGAGGCTCGTTGGTAGCAACAATTTCTTTGTCTTGTGTTTCTTCAACAAGAGCAGAGGTATTGACAGGTTTACGTTTGTTTCTGTCACGGTTTGCGTTGTCGCGATTAACATTTTCACCGCGTCCGTTACGACGACGTTGGTCATTTCGATCACGACGCTGGCGTGGTGCTTGGCTACGTTCGTTTTCTTGTTTTTGTTGCTCTTCCTCAGTTTTCACCTCTTCCGTGGTGGTTGAGAAGATGCTACCAAGAGCTTTAACGATGCGGCCAAATAGACCTGGTTTGCCTGGTTCAACAGCGATCTCTTTGACTGGAACCGCTACTTCTGCTTTAGGTGCTGGAGCTGGAATAGTTTGTGCTGGAGCAGCAAACCCTTTCAACGCTGGTTCTTCAATGCGTTTTGGTTTGAAATCGATATCTGAGCTTTCTTTACCTTCTGCTTCTTTCAGTGCTTCTAGTTTCATTGGCACTAAGTAAGAGAGTATTTCTTGCTCTTCCCCTTCACGGACACGGATCACTTCAAAATGAGGCGTTTCCATTTCAGAGTTAGGGACAATGGTGATCTCGACTTCTTGAATGCGTTCAATATGATTGATTGAGCGACGTTTTTCATTGAGTAGATAAGATGCAATAGGAACGGGAACCACCGCCATAACTTGAGCGGTATTATCTTTTAGTGCTTCTTCTTCAATGAGACGTAAAACAGAGAGCGCAAGAGATTCATTATCACGAACCACTCCGGTACCAGAGCAGCGTGGGCAGATATGGTGACTTGCTTCGGCAAGTGATGGGCTCAAGCGCTGACGCGACATTTCTAACAAGCCAAAACGTGAAATTCGGCCAATTTGTACGCGAGCACGATCTAGGCGTACGGCATCGCGTAAACGGTTTTCTACTTCACGTTGGTGACGAACAGGAGTCATATCGATGAAATCGATAACCACTAATCCGCCCAAATCGCGCAGACGTAATTGGCGAGCAATTTCATCGGCTGCTTCTAAGTTGGTGTTAAGCGCCGTCTCTTCAATATCGCCGCCTTTTGTTGCACGAGCAGAGTTGATATCAATTGAGGTCAATGCTTCGGTTGGGTCGATAACAATAGAGCCACCAGAAGGCAAACGCACTTCACGCTGGAAAGCCGATTCGATTTGGCTTTCAATTTGGTAATGGCTAAATAGGGGTACTTCACCGTCGTATTTTTTTACACGACTCACGAAGTCAGGACGCACCAAACGAATGTGCTCAAGGGCACGTTCATAAATTGTGTTGCTATCAATTAGAATTTCACCAATGTCACGACGCAGATAATCACGAATTGCGCGTACAATGACGTTGCTCTCTTGGTGAATAAGTAGCGGTGCAGGACGCAAATCTGAAGCCTGTTTGATTGCGCTCCAGTGATTGAGCAAAACGTTTAAGTCCCACTCTAGCTCTTCCGCACTTTTGCCCACACCTGCAGTGCGAACGATAAGGCCCATGCCTTGAGGAAGCTCTAAACTGCTCAATGCGGTTTTTAATTCGGTACGCTCATCGCCTTCGATACGGCGTGAAATACCACCGGCACGAGGATTGTTTGGCATAAGAACTAGGTAGCTACCAGCAAGAGAAATGAAAGTGGTCAACGCAGCGCCTTTGCTGCCTCGTTCTTCCTTTTCAACTTGGACAATAACTTCTTGGCCTTCTTTAAGCGCTTCTTTGATGTTTGGACGGCCTTGGTAAGTGTAGCCATCAGGGAAGTATTCGCGGGCAATTTCTTTGAGAGGAAGGAAACCGTGACGTTCAGCGCCGTAATCAACAAATGCAGCTTCTAAACTAGGTTCAACACGGGTGATACGTCCTTTATAGATGTTCGCCTTTTTAGATTCATGCCCTGGACTTTCGATGTCTAGATCAAAAAGTCGTTGGCCATCAACCAGCGCGACACGCAACTCTTCTTTTTGAGTTGCGTTAATTAGCATTCTTTTCATTTAAAAATCTCGTTATCTTTCTTTAGTTTTGATTATTGGACTTGTTGCTGGGTTTCGTTTTCACGGTGCCAGATCCCATGACTAAAAGGTGCAGCCTCCCGGCTGGAGGGGATGCTCTAGGGCACTTCAGTTATCGCACGCACACGATTGCCTGCGATCCGCGTATTGGCGGAAAATACTCAACATGAAATGACGATGAGTAGAGCAACAAGATAGCTTCGCTCAATAGTGTCTTACGCCATGTGCAGCACATTGACGCTTAGCAGTCTACTCACTATTTTGCTCAAAAATGGACGGTAAAGAATAAAAAATCACCGAATCATTCATTGCAGCTGTGAACTATAGCAGTGACAGGTAAACACAGCAATCTGCTTTGTTATGAACAGGTCAAAAAAATGAGAATAGGTCTAAAAGTTAGATGGCTAATTGAATGTTTATCAAAGAGTTTTAGTTGTTAAAGTAAGAATTGTAATGGGTAATATTTAATTTTATCCACAGTCACATTTCAATTGGTGTAATTCTCGCCAATTTGCCATTAAACAGCAGATGAAAATATTCTTTTTTGGGGCGAAGAAAATGTGAATTTAAACAATTTACAGTGGTACAATGGCGCCCATGAGTGAAATTAGAACCCAAGTCCAGCTCATCGATATCGATGAAGATATGGCTGGTCAACGCATTGACAATTTTTTGCGTAACCAATTAAAAAACGTTCCCAAAAGTATGGTTTACCGAATCCTGCGCAAAGGAGAGGTTCGTGTAAATAAAAAACGCATCAAAGCAGAATATAAGTTATCGGCTGGTGATGTGGTGAGAATACCACCAGTGACTCTCGAACAGTCGGATCAAGAGAGCAACACACCCAATACCAAATTGAGTAAAGTCGCCGAGCTAGAACACTGCATTATTTTTGAGGATGAGCACTTACTTATTCTGAATAAACCTTCCGGTACGGCTGTTCATGGTGGGAGTGGTTTGAAATTTGGCGCAATTGAAGCGCTGCGGGCATTGCGCCCAGAAGCTCGCTTTTTGGAATTGGTGCACCGTATCGATCGCGATACGTCGGGCATTTTATTAGTGGCTAAAAAACGCTCCGCGCTGCGCCATCTCCAAGCCCAGTTTAGAGAAAAAACGATTCAAAAATATTACTTTGCTTTAGTTATGGGGCAATGGAAAAGCAGCTGTAAAGTCGTGAATGCGCCACTATTGAAAAATGAAGTGAACAGCATTGTGCGAGTCAATCCAAACGGTAAAGCATCGGAAACGCGCTTTAAGATCCTTGAACAGTTTGCACAAGCAACTTTGGTGCAAGCCAGTCCGATCACTGGCCGTACTCATCAGATCCGCGTTCATACTCAGTATACAGGGCACCCGATTGCGTGGGATGATCGTTATGGTGACCGCCGTTTTGACGCATATACCGCACAGTTTGGCATTGACCGATTATTCTTACACGCGGCCAATATTCGTTTTATTCACCCTTCGACAGAGGCGTTAATGGACATTAATGCACCACTCGATACTCAACTAGAGCAAGCATTAGTCAAATTGAGAAACGCTTAAGGCCAGCTTTCATTCGTTAACGAGTAGCAACATAGTAGAAACATAAAGTAATGGTCGAAGTCATGGTATAAAAGTGAGCGCAGATCAAGGCGCTCACTTTTAATCATTATCCTAAAACGGTAATGCCTTGAGACTCAAGCATTGAGACTAGCTTAATTAATGGTAGCCCAACCAAACTATTAGGGTCATCACCTTCTAAACGTTCAAAAAGTGCAATGCCTAGGCCCTCACACATAAAGCTGCCTGCGCACTGTAGTGGCTGTTCTTTTGCCACGTAAGCCGTCACCATCTCGGTAGATAAAGAGCGAAAATGAACCGTGAAGGGTTCTATGGTGACCATGCATTGACCAGAGACTGAGTTGTAAACCGCAAGCCCAGTATAAAAAGTGATGGCTTTTCCACTTTGTCTGAGTAACTGCTTAATGGCTTGTTCTTGAGTATGAGGTTTGCCAATAATCTCACCGTCAATCACGCAAACTTGATCAGAACCGATGACTAAACTGGGTTGGTTTGGATGGTAAGATCTTGCTTTCGTTTCCGCTAAACGAGTCACCAGATCTTGTGCGGGCTCACCAGGTAACGGAGTTTCGTCGCAATTAGGCGAGCAGGTAACAAAAGGTAGATCCAGCTTTTTAAGTAATTGCTGCCGAAACGGCGAAGTAGATGCTAAAACTAGTTGGTAATTTTGCATTTTGATTTAGAATTGCTGCGAATTTTACCGCAGCATATATCAATCAGACATGCTGTACATAATTCTCTCAGTGGAAAGGGGAAAAAACGAACTTTTTTGCCTTTTTCTTTGACTAAAACCGATTTGGAAGATAATATTCGCGCCCTATGCAAAAGGTAAAAATACCGCGATCGATTGATCCGGCTAAAGCAGCTCAAAAACGACTTGATTGTGATGGTATCATCCAACTCAGTCTTTTTAAGCGTTTAGAAGAATCAGTCGCAGGCGTTAAACGCGACGCACAAGTCTCATTGTCATTTGGGCTTGATGAACAGCGACTAGTTGTTATCTCTGGTAAAGCTAACATCTCTGTCGATTTAGAGTGTCAACGCTGTAACAAGGTTTTCGCACATGAGTGCGAAGTCCAATTCAAGTATACTCCTTACTTGGGGAGTAAAACGGATGAAGACGCACCGGAAGAGTACGATTTGGTAGATCCGAATGAGTACGGTGAGATCGACCTTGTACAATTAGTTGAAGACGAGTTCATCATTAATTTGCCACAAGTAGCAATGCACGATAGAGCGGAATGTAGCGTTAATTCAGACAATTTAGTATTTGGTGAACTTCCAGAAGAACTAGCGGAAGAAAAGCCGAATCCATTTGATGTTTTAAAAAACTTAAAACGATAATTCGTTATAGGTTAAGACAAAGGAGTAGGGTCAATGGCCGTACAAAAGAGCAAAAAATCACGCGCACGTCGTGGCATGCGTCGTTCACATGATGCGCTAACTACATCTGCACTATCTGTAGATGCGACTTCAGGTGAAACTCACCTACGTCACAACATGACTGCTGACGGTTATTACCGTGGCAAAAAGGTTATCAGCAAGTAAGGTTGACCTTTGCAATATTTAACCGTTGCACTTGATGCAATGGGCGGGGATTTCGGTCCTCGCGTAACAGTGCCTGCCGCCGTGCAGGCACTGTCGCATTTCCCAGAGCTCAAAGTGATCCTCGTTGGTGATCAAGTTTTGATCACATATCAATTATCTCAATTAGGTTATGAACTTAATACTCGCTTGAGTATTTTGCACAGTGACCGCGTTATTTCTAACTCCGAAAAACCTTCTCTGGCCTTACGCAATAGTGCTGGAAGTTCAATGGGCATCGCAATTGACCTAGTTTCTGATAGCCGTGCTGATGCTTGTGTCAGTGGTGGTAATACAGGTGCGCTCATGGCGTTATCTCGTTTTCGTCTGAAATTGCTGCCCGGCATTGATCGTCCTGCATTAGTTTCAGCGTTGCCGACGGCTTCAGGTCAACGCACTTGGATGCTGGATTTGGGTGCGAACGTATCAAGTGATGCAGATTCTCTGTTTCAATTTGCTGTCATGGGGAGTGCGCTGGCCGAACAGCATTTAGGTCGTTCTGCAAAAGTTGCCATCCTTAATATTGGTGCGGAAGAGATTAAAGGGAATGATTTAGTGAAGCGTTGCGCTGAAATGCTGAATCAAACTCAGGCCGTCAACTATATCGGCTATATCGAAGGTAATCAGTTGTTGGATGATGTCGCTGATGTGATTGTTTGCGATGGTTTCGTCGGCAATGTTTGCCTGAAAGCATGTGAAGGCACAGCACAACTCTTTATTGATAAGTTAAAAAGCCAACTTTTGGGCTCATCCATAAAGGGTTGGATTGCACGAAAACTGTTTTCTTCATTATTTACTGAACTAAAAACATTGAACCCCGACCAGTATAACGGCGCAAGTTTGTTAGGATTGCGCGGCATTGTCATAAAAAGTCATGGAAGTGCTGATGTACTCGCCGTCGTGAATGCGATTTCCGAAGCGGTACACGAGGTCAAACGACAAGTCCCCAGCCGTATAAGCGATCGTTTGGAAGCGGTTTTACTCGAGAGGCATTATTAGTCTTCATGTATAGCAAAATTTTAGGTACTGGCAGCTACTTGCCATCTCAGGTGCGTACCAACGCAGATTTAGAGAAAATGGTAGAGACAAGCGATGAGTGGATTATTGCCCGTACTGGTATTCGTGAGCGCCGCATTTGCGCGGAGAATGAAACCGTTGCGGATATGGCTTTCTATGCAGCGCAAAATGCCATTCAAATGGCCGGCATTGATAAAAACGATATTGATCTGATTATTGTTGCAACAACCAGCAGTAGCCATGCATTTCCTTCGGCGGCATGCCAGGTGCAAGGTAAGCTTGGCATCAAAGGATGTCCTGCTTTTGATTTAGCGGCGGCTTGTTCAGGTTTTGTCTATGGATTATCGATTGCAGATCAACACATCAAATCGGGTATGTGTAAAAACATTCTTGTCATTGGTGCTGATGCCTTGTCTAAAACCTGCGATCCAACAGACCGCTCGACAATCATTTTATTTGGTGATGGCGCAGGCGCTGTCATTATTGGTGCAAGTGAAGAGCCAGGAATTTTGTCGACTCATATCTATTCTGATGGTGAGTTTGGCGAGCTCTTGAGTTTACCTGTTCCAGAGCGTGGTGGTGATGCTGATAAATGGCTTTATATGGCGGGTAATGAAGTCTTTAAAGTGGCAGTGACGCAACTCTCTAAGCTTGTTAAAGATACGCTTGCTGCCAATAACATGCACAAATCAGAATTAGATTGGTTAGTGCCTCATCAAGCTAACTATCGCATTATTTCCGCGACCGCGAAAAAACTATCGATGTCACTTGACCAAGTCGTAATAACGCTTGATCGCCATGGTAATACGTCTGCTGCTACCGTCCCAACCGCGCTCGATGAAGCCGTACGAGATGGTCGAATTCAACGTGGTCAAACGTTATTGCTTGAAGCCTTCGGTGGTGGTTTTACTTGGGGCTCGGCACTCGTTAAGTTTTAAGCGGATAGATTTTTATTTTAAGGGGTTGGTTCAACCTCTTGTTTTTACTTAAGGAAACAAACAATGAGCAAGTTTGCTATCGTATTTCCAGGTCAAGGCTCGCAATCAGTTGGTATGCTTGCAGAACTTGGTCAGCAGTATGATGTCATTCAACAGACATTTGCCGAAGCTTCTGAAGTGCTGGGTTATGATTTATGGGCATTGGTACAAAATGGCCCAGTAGAAGATCTTAACCAAACCTCTCGTACTCAACCGGCATTACTCGCTTCTTCTGTTGCCCTTTGGCGGTTATGGCAAAGCCTAGGTTTAGAGCAGCCAGCCTTGCTTGCTGGCCATAGCTTGGGTGAGTATTCCGCACTGGTGTGTGCAGGTGTAGTTGACTTTAAGCAAGCCATCAAATTAGTAGAGCTGCGCGGTCAGTTAATGCAAGAAGCCGTTCCGGCAGGCGTAGGTGCGATGTCGGCTATTATCGGTCTTGATGATGAGCTGATAGCAAAAGCGTGTGAAGAAGCAGCTCAAGGTGAAGTGGTTTCACCGGTTAACTTTAACTCGCCAGGCCAAGTTGTCATCGCAGGCAATAAAGATGCAGTTGAACGTGCGGGTCAGTTATGTAAAGAGGCCGGAGCAAAGCGTGCGCTGCCATTGCCAGTTTCTGTTCCTTCTCACTGTGCTTTAATGAAGCCAGCAGCAGACAAGTTAGCGGTTGCATTACAATCGATTGAATTTAATGCACCACAAATTCCGGTCATCAACAATGTGGATGTAATAGCAGAAATTGATCCGGCCAAAATTAAAGATGCGTTAGTTCGTCAACTATACAGCCCTGTTCGTTGGACGGAATGTGTACAGTTGATGAGTGAGCAAGGCATAGAAAAGCTGCTTGAAGTTGGCCCAGGCAAAGTTTTGACAGGCCTGACTAAGCGCATTATTAAATCGCTTGAATCAGCAGCAGTGAATGACATTGCTTCACTTGATGCCGTTAAGTAATCAAAGGAAAGAATAGATGATGAACCTAGAAGGCAAAATTGCTCTCGTGACTGGCGCAAGCCGTGGTATTGGCCGAGCGATCGCTGAATTATTAGTTGAACGCGGTGCAACAGTGATCGGCACGGCTACTAGCGAAAGCGGTGCAGCGGCAATCAGTGAATATCTTGGTAATAATGGTAAAGGCCTAGCGCTGAACGTGACGGATGTGGAATCTATCGCAACGACGCTGAAAATCATCAATGACGAGTTTGGTGTGATCGATATTCTTGTGAATAATGCCGGGATTACTCGTGATAATCTATTAATGCGCATGAAAGATGATGAATGGTCAGATATTATTGATACCAACTTAACGTCTATCTTCCGCTTATCGAAAGCGGTGCTACGTGGCATGATGAAAAAGCGCAATGGTCGCATCATCAATGTGGGCTCTGTGGTCGGTACTATGGGTAACGCTGGTCAAACCAACTACGCAGCGGCAAAAGCGGGCGTAATTGGCTTTACTAAGTCGATGGCTCGCGAAGTTGCATCTCGTGGTGTGACGGTTAACACAGTTGCGCCAGGTTTTATCGAAACAGATATGACAAAAGCGCTGAATGATGACCAACGTACTGCTACACTAGCCCAAGTGCCAGCTGGCCGCTTAGGCGATCCACGCGAAATTGCGTCGGCAGTGGTATTTTTAGCTTCTCCAGAGGCTGCCTACATTACGGGTGAAACTTTGCACGTAAATGGCGGGATGTACATGGTATAAGTTGGTTTTTGAACGTTATTGATGAAATAAAGGCTTTGCTATTGTCAACAACGTGTAAAACTTGCTAACTATATGCGCAACATTTGTGCATGATTTAAGTCAAAAATGGTCTTAATTTCGGTTAAAATCGGTAAAATTGTGGTTTGACCAGCAATGACCCACTTGCAACTTTCCCTAGTTAGAATAAACTACGGAACCATCGCATTAGGCGAAATCTGTAAAGGAAAAGAAAACATGAGCAACATCGAAGAACGCGTAAAGAAAATCATTGTTGAACAGCTAGGTGTAGACGAAGCAGAAGTAAAGAATGAAGCTTCTTTCGTAGAAGATCTAGGTGCTGATTCTCTAGATACAGTTGAGCTAGTAATGGCTCTAGAAGAAGAATTCGATACTGAAATTCCAGATGAAGAAGCTGAGAAGATCACTACTGTTCAAGCTGCAATCGACTACGTAAACAGCGCTCAGTAATATCTCTCCCCAGGCGGCCCTCTGGCCGCCTGAGTTTTTCTAACTCTTCTATACCTCTCATAGAACTTTTCAACTCCGGAGAATATGATCGTGTCCAAGCGTCGTGTCGTTGTCACTGGCATGGGTATGTTGTCACCGGTAGGCAACACTGTAGAATCTTCTTGGAAAGCCCTGCTAGCTGGTCAAAGCGGTATCGTTAATATCGAACATTTTGATACCACCAATTTTTCAACTCGTTTTGCAGGTCTAGTCAAAGACTTTAACTGCGAAGAGTATATGTCTAAAAAAGATGCCCGTAAGATGGATCTCTTTATCCAGTACGGTATTGCGGCGGGTATCCAAGCACTTAATGATTCTGGTATCACAGTAACTCCAGAAAATGCCCCAAGAATCGGTGTTGCTATCGGCTCTGGTATTGGTGGTCTTGACTTGATTGAAACTGGCCATCATGCCTTGGTAGAAAAAGGCCCACGTAAAGTGAGCCCGTTCTTTGTACCCTCAACGATTGTCAACATGGTTTCAGGCAACTTGTCTATCATGCGTGGTCTTCGTGGTCCAAATATCGCTATTTCTACCGCATGCACAACAGGTTTACATAACATTGGCCATGCGGCACGTATGATTGCATACGGTGATGCCGATGCAATGGTGGCGGGTGGTGCAGAAAAAGCATCGACACCACTTGGCATGGCGGGTTTTGGCGCAGCAAAAGCATTGTCTACGCGTAATGATGAACCGCAAAAAGCGTCTCGTCCTTGGGACAAGGGCCGTGATGGCTTTGTTCTAGGCGATGGTGCGGGTGTTATGGTTCTTGAAGAATATGAACATGCTAAAGCACGCGGTGCGAAGATTTACGCTGAGTTAGTTGGCTTTGGTATGTCTGGTGATGCTTATCACATGACTTCACCAAGCGAAGACGGTTCAGGCGGTGCGTTAGCGATGGAAGCCGCGATGCGTGATGCGGGCGTAACAGGTACTCAAATCGGTTACGTCAACGCTCATGGTACTTCGACTCCAGCTGGTGATGTTGCGGAAATTAAAGGTGTTAAGCGCGCTTTAGGTGAAGAAGGTTCGAAACAAGTTCTTGTCTCTTCTACTAAATCTATGACTGGTCATTTGCTAGGCGCGGCTGGTTCTGTTGAAGCCATTATCACCGTTATGTCATTAGTTGACCAAATTGTTCCACCAACCATTAACCTTGATGATCCAGAAGAAGGTTTAGGCATTGATCTTGTTCCACACACTGCCCGCAAAGTGGAAGGTATGGAATATGCGATCTGTAACTCTTTTGGTTTTGGTGGTACAAACGGCTCGTTGATTTTCAAAAAAATCTAATGATTGTGGTTGTGACACTTGAGTTTGAACGGCTTGATGCTTAGCATTGAGCCGTTTCTTTTTGTGGGGTAAGCACGATGTTTTGGGTAAATGGACAACCTAGTGACACTCTATCTCTTACTGATCGCTCTTTTCAGTATGGGGATGGTTGCTTCACAACGATTCTCGTTTGCGCTGGTGAGCTTCAATATTGGGATATGCACGTTGAACGCATGGAATCTTGTTTGCGGTGTTTAGCTATTCCCGCCCCTGATTGGCAGCAAGTTGAACATTGGCTCTCAACGATCGTTCCTAGTACCGCAAAATCCGGTGTGAAAATTCATATTAGCCGCGGACAAGGTGGTCGGGGTTATAGCCCTGCTAACGTTGGCGATTCTCAAGTCACTATCAGTACCTTTGAGTATCCAGCCCATTATGGTCAGTGGATAGCCGATGGTATCGAGCTTGGTGTATGCCAACAGCGGATGGGACTCTCGCCATTATTGGCGGGTCACAAACATAACAATCGACTAGAACAAGTTTTATTGAAGTCAGAGATGGATGCAAAAGGGTACGCTGACGGCATCGCGCTAGACATCAATGAGCATGTCATAGAAACTACGGTTGCAAATATTTTTTGGGTGTCAGGGGATAGGTTATGTACGCCAAGCTTAGACAATGCAGGCGTAGCTGGGGTTATTCGTCGTGTATTATTGGCGGCGGCTACCGATCTCAAGGTTGAGGTGAGAGCATTCTCATTAGAAGAGTTATTGTCGGCAGATGAAGTGTTTATTACTAACTCCTTATTAGGCGTTGCGCCTGTCACGGCAATTGCAAATACGATTTTCCCTATTGGTAAAATAACACGCTATTTTCAGGAGCGTTTTAACTCGTGATTAATCGAATTCTCGTTGTATTACTACTGATCATTATCGCCGTTGGAGCTGGATATTTCTACATTGAGCGACAGGTAGATGCTTATTTAGAACAGCCTCTATCGCTTCCTTCATCGCAAGTCGTGACCATAAAATCAGGTACAAGCCTTAATGGCGTATTAACGCTATTGAATGAGAAAAAATGGATAACGGATTTTTCGATGTACAAGTTAGTACGACGTCTGCATCCTGAAATAACCAAAATTAAGGCGGGAACTTACCAAGTACAACCCGGAGATCGATTGATCGATCTCTTAAGTGACGTGATATCCGGTAAAGAGCATCAGTTCTCTATTACCTTTGTCGAAGGGAGCCGCTTTAATGAGTGGCGAGCTCTGCTTGCACAAACTGAAGGCGTGACAAACACGATAGCTGATTTGGCAGAAGCCGACATTGCCCAAAAATTAGGTATTGAGCAGCAAAAGCTTGAAGGACTGTTTCTAGCGGAGACTTATCATTTCCCTTTTGGAACGACCGATCTTGAGATCCTAAAAAGGGCCAATAGACGTCTTGAGAAAATACTCGATCAACATTGGGCCAATCGCCAGCCAAATCTGCCAATTAAAACGCCTTATGAAGCGTTGATTTTGGCGTCAATTATTGAAAAGGAAACGGCTATTGCTTCAGAGCGAGGGCGCATTGCCTCCGTTTTTGTCAATCGACTCAATAAACGGATGCGGCTACAGACTGATCCTACGGTCATTTACGGGCTTGGCGATGCCTACGATGGTAATCTTCGTAAAAAAGACTTAAGAACACCGACGCCATTTAATACTTATACTATTTTTGGTTTACCTCCTACGCCTATTGCGATGGCGGGGGAAGCCTCAATCAAAGCGGCATTAAACCCAGAGCAGAGCAATTATTTGTATTTTGTTGCCAGTGGCTCTGGTGGACACGTTTTTTCTAAAACATTGAATGAACATAATCGCGCTGTTCGCGCTTATTTAAAACAGTTAAGAACCCAGTCATGAATGCTAAATTTATTGTTGTAGAAGGTTTAGAAGGCGCAGGAAAAAGCACTGCTATTCAATCCATTAGAGAAACACTTATTGAGTTCGGCGTGACAAATATCACTCATACTCGTGAGCCGGGCGGGACTGTTTTAGCAGAAAAAATGCGCGCCTTAGTCAAAGAAGAGCATGAAGGTGAAGTGCTTCAGGATATGACTGAGCTGTTATTAATGTACGCCGCTCGTGTTCAATTGGTTGAAAATGTGATTAAGCCTGCACTTGCGGCTGGTTCGTGGGTGGTTGGTGATCGCCATGATATGTCCTCTCAAGCCTACCAAGGTGGTGGGAGGCAAATTCCGCTAGAAACGATGCAAAACCTTAAAAAGGTAACGCTAGGTGATTTTAAGCCAGATTTTACTCTCTATTTGGACCTAGATCCGAGCATCGGTTTAGAAAGAGCCAGAGGTCGAGGTGAGCTTGATCGTATCGAAAAAATGGATATTGGTTTTTTTGAGCGCACGCGTGAACGTTACCTTGCCCTAGCTAAGGAAGATAAAAGCGTGGCCGTGATTAATGCTGAACAAACAATAGAAGCGGTGGCATTCTCTATCAAAGCAGCGTTAAACCAGTTTCTAGAAACCAATATGCTAGAGAGAAACTAGAGCTAAACATTGAGTAACAAATTAATGATAAATGATCTGTATCCTTGGTTAGCAGGCTATTGGCTTCAGTGGCAAACCAGCCTCAATAACCAGCAGTTCCCTGCGGCGAGCTTACTCGTTTCTCCCTCAGGGCTGGGCGCTGAACGGCTCATTGAGAAGTTGAGTGCAGCAGTGATGTGTTCGCATAGCCATTCAGAAGCGTGTGGGTTTTGTCATAGCTGCGAATTGATGAAGTCTGGTAGTCACCCTGATTTTCATCTGATCTCGCCTGAAAAAGAGGGGAAGGCGATTACCGTTGATCAAATTAGGCAATGCAATAAGTTGGCTCAAGAATCGGCGCAGCTTTCTGGTGCTCGCTTTATCGTTATTAATCCCGCCGATTCCATGAATGAATCAGCAGCGAATGCACTGCTCAAAACGTTAGAAGCTCCGGGGCGCAATTGTTTTTTCTTACTTGTCGCCTCTCGTATCAACCCATTACTCCCAACCATTATCAGTCGCTGTCAAAAAACGGTGCTGACACCACCGAGCAGTGAACAAGTCTCGCATTGGTTAAGTGAACAGACATCGCAACCTGTCCCTCCTTATGCGGCGCATTTAAATGGTTATTCACCACTAAATACGTTGGCGTTTATTCAATCGGGAGAGTTAGCAAAATATCAGGCTTTTGAGCAAAATATTGCTCATTGCTTAACCGATGCCAGTGCCGATATTTCCGCTTGTGTGAAGCAGATTAATGAGGCGCCTACCCAATATTTGGCTTGGTTGTGGACCATGTTGACCGATACGCAAAAGGTACAATTTGGCGTGGTTGAACAGCAGCAGCTTCCTATTAGCCTTCGATTAGCAAAACAGATCAGCTACCCAGTACTTTATCGCCAAACCAAGGTATTAACTCGTTTAATGGAAGAACTAAAGACGTTTAGTGGGCTCAATAGCGAGCTACTGATCAGCGATTGGCTATTTAACTTTAATGATGAGAAAACATGTTTGTAGATTCGCACTGCCACTTAGATAAACTTGATTACGATACGCTCCATATCGATGTTGCTGATGTAGTAGAAAAAGCTCGTCAAGCCAATGTTAAGCAATTGCTTTCTGTTGGCGTAACGCTGGATTCTTTTGAACCAATGTTAGAGCTTATTCAGCCCTTTGATAATGTTCATGCTTCTTGTGGTGTTCATCCACTTGACGTTGAAAGTCATTTTGAATTGACCCGCTTCCGTCAATACGCGAGTCATCCCAAAGTGGTGGCGATTGGCGAAACGGGGCTAGATTATCATTATCAACCGGAAACGGCTGAGTTACAGAAGTTACGGTTTTCACAGCACATTGAAACCGCCGTTGCCCTTAACAAACCTTTGATTATTCATACACGAAATGCCCGGGCTGATACTCTTGAAATGCTCCGTAATGGTGGGGCAGAAAGGTGCGGTGGTGTTATCCATTGTTTTACTGAAGATCTTGCCTTTGCACAAGCCGCTATGGAGCTTGGCTTTTATATTTCTATCTCAGGAATTGTCACGTTTAGACAAGCGACAGAATTGAAAGAAGTTGTGAAGGCGCTGCCCTTGGAACGCTTGCTGATTGAAACTGATTCCCCTTATCTTGCGCCGGTTCCACACCGTGGTCAGCAAAATCAGCCAGCCTACGTTGTTGAGGTTGCTGCTTATATTGCACAGCTAAAAAGTCTGTCATTAAAAGTAATTGAAGAAAAAACGACCGAAAATTACCAAAATCTTTTTTTGCGACGGAAAGTTGAATTGTCGTGAGAAATGCGTGTAAGACGGCGTTTTTTATCAAGTTAGCGTGATAATTAACAACTTATTACCTTGTTTACTTAATCTGTTGAAAAAATAAGCTTGAAAGTTAAAATTGTAATTTTGTTACTAAAAATAACAAGTGCGCTAATTTTATTCACTCTGTGAAATTAATGGTATTGTTAACAATGTCATTATAAAACATGGAGTTATATTAATTGATTGGCAGTGTTTACACCCTCCCGCATTGTGATCGGTCTATTGTTTTGAAACAAAATTTCGTTACTAACTAGAAAGTTTGAGTGGCATCAAGATATATTTAGAGGCGAAAAATATAATGCGATATGTGGTTACATTTTCATTGGGTGCTAACATTTAGGCTACGGGGGTGTGCCGTTAGAACCCAAACAATTCTAATAACTTAATCAGGAGCATAAACATGTTTAAAAACCTTTTTGCAAACCTGCAGAAAGTTGGTAAGGCTCTGATGCTTCCAGTATCAGTTTTACCAGTTGCGGGTATTTTGCTTGGTGTGGGTGCAGCGAACTTTAGCTGGCTACCAGAAGTTGTTTCACATTTAATGGAACAAGCTGGTGGTTCGGTTTTTGGTCAAATGGCACTACTCTTTGCAGTAGGTGTAGCATTAGGCTTCACGAATAACGATGGTGTTTCAGGCCTGTCAGCAATTGTTGGCTATGGCATCATGGTTGCGACGCTAAAAGTAATGGCAGTCGTAATGGGTGTTGATAACATCGAGACGGGCGTTCTTGGTGGTATCCTTGCAGGTGGTGTTGCTGCTTGGGCATTCAATCGTTTTTACAAAATTCAACTTCCTGAATATCTTGGCTTCTTCGCGGGTAAACGTGCAGTACCAATCATTACGGGTTTCCTTGCGATTGCTCTAGGTATTGTTTTATCTATCATTTGGCCTCCTGTAGGTTCAGCTATCGCAACATTCTCTGATTGGGCTGCTAACCAAAACCCAGTAACCGCATTTGGTATCTACGGTGTTGTTGAGCGTTCATTGATTCCATTTGGTCTTCACCACATCTGGAACGTGCCTTTCTTCTATGAAGCAGGTACATGTACCAACAATGCAGGTACTACCGTTCACGGTATCATGACTTGTTTCTTGACTGCTGATGATGCGTCTCGCGCTGCAGGTAACGGTTTCGGTCAACTAGCGGGTGGCTACCTATTCAAAATGTTCGGTCTTCCAGCTGCAGCAATTGCAATTGCACACAGTGCTAAACCAGAAAACCGTGCCAAAGTAATGGGTATCATGGCGTCAGCTGCATTGACTTCATTCCTAACGGGTATTACAGAACCTATTGAGTTCTCGTTCCTATTCATCGCTCCAGTACTTTATGTTGTTCATGCTTTGCTAGCTGGTCTTGCTTATGTATTGACTAACGCTCTAGGTGTTGTTCACGGTCACACGTTCTCGAACGGTTTCATTGACTTTGTTGTTCAATCTCCTCGTGCTGAAAACATGTTGCTATTGGTTGGTCTAGGTATTGCTTATGCAGTTCTATACTATGTCGTGTTTACTTTCGTTATCCGTACGATGAACCTGAAAACTCCAGGTCGTGAAGATGAATCTGAAGAAGCTTCTTCTGCTACAGGCAGTGAGTTAGCTGGTGAACTTGTTGCAGCCTTTGGTGGTAAAGAAAACATCACTAACCTAGATGCATGTATTACTCGTCTACGTGTTTCTGTTGCTAAAACAGAAGCAGTAAACCAAGAGAAATTGAAACAGCTTGGTGCTGCGGGTGTTGTTGTTGTATCGGGTGGCGTTCAAGCTATCTTTGGTACTAAGTCTGACAACCTTAAAACTGAAATGGATGAGTGGATCCGTAATCACGGTTAATTCATATCTTTTCATTCCCCTATAAAAAAGGAGGCGAAAGCCTCCTTTTCTTTTGCCGCTAACTCGTTCATCAGCCATCCCCTATTTTTATAAGTTGATCATTGCCATCTCATTTATTAGTTGAGTTGTCCGCTTGCGGCGATAAGACGGATCTCACGCTTGGCTTGTTGACTTAACTCTCTTTATCTCAAACGATAATCAAGTAAGGGCTATTTCGCTCTATTCCTTTATTCACATCACTTGTTTAATTTTGCTGTGGTTTGGGGTGGCATGAATAGGTTTGGCTTCAAGAGGCAGGTGTAGCGGTTGTCGACAGGCATAAAAAAAGCCGATGATGACATCGGCTTTTAGAATCAACAGGATTATTGTTTGTTCATGGCTTTTTTAATGCAGATGGCGGCGCCACCCCACGTAATGCCCAAACCAATAATCATCATAATAATTGCACTTGTCGTCATTAGTTGCACTCCTTGCGGCTTGTTGCATTGATTGTTACGCCTATAGCGAATAGTAACCCGATCATGACCCATCCTAGGGTGAGGTCATAACCACCGTAACCCTCTGTGAATAGAGCGTTCAGTTTTGTGGCGACAATAATGGCCAAAATCACAGGTGAGATAAAGCGCAGACAAATATCAAACCACACGCCAATATTGAAATCGGAAATGCTGTTCACGTATTTGCGTACGTCAGAAATCTTAAATAGCCATGCCATGAGCGTAAGTTCCACTAGACAGCTCGCCATAATGCCCACGTTGTTTGCGAAGTGGTCGACAAGGTCGAGTAGCAACAGGCCACCGTTGGTCGCAAAGGCCATTGAAACCAAAAACCCTACGCTGATAACTACATTAGCGGCCTTTTTACGGCTCCATTTTAGCTTATCGATGACGGCTGAGGTGACGGCTTCAATGATTGATATGTGTGAGCTTAGGCCTGCAACAACAAGTGCAAAGAAGAAGATTGGCCCAAGAATATAGGGCGCTGGCAATAGGTTGATAGCCGCTGGTAACGTAACGAATGCAAGCCCAACGCCCGCAGACACGACTTCTGTCAACGGTTTGCCTTGTTCATGAGCCATGTAGCCAAGAACAGAGAAAATCATAATCCCCGCCAGAATTGAGAAACCACAGTTGATCAATACTGTCATGAAGGCGTTATTCGTTATGTCTGATTTCTCAGGAAGGTAGCTGGAATACGCCAGCATGATGGCAAAACCAATACTTAGGGTGAAGAAAATCTGTCCATAAGCAGCAGCCCAAACCTTCACATCCCAGATCTTGTCAAAGTCAGGCTCAAACATGTAGTTCACACCATCTAATGCACCTGGTAGGAAAATCATGCGGCCAATCAAAAGCAGTACCATGATAAACAGTATTGGCATCATGATTTTTGAAGCGCGTTCGATTCCAGATTTCACTCCACCGACGATAGCAGCATAAGTAATGGCCCATGCAATCAGCATTGCAATGGCGATTTTCCATTGAATACTACCGAGATTTGTCGGTGAATTATCGCCTAGTGCTAAATAGTTGCTAAAGAAGAAAGCATTAGTATCGGTTCCCCAACTTTGTGTAAACGACATACCAAAGTAGGAAATAGCCCAGCCAATAACGGCCACATAATACACAGCAATAATAGCGGCAACCCCTACTTGGAACCAACCTAACCATTCAAATTTTGCGTGAATTTTAGCCAGAGTGGCTGGTGCTGAACCGCGATGCTTTTGACCCATGCTGAACTCTAGGATCATAAACGGTATACCCGCTGTGATCATGGCGAAAAGGTAAGGGATGAAGAATGCACCACCCCCATTCTCATAAGCCATATAAGGGAAACGCCATATGTTTCCAAGACCGATAGCCGAACCTACGGCAGCCAGAATGAACCCTGCACGGGATCCCCATTGTTCTCGCTTCATTGTTTACTCCTTTACGACTTCCCTGAGGTATGAAGCTTCTCTTCGGCTGCGGAGCCAGTGTTGGAGTGATGAATACTATCGGTACACTAAATAGACCGTGAATATTTGCGCCATCATCCATGAACTGGCAAAAAGTTAGTGTTATATGTTGTCAGCTTTCAGAGAACTCAGAATATTGTTCTTAATAGTTCGATGTGTGTTTGCTGTATCTGAAATAATCAGCTACGCATGGGTTCGAGACTACAGACTAATCTAAGTTAAGGCAATAGATTGTAAATGTTATTCTCTGGTTTTTTGATGGTGTATTAGTTGTTAATTAATTGGGATTTAGGTGGAATGAACGTCATTTTTTAATAAGAATGGAATTTATAACTTCGTTGTCTAAAAAATATAAATGATAAAACTATTTTTTGTCGAAGAGTGTATGACTGAAAAACATACACTCACTAGTGAATCACACCACAATTTTATCTTGGTTTAAAAACGAACTGTTAGGCCGATATTAGCCGAAAATTGATTGATCCAATCAGATTTAAAACGAATCGCGCACGTTTCTGAAGAGGGCAGTGTGCAGGTTGCTGAAGTTTCGTTGTCAACAGAGGTACCTAACCAACGCACTTGGCTATTCAGCGCAATGTTATCGGTAAAGGCATACTCAAAACCCCCAAACAAGCTTGAAGAAAAACCATATTTATCTTTAGCCCAGTCAACATCCGTATAAGAACCACCGATACCTAGGCCTATATAAGCGGTCAATTGTTGGCTTGTCGGATAATAAATGCTGCTTTGAAAGTGGAGATAATGGATGTTGGCATCCGAGTTAATGGTTTCAACAGAGGTGTTTTGAGTGGCATAAAACAGACCAATTCGGCCTTTTTCGTAATCAGTTTCTATAGCGAGGCCATAACCAGAGGAAGCTTTTAAATCGTATTCATTGCTGGTTTGATCCTCGACTTCCCCCCCAATGATATACCCAAAAAAGGGAGAAACGATGACTTGCGCTTGTGCATAGGGAGCAGATAAAGCTCCTATGATAAGAATGATTTTATTGTATTGATGCATAATTATTAACCTAAGCCACTTTTTAACGATTAGGTTATTGTGATGGTAACTCCATAATTGTGCACGAAAAACCAACGATTCTTGAAGATACTTCACACTGATGTTATTACTTTGTTATCTGATAGGAGGTGGCTATGGAACTTGATCTAAAATACGCATTAGTGATTACTGCAACGGTCTTTACTATTCTCGTCGGTTTTGGTTTGATCGCTATCAGCCATTAATCAACGAGGGTTCTGCTGATGAACACTAGTGGAACTATCTCTGATAAAGAGACGAGAGCGGATTTAGATCGGCTCTCGAAGTACATTGGAGGGAAAAATGCATTGGTTGCCCAAGGTGGTGGCCAAAGAGGTATTTTTACCGCAGGTGTGTTAGATGCGTTCCTTCTTTCCAATTTTGACCCCTTTGATGAATTTTATGGCACCTCTGCAGGTGCATTGAATTTGTGCGCTTACCTATGCCGTCAGCATGGGTTAGGCAAGGCTTTTATTTTAGAACTCACCACGGATGCTAATTTTTTTAATCTATTTAGCTACGTTCGGCGTAAGCAGTTCATGAACTTGGATTGGGCTTTAGATCGCATATCGGAATTTCCTTATCGGTTGGATGTCGATATGGGAGCCCAAGTCCTTGCGAACAGAAAAGCTTATGCTGCTGTTACCTCAGCACACTCACTCCACGACCATTATTTCCCGATATTAGAAAGTAACTGGCGAGAGGTGTTGATTGCCACCTGTGCGATTCCCCGCTTATATCCGCATGAAGTCAAGCTGGGTGATGACCTATATATTGATGGTGGAGTATCGGCATCAATTCCAGTTCAGGAGGCATGGCGTAGAGGTGCCCGTTTTGTCGCGGTAATCCGCACTGAATGCCCTGATATCGACGCGGTAGAGAGTGGGTTACCGATGAAGCCGTTGCCTTCTGCTAAGCCTTACAACGAGGCTCATTGGTTACATGAACCTTTGCAAAATATTCAAGGTCAGTGGCGACAAAAATTGTCTTACTGGAAGCAAGAGTGGAGTGGTCTTCTCCATCAACAAATAGAACGTTCTAAGCTACAAAAACGTGAGCAAATGAATTTGGAGCTACTCAATGGTGGACGCTGGTTATTTGGCGCTGATGATATTTATCGCTTGAGTCATTTAATTGGTGACAAGTTTGATTCGGGGTTAGCGGATATGTTAATGGTGCATTACCAAACTTATTCTCTTACTCAAGAATTTTTGCGTGCGCCGCCGGATGATGCTTACATCCTACAGATTGTGCCCAGCGAACCATTGAGGTCAAGATCTCTCTTAAGCAGTCAAGAAGATCTGCTTTATGATTATGAGCTGGGACTGACGGCGGGTTATCGCTTTATCGACCAATTTAACCAAGCGCAGTCGGCATATCAGTCCCGTATTGCATCATCGGATTATTTTCCCCGCGACCATTAAGTCAACGGGGAGCACGGGTTATTCAAGGACCGGCAGGATACGCATGCAGTTGGTTGACCCTTCGACATCCATAATGTCACCTTGAGTGATGATCACTAAGTCACCGAACTCTAACAATTTTTTCTCCTTAAGCGTATTGAGAGCTGCAACGGCCACATCAAAACCAGTGTCTGCTTTGGTATCAAAATAGACGGGTGTGACTCCCCGGTATAGAGCGCAGCGGTTTAAACTTCGTTCATTGGGTGACATAGCAAAGATAGGCAGTACAGAATTTAAGCGTGAGGTCATAAGCGCTGTTCTTCCTGATTCGGTCAGAGTCACCATGGCTTTGATTCCTTCCATGTGATTGGCCGCATAGATAGTGGACATCGCAATGGTCTCTTCAGCAGTCACAAACGAAGTATCGATTCGGTAATTTTGTTGGCTAGCTTCGATCATTTTTTCCGCGCCGACACACACTTCGGCCATCGAACGAACCGTTTCTACTGGGTATTTACCAGCAGCAGTTTCACCTGAAAGCATCACCGCATCGGTTCCGTCAAGCACCGCATTGGCAACATCCATTACCTCCGCGCGGGTTGGCATTGGGTTCTCTATCATTGACTCCATCATTTGTGTTGCTGTGATCACTACTCTATTGAGTGCCTTAGCGCGGCGGATCAGTTTTTTCTGCACACCAACCAGCTCAGGATCACCAATTTCTACCCCCAAGTCACCACGAGCGACCATGATCACATCAGAGGCCATAATGATGTCATCAATATTGTGATCACTGGCCACGGTTTCTGCCCGTTCCACTTTCGCCACGAGCTTGGCCTCAAGGCCTGCATCACGAGCGAGGCGGCGAGCGTATTTCATATCTTCGCCATTGCGAGGAAATGAAATGGCCAGATATTCAACCTGTATTTCGGCGGCGAGTAGTATGTCTCGTTTGTCTTTTTCGGTCAGCGCTTCCGCCGATAAACCGCCACCCTTTTTGTTGATGCCTTTGTTATTTGAAAGTGGACCACCGACGGTGACTATGGTGTGTATTTTAGCACCATCGACTGCTGTGACGAGTAGTTGTACTCGTCCGTCGTCCAATAGCAGCAAGTCATCCTGTTGCACATCTTGTGGTAGTTTTTTGTAGTCAATGCCAACCGAGTCTTGGTCACCTTGCCCTGGGGGGAGCTCTGCATCAAGAACAAATCGGTCACCTTCATTTAAGTAGACTTTTCCTTCTTTAAATGTGGAGACCCTAATTTTTGGTCCTTGTAAATCACCAAGTAAAGCGACATGGCGACCCAACTTAGCCGCGATAGCTCTTACTCGTTGCGCTCGCAGTTTATGGTCCTCGGAGCTACCATGTGAAAAATTCATGCGCACAACATTTGCGCCAGCTTTGATAATCGCCTCTAATATCTCGCCTTTGTCTGTTGATGGGCCTAAAGTAGTCACGATTTTTGTTCTTCTTAACACAGCGGTCATTGTGTTCTCCTGATGGGGCGGGAATCTAGATTGAGTATATGCAAGATCTGGCGAAAGAAAGGGGATAAGAGTGAAATTTATCGACAGGTGTCAGATGATTTTTGTCACAAAAAAAGAGGAGTTTCATATTTTTTGAATGTAAACAAATGGCAGTTTATTGGCTAAATACACGAAGATCTAGGTATATCCGTGATGCTTGTCACGGCAATATACTAAAGCGCTTCACAATTACTTCGCAAAGTAAAAAAATTGGCATGTTATTGATTTCTGGAGCTCCCAATGTATATGGCGCAACCAGGCCATATTGATCATATCAAACAGGTCAATGCTGGTCGTGTATATAAACTCATTGACCAAAAAGGTCCCATTTCTCGCATCGATTTATCGAAGGAGAGTGAGCTTGCTCCGGCAAGTATTACCAAAATTACTCGTGAGTTAATTGAAGCTCATTTAATCCATGAAACGACAGTACAAGAAGCGATCAGCCGTGGCCGCCCAGCCGTTGGTTTACAAACCAATAATGAGGGATGGCAATTTTTATCCATGCGTTTAGGGCGTGGTTACCTAATTATTGCCCTGCATGAGTTGGGTGGTGAAGTGTTGATCGACACCAAAATTGAGATCCATGAGCTAGACCAAGATGACGTGCTCGCTAGGTTGCTTTACGAAATTGAAGAATTTTTTCAAACCTACTCGTCGCAATTGGATCGAGTGACGAGTATCGCAATTACCTTGCCCGGTTTAGTGAATTCAGAGCAAGGGATTGTACTGCAGATGCCTCATTACAATGTGGAAAATCTGGCTCTTGGTCCTGAAATTTATAAGGCGACGGGCCTACCTGTATTTGTGGCGAATGATACCCGAGCTTGGGCACTGGCTGAAAAGTTGTTTGGCCATTCGCAAGGCAATGAAAATTCAGTTCTTATCTCTATTCACCACGGTTTAGGGGCCGGCATTATCCTTGATGGCAGGGTGTTGCAAGGTCGGCACGGGAATATCGGTGAGTTAGGTCATATCCAAATTGATCCGCACGGTAAACGTTGCCATTGTGGCAATATTGGCTGTTTGGAGACAGTCGCCAGTTCGCAAGCAATTCGTGAAGAAGTGGCGCTGCGTATTGCAAACGGTGAGGTTTCATCATTGACTGAGCACAGTGAAATCACCATCGAAGATATCTGTGAAGCCGCAGCAGAGGGTGACCCATTAGCGGTGGATGTGATAGAGAAACTAGGGCGTTATTTAGGGGCCGCAATCGCAATTGTGATCAACCTGTTTAACCCAGAAAAAATTCTTATCGGTGGTGTTATTAACCAAGCTAAGAACGTGTTATACCCTGCATTGCAAAAATGCATCGAAGAGCAGAGCTTACCTGTCTATCATCAAGATCTCGAATTAGTGGAATCACGTTTTTATAAACAGGCAACCATGCCCGGTGCGGCTTTGATTAAACAAGCTCTCTATGATGGACTTTTGCTGATGAAAGTTGTCGAAGGTTAATTTTTTCGCGGTTAGATCATTTATATTTTTTACAATTAACCCATATGGCTATACTGTTATGTGAGTTCACTATAATTTTCGGGATTTCGTATGTCAGGTGTTTTAAATACGGTTGACCAGCGCACCAATCTTGTCGGAGAGAATCGACTTGAGTTGCTTTTATTCAGCTTAAATAGCCGGCAAATTTTTGCGATCAATGTATTTAAGGTGAGGGAAGTGATCAAAGTTCCTCAGTTAACGAAATTGCCCGGTTCTCATCATAATATTACGGGTGTAGCCTCATTGAGGGGAGTGCCAGTTCCTGTCATTGATTTGCGCAGTGCGATCGGTTTTCCTCCATCTCGCTTGGATAGCCAGGAACAGAACCTCATCATCACTGAGTACAATCGAACCATTCAAGGTTTTTTGGTTGGGCAAGTTCGCAATATTATCAATACCGCATGGACTGAAATTCAGCCACCACCGCGTTTAGCTGGCCGTTCTAATTACCTTACCGCTATCACCCATGTTAAAGAGGTCAACAGTAGCCATATTGTTGAAATCATTGATGTTGAAAAAGTGTTAGCTGAGATTATTGATTATGACGTTTCTATCTCAGAAGGCATTCTTGATCATGATTTGGTTGCGGAGATGGTCGGGCGAAAAATTCTGATTGTGGATGATTCTTCAACGGCTCGTAACCAAATAAAAGGGACGCTCTCACAGCTTGGTTTGGAAATTGTCGAATGCAGAGATGGCTTAGAAGCATTGAATCTTCTGAAGTCGTGGAGCGATGAAGGAAGAGATGTAACGAGTGAGCTTTTACTGATGATCACCGATGCTGAAATGCCAGAAATGGACGGCTATAAACTGACTTCCGAGATCCGTAATGATCCGAGAATGAAATCACTATTTATTACGTTAAACACGTCACTCAGTGGCAGCTTTAATGAAGCCATGGTACAAAAAGTGGGTTGTGATCGTTTTATCTCTAAATTCCAACCCGATTTATTAGTACAAGTGGCACAAGACCGATTACGTGATGTGCTTTTGTAAGACTTTTTAGCCATCATTACAATAAAGTCGTCTCTGTCGTCTCTAATGTAATGTGCCGACATAAAATAGTAACGTTCACCTCAAACGACAATGCCTTGCTGATGAGGCAAGGCATTGAAAGATTAAGAAAAAGCTAAGCCATTACTTTTTTCGGTTGTGCATCGATACATTGACCATTCACGGCTTGGCTTTCCGGCGCCATTAAATAGAGATAAAGCGGCATGATATCTTTAGGCGTTTTCAACAACTCCACATCTTCAGCGGGATAAGCTTTAGCGCGCATGCCAGTGCGCGTGCCACCGGGATTAATTGCATTCACTCGAATTGACGTGTTGCTTAGCTCATCAGCTAGCACTTGCATCATCCCTTCTGTGGCGAATTTTGACATAGCATAAGTGCCCCAAAAAGCACGACCATCATGGCCTACGGTTGAAGACGTAAATACAATCCGCGCATCTGGAGATTTGTGCAGCAATGGCAGCGCCGCTTGGCTGAGTAAGAATTGCGCTTTGACGTTGACCTGCATGACATCGTCATAAGAATCTTCACCGATCTGATCAAACGGGCTGATCGCACCCAAAAGCCCCGCGTTATGTAGCACACCATCTAAGCGACCAAACTGCTCTGCAATGGTATCGATCATATCGAGGTAATGTTGCTTGGTGGCTCCTTTCATGTCCAGCGGAACAATCGCAGGTGTTGCGTAGCCAGCGTTTTCTATCTCATCATAAGTTTGTTCTAACTTTTTCACCGTGCGGCCGAGCAAAATGACGGTTGCGCCGTGGGCTGCATAGCTGATGGCGGCTTGTTTACCGATACCGTCGCCAGCACCTGTAACTAAAATGACTCTATCTTTGAGGGCATCTGCAGAAACTGAATAATCCACCTTGTGCTTCCTTATTGTTATGATTTGCTTTAAGTCTTCGTGACAAGGTGGTTACAATACACCAAATCAAAACCTATGAGGATTAGGACGTTGGAATTTTTATTGGACTACGGCCTATTTTTGGCCAAGATTGCGACAATCGTCGTCGCTCTTGTTGTGCTATTGGTCATTGTGAAATCGGTGGGCGGAAAAAACAGCGCGCAGAAAGGCGAGCTGGAAGTAGTGAATTTAACCGAGCGTCATAAAGAAATGGTCGAGCAAATGGAACACCATCTGCACGATGATGCTTTCTTGAAGGCTCGCGATAAAGCAGAAAAGAAAAGCGAAAAAGAGAAAAACAAAGCACGTGACAAAGCGATCAAAAAAGCGGCCAAAGAGGGAGCGCTAGATACCAAACGTGAACCGCATCTCTTTGTCTTGGATTTCAACGGCAGTATTGATGCCAAAGAAGTGAGTTCGCTACGCGAGGAAGTGACCGCCATTCTCGCCGTTGCTCGTCAAGGTGATGAAGTGTTGCTGCGTTTAGAGACTGGCGGTGGCATGGTGCATGGTTATGGTTTGGCTTCTTCGCAGCTCGATCGCATTAAAGCGGCTGGGTTACCCCTAACCATCGCAGTTGATAAAGTGGCCGCCAGCGGTGGTTATATGATGGCGTGTATTGCTGATAAAATTGTGGCCGCTCCTTTTGCGATTGTCGGTTCCATTGGCGTTATCGCGCAACTACCTAACTTTAATAAACTGCTTAAAAAACATGATATTGAATTTGAACAATTGACCGCAGGTGAATACAAACGCACGCTGACTATGTTTGGTGAAAACAGTGATAAAGCGCGCGATAAGTTCAAGCAAGAACTCGAAGAGACTCACGAACTGTTTAAAGATTTTATCCGCGAGCATCGCCCAGCGCTTGACCTTGAGAAAGTGGCCACTGGCGAACACTGGTTTGGTACTCAAGCTCAAGAGCTCGGTTTAGTCGATGAGATCAAAACTTCTGACGACTTAGTGGTTGCTGCGTGTAAAGATAAAACGGTACTGGCAATCCATTATGTGCAGAAGAAAAAACTGACTGATAAATTGGCTGGTGTTGCGGGCGAAGCGGCTGATAGTGTGTTGCTGAAATTGATCAGTCGCGGTCAACGGCCAATCGTTTAGGTTAGGCGCGTCTTTCTCGAAGCAGGCAGATTATTTTTCGGAGAGTATTAAGCGGAGAAGTGCGTTACTTCTCCGTTTTTTTTGATCTCAGCCATTCACCGATGGCGAGTATCAACCCGGCCAACATGCCTGCTAAATGCGCTTCGATAGCCACGCGTGCATTAATAAGCTCACTGGTGTTACTTGAAGCGCCGAAAATTTGCTCCCAGACAACTTTGACAATAACACCAACCACCAACAGCCAACTGCTGCGACGCCCTTGCAGTGCTTCTTGCAGCGCCAAATAGGCAAACATTCCATGGAGCGCGCCTGAAAGGCCGACATAGACTTGCATACGGCTCAAAAAAAGGCTGATGCCTACCATCAGGCTGGTTGCCAGAAGGCTGATTAACCATTTTTTACTGCTCGGCTGAAACACAAAATGGATAATCCACAGCCCTGCGAGGTTCATACCAAGATGTGTAAAGTTGGTGTGTGTGAAATTTCCTGTTAGGATCCGCCACCATTGGCCCGCTTCAATGGCAGGCCGATTCCACGCACTAAGGGCGGCCAGTGGCGGCCATTGTAACCCCAAGCAGACCAAGCTGATAGCAAGTAGTGCAAAATAACGATTTTTTTGATGGTTTATGTTTAGTAAGCAAAGGCGAAAGTAATTCACGTTATGTCTCGATACTGTTCTCAATGTGGTAAAGCGCGAAAAGCCTGCATCTGTTCTTTGATCGTACCGCTTTCCTCGTCGGTCGAGCTTATCATTCTTCAACATCCGACAGAAGAACATCGCCCAATGGGCACAGCCAGAATTCTCGATTTATCTTTAGCGAATTGCAGGCGCTTTGTTGCCGAAGATTTTAGCCAGCACACTCAGCTGAATGAGTGCTTAGCTGAGCCGGATGTGCTCAACTATGTACTTTACCCGCATGAGACTGCGCAGCCCGTGTCGGCTATGAATATCAATGCTGATACCAGAAAAGTACGAGTTATTTTACTCGATGGTACTTGGAAGAAAGCGTATAAAATGTGGCAACTCTCGAGCAATTTACATTCGCTACCGTGTTTGCACTTGCCGACCGATCTCAAAGGCAATTATCGCATTCGCAAGGCACCGAGTGAAAACAGCTTATCAACTGTTGAAGCTGGTTTTCATATCTTGTCATTGCTTGAGCCTCGGCAAAGTTTTCAACCGCTCCTTGATGCTTTTGATGCGATGGTTGCCTTTCAAATTAGCCAAATGCCAGCTGGGGTTTTTAAGCAAAACTATATCAGCGAGTAACCGCTATATCAGTGAGTAATGATGGCAGAAGCTACCACTCAACCAGCCATTAATAGTGATTATGAGCAGAGAAGAGTTGTTGATGGAGCCTTTGCGCATAGCCATCGGTCATAGCCGAAATATAGTCACAGATAACGCGCATACCATCGTTTTCATTGGTTTGGGCTTGCCACTTACCGCGCGTTGTTTCTGGCAGTAAGCGTTCAGGATCGGCGCTTAGCGCTTCAAATAGATCCATGATGATCTGCTGGCCTTTGTATTCAAAACGCTGCACTTGCGGAATTTGAATCACATATTGGCTCACAAATGATTTCAGTACTTCCAGCGCGGCGGCCATATTGGGTTCTAAATAGGCGTTGAAGGCGAGTAATTCATTCTCAAAATGCGCATCAACGGCTTGAATATGAATGCTAGTCAGTAGCGCATTAACAATCCCGCCAATCGCATCTTTACGACGGTAATGTTTGCCTGCAAACAGCATTTCACTGATGGAAGCGATGTGTTCTTCAAACCACGCATCGCCGCATTCGGCCAGTTTCGAGGCCGCGGCCTCTTGCCACTGTTGGCGAGTCACCATGCCAAGCACGATGGCATCTTCTAAATCGTGCACGCCGTAGGCAATGTCATCGGCCAGCTCCATGATTGAGCAATCGAGTGATTTAAAGCGAGTCTTGTGATGTTGATAAGGCGTTGTGGGCTGACCACGCATTTGACTGAGTAGAGCTTTATCTTGCGCAGAGAGCGGCTCTGTTACCCAAGAAAAAATCGCGTGATCGCAATCGTATATTCCCTTAGCCGGCGACCACTCTTTAGCTTTCAACTGACGCTGGTGAGCGACTGCATTGGGTTGCTGTACGGCGCGAGTTTGGCTCAGCAGCGCAGGGTATTTTAATAACCCCAGCACAGTGCGGCGTGACAGGTTCATACCATGGTGTTCGGTGTAAGGCTCTAAGCTAGTCACAATACGGAAGGTTTGCGCGTTGCCTTCAAAGCCGCCGTGATCGCGCATCATATAATTGAGCGCCACTTCGCCGCCATGACCATAAGGAGGGTGACCGATATCATGCGCTAGGCATAAGGAATCGATCAAACTATCCGAAGGCAGCAAATCACGAAACTCTGGTTGCTTGAGTTTAATTTGCGCCACTATACCAGTGCCGAGTTGCGCGGCTTCTAAGGAGTGAGTGAGGCGAGTGCGATGGAAATCATTCAAGCTAGTGCCATGTACTTGAGTTTTGGCTTGCAAGCGACGAAATGCAGCCGAGTGAAGAATACGTGCCCGATCGCGTTGGAAAGGGCTGCGGTGATCATCGCGGCGGATTTTATGCTCATCATCTTGGCGTTCAAGCCATTTGGGGTCAATGGATATATCCATGCCATCTCCTGCAGTACATTTATGTTTTTCAAACACTTAACAAGTAACTTAGCGTGAGTTAGCTGATCTCGTCCAGCGTTAATTCGAAACTAGGGGCAAAGGTATTGAGAAAATACTCCATCTCAGGTGTATGGCGATCTCGCAAGGTGACGTCTAAACGTTTTTTGGCCAGCGCATATTCATGGTTGCCCGCACTGAGTTCTTCTAAGCATTTGAGATAGGCGCAGAGTGAATCTGCCTGTTTGACTATCGCCACATCTTCAGGGTGCGCGGCGTCTGAAACGAGATATGGAGCAAAATCCTCACGCAGCTCTTTAGGCAACATCGAGAGCAGTTTTTGTTCGGCGGCGGCTTCTATCTTTTTGTATTCTTTCGCAATATCGGGGTTGTAGTATTTAACTGGTGTCGGAAGATCGCCCGTCAACACTTCACTGGTATCGTGGTACATACCTAAAATCGCAATCCGTTCAGGGTTGACCTTGCCGCCAAATTTTTTGTTTTTGATTACGGCTAAAGCGTGAGCGACAAATGCCACTTGTAGGCTGTGTTCAGAGATATTTTCACTGGAGATGGATCGCATTAAAGGCCAGCGTTGAATTAACTTCATTCGGGCTAAGTGAGCAAAAAAGTGACTCTCTTTCATTGCAATAAACATCCTTGCTGTGTCGGGGGCCAAGAGAAAAATTGGCGATTAAAAGAAAACGGGCGCACTTTCCAGTATCGAAAAGTGCGCCCGTTTAGCATATGGAAGTTTACGTCAGAATGCTACTGACTGTAGGTCGATAAGAAACGTTCGAAGCGGCCAATGGCAATTTCCAAATCTTCAATATGCGGTAAGGTGACAATGCGGAAGTGGTCCGGTTTTGGCCAGTTAAAGCCCGTTCCTTGAACCAATAGCACTTTCTCTTGTTTTAAGAAGTCGAGCACCATTTTTTGGTCATCTTTAATGCTGTACATTTTCGTGTCGATTTTCGGGAACAGGTACATGGCTCCTTTAGGTTTGACACATGAGACGCCGGGGATCTGGTTGATCAATTCCCACGCGCGGTCGCGCTGTTCGAGTAGTCGGCCGCCGGGTAAAATCAGCTCATTGATACTTTGATAGCCACCTAATGCGGTTTGAATCGCATGCTGCATGGGCACGTTGGCACACAAACGCATTGAGGCAAGCATTTCCAAACCAGCTACATAACCTTTGGCGATGTGTTTTGGCCCGGTAAGGAACATCCAACCACCACGGAACCCGCATACACGGTACGCTTTTGACAGGCCGTTAAAAGTGACCATTAAAACATCATCAGCCAGTGTTGAAATGGGCGTATGGGTTGCACCATCGTATAAGATTTTGTCGTAGATTTCGTCGGCGAAAATGATCAATTTATGCTTGCGGGCAATCTCAACAATTTCCAGCAGGAAATCACGGCTATAGACAGCACCTGTTGGGTTGTTGGGGTTGATCAACACAATACCGCGTGTTTTGGGCGTGATTTTACTGTTGATGTCGTTGAGATCAGGATACCAATCGGCTTCTTCATCACACAAGTAATGCACAGCAGTGCCACCGGAGAGGGCGACCGAAGCGGTCCATAATGGATAATCAGGAGCAGGGACAAGCATTTCATCGCCATTATTAAGCAGCGCTTGCATCGCCATCACGATAAGCTCTGAAGCACCATTACCGATGTAAACATCTTCTACATCTAGGCTACGCAGCCCTTTTTTCTGGTAGTGCTGCACCACGGCTTTGCGCGCGGAATAGATCCCCTTTGAGTCGCAATAGCCTTGTGAAGTAGGCAGATTACGGATCACATCAACTAGGATTTCATCTGGGGCGTCAAAGCCAAATGGGGCGGGGTTACCAATGTTTAACTTCAGTATTTTATGCCCCTCTTCCTCCATGCGTTTAGCATGTTTGAGTACAGGACCCCTAATGTCATAGCAGACATTGTCGAGTTTTGACGACATCCCGATATTTTGCATTGTATAATTCCTGAAAAATAAATAATTTCTTTATTAAACTACACTAAATTGATGTTTGATAGAATAAAAATCTGCCACTGTGCGCTTTTAGGATACAGATGAGGATGCCCGTTATCACAGGAATCTGCAAAAGATAACTCGTAACCTTGATTTCGTTTCCCTCTCTAAATAGAGTAGCCGTCAGTAGAGCCCGTGTCTCAATGTTTTCGAGGTCGATTTGTCGCATTTTCATCAAGCTATTGCTCGGTTAATCGAGCAAATAAACGACGCGAAGGATGATGACGTTCGTTTTGTACAAATACTGCAAGAAGCTCCCCCTTTCGCGCCAATTGATTGGCTTGAAGCGCAACCCATTTTCCCTAAATTTTATTGGCAGTCACGCGATACGCGCGAAGAAGTCGTGGCATTAGGTCAGCTGTATACTTTTTCTGAGGCTGAACCTGCCTACGCTATTCTTGGTCAGGAGCAGCGAGTTTGGGGTGGACGTTCTTTTGATGGGCATACGGACAAAAATCGCCGTTGTCTATCCTCATTTTTCTTTTTACCGCAAATTGAGCTGATTTGCTGTGATGGTCAGTGGTCATTGGCGGCGAATATTACCGCTGAACGCCAACGAACCTTGGTCGCACTGCATAAACTGCAACTTGATGTTAGTCCGTTACGTGGTATGACGTCACATATAAAACAAGTCACCCATCAACCTAATGAGGTGAAGTGGCAGCAGTTGGTCAATCAAGTGCTTGAGGGAATTGGTCATCAAGCGTTTAAGAAAGTGGTACTCGCGCGGCAAACGACACTCAGTTTAGATAAGCCGTTAAGCGCGGCGCAGTTGCTTAAGGCAAGTGCGGCGCACAATCATCACAGTTTTCATTTTTTATTAGCATTTGATCAAAAACACAGCTTTATGGGGTCGACACCTGAGCGTTTGTACGCTCGTCAAGGGCAGACTTTGTATACCGAAGCGCTGGCGGGAACTATAGGTCGGGGAGAAAATGCGAGCCAAGACATGGAGTTATCTCATTGGCTTACTCAAGACAGTAAAAATCTTAATGAAAATCAATATGTAGTGGATGACATTATTGAACGGTTAACGCCTCATTCTGAAAGGGTTGATGTTGAACAGGACGTCCGTTTAGTGCGTTTGCGCAAAGTGCAACATTTAAAACGGGGTATCCATGCGCAGCTGAAAAAGGGTGTGAATGGTGTACAACTGCTGAACGCGTTACAACCGACCGCGGCCGTGGCTGGCCTGCCGCGTAAAGCGGCGATGGATTTTATTCAGGCTAATGAGCCTTTTGCACGTGGTTGGTATGCCGGCTCAGTCGGTTATTTTAGCCATCAACAAGCGGAGTTTTGTGTGGCGATTCGCAGCGCTTTGCTGGTGGACAATCAGGTCCAACTGTTTGCCGGAGCGGGCATTGTTCCAGGTTCAGTTGCTGAGCATGAATGGCAAGAGTTAGACAAAAAAATGGCAACCTTACTGAGTTTGATCAGCGACCATTTTCCTCTAGGAGTGGCGTCATGAAGCATGACCAAGCAGTGCTGAACCGAATTTGGAGCCAAACGCTACTTGAGGAGCTTACTCGACTTGGGGTGCAAGAGATCTGTATTGCACCAGGTTCACGCTCAACACCTTTGACCTTAGAGGCGGCCGCCAATCACAAGCTTTCAATCCATACTCACTTTGATGAGCGTGGGCTGGGCTTTCTTGCTTTAGGTCTTGCTAAGGCGAGCCAAAAACCAGTTGCGGTGATTGTCACTTCTGGCACGGCGGCGGCTAATTTACTGCCAGCGATTGCTGAGTCACACCTCACGGGTGAAAAACTCGTTGTACTCACGGCTGACCGGCCCGTTGAGCTCGTGGGATGCGGTGCGAATCAAGCAATCAATCAAGTAGGTATTTACTCATCACATGTCACGCAGGCGGTGAATCTACCCAGTCCATCGACGACTATCCCATTGACTTGGTTGTTAACCACAGTGGATGAGGCTATGGCTAACCAAGATTATATGGGTGGTGCAATACATATTAACTGTCCTTTTCCCGAACCACTTTATGCCGAACATGATGTAGATCTCTACGCGGACTATTTGGCTGTGATTGAAGCGTGGCGTCAGCGTGAGCAAGCATTCAGCTCTCGCCAGTACCAAACCCAAACCAAAACGTTAGATGATGCTGCATGGCTGAGTAAAAAAGGGCTGGTGATTCTTGGGTCGTTGACGTTAGCTGAAGCGAAGAAGGCCAAGCATTTTGCCAACAAACTTGGCTGGCCAGTCTTATGTGATCCACAATCAGGTGTGAGCAGCGAATGGGCGCATTTTGATTTATGGTTGCAAAATGCGCGAGCACGTGAGCTGCTTAGTGAAAGTGAGGTGGTGATCCAATTCGGTTCACGGCTGGTCTCAAAACGGCTTACTCAATGGCTAGCTAGCCATGCCTACACGGGTAACGTGCAGTATATTTACGTTTCACCCCAAATGGCACGTAATAATCAAAGCCATCTGATGCAACAGCAGTTTGTCACTGATATTGCGTGCTGGGTCGATCGGCATATTGGTAAATTAACGGCTTTAGGTGCGGCGCAAGCGGGTTGGTCGGATCGGATAAAAAGTGTGGCGCAAGAGATTGCCCAACTGGCTAAATTACATTTGAACGGTGACTCTTCCATTACAGAGATTGGTTTAGCGCTCGATATGGCCGAGCGTAGCGAAGGGGCCGACCTATTTATCGGCAACAGTTTGTTCGTCCGTTTAGCCGATATGTTTGCTCAAATTGAGGGACGTTCGGTTTACTCCAATCGAGGCGCTTCGGGCATTGATGGCTTAGTGGCAACTGCCGCAGGAGTACAGCGAGCCAATCATAATCCAATGTTGGTATTTATTGGTGACACGTCATTGCTGTATGATCTGAATTCTCTAGCTCTGCTTAGCCAAGTCAGCACGCCTCTGGTGCTGGTGGTGGTGAATAATGATGGTGGCGCTATTTTTGATCTATTACCCGTTCCCAAAACGCACAAAACCGCCTTGTACCAAATGCCCCATGGCTACCAATTTGAACACGCCGCACGGCAGTTTCGTTTAGGTTATGCTTGTCCGCAAACCTTATCTGCTTATCAAAGCTTGGTCCGTGAACATTTACAGAAGGGTACTGGCACCTTATTGGTTGAAGTGACCACGCCGTCTGGGCAAGCCGGTGAGCAAATCACACAATTTACCCAGCAAGTCTATGCTTTGTAGTCGTTTTTATTGCAGCACCACCACAGGTTCGACGTCGGTCGAGCCAGTGTTGGTTTTTCTACATGGTTTACTAGGCAGTGGGCGAGATTGGTCGAAAACGGCGGTTTTCCTTTCGCCATACTCGCAATTATGGATTGATCTTCCCGGCCATGGCGGTAGTCACTCTCTCTTATGTGATGACTTTGATGAGTGCTGCGCTCACATTTCTGCAACCGTGCTTAAGCAGCTTGGCGAAAAAACACCTATCGTATTGGTGGGCTATTCACTTGGTGGAAGGCTGGCAATGTATGGCGTGGCGATGCAGCGTTTTTCGGCGTTGAATATTCAAGGTTTGATCGTTGAGGGTGGCAACTTCGGCTTGCAGAGTTCTTTTGAACGTGAGCAACGATTGAAAAATGATCACCATTGGGCACATCGTTTCCAAACTGAGCAGATTGAGCGAGTTTTGGTCGATTGGTATCATCAACCCGTTTTTTCTTCATTAAATCATGAGCAAAGACAAACTTTAGTCACTCAACGCAGTGCTAATCTTGGGGTGGCAGTGGCTCACATGCTACTTTCGACTTCATTGGCAAAGCAGCCTTATCTGCTCGCACAACTTGAGCAAGTCGCATTGCCAATGGTCTATATTTGTGGGGAGAAGGACAGCAAGTTTGTTCATCTGGCACAGCAAAGCGGTTTCGAATATCGCCAAGTGCGGGCTGCAGGGCATAATGTCCATCATGAGCAGCCCGAAGTATTTGCTCATCTTATTCAAAAATTTATCAGCCAATGCTAACGCGTTGGTTCAAAAACAATTAATAGAACAATGGAAAGCACCATGGCTAAAACAGTCGGTATTACTGAACAAGAATTGTATGCACCAGTCATCTGGAGTGACTGCAGCGCCGAATATGAAGATATTCACTATCACAAATCGCAAGATGGCATTGCCAAAATTACGATTGCCCGTCCTCAGGTGCGTAATGCCTTTCGCCCACAAACGGTTAAAGAGATGATCAGTGCGCTGGCCGATGCGCGTTATGATGAGCAAGTTGGCGTGATCATTCTAACTGGCCTTGGTGAAGCGGCATTTTGCTCTGGTGGCGATCAAAAAATTCGTGGCGACTACGGCGGCTATCGTGATGAGTCCGGTACGCATCATCTCAATGTGCTCGATTTCCAACGCCAAATTCGTACCTGTCCGAAACCTGTAATTGCGGCGGTGGCTGGTTGGGCTGTCGGTGGTGGCCATGTGCTGCATATGATGTGCGATTTAACTATAGCGGCAGAAAATGCCCAGTTTGGTCAAACAGGACCCAAAGTGGGTTCATTCGATGGTGGATGGGGTGCGTCTTACATGGCCCGTATCGTTGGGCAGAAAAAAGCGCGTGAAATTTGGTTCCTTTGCCGTTTTTATGATGCTCAAGAAGCGTTGGACATGGGGCTGGTCAACACGGTTGTGCCAGTAGCTGATTTAGAAAAAGAGACGGTTCGCTGGTGTCGTGAAGTATTGCAGCATAGCCCTATGGCGCTGCGCTGTTTGAAAGCAGCGCTCAACGCAGATTGTGACGGCCAAGCAGGTTTGCAAGAACTGGCGGGTAACGCAACCATGATGTTCTATATGACAGAAGAGGGGCAAGAAGGGCGCAATGCCTTCAATGAAAAACGCCGCCCTGATTTCAATAAATTCCCTCGTAATCCTTAAGCGTAAAATCGGCTCAAATCATCCATTTTCCGTGATGATTTGGGCTAGTGGTCTCAATGAACAAAGTCGAATATCGAACAAAAGGTTGAAATTATGCGCAGCGCAATACTGTATCGCTACTGTTTACCGATGGATAGCGGCGTTATTCTCCGCAATCAGAAGCTGGTAGAACGTGAAGGTCTGATTATTGAATTACAAGATGATCACGGTTCAGCGTTGGGTGAAGTTGCCCCATTACCCGGTTTCAGTTTAGAGTCACTTGAGCAAGCACAGCAGCAGTTAATAGCGCAGCTTCAGCTTTGGGTTAGTGGTGAGCTTATTACCTATGATGATCTTTTTCCTTCTGTTGCCTTTGGTTTGTCGATGGCGGAGTTAGAGCTGGATGGTGGGTTGCCTCAAGCCGGACACTATCACGCAGCACCTTTGTGCTCGGGAGACCCTGATGAACTGATCCCGCTTCTGAACGCGCTACCGGGCGATCATAGAGTTGCGAAGATTAAAGTTGGGCTGTACGAAGCGATTCGCGATGGGATGATCGTAAATCTGTTTTTAGAATCCATGCCTGATTTGCAATTGCGTCTTGATGCTAACCAAGCTTGGACACCCGCTAAAGCTGAAAAATTTGCCCAATATGTTTCTCCTTCGCTGCGTCAACGCATTGCGTTTTTGGAAGAGCCGTGTCCATCTCCCAGTGACAGCTTGGCTTTTGCTATCAATACGGGCATTGCGATTGCGTGGGATGAAACCTTACAGCAAGCCGTTCGCCGTGCAGATTTTCAGCTAGAAGATCTGACGGGAGCGAAAGCCATTGTGATTAAACCGACCTTGATTGGGTCGGTACAGCGCTGTATCGCTTTGATTGAAAAAGCTAAAACATTAGGCATTCAAGCCGTTATTAGCTCTAGCATCGAATCAAGCTTAGGGCTTTGCCAATTAGCTCGTTTTGCGCAGTGGCAACTGCCTAATGAAATTCCGGGGCTAGATACGATTAGTTTGTTTAAAGCACAACTCGAAAGCGCATGGCCCAACAGCGCATTGCCGATACAAACGCTCGCGCAGCAAACGGTGGTTTGGCAATCTCAATGCGAGTAGGCGTTTCCTTTTGCCAAAAGCCGTGGCAACAACATGCTTTGTATACGCCGCACGCGATCGCATTGCGTACGGCGAATCAAACCTACACTTGGCAGCAGTTAGCGAACCGTATTGACGCTTATGCTTTTGCAATGCAGCAACAAGGTTTGCAGAACCAAGATGTGCTGACGTTAGTGGGTAAGAACAGCCTTGAGTTAGTGTTAATCTACCTTGCGTCGTTAAAACTTGGCGTGATCTGCGCCATCACCATGCCACAACCTGTGATGCTGCTGAAACAGAAACTCAGTACCTTATACGGAGAGAATCAACCACATTGGTTATGGTTAGGTGAAGGAGCTAAGCTCAAGGAGAATGAGCTAACTTCATTGCTCGCTGACGCTAACATCCGGCTTTTTACTCATGAACATATTACTCATGAACATATTACTAACGAACATGTTTCGCCGCCCACGAGCGCTATGGTAAACAAGGCTGAGACACAGTTTGCCTCAATCATCTTTACTTCTGGCTCTACTGGGGTTCCTAAAGCCGTTATTCATACTTTTCAGCAGCATTGGTCGTCAGCCAGTGGCTTACTTGAGGTATTTTCATTTAGTTGCCATGATACGTGGCTGCTGAGTTTACCGATGTATCATGTGTCTGGGTTAGCCATTATTTATCGCTGGTTAGTAGCTGGTGCTTGCTTAAAAGTCGGCAGCGGCGATCTCACCCAAGATATAATTCATGTTACGCATGCTTCATTGGTTGCTACTCAACTGAAGCGTTTATTAGACAGTAAAACACCGCTCGCATTAACGCACGTGCTGCTTGGCGGAGGCCATATCCCAAACCATCTCGCCCAGCAGGCGGCAAAGCATGGCATTGAAACTTGGGTGGGTTATGGTATGACGGAAGCAGCTTCCACTGTCACAGCAAAACGTGTTAACGCAAGCCAGAGTGTTGGCCACGTGCTACCTAAACGGCAAGTGAAGCTACAAGGTCAGCGTATTTTCATTGGCGGTGAAACCATATCCAGTGGCTATTACCAACAAGGCTTAATCACGCCTCTTATCGATGAACAAGGATGGTTCGACAGCCAAGATCTTGGCCATTGGCAGAATGATGAGCTGTGCATTATTGGCCGCGTTGATAACCAATTTATCTCTGGAGGCGAAAACATTCATTGTGAAGAGATTGAAGCGGTATTATCTCACCACCCCGACATTGCTTTAGCGATGGTGATCCCTGTGCATGATGATGAGTTTGGCGCGCGCAGCGTTGCTTTGTTGCAATGCCAAACTATGCCTAAAAAAGAGGCGTTAGAGCAGTGGCTCAATGGCAGGCTTGAAAAATTTAAATATCCCATCGATTATTTTTTAATACCAAATCACTTGAGCGAAACGGGTATTAAAATATCGCGCAAGACCTTAAACACATGGCTCACCGAACATCAGCTGCGTTATCGACCACTCAATGAGCGATCACCATTTGATGGTCTGGTGCTGCCAATCCACAAAACAGACGGGCTTATCTAACATTTCCTTTTGCTGTAGTTGATAAAGTTGCTTAGCCACAAACTCCGGTTCAAAGAGCTTATCGCTAGCCACATTATGCTGAAATGGTTTAGAAAGCGGGGTGTCGGTGGTTCCCGGATGAAACAGAATAGTTTGTGTGTTGGGATGAGTGCGAGCTAGCTCTATCGCAAAACTTTTCGTCGCCATATTTAGCGCCGCTTTACTCATCCGATAGCTGTACCAGCCGCCACTGTGGTTATCCTCTAAGCTACCTATCCGCGCGCTAAAAACCGTAATTTTTGCAAAAGATTGACGATCAATAAGTGATGGTAAATATTGAAACCAACGCACTTGGCTCAAAACGTTACATTGTAAAAGCCATTGAAAGTAAGACTCGTCAAACCTTGAGATACGCTTTTCCGGTGTATAGGTGCCGTTGTGTAGTTGCCCATTAAAAAACACAATTTGATCGAACTTATGCCCGATGTCGGCCAATGTTTTGGCAATCAAGGCCGTTGATTCGATACTGTAGTCGGTTGGAAAATGTTCGCTTGAGGATTGGGCGAGATATTTTTGTCTTGAGACGGTAACGATTTCTGGCGCTAAAGTCTGCGCTTTGAGCTCCCTTATAAAAGCTTGGGCGATGATGCTTGAGGCGCCAATAATGAGGTATTTCATTGTTATCACTCTCTGTTTTTACAAACGCCATTACGGCATTGAGCATGACTAAACCAGCGAGATATCGACATGCGATGTTTTGCAAAAAGGAGATAAATTTGGTCGCTAATCCATTTTAGGATGGGCAAGCGCGTGATGAATAACCAGCGATGTTTGTTGACTAAATGCCAAGCTAGAACGGTCACATCCAGCCCATAAAGCAGATTGCCTTGTTGATCTAAGCCATGCAGTATCGATAACGCCTTGCTTTTGTCGATAGAAGGAAAGCTACGCATAGCATCGCCGTCATTTATGTCGATAAGCTGAACCCGACCATGGTGATCGAAGGTTTTTAATGAACGCATTTCATTGCAGCATAAAGGACACTGCGCATCGAAAAAAATCACTAAAGATGGGGTACTCATATGTATGTCGTCAGCCTAACAGCCCGTTAATAACATATTTGTACGTTCACTCTTCAGTATAAGATCAAAGTGGTCTTTATCCTGAAGCATTTACTTGAGTTACAAATGACCTAAGTGTCATTAAATTGCCACTATGAGCACTGTTGATACGTGTTTTTCATCAATGCAATCATGTAGATGTCGATATTTACCTCAACGTGTGTGTTTTTGTGGAGCAAAAATTGGCAGGAAATTTCAGAATAAATCTCGTGATATTCAACCCTCTGTGGTTAATGGTGTTGATTGACTTGTCAATTAATTAATAGGTGTATCATGTCGACAGCTTTCTCTCCTTTGAAAAATATTATGATGATTGCGAGAATCAATCTATCGCAGAGCGAATTAAAAAAATTAGAAACAATGCAGGTTAAAACTATCCGTAATGTAGACTTTAAGCGGTTGGAAAACACGCTTGTAAGCAAAAAAACACCAATGGAAATGAAAAATAGGATCATGATAGTTTTAAATAAAAAGAGTCAAGATGAAAATTGGGTCAAGATATTAGCCAATTTTAACTCTGAAAAGAAGGTAAACGATTGGATAGATTTGAGAGTGAATGGAACGGTTTCTAATGCGTTAAAGAACCTTCTAAAAGACAAACAAAACCTACTGAATGAGCCTACTACAAGAGAAATAAAACAACATTTTGCATGTTATGGTGTTGGATTGATAGAAAGAAAAGTTAACTCTGCCCAAGTTAAAGAGACCACTAAAAAATTTTTAGAATGGATACGGGTAGATAGAAAAGACACGGGTAAATCTGGGCTTCAAGCGGCGCTAATGAGCGAGGTGGACAAGGCAAAACTTGACGTTGATCTAGCAAGTGTGGAGTGGAGAAAGAGTGTTACTAATCAGATCAATAGAAGTGTTGAAATTCAGATAAACGAATATTTGTCTGGTCATGCAGAACGGAACAAGATTGTTACATCTAGCGGTACTACTTTAACGGCACACGCAATAGAAGATTGGCTTACACAATACACTGCTTGATTCATGTTAAGTAACATCAGTTAAGGTGTGCCGCAGCGATACGAAAATAGAAGTGCAAATTTATACCTAACAATAGCAATCCATTGCAATTCATTGGCTAATTTACAGGTGCTAAGCCCCCTGCCTTTAAAGCAAGGTATACTACCCGTTTTTCTCACAAGGCAAGCTTTGCTGAACGTTATATTGAATCCCAATTTAACGCCAATCCCCCCTGAGTTCGGCGACTTTTTGTTGCATCACTTGTGTTGTTGCCTCTTTTTGGGGGACGGGCTCGCCAGCTTCAATTTCTATATGTGACCAAAAACGAGTCGGTAGCCCACAGCAGGCGCGCCCTTTGGCACGGCTAAAATAGCTTCCCCACAATCCCTTCAATGCCATGGGGATGACAGGCACAGAGCTGCGTTTTAAAATAATATCCATCCCGCGCATGAAATCGCTGATTTCGCCATCCGCGGTTAACCGTCCCTCTGGGAAAATGCAGACGATATGCCCCTCTGCCAATGCTTGTTCTACATCGTTAAAGGCTTGGCGGATAGAACCGCGACGCGTTGCGGAAATAGGTATCACGCCTGCACGTTTCAAAAAGCGACGAAGTGGCGGCAAATTGGCGTAATCCTCTTCCATCACAAAACGAATTAAGCGAGGACAAACCGCGCTCAGCAACAGCGCATCCATATAGCTAACATGATTGCACACCAGCAGTGCTCCGCCCTTTTCAGGTAAGTGATGAAGATTTTTGTGGCTGACTCGATACATGGTATGCGTCAGCATCCACATTAGAAATCGCACCAAGAAGACCGGGACTTGGTAGCATAAATAGAGTGCAACAAAGCCATTAAGCAAAGCTAATATAATGAAGAACTGAGGGATCGTAAGCTCAAGAAAGCTCAAACAGACAATCCCTAATAGTGCGCTCGCCACCATAAACAGTGAGTTGTAGATATTTAAAGCGGCAATGACTTGTGCGCGTTGAGTGACTTTAGCACGCTGCTGCATTAGCGCATATAAAGGCACAATGAAGATGCCACCGCAGACGCCAATCAACAATAAGAAAAGAAACATCGGCCATAGTGATTGGTAGCTGATAAATTGATAAAAATCAGTAAATTGAGGTAATTTTTCTGGCACGGAGGTTGCCATTAAATAGCCAAATAATGTAATGCCAAAACTGCCGATAGGCACGATGCCGATCTCTATTCTATGATGCGATAATTTGTCACAGGTCAATGAGCCAGTGGCAATACCAACAGAAAACAGTGCTAGCAAAAAAGAAACGGCGCTCTCTGTGCCATATAAATAGTGATGCGTGAAATTTGGAAATTGAGTTAAGTAGGCAGCACCTAAAAACCAGAACCAACTGATCGCCATTACGCATTGGAAAATAGTACGGTCTTGTTTGGCAATCGCAATGGTCTGCTTGGTTTGCTTAATGGGCTGCCAGCGAAAAACGAGATCGGGTGCGCAAGCAGGGGCTTTAGGAATATGACGGCTGGCTAAATAGCCTAACAACGCAAATAGCACCACCGCGCCAGCAGCCACGTATTTAGTGTAGGGCATCGAGGCAATGAGCCCAGCCCCCAATGTGCCTAATAAAATCGCTAAAAATGTGCCTGTTTCCACTAACGCATTACCCGGAACCAATTCATTTGGCTTGAGTTGTTGCGGCAATAAAGCGTATTTGACTGGACCAAAAAAGGCTGATTGTGTCCCCATCAAAAAAAGTAATAACAGTAAAATGGCGTAACTCTCGGTCATAAAACCGATCGCGCCAAGACACATGATGCCAATTTCAGCCAATTTCACTTTACGAATGAAAGCGGATTTTTCGTACTTGTCAGCAAGCACACCAGCAGAGGCAGAAAAAAGGAAAAAAGGAAGAATGAATAGCCCTGCGGCAAGGTTAATAAATAAATTACTGGAAACCGGTAACACGTTCGCTCCAGCAAACGCGACCAATAGCAGCAAGACATTTTTAAAGATGTTATCGTTAAATGCGCCAAAAAACTGGGTTATGAAATACGGAAGAAATCGTTGCTGAGTCAGCAATGAAGATTGAGATTGACTCATTGATGGTCCTTATCGAGCCCAGTGATTAAGATAGTTTGAGAGTAGGTTTTCAATCAGCTCTTTCCCATCGATGGGTTCGGCGGCGAAAAATTTATCATCCACGCTTAATAAGGTAATACCATGTACGCCAGACCACAGGACTCGGCTTGCTTGCAGCACTTCTTGTTGCGAGTGTTGTGGAGCAAGGATGGTCAATAAACCTTCAAGCATGGCGGTCATGTTGTCGATGCGCTCTGCTTGCCACTGGGGAAGTCGTTCACCATTCATATTATGTTCAAAAATAAGTTGCCAGCGATTGGGGTGCAACTGAGCAAAATCGTGGTAGCAATAGGCCAATTTATACAACGCTTCTTTTGGATCGCTACACTTACCCACCACTTTTTTCGCTTGCGAAGAGAGTTCATCCAAGGTTTGAGCTACCACATGCAACAATAAAAGATTGTAACTGCCGAAGACATTGACCAAAGTGCTAGGTACGTAGCCAATCATGGTTGCGATTTTACGCAGGCTGAGCTCGTGATAAGTGTGATTTTGAAGAAAATGCTTCGCGGTCTTGAGTGTCAATGCAATCAGTTCTTCTCGGGTGTGATCGTTTCGTCTGGCCATGGTTACGTATCAATTATGAACAACGTTCGATATTCTAGTGGGGTGGTGTATAAGCGTCAACTTATGGACGGTTAATTTGCAATATTCTGATACATGTCTGCGAGAAGCAACGGTTTTCTTGTCTATCCGAAGTGGTTATGATGAGTAAGCCTCAATAATTATAACCCTAAGGAAAAACATGAAACGTTTTTTTTCCCTTGTAGCATTGCTGATGGTTGCTGTTGCGATCACACCGATAGCAGAAGCAAAGAAATTTGGCGGTGGTAAATCGTTTGGTAAAAGCTATAAAACGGCGCCAGCTCCCAAACAGCAGACTCAAAAAAATGACACCATTAAGCAAGATCAAGCAGGTAAAGCTGGTTCGACCAAAAAAGGTCTGATGGGCGGATTACTGGGTGGTTTACTCGCTGGTGGTCTACTGGCGGCTTTCTTTGGCGGCGCGTTTGAGGGTATCCAATTTATGGATATTCTGATCTTCGGCCTGATTGCTTTTGTGCTCTTTAAACTGATGCGCGGTATGCTTGGTGCGAAGCAGGGTAGCATGAATCGGCAGCAGCCTGCGTTTGGTGGCGTGAATAACCGAACGGAGTTTGAACAGCCGAACGTGCACAATTTTGAACAACAGCCTCAAGCCACGGGTGGTTTTGGAGCGAATGCACACAGCGATATCCCACATAACTATCCAGCCGGTTTTGATAAGGCCGCTTTCATTAATGGTGCGCGTGAGCACTACCGTATTTTGCAAGGTGCTTGGAACCATAACCAACTTGAAACTGTTGAAGAATATGTATCGGCGAGCTTGTTTGAAGATTTAAAACAAGAGCGCGCAAAGCTAAACGGTGAACAGCACACAGATGTGATGTACGTAGACGCTGAAGTCGTTCGCGCCGATTACGATGCAAGTAAAGCGCAGTTGAGTTTGCAGTTTACTGGCCGCTACCGCGATTCCGTGGAAGGCATTGAAGAAGATATTAATGATGTGTGGCATTTAGAGCGTGATTTAACCGTACCTAATGCACCTTGGTTGATTGTCGGCATTCAAGGCTAAGACTTTTCACGATGGATCCAAAACGCCCAAGTTTGTCTTGGGCGTTTTGCTAGGTCACTAAGCTAATTTAGCCGTCGTTTCAAAGGCTTCTAATTTTGAAAGATAAGGTGTTAAATCACCAATATTGCTTTTCACCCAATCGGCACAGTAATAGGTATCTAAATAACGTTCGCCGCTGTCGCATAACAGCGTCACGATGGAGCCTGTTTCACCTCGTTGTTTCATCTCACTGGCAATTTGCAAAACCCCATAAAGATTGGTGCCGGTAGAAGGGCCTGCTTTGCGGCCGAGTAGTTTTTCCAACCAATAGATCGTAGCGACACTGGCGGCATCCGCAACGGTACGCATTTCATCGACTACGCCGGGAATAAAACTCGGTTCAACTCGTGGGCGACCAATTCCTTCAATTTTGCTACCACACTGCAAGGTTAAGCTTGGGTCTCGGCTTTTGAAATAATCATGAAATACCGAGTTTTCAGGGTCGACGACGCACAGTTTGGTATTGTGTTTTTGGTAGCGAATAAAGCGGCCTATAGTTGCTGAGGTTCCGCCTGTGCCCGGGCTCATTACAATCCATGTTGGAACGGGGTGATCTTCCATTTGCATTTGGTTAAAAATACTGTCGGCAATATTGCTATTACCACGCCAGTCGGTCGCACGTTCAGCATAAGTGAACTGGTCCATATAATGGCCATTCAGTTCTTTGGCTAAGCGGTGTGATTCGGCATAAATTTGATCAGAGCGATCGACTAAATGCGCTTGGCCGCCATAAAGCTCAATCTGCTCAATTTTTTTACGTGCAGTACATTTGGGCATTACAGCAATAAAAGGCAAACCTAGTAAACGGGCAAAATAAGCTTCTGATACCGCAGTACTGCCCGATGAAGATTCAATGATAGTCGTTTCAGGGCCAACCCAGCCGTTACAGATGGCATACAGGAAAAGAGAACGGGCGAGGCGGTGTTTGAGCGAACCCGTAGGATGCGTACTTTCATCTTTGAGATAAATATCGACCCCAGCGACACAAGGTAAATCGAGCTTGATCAGATGAGTATCGGCCGAACGTTGGTAGTCCGCTTCTATTTTTCGAATTGCGTTGTTAATCCATTGATGATCGGTGCACATGGTTCTCTCTCCATCGTTATTATGAGGGTAATTTACCCTTAATGTGAGAGAAAAGCTTTGCTATGTTGCCTGTCATTTTGTAGTTTTAGAGAAAATTATTCTCTTATTCTGGGGGAGCTATGGAGCTTGATAGAATTGATCGCATGATCCTCTCATTACTGCAACAAGACAGCACTTTGTCGCTAAATGATTTGGCTGAAGCGGTGAACTTAACCACCACACCTTGCTGGAAGCGGTTGAAAAAGCTCGAAGAATCTGGCGTGATTGCGCGGCGAGTTGCCCTGCTTGACCCAGAAAAATTAGATTTGAGTTTTACCGCGTTTGTGTTGATTAAGACCAGCGATCACTCTCACGAATGGTACAGCCATTTTGTCGTGACTGTGTCTGAGTACCCTGAGGTGATGGAGTTCTATCGTATGGCGGGTGAGTACGATTACATGATGAAAGTGTTGGTCAAAGACATGAAGTGTTTTGACCAGTTTTATAAAAAACTGGTCAATGGCGTGAAAGGGATTAATAACGTGACTTCAACCTTTGCAATGGAGTCATTGAAGTACACTACCCAATTGCCTCTGGCATAGCCTGCTCGTCTGAGTCTTGTTATTTGGTGAAGCGCATCACACCTTCTTGCACTGCTGTTGCGACTAAATCTCCTTGGCGGTTGTAAATCTCGCCACGCACTAAACCACGGGTATTGCTGGCCGTAGGGCTTTCTATTGCGTAGAGCAACCATTCATCCATTTTGAATGGGCGGTGGAACCAAATCGAATGATCAATCGTCGCGACTTGAAAGTTAGGTGTCATCAAAGAGACTTTATGAGGATGCAACGCTGTGACTAAAAACCCCCAATCAGACGCGTAACCGAGCAAATATTGATGGATGAGTTGGTTATTTGGCAACTCACCATTAGCGCGTATCCACAGGCACTGTTTTGGCTCCGCTTTTTGTGGTTTTAGCGGGTTAATTACGGTCACTGGACGCATCTCAATCGCTTTTTCGCCACAAAAAACCTTTTTTATTTTTTCAGGTAATAAATGTGCAATCTGGGCTGCCAGTTCAGATTCAGAGGCAAAATTTTCAGGACCAGGGATGTCAGGCATGGTGTTTTGATGTTCAAAACCGGGCGCTTCACCGTGATAAGAAGCGGTGAGATAGAAAATCGGCCGACCATTTTGAATTGCTTTGACTCGTCTGGTACTGAAACTGCGTCCGTCCCTTAAATTCTCAACATCATAAATGATTGGTTTTTCAGGATCCCCGGGGTAAAGAAAATAGCTATGAAATGAGTGAACAGTGCGGTCGGAATCAACCGTATAGCGAGCCGCCGAGAGTGCCTGGCCAATCACTTGCCCACCATACACTTGTGGTAGACCTAAGTTCTCGCTCTCACCTCGGTATAAACCTTCTTCTAGCTTTTCCAGTTGTAGCAAATCCAATAGTTCATTTAATGGTTTACTCATAGACCCTCACCGAGATTCTTAATGTAATTATTATCATTGTTGACTAAGTCAATATCTTGTTAATACCAAATGGACGACCATGACAGCAGATAAAACCGAACCTATAATCATCACCTATCTAACACCATAACTGAGGTTTTATCCTTATGAAAAAGGCACTGTTGCTGATTATGTCGTCTGTTTTGGGTCTAATGCTTGTGGGTTGCCAGTCAGCGCAAAAACCAACCTCTTCCGAGAGCAATATTCAATCTATCATGGGTACGGTTTCGTACCGTGAGCGTATTGCACTGCCGGATAAGGCGCTTGTCACTATCACTTTGCAAGATGTTTCATTGGCTGATGCACCCGCTAAAGTGATCGCAAAACACCGCTTTGAAACTAACGGAATGCAAGTGCCGCTTCAGTTTGACTTGGCATTCGACAACCGAAAAATTGATGCTCGCCACCGTTACAGCGTCAGTGCTCGTATCGAAGTAGATGGAAAACTGCGCTTCATTACGGATACCCATTACGCCGTGATTACTGATGAGAATAACACTAAACGTGTTGATTTGCGTTTGGTTGGTGTTAAACAGTAGTAAAAACAGAAGCAATAAAATAGACGCAATACTATAAAAACAGTAAAACAGCCCTTTCCCGTGCTAGATAAGCGGGAAAGGCGCTTGACCGAAAGGGGCTTAGGGGCGCCACTGGTATAATCGAAGTTTTATTCTGCCATGCTCGTTCACTTCGACGCCTTCGGCGATCAATTTTTGTCGTTGACGTAATAAATCCTCTCCTTTCAGCGAAATCTCTCCTTTGCTGTTGATCACACGAAACCAAGGTAATCGGCTGTTTTGAGGTAGGTTACCTAATGCTTTTCCAACATGGCGTGCGTAGCCGGGGTATCCTGCTAAACGAGCAATTTCCCCATAGGTTGTCACTTTTCCTGGGGGAATTTGATGTATAACTGCAAAAATCTGCGCTAAAAATTGGTTCATGCTGACAATTCGTCCATACTAGCAGTGTCCTAGTTCGATAGTTACCAAGGAACGGTATAAGGAGAGGGCATGCTATTTTCTACCTTTCAATTTTTAATCACAACCTTGTTGGCTGTGGTTTGTGCAAGAGCCATAGGTTTAAGCGAAGGGGACATCCCCGTGCTGGCCATCGTGATCCCTGCGCTGTGGATTTTACCGCAAGGGGGCGTCGCGGGTGTGTTGTTATTGGCTGCAATGACCGCTTATGGTTTCACTTTATCTTATCAGCCAATCGCTCTTTCTGTCAGTGTTTGGGTGTTGCTGCCTTTGTTGACGGTGGCCTTTTCTAAACGCAGTAGCATGGGCGTTATCTTAGTGAGCACGTTGATCGTATTGACGTTGCAAGTCGGTATCATCGTTACTCAATCGGCTGGGAAATTAGGCGGTACAGGCTGGCTTACTGTTATTCAGACTCTTTCTGTTATCGTTGTTTGGTGGTCGGTTGCGCACTGGAAGCCATCCAATAAGCACCGTTGGTGGGCGTTAGGGTTACTGCTACCGCTATGGATGGCCGATTTCTCGTATGCGGTGTTAGTTGCGTTAAGCATTACTGGCATTATGGCGTCGATGGAAAGTTTAACCCAATCCAAACCAGTCGCAGTGAATTGGAATGGTTTGTTATGCTGGACACTTCCAACGGTAGGCTTTGCAAGCTTAGTCGTCTCGCCCACAAGTGATGTACCAAACCCAGTATTCGTGGTTTGGATCTGTTTACTGGCTACTGCTTGGATGACTGATTATCTACTCAAGAGCACCGAAGAGAATACCGAATGACCAGAACACAACTGAATGTAGATTAGAGCATGTTGTGGGTGAAGTTGTGACTTCATTCTTATGCATATATAGAGCATTAGTATATGATGCTCACCTCTCATTACAATAATATAAACGTCATGGTTCGTGCATTTCGGCTAATAGGTCTTTTATGGCTAGCAACGGCGGCACACAGCGTCATCAGTGCTCCCATAATCAACGCTAAAACATATCGAGTAGCGACAGAAGCGGACGATGTTGTCACGCGTATTTTGTTTGATGCCATTGCTTACCAATTTCGCCTTGAGATTGACTATGTTAATTACCCCAGCTTTGATGCGATCTTGACCGCTATCGAACAAGGGGAGAGCGATTTTGCAGCCAATGTGACTTACACCGAACAGCGTGCTCAACGCTTTGATTTCTCTAGTCCTACCAATATTGAATACACCTATGCATTTAGCCACAGCAACGTACAGTTAACCGATCTGGCGAGGGTCGGGGTTCCCAAAGGAACGATTTATGGTGAGCTGATTGCCGCTTATTTTCCTCATATTATACAGATTGAGTATGATGGTGCTCGGCGTGCCAAAGAACTTTTAAGCACGGCTGAAGTCGATGTGGTCGTAGACGCGATTAATCAATTAAAGCCGATGTTGATGGCAGGGCTCGATGCTCAATTGCTTAATGACCAACTGCCTATTCAGCCGGTTGCCATTATTACGCCAAAAGGGCGCAACACTTTATTACTCAACAAAATTCAAGAATATGTACACTCAGCGTCGGTACAAAAACTGCTTAGAGAATCAGTACAAAAATACCAATTTGATATCCGCAAGCAGGCGTTGCGTCAATCCGTCATCGATAGTGGCTTAAACGTGCAGCGACCGTTAAAAGTAAAATTGGAGAACATCAGCCAATTTGCTCAGTATCAGCACGATGGTAAAGTGAAAGGAATAAACGCGGACATTGTTTTTAAAGCATGTGACATTCTGTTGCTCAAATGCGAACTGGCCAGCCAGCCAGACGAAACGTGGGAGAGTATGTATGCCGATTTGGTCAATAAACGCATTGATATCCTAGTACCAGTTACCGTCTCTCAACAACGAAAATCCGACGTTTATTTCAGTGACACGTATTACCAGCCTGAAGCCGTCTTGATTAAGCGTGAAAATTACAAAGACAATGTTTACAGCAATGTGTCTGAATTAATTGTTGAGCGCATCGGCGTGATTAAAGAAGATTTCTTTGAAGAGCTGTTAGGAAAAATGCTGCCCAATAAAGTGCTACATGTTTATAAAACTCAAAATGAATTGGTCAAAGCCTTGCTCGGTAAGGAGGTCGATTACATCGTTCTAAACCGTGCCAACTTTAACCAAATATTGCGCGAAGCGGATAACTTATTGCCGTTGGAGGAAGATCTATTTATCGGCAGTTTTTACTCGTCTGAGATTGCAATGGGCTTTCCCAAAAATAGCATGGGCGCTTCGCTGGCTCCTTTATTTACTCGTGCTATTAAGATGATTGATACGCAGAAAATCATCAACACCTATGATTATCAACCGAATTGGCGAGCAACGTTAGCGGCCGAGAAAACTTTTTCACGCCACACTCAATGGCTGTTTACGTTGGTATTTGGCTTCTTGTTAGTGGTCGCTTTCTATCTACACTCACAATCTGTTACCGATAATTTAACCAAGCTGCGTAATCGCCGAGCTTTATATCGCCGTTATTCGAGAGGCTTAAACAGCGATCTAACCTTGATTTATTTAGATGTGAATAACTTTAAGCCGATAAACGATAACTATGGTCATGAAGTGGGGGATGAAGTGTTGAAAGCACTTGCCAGCCGTATCGATTCTATTTGGCGTGGTCGTAGTTACCGAATCGGGGGTGATGAATTTATCCTGATTGGGCAATATAGTGATGAGGAGCTTGAGCCTGTGTTAATGCAGTTAGAGTCCTTTACCTACAGCGATTCTGCTCGAAATTTAAACATAAAAGTCAATGTGGCGATTGGTGTGTCGAATTACAGAGATCATTTCATGAGCCTGGAAGAAGTATTGCACCAAACTGATATTGCCATGTACCAAAGTAAGCACCACCGAAGTAGCCAACGAGATAATACAAAGTCTCTTCTCAAGATAATCAGAAGTTCAAACAAGAGCTAAAATAGTCCACCTATTTTATTGAGTAGAAGAGAAAATAGAAGATTTGCTCAAATGGTGTTCACTTAAAACAAAAAGCTTCCATCCATTGGGATTTCGGCTTGCAATCATTACTATGATGCTTGATAATCGCCGCACTCTTTGGCTAGCAAGCCAAGAAAACAAATCAATGGAGGCTCTGGTCCTCCCGCAACACTAACTTGTGAACTCGGTCAGGCCCGGAAGGGAGCAGCCGCAGCAGGCGACGTGTGTGCCGGGATGTGGCTGGGGCTTCCACCCTTTTTTGTCGCTGACAAACTTTATCCGTACACTCCCGATTTCTTCGTTTTAAAAGCTAATGCAATAATGTTTTATCATATTGCAATCTGAAACATACATTTTGTCCAAAGACATGCTGATTCATTTATAATCAATTATTATTGAAAGTTGATTTATTAATAACTATTGGTTTATGACTATGCTCAATCCTATTTGGTTAAACACTTTTAAAACATTAGTCGATATTGGGCACTTTACTAAAACGGCTGAGTTACTCCATATGACGCAACCTGGGGTAAGCCAGCACATAAATAAACTAGAAGCTGCCTGCGGCTATCCTTTGATAAAGAGATTTAACAAGAAATTTGAGTTAACAATCTATGGGCGGAAAGTTTACGATTATGCTGTCAAACACTTTGAAGAAGAGTTTGAGTTATTACAGAATTTGGCACACGACGAACCTTTCCGTGGTCGCTGTACTATAGGCTGTTCGGGGACTTTCGCGTGGCTGATTTATTCACAATTACTTTCTTTGCAAGTGAGTTATCCAAGCTTATCCATTGAGTTAGAAGCAACGCCAAACCATCGTATATTTGAGCAGATATTGCAGGGGAAACTGGATATAGGTCTAGTGACAAAAGAACCTAACTCTAAATATTTCGCGAGCCGTATTGTAGGTGCGGAGTGTCTTGCGCTTGTATTGCCACTGTCCGCAGACGAAAGCTTGCCTATAAATGACTTGTTAATAGAATTGGGAGTCGTTCGTCATCCAGATTTCGCTCACTACTTCCAAACATATGTCAATCAAGCGAACAATGATTTGCTTCGTCTAGTCGATTTGGAAGATGTTCCGACGCAAAGCTATATTAACCAAGTGCACCAAATATTAGTTCCTATAGCTAAAGGGATTGGTTTTACAGTGGTTCCTCGATGGTGCGTTAACTTGTTCGCGGATAAAGAGCAGCTAAAAATATTCAACATTACCGAAGACATACAAGAACCTGTTTACTTGGTTAGCAAACTTAACTCACCTCTTGCTAGGCGTTATGAGCAAGTCATTGACGTTATTAATCACTCTTTTAAGGCTGTTTGACTTGATTGAACTCCACATAAGCAGATGATATTGGCATTAAAGCTTCATAGCTGACCTTGCAATAGAAACTAAAAAGGGCTGGTTGTGCTACCTGCCCTTGAAATTTTATTAATGCATCACAGATCGACTATTCGTAATCAGAGGCATAAGTTTCTTCGTATGAGTGCGAGTAAAGCTCAAATAGGTTGCCAAATGGGTCTTCTAGATAAATCATTTTAGCGAGCTTGTTATCATCTTCTGGGTGGTAACGCATGATATCCATACGCGCTTTACCGCCATATTGTTCAATGCGCTTAATCGCGCCTTCAAAGTCGTCGGTTTGTAGACAGAAGTGGAAGATACCAAGGCGAGAGAAGTCTACTTCGTGACGCTCTTCGCGCTCTTTCATTTCAAACAATTCAACGCCAATACCATCAGTTGTTACTAGATGTGCAATATTGAAACCTTTGAAACCCTCACCAAAAACAGCAATACACATGCGGCCAATCGCTGACTCTCGCTCTTCAATAACTTGTGTATTATTCATAACGATTTTTAAACCTAAAGCTTGAGTGTAGAACTCAACAGCTTTATCCATATCGCCAACCATAATACCGACGTGATTCATTTTCATAATTCGCTCCTAATACCTTTGATTTTTTGGCTTCGTTTCGATAGATGGGAGTATATGGAGATTGATGGATTAAATAAAATTATCAGTAATTATAAAAATGATAAATTATAATTATAAGAGAAACGCAAGATGTCTCCGTGTTAGAACCAATACAAATGGCGATAGTAGAGAATGATAATTTTCCGTATCTAAGCCAATCCGTGACAGGCTAATTTAGAAAAATCGTTCCGTTTAGATTTGGCCACACATTTGCGAGTGAGCTAAGTGGTATCGGATATTCAACGGCTCCTCATCCATTGAGTTGAAGAAAAATCTCTTATTAAGGGATTCTTAAGTTACGTCCGTTATTTTTGTTTACAGAGTAAGCAAAAAGGAAATGCCGATGAAAACCATACGCTCAGCATCTGATCTGCAATTGGCCGTAATTGATCCTTCTCATCCTCGCTGGTTGGAAGCCATACACCTTGTGCGCGAGCGTTATCAGCAAGCGTTTGATGCACGCCTTATTACTTTTATGCCTGCTTATTTAGCTTTGCTTGATCATGACGAAATGAAATCCGTATGTGGTTTTCGCGTAGCGCAGCAAGAGCCTCTATTTCTCGAACAATACCTTGACCAACCTGCCGATGAAATTTTATCGCAGCGTTTTGATTGCCGAGTATCCCGAAGTGCTTTGATTGAATTTGGCCAACTGGCCTCTTTTGGTCGTGGTTTATCGGCGCTGCACTTTACTTTGATCGCTCAACAGCTGGTTGATTTAGGGTATGAATGGTGCGTTTTTACAGCAACGGATCCACTGCATGCTTTGATGCGTCGATTTGGTTTACAACCGACATTGATCGCGAAAGCGTCAGCATCTTGCATTCCTAACGCCAACCAAATTTGGGGCAGTTATTACCAACACAGCCCTCGAATTTTAGCGGGAAATTTGGCGCAGGGGCTGGCGTTGCTCAACCGATTTCATTTAAACCAAAAACAAGCGTGAGGCCTTTGCTATGAACCGAATTTTATCGGCGCTTCATCAACATGCGCAGCAAAAGCCAGATAGCATTGCCTTCATTGGGCACAATGCCAAACAAGAAAAGATAGCGCTGAGCTATCAACAGCTCTTAGAAAAGGTGGAAGCCACAGCACGCACATTGCGCCAGTGGCAGGTACAGCGTATCGCATTAAAAGCTGAAAATAGTTTGGATTGGGTGATCATCGACCTTGCGGCCATGCACGCAAAAATAGTGCTCGTTCCTGTACCTACTTTCTTTAGTAAGGCCCAGGTTGAACACCTACTGTATGAATCGGGTGTTGATGTTTGCTTAGGTGATTGGCCAACGCTAGGTGAACCTTTCTCAACGCTCAGTCATCTACCTGCTTTTGTCTATTTGGCGAATCCATCAGCACAGGTGTTGCCTTTGACGCAAAAAATCACCTTTACGTCTGGGTCCACCGGAACGCCGAAAGGGGTGTGTTTGAGTGACGAAAACATGCAAGCGGTCACGCTGGCGATCGCAGAGAAAATGTCCGCGCAAGTTGAGCGTCACCTCGTGATGCTGCCTCTCTCAACCTTGTTAGAAAACATCACGGGTGTGTATGTTCCTTTGGTTCTGGGTGTGACATCAACAGTCGTCTGTGGCAGCGAAGTAGGTTTGACCGGTTCTAGCCAGTTCTGTGGTGCAACGTTCGCACTCGCACTACAACAGTTTCAGCCGTCAAGCTTGGTGCTAACGCCTGCGCTATTGCTGGCATTAATTGAAGTCGTCAAGCAGAGCCCAGCTCTTGCGCTGCCTTTACGCTGGGTTGCCGTGGGCGGGGCGCGAGTGGCTCCCCAATTAATTGACGCAGCTCGCCAGCTCGGCATTCCCGCTTTTGAAGGGTATGGTTTGTCTGAAAGTGCTTCGGTCGTGAGTATGAATACACCCCAACAAAATAAGCCGGGGTCGTGCGGACAGGTGCTGTCTCATCTTCAGGTTTCGCTGGCACAAGATGGCGAATTGTTAGTTAAAGGCAACACGGCTTTGGGGTATTTAGGTGAGCTGTTTAGCCACGAGTGGTTGTCAACTGGCGATATGGCCACAATCGATGATGAGGGTTTTTTAACCATCATCGGGCGTAAAAAGAACCTCATCATCACCAGTTTTGGGCGTAACGTGGCCCCTGAATGGATTGAATCTCAAGCATTGGCTTTGATTGCACACCATCGATTTGTGGTGGTGGGCGACGGGCAGGCAGGCCTCACGGCCGTCAGTGACAGTCCTTTACCTGATCTCGTTACGCGCGTGCAACAGCTCAATAGCGTGTTGCCCGATTACGCACACATCACGCAGCTTTGGTTGGTGAGCGATACTCATTGCTGGCAAAAGTGGCTGACCGCTAATGGTCGCCCAAAACGCTTAGCTATTGAAAACGCACTGCAAGAGGCTCGCTTGGCGCGCCACACCACTAATCCACAGACGGTTTTTATCTCTATTCCTTCCTTCTATTCAATGGCTGAGGAGCTTTAAAATGAGCAAATTTTTCCATATTTTAAAAACACAAACTGAGCCAGCACAGCAGCAGATGTTGCAAGCTCCGGTATTTGATGCCTGCGCAAGAGGTGAGATCAGCCTAGAGATGTATATTCGTTTTCTCACTCAAGCTTATCACCATGTTAAACATACGGTGCCACTGCTGATGGCATGTGGCAGCCGCTTAGGCGATGAATATGAGTGGGTACGAACGGCGATTGCCGAGTACATCGATGAAGAAAAAGGCCACCAAGAGTGGATCTTGAACGATATTAAAGCGTGCGGTGGTGATGTGGACGCAGTGCGTCATAATGAGGGTGCAGGGCGGGTCAGCGCTTCCATCGAACTCATGGTGGCGTATCTCTATCACCAGATTGATCGCGCTAACCCGTTGAGCTTATTTGGCATGGTGTGGGTACTTGAAGGAACCAGTGTGGGTGTCGGTGGGAATATCGCACGGTTAGTCAAACAGCGTTTGGCGCTTCCTGATGCGGCGATGACCTATCTCACTTCGCACAGTGAACTTGACCAAGGGCACATCCGTTTTTTTGAATCGTTAATGAACAACATTCAGTGTGTATCCGATCAAGAGGCCATCATCCGCTCTGCAAACATGGTGTTTGATCTGTATGGGCAGATGCTGCGAGAACTACCGCTTCCTTGCGAGTCAATGGTGCATGCAGGTTCGCAAGATTTAGCTTCGCAAGGTGTAAGGTCGCAATATGGATCTTAATCATCGACATGTTTTACTCACCGGCGCTTCCGGTGGTATCGGGCAACGCATCGCATTGCTGCTTGCTAAGCAAGGAGCCAGTCTAGTTCTGGTGGCTCGTGATGGTCAAAAACTCGAGCAACTTCGGCAAACGCTCCCCATGCCTGAGAAGCATCTGATTTTGAGTGCAGATTTAAGCACAGAGTCAGGAATAGAGCAGATCAACACCTTCATTCAGCGCTTTTTTATGGGCCAGAAACGAATCAGTGTGGTGATCAATAATGCGGGCATTAACCAGTTTCGCTTATTAGCTAGACGAACCGCAGTTTCAGTACAACAGGAGCTGCATTTGAATTTACTTGCTCCGATGCAACTGACTCAATCGGCGATACATTGGTTGAATAAACCGGGGATTATTTTAAATATTGGCTCAAGTTTAGGGGCTATTGGTTACCCGGGTTATGCCACGTACTGCGCTACCAAAGCAGGGTTGCACCGTTTTAGTGAAGCGATGCAGCGTGAGCTTGAGGGGACGGGTATCAAGGTACTTTACCTAGCGCCGCGAGCGACCAATACCGAGCTGAATAATGACACGGTGAACCAGTTTAACCAAGCCGTAGGCAATCACTGTGATGAGCCAGAGGTTGTTGCCCAACATGTGCTTAGTATGCTCGAAAGCGAATCAACAACTCGCTGGATTGGCTGGCCTGAAAAAGTGTTGGTACGATTAAATCAACTATGGCCAGCAGTGATTTCGTCGGCAATTAAAAAGCAGCAAGCGACCATTCTTGCCTTTTTGAACCGTTAAAGCGTGATAACTCAAGGAGAACAACATATGAAAACTGTGTTTAAATGGGCCAGTTCATTGGTCATCTTTGCGGTAAGCACGACACCCGCTTTTGCGATCACCCCTTTAGCTCAGGTTCAATCTGATTGGGCCAAATGCCAATACAAAATGAAGTCGAGCGATGATCAAGAACGTTGTTTTGAACGTGTCATTATGCGTAACACATTAGAGATGAAATCAAGTAACAGTCCAGAACTCAAAGTGTGGCTTGCCATCAATAAATCCTCATTAGCGGGCGTAAAAGGTGGGTTGGGTGCGCTATCTTTAGTGAAAGAGGCGAAATTATTGTACGAAGAGGTTATCGATCAAGCGCCTAATACTTTAGATGGCTCGGCTTTTACAAGTTTAGGCACCTTATATTACAAAGTGCCCGGCTGGCCAGTGGCTTTTGGCGACGACGTTAAAGCGGAAGAGTTGCTGCAAAGAGCGCTGCTGATTAACCCGACAGGAATTGATGCCAACTATTTTTACGGTGATTTTCTTGCCGAGCAAGGCAGAACCGATGAAGCAAGAAAGTACCTGTTGCAAGCACAACAAGCACCAGCAAGGCCACAAAGAGCGATTGCCGATGCTGGGCGTCAGCAGGAAATTGCCCTTTTGTTGGAGAATTTAAAATAACGTATGCGTTTATTATTAGTCGAAGATGACAAACAACTGGGCGAGTCAATGCAGGTGGCGTTGACTCGCCAAGGTTATACGGTGGATTGGTTAGAAAAAGGTGGCGGCGTGGCGTGTGCGCTCAAAACTGAACAGTTTTCGGCGGTGATCTTGGATTTAACCTTACCGGATATGGATGGTCTTGAGGTGTTGCGCGGCATTAGAAACGCTGGTTATTCGCTGCCTGTGATGATCCTAACGGCGCGTGATGATATTAGCGATCGCGTCAAAGGGTTAGATGGTGGAGCCGATGAATACATAGGTAAACCCTTTGCGCTAGAAGAGCTACTGGCACGTCTACGGCTTATCATTCGTCGCAGCTCGGGCAGCGCCGAGGCTCTGATTTCGATTGGTGATCTGAGCCTCTCTCTTTCCAAGCAGGAGATTGAATATCGTCAGCAACCCCTCAAACTGACGCGCAATGAATATAAAATTCTCGCCAGTTTGATCACTCAAGCAGGGCGAGTGATGAGCAAAGAGCTATTGCAACAAGCGCTTCATGGCTGGGACGAAGGCAGCAGTGACAACGCTATCGAAGTTCACATCCATAACTTGCGTAAAAAAATGCCAGAAAATGTCATCAAAAATATCCGTGGTGTGGGGTATATGATTGAAAAATAAAAAAGTCTTTTCGATTAAACGTCGTTTAACACAGTCGGCTGTATGGTTAAGCGGTAGTTTACTGCTTATTTCTCTCTACTTCAGTTTTTCTACGGCACATCATGAAATTGGAGAAGTCTACGATGCGCGCTTAGGTCAATCAGCAAAATTACTGTTGATGGCGACTTCTGTCTCTATAAAAGAAGGAGACAATGCCGATCTTCATCAACAGTTTGATCAGTGGATGCAAAGCATTGAACGTCTTTCGCAAGCCAACAAGGAGATGGCAACGCAGTATGGTCACCCTTATGAGCGGTACATTCTGTTTCAGTTTTATCGAGATGGTCAGTTGATGTACAGCTCTGATAGCCAGCAACCCGCCTTTAGCACTAATGCCAGCAATAATGGATTTGGCAGCGTCACCATTGATGGCCAAACATGGCGTTATTTTCAATTGGCGCAACCTCATCCTGATCGCGGCTCTGAATACATTCTCGTTGCGGAAAAACAGAGTATTCGTGATGAAATGGTCAATGAAATTGCACTGTCGACCGCATTGCCGCAATTGATCCTGATCCCATGCGTTATCTTGGTGCTGGTGATGCTTATTGGCCGAAGTTTCAAACCACTGCAAGAGCTAAAATCGGCGATTGCGATTCGCAGTGTCCACAAGTTGGATCGCATTTACGTTACAGAACAAACCACTGAACTTTCACCATTAGTGGAGACACTCAACCAACTGTTGGCTCAATTAGAATTGGCTTGGCAGCGAGAGAAGCGCTTTACGCGTATGGCTGCTCATGAACTTAAAACGCCACTGACGGTATTGAGATTAAATGCCGAAAACGCCATGCTCAGCCAGAATGAGCAGCAACTGAAATATGATCTGGACATGATTCTTAAGGGTATTGAGCGTACTGACCGCCTTATTCATCAGTTGTTGATGTTAGCCAAAGTCGAAAGCACTATGGAATTGTCATCACAAACGGTCGATCTCTCAGTCTCTATTAAGCAAGTTATCGCAGACCTTGCGCCGTTAGCCTTAAAGCACGACCAACAATTGAGCTTTGAAGGGCAGAGTTTGTCGGTTCAAGGCGACGAGCTATTACTCGGCGTGTTGTTTAAAAACTTAATCGATAATGCGATGCGCTATTCTGGCGTACACAGTCACATTGATATTACGTTGCATGGCGATGATCAGTTTATTCAAGTGAATGTGACTGATAGCGGCCCCAACATCACGAACGAAGCCCGAGAAAAAATATTTGATAACTTTTATCGAGCTAACAGTGAAAAAGGCGATGGGGCAGGGCTTGGAATGTCGATTTGCCGTGATATCGCCGCGCTGCATAATGCCACCGTCGAGTTGCTGCCGAGACACAACGACAGCAACATCTTCAGGGTTTGTTTTCATCTAAGTTAACAGGCCTCTTCTGTTTTTATCCACACTCTTTAGCGGCATGGCGCAAAAATATCTTGCGCTTTCTCGTATGCATTGGTTGATACATCCATAATGCCAAGTAAAGAGTGAAAGAGATTACTGTGAGCATAGGGCTGAGTGGCTGTTTGACGTAAACAGGTTTGATTCACGCCTTTCGTACGGGCGAATTCGTCAGATAACCAGACTAAAAGCGGTACTTGAGTTTGATCATCGGGTGCTAGGCTGTACGGCATACCATGTAAGAACAGTCCATTTTCTCCCAGCGATTCCCCATGGTCGGAGACATAAATCAATGCGGTGTTGTATTGCGCTTGCAGTGATTTTAGCTTTTCAATCAGCTGCGCCAAAACAAAATCTGTGTAACGAATAGTGTTGTCGTAAGTATTCACTATCTGCTCAACGCTGCAATTTTCAATATCCGCTCTTGGGCAATCAGGTTGATATTTCGCCATGTTTTTAGGATAGCGCTTAAAGTAGGTTGGCCCGTGACTTCCAATAATGTGCATGAAAATCATTCGGTTACCAGTTTGGTTGGCAATTTCTTCATCTAAGTTGTCTAGCATTGTGACGTCATAACAAGTGCTGCCGTCACATCGGCCTTCTCGCGCAGTTTTATCCAGCTCTTTCTGCGGAATATTTTTCGCGACGCCTTTATCGCCTCCATCATTCTCTTTCCATAAGAGGTTGACGCCTGCGCGCTGCAAGATATCGAGGACGTTGTCTTGGTTATCCGCTTTGGTACGATCAAAATTATGACGATCCATATTGGAAAATAAACAAGGTACAGAGACCGCTGTCGCAGTACCACAAGAGGCGACATCACTGAAAAATATAGGCTGATAAGGCGCGGTATAAGCATTGGTATCACGTGTGTAGCCGTAGTATTGGTAATTTTGTGCGCGAGCCGTTTCTCCTAGCACAAATAAGACTAAGGTTGGTTTTTCTGCATCACGGCTATGGGTAATTTTCGGTTGCTGCTGCGCATCAGCGCCGATAATTTGATACACCACGGGCTCGGTAAAATAACGATCTTTCACAAGACCATAAGCGCTATAGACAAAGTGAGTGGGGATGATCATTTTCTTGAGGTAACTATTGTTGCGTCCAACCGACGAATAGTTCTGATAATACAGCGCCGCAATAATGACGATGCCGAGTAAAGAGAGCAATATTGATAGCGCTTTATAGCCTAAAAAGCAGGAAGTGGATTTTTCTACTTTAAGTGGTGAAAGCAGTAATAGAGCGGCAGGGAGGATGCCCAACGCTGAGATCCAGACAATGGAATAGAGACTGACATAAGAGTCTGCCTCACTGCTATTGGTTTCAACGACATTGATCAACATGTCTCGGTCGACAATCGTGCCGTAATTGTAACTCGCATAACTCACCACAGCAGAAAGGATGAGTAAGACCGCAAAAAAAGGTTTTAGAAAATAAGGCCACGAAAACAGTTGGAAAATAACGTTCAGCGCCAAAAAGAAAAAAATCGGTATTGAGAACGCAAACCCCCAATTGAACTGCTCAGCAGCCGAAAAAATCTGTGCCAATTTGGCATAAATAGGGATGTTGAGTACCAAGCTGAAATAGAGAGCAAGCAACAAGGTAATACTTGCGTATGAGAAGCGAGGATTTTTCATTGTGGGTTCCATAACATACCGTGTGATGAGAAGACGTTATGGAACTTATAAAGATCTTTTCTTAATAAAGGCTTAAGAAATTCAATCGTTAGAATGAGATGAGTTTTGGTAGTTACTTATCTTAGTACCTTGCGCACCTTGTCGAATGCTAAAAGTGATGGCGTAAATACTATTGCCGTTCGTCTTTAGGAGAGTCCATCACCACCATGGTGGTGATCGATTTCACCGTTAAGCACTCACCAAGCACATCGGCGTGAAAACGTTTATAGGCGCTGAGATCTTTGCTTTCGACACGCAGCAAATATTCGTTCATCCCGGTAATGTTGTGGCATTCGACCACCTCCTTGGCGTAGCGCACATGTTCTTCGAAACTGAGCTGCGCTTTTTTAGTATGGCTGTTTAAGCCAATTGCCACATAAGCGACAAACCCGACATCAAGTTGGGTTTTATTTAAGACCGCTCGATAGCCTTTAATGATCTGCTTACGCTCGAGATCCTGCACACGGCGCAACGTGGCGGAGGGCGATAAGCCGATGCGTTCGGCTAGCTCGACATTCGAGACTCGGCCATCAAGTTGTAGCTCTTGCAATATTCTCTCGTCAAATCTGTCCATGGCTTATTTTTATTGCTCAATATTAGTGGTATTGACCAATATAAGCACAATATTGCCAGCCGATACCATTATTATTTGTTCATCATTATTAAATAGAGAAAGAAGATGGATTACACACAATGGTGGCCACTGGTGGCTTTTGCTTTTGTTTCGACCTTTTCACCGGGTCCAAACAACATCATGCTGATGACATCCGGTGCGAATGTGGGCTTTATGCGCACTATTCCGCACATGCTTGGTGTAACGTTTGGTTTTAGCATTATGGTGCTATTGGTTGGTGTTGGGTTAACGGGTTTATTCCATCGTTATCCTATGTTGCAACAAGGCTTGCAAATTGCCTGCACCATTTATTTGGTCTATTTGGCGATAAAAATTGCGCTGAGTAATCCTTCGCAGGGAGAGAAGCAGTATCAACCGATGTCATTTGTTTCGGCTGTACTGTTTCAATGGGTCAACCCCAAAGGTTGGTCGATGGCGCTGACTGCGGTGAGTGTATTTAACCAAAGTGCGAGCTGGGCGCAGTTAATGCTGATTTCATTGGTGTTTGCTTTGGTGAACATTCCGTCGGTCAGTGTTTGGACTGCGGCGGGTAAACAGTTGAGCCACTGGATGAATCACCCAAGTTATGTCCGCTGGTTTAACGGCGCGATGGGCGCGTTGCTGCTACTGTCCGTTGTTCCTATGTTGTAGAGATTTGGTGAGACGTTGCTGTGTGGGAGCATTATCAACGCAGCAAAAGAAAGTGGGTACTGAGCGACCCACTTTGTTTATCTAGTTTGCCTGATATTAACCGTTCGCTATATTGCCCATAAAATTAACGCCAATATTTGCGGTGAGAGTATGCGCAGGCACATCACTAACGGATAGACAGTAGCGTATGCCAATGCAGAAGCGCCACTGCTTTCGTGCAGCGCATTTGCAAAAGCAAGAGCGGGTGGATCGGTCATCGAGCCTGCTAGCATGCCACAGATGGTGAGATAGTTAATATGGCCTAAAACACGAGCCAGTATTCCGACGGTGATCAATGGAATACCCGTGATCAACATGCCGTAACCCATCCAACTGACGCCATCGCCTTGCACTAAGGTTTCAACAAAATTACCCCCAGATTTTAACCCGACTACGGCTAAAAACAGCACAATACCAATTTCTCGTAGAGCAAGGTTCGCGCTGGGCGGCATAAACCAATACATTTTGCCAATGCTGCCGATACGCGCCAAAACAAGTGCGACAATCAGCGGTCCTCCAGCTAAGCCGAGCTTAATGGCGGCGGGGAATCCCGGTAGATAAAACGGAATAGATCCGAGTAATACCCCAAGTCCAATCCCAACGAATACTGGTAGCATCTGCACATGCTGTAATTTTTGGTGCGCGTTGCCGACCATGCCACTGACCGCTTCAATCGCTTCTTGACGCCCGACTAAATTGAGAATGTCGCCAAACTGCAAGGTAGATTGGCTGGTTGGGATAAGCTCAACCCCGGCACGGTTTAAACGCGAAACTACGACGTCGTATTTCTCTTTTAAATCCAGATCGCGCAGCTTTTTACCAAGCACAATCTCGTTGGTGACGACTAAGCGCTGTACTCGCAGCTCAGTGCCGCGTGTCGAAAGTGATGCATCGACCTCTTCGCCAATCACCAAGCGTGCTTTTTCTAACGCTTTTTTATCGCCGACCAGATGAAGCAAATCATTCACTTCAACTCGTGAATCGGGTTTGGGCACGGAAAGGTGTTCACCACGTTTAAGGCGCGAGCACACAATATCGCCATCACTGAGCGCGGGAATGTCTTTTAAGAGCAGGCCATTTAAGTTGGGGTTTTTAATCGCAACGTTAATGGTGTGTAAGCTCTCTTTTTTGTGGCCGTTGTGGATCTCAAACTCTTCGGCTTCGGCGTCAACACTGACACGAAAGGCAATTCTGAGCAGCCACATGGTCAGCAAAATACCGCATATGCCAAAGGGGTAAGCAATCGCATAACCCATACCCGTCAGGTCAAGCATGTTCTCTTGGCCACCTAACTCAGTCAGGATTTGTTGCCCCGCGCCTAATGATGGCGTATTGGTGACTGCACCGGAGAATACACCAAGAATAACGGGTAAAGGCACATCAAACAGATAGTAAAGCGCGACCGTCACCACACAGCCCAGCAATACAATCAGTGCGGCAAAGGCGTTGAGTTTTAGTCCTGAGCTTCGAAGTGAAGAGAAAAAACCGGGTCCGACTTGTATACCAATGGTGTACACAAATAGGATAAGGCCGAACTCTTGAATAAAATGCAACGTATTGTAGTCAAGAACCACACCCCACATGCCTGTAAAGTGGCCGACGAGAATGCCGCCAAACAGCACCCCACCGATCCCTAAACCAACACCGTAGACGCGCCAATTCCCTATCCACAAACCCAGCACAGCTACCAGCGAGAGAATGCTGATAGAAAGTGCAATATCACTCATGATGAGTCTCCTGAACAATTAAAAAACGGCTGGTGGGCAAGCTTAATGAACGGCAGGGGTAGGCGTAAGAACTCGGTTAGTGGTTATGTCTACAGCTGGAGGGTTCAAATACGGCATTGAGAAGTCACCTAGTGAAATGAACTCTCGATGTCGTTTTGTGGTTGCCCTGAACTTATGACCAGTAATACTGCAACGAGCTATAAATGTTAACTATAGAGATGCAAATTTGTGCACCGGAACGAATATTAAATTTCTCAGATAAGTGATTGTTAGATAAGAGTTAATAAAATCACACTTCCCAAAAAGCTAGCCTTATTTTTTCTTATGTTAAGAAAGTGTTGGTTTGTTTAGTCTGTACTCTTTTCACTAGTGATATTCGTTTGGTTTCGTCCGGTGTTTTTCGCTTGATAGAGCATGTTGTCAGCCAATTTAATTAACTGCTCTGGTGAATGGGAACCTTCTAGGTCGACTGCGCCTCCAATGCTGATGGTTAAAAAACCGTTTTCAGCCGCTGGGTGGTCTATACACAGTGCTTTGATTTTATCTTGAACAAGGTTAGCAACGTACCAAATACCTTCTTGGTCCGTCTCAGGAAGAATCATGGCGAATTCTTCACCACCATACCGTGCAGCGATGTCGGTTGGTCTTCGACAACATTGGTGCAAAGTAGTGGCGACTTTTTTTAAACAATCATCACCCTCAAGGTGGCCAAATGTGTCGTTGTATTGTTTAAAATAATCAATATCGATCAGCAATAACGAGAGAGGCTGTTTTTTTCGGTAAGCTTGCGCTAAGTGAGACTTTAAGTGTTGATCGAAATAGCGGCGATTATTAAGACCGGTAAGGCCGTCTAAATATGCCAATGATCTCAGTAGGTCTGCTTGGTGCTTTAGGGTTAAATGAGCCTTGATTCTGTTTTTTAACGTATTGATATTAAATTGTTTTTTTAGAAAATCAACACCGCCTGCTTCCCAACATGCATCTTGGTCTTCTTGGGCGGTTAATCCGGTAATAAAAATAACAGGTATATCAGCGATCGTAGGGTCATTTTTGATCAAGCGGCAGGTTTGTAAGCCATCCATTTCTGGCATGATGACATCGAGTAGCACCAAATCGGGCTGACTTTCTTTGCAAACGTTGATGGCTTGCGTTCCAGATGTCGCCATCAATATCTGATAGTCATCTTTCAATAATTGATATATGAGCTGAATATTAGTCGGCTGATCATCAACGATGAGTACCGTGAAGTCAGTTTTCTTACTGAAGTTTAGTAAACCGTAATTAGATAGCATCGGAAAACTCTTTGTTTTTCATGATTTCTTTTAGTATTGCAGTTGCTTGTTCAAACGCCAAACTTTGTACTTGTTCTGCAAGTTGTTTTGTTAACTCTTCATCAATCATATTTAATTGTGCTGAGATTTCTTCAAATAATGTCGTCGCTTCCATATTTGAAGTGTTGAAACATCTCCCGAGCATGAGCAGTTTTTCTCTAAATATTGCTTTATCCATGGCAACTGGTGTTGTAGTCGTTAGTTGCTCGTTGCTGAGTAAATTCATCAATGATCTGAGTTGTGATTGTGCAAATAGTACGTCAGCCAATAAGCTACTATTTCTTCTCATCGTCTCTGTGGTTGCTATTGAACATTCGAGCTCAGCTTTTGCTAACTTTTCCGACAATTGTGTAAGTCCACAGCTTTCTGAACCACTTTTTAAACTGTGGTAGATACGCAATGCGACATCAGTGGCAATTTCAGTAGATTGCAGTTGTGATATAGCATCTTGCATATCAATGACAAATTGATTGATTACTTTTAGATAAACGGATAAATCGCCGATTCGATTTATCGCTTGATTGAGTTTAATACCATGTTTGTCTGCATATTCTTGAGCTGGTGTCGATATTTTTTGATTATGGGTAGCCACCACTTGTTGTTTTGCTGGGAGCGTTTTTTGAGTTACGAAGTGTTGAATTTTTCTAACCACATCATTGATCTCGAAAGGTTTCGCAATATGGTCATTCATACCTGCAGCTAAACAGGTGGCTTTATCTTCAGGGCGAGCATTAGCTGTCATTGCTAATATTGGAAGTTGATGAAACTTCATCTCTTGTCGGATCTTACGAGTCGTTTCATAACCATCCATACCGGGCATTTGAATATCCATCAGTACTAGGGAAAACTGCTGATTTTGCAGTATATCTAGTGCTTTAAAGCCGTCCTCAGCTTCGATAATTGTTGCGCCACGTTCGCTGAGTAATTCGGTTGCGACCAAGCGATTGGTCGGATTATCTTCAACCAGCAATATGCTGATACCAGATAAGCTATCGTTTGAATTTATTCGATGGAATGTTTCTGCAAATACTGCATCTTTACTTTGCAGTACATTGATAATGGTTTGTTTGATTAGATCTGGCGTTACTGGCTTTATCAGCACGGTTTCTAAAAGTTCATGGGTGTCTTCTAAATGTTTGTCGAGAATTTCTAGGCCAAAAGCCGTAATCATGATGACTAAAGGTATTTTTTTGAGATTTTTCTGGTTTTTGATGGATCGAGTAAGAGCCAAGCCATCCATATCAGGAAGTTTCCAGTCAACAAATGCGAGATCAATTACTTCGTTTTGTTGAGCTAAGTTGTGTAGTTGTGCTAAAGCTTCATCGGCGTTGGGCGCAGCAAACACTTGGCAGCCTAGTTTTTGGAGTATGTCTTGAAGAATTAAACGTGCGGTTTCATTATCTTCTACCACTAATATGTTTAAACCCTGTGTAAGATGCGAGTAAATGTCATTACAAACAGGCGCGAAGTTTAATGTAGTGGTGAACGCAAATTCACTCCCCTTACCAAGTTGGCTGGTTACGCTAATGTCACCTTTCATCAGGCTCACTAGCCGTTTTACGATCGATAAACCTAATCCTGTACCGCCATACTTTCGGCTAATTGACGACTCAGCCTGGCTAAATCCATTAAAGATAATTGCTTTCTGTTCTTGGGTCATCCCGATACCAGTGTCTGACACTTTAAAAAGCAAGGTGCAATTATTTTCTGATATTTTCTGTGTTTCTATGGATATTTTTATTTCACCTGCATCAGTAAATTTAATGGCATTACCGGCTAAATTTAATAATATTTGTCGTAAGCGTAGGCTGTCACCGATCAAGATGGTTGGAACATCAGGCGCAACATCATAAATGATCTCGATGGCTTTCTCTTGAAGGCTTGACGACAGTAGTATCCCCGTTTCTTGTAACAGATCTGGAAGTGAAAATGAAGATTGCTCTAATTCAAGCTTTCCTGCTTCCACTTTAGAAAAGTCTAAAATATCGTTTAAAAGAACGAGTAGAGACTTGGCTGCACTTTGTGTTTTACTTAAGTAGTCGATCTGCTGGCTACTTAAATCGGTATTGAGAGTTATCTGTAATAACCCCAAAATAGCGTTCATTGGGGTTCGAATTTCATGGCTCATGTTCGCTAAAAAATCAGACTTAGCTCGGTTTGCGTACTCCGCTTGCTCTTTGGCTTCCGCGAGTTCTTTCTCTTTTTGTAGCTGTTCCGTTAAGTCATAAGCAATACCTAAGAAGCCGACTAACTGACCGTGGTCATCTATTAATCCACCGACATAAAGTTTAACCGGAATGTGTTGGCCGTTTTTACTGATGTAAGTCCAATGATTAATATCGGATTTGCCTAATTTTGCTTTAGCGACAAAGGCATCAAACCCGACTTCTACGGTTTCTCCTAGCTCTAACGACAGATCTTTTGCTCGTCGAACGACCTCTTCGGGTAAGTGGAATATAGCTGGTGTTTTTTTTCCCACCAGTTCACTGGCACTGTAGCCGATCAGTTTTTCTGCAGAGGGGTTAAATATAGTGATTAATCCATCTAGATCCGTCGCGATAATAGCGTAACCCGCACTGCTCAAAATGCTGCGCTGTAGAGCATTCGCTTGCGAAATCTCCTCTGTTCTTTGGTTGACTAATTTTTCTAGTTGAAGATTGGTTTCTGTCAGTACGGCTTCCCTTGCTTGAGCGATCTCTATTTTGTGTTTGGCTAACTGATCTCGACGAGAACGCATCATTTGAATGATAAAAACAGTCAACATAAGCAATAATGTGGCCGTTAAGATCTCTTGATAAGTTTGGTTGTAAGTATCTAATGGTAGAGATTCGATAAACTTGTTGGTAGCGATAAGATTGAGCTCCCATTGACGTCCAAACAAATCAATGGTTTGAGTTACTTGATAAGGGGTTCTATCTTGAATTGAGCCGCGGGTGAAAAAATGTTTTGAATCACCGTCATTGATGTCACTTATGGTTAGAATAACCTCGTCATTGAGGCCAGCCACAGCACTTAACACTTCATCTATCAAAATAGGTGCATAACTCCAGCCTACCAGCTTGCTTAATCGTTCTTCCACAGAAGAGGAATCCGCTATTTTATTGGTGTTGTACACTGGCATTAGTATTAGAAACCCTTGCAGTGCCTTTTTGTTGGCTTGCACAAGAGTTATAGGAGCAGTGAGACGTACCGAGTTATTTTTGGCTGCATCTAAAGCTGCTGCACGACGCATAGCCTCTGAACCAATGTCTAAGCCGACCGCTTGTTTATTACGCTCTTCTGGTTCAATGTATTGGATGACAAACAAGCTGCTATTATGCTCTGAAAGTGAGCGAATATTGAAGGTTTTGTCCGGCCTGTCTAGGCGAGCTTGCTCAAGGAACATTTCTTTTTGCTGTGGTTCAACAAAGCGGATAAATCCAAAGCCACGAGCACCTGGAAATTCTTTGGGATAGTCACGAGTCTGGGTATAGCGAAACATTTGCTCATAATCAAATGCATCGACACCGGCAGTCATTACCGCACCTCTAAAGCCACGTATCCCGTATTGATATAGCGTAACCTTTTCTGATACCCCATGACTAATCTGCTGTAATCGAGCAGATAAATCATGTTGTATATGCTCAATTCGCTCTGTCTGATGCAGTTGATTAAAATGACTTGCGGTAAATAAACCAAAGATAAGAATAATCAAAGGCAGCCAAAGTGCATTTAAGATTGTCTTATTTAACTTTAAAGCAGCTTTCGGGCGTGCTTCTTGCGATAGATCCATTACCTTTCCCTGCTAATTACATGCTTTTTATCGCATTATTACTTGTTTTGATGTTTTTTAAGATACCTATAACAACTTTAGCAGGATATTTCTAATTGGATAGAAATGCCGTAGACGCGCCAATTCCCTATCCACTATAGATATACAAATTTGTGCACCAGAGCGAATATTAAATTTCTCAGATAAGTAATTGTTAGATAAGAGTTAAATTTATCCATTTCCTGTGCGTTGCTCACCACTATTTTTATCGAGAAAATAGCCCATACCGCGTTTAGTTTTAATCAGTGCTGATGAGAAAGGGTCATCAATTTTTTTGCGTAGACGACGCATATACACATCGACTACGTTGGTTAGGGGATCTTGATGGAGACCCCAAACATTAGCAAGAATCCGTTCTCGGCTAAAAATATGACCGGGTTTATGCATCAATAGCTCTAATATGGAGAGTTCTTTGGCGGTTAACTCAATGGCTTGCCCTGCCCGTGTTACGGCCATGGTTGATAAGCAGAGCGTTAAGTCTGCAATGTGTAGAGTGGGCATTGGCGCAGAGTCAGAATGTCGACGTTGCAGCGCATCTAGGCGAGCCAGTAACTCTTCAAAATGAAAAGGTTTTGCCAGATAATCATCCGCACCAATGCGTAGGCCCCGAACCCGTTCTTCAACTTCGCCCAGTGCAGAAAGCATCAAAATGCGCACATCAATACCGGCTTCACGTATTTGCTGACAAAGAGTTAATCCATCGGTGTGCGGAAGCATTCGATCTAAAATTAAAATATCGGGCTCGCCGCTTATGAGTGTTTCAAGTGCATATTGCCCATCATTCAGTCGTTGAATGTGGTGACCTTCTGCTTTGAGCCCTCGCTCAATAAAGTTGGCAATTCTGGCATCATCTTCAATTAAAAGAATTCTCATGATTCTTCCTCTTCCAGTTCAAAGGTAAGTGTAACGGTTGTGCCTTGAGCCAGTTGGCTTTGGAATGCGATGGCTCCGTGTTGCTGCTGCACAATGTTATAAGCCAGCGTTAAACCAATCCCTAAGCCATCAGGGCGATAGCGTTTGCCGTTTTCGGACCGAAAATAGCGTTGGAAAATCTGTGCGAGGTCCTCTTGGTCAATGCCAATACCGTGATCTTGTAATTGAAGATGAAATTGCTTGGGCTCAACTAGCAGAGTGAGCGTAATAGGATGGTGATGTGGATCATAGCGCAATGCATTATCGACGATAATTCGCACGGTCATCAGTAGCTTATCTAAATCAGTATGAAAGATCCGAGCTTGCCAGTTTGCCTGTTGTGGATGAAGACATTCAAGTTGCACTTGATGCGCGTGAGTTAAAAGGGTGGCTTGTCTCGTCACCGATTGCCATAGGTTCTCTAAGGTGATGGGTATAAGAGTCGGTTGGAACAGCTTTTCATCTTGACGGATAAGCAGCAATAAATCGTCGATCCGGTAGGAAAGGTGGGTTGCCGATTCATTGATACGCTGTAGCGTTTGTCGATACTCTTCATCACTATTTTGACGACTGCGAAGGGTAATTTGGGCTTCTCCTAAAATGGCCGTTGCGGGAGTACGCAATTCATGGCTGACGTTCGCAAAAAACTCTTTCTGCTGGCGTTTAGCTTGCTCCAATGTTTCGAGTGCATTGGCGAGTTCTTGGGTGCGTGCAGTAACTTCTCGCTCAATGAGTTGACGCGAAGCGATCTCTTTTTGCTGCGCATTTTCAAGGCTTTGTGCCATGTAATTAAAATGCTGCGCTAGGGTTCTGAGCTCACTTGGCCCGCTGACCGATACTCGATGGTTAAGATAGCCTTGTTCTAAAGCTGAAGTGCTTTTTAGCAGTTCCGCTAACGGTTTGGATAAGGTGCGCAGTAACCAGCCTCCGAGTAGCAAGCCAAAGACTACCCCTAGTAATGATAAGGTTACAATGACATTTTCTACATCAGATAATGATTTCATCGCTGCGGCTTCATAGCGTGCAGTACGTTGTTTCTGTAGAGAAATAGCTTGATTCAGCAGCTGGCGTAGGTCGGTATTATCCACTTTATCAAAGGTGTCACTGAGTAAAAGCCAGCGATCATTATTGTCTGTGATTTTTGCGATTTCCCAGGATCGAAGCGCTGTTTTTAATCGTCCAAAGTTAGTTTCAAAGAGAGAAATGACTTTGATTTGCTGAGTGATCTCGGCAAAGTCTTGGTTGGTGATACCGTGTTGTTGTGCTTGCTCGGTTAGCAAATAGAGCTCGCTGAGCAAATCTTCAATCTTTGAAAAGCGCATGTCTCGTTTGAGCGTGCTGCCATCTTTCGTCAATAAATACTCGGCAAGCCAAATTTTCAACTGCTGTTTTTCCGTGCTCAACTGCATAAAGCTTTGCAAGATTTGATTGGAGATCTGTCCGCGCTGAATGTGCTCATTAGCGACGTTATTTGACCATAAAGCGGTGCCAGCTTGGGCTAAGATTAGGGTGAGCAACAGAGCCAGTACGAGAGATAATTGATAACGAAACATAATGATCGCCGCATAAATTCAATAGGTGAGCAGAGTAAGCGATCCGTTGGTATTGGGTAAAGAATATTCATCTGAAGTTAATCTAAGCGCATGGTTTAGGTTCATCGAGAGGCCGTAAATTACTCCCATCAACCACATTACTCCCATCAACTAGATAATTAGATAAGGCCTTCATCATGCAACGTACACATAAAAGAATTTCTATTTCAGCATTATTACTCTGCGGGTTGTTACCGCTATCCGCTCAAGCTTCTAACGTATTAGTTAATAACAACATTAACCACCAAGAGGTGCTTGATGCCCAGCAAGCTTGGGGAGAAGCGTTAATCAAGATCAGCCAGACTTATGAACAAAAAGGTCATGCTGAAGCGAAGAAATTGGCACAGCAAGTGTTAGACCAAGCGTATGGCTATCAACAAGGTGCGGTGCTTTTCAAACCTACGCTTGCCAATGGGGAGCAAACCTTTCGCACAGAAGTAAACGGAGCGCTATCTTATTTTGTCGGCAGTGATAAGCAATACCCACAAGATTCTGGCTTTGCACTAAAAGGTTGGAAGGAGTATAGCTTTGATAACGCAGCAGTCTACATCAACGGTGATGTGGCCTTAACCATGGGGCACGTTAAGCTCATCGACAATAAAGGAAAGCAAACCGTGGTGGATAAAAGCTGGGCATTTAAGAAAGATGAACAAGGCCAACTGCGAATTGTTCTGCACCATTCATCACTGCCTTTTCAACCTTAATTGAGGGGAAAGCTTTTAGATGTGGGTGATGGTAATACACCCACATCGCAGACCTTTCTGTTGTGCCAGTTAAACGCCAGCACGCTTGAGCAGGCCAGCCATCAGTGGCGAGCTTGAACGAACCTGTTTTGATTTGTTCTGTAATGTTTTAGCCAGCGTCGGGTTATTGATGCTTTTGGCAATGTAGGCCATTGAATGATAGAAATCTCCTGCGGATTTCATTTTATTGGCGTCATTTAATGGTGCTAACAGTTGCACCATGGTTGTGCCACTCATCGCTTGTTGGGTGGCGTACTCTTGTACTGCATCGAGTAGAAGATCGAGATCGACCATCGCTTCGGCACTTTCCACACCATGTTTTTTCATCTCTTTGCGGTTACGTTTACGCATTTGCTTAATGACAAAGGCCGGTTTGTTGAGCTTTTTAAAAGCAAAGTAACCAAGAACGACTGCAAGCACGACACCGCCCGCCACATAACCCCAAATAGAACCGGAAGATTCAACAACAGGCTTTAGGGTTTCAACGGTATATTCAACGGTAGTGGGTGTATCAGACATTATTATTTCCTTAGAATGCAGCTTCAAAATCAGAAGCTATTAATTAATCTGGCAGGGGGAAAAGCGCCTTGCGATGAATCAAAGATCCATGAAAAGGAGAGCTTCTGCCTCACATTACTCTCTTTTTGGGGTGAGGAGGCAAGAAAGCAAGCCCATTTTAGGGATTATTAATGAGTTTGTTGATAATTGTGCGAGTTGGTCACACAAATTACGCCATTGCCTCTGTGTGTATGAGCTTAACGAGGTGATATAAAGATTGAAATGCACAGTCGTCATGAGGTTTAATGTTACGGTAACATTCAGTTGGAAAACAGAATAAAAATGAGCAGTATGCAACGTAAAACTAGGCCTACCCTGCAAGATATCGCAGACCGCGTGGGGGTGACGAAAATGACCGTTTCCCGTTTTCTACGCGACCCCAATTCGGTCGCATTGGCAACCCAAGAAAAAATTGCCGCAGTGATTGAAGAATTAGGTTATATACAAAATCGCGCCCCGGCGATGTTGTCGAAATCGTCAAGTAAGGCGATTGGTATTCTTCTGCCTTCCTTGTCAAACCAAGTGTTTGCCAATTTAGTTCAAGGGATTGAGTCGGTAACCAAAGCAAGAGGTTACGATACACTTATTGCTCACTTTGGTTATAACGTGCAAGAAGAGGAGGAGAAAATTGCCTCGTTGCTGTCGTATCAAGTCGATGGTCTTATTTTGACCGAAACGCACCACTCCGAACGTACCATCCAGATGCTAAAAGCGGCGGGTGTGCCGGTGGTTGAAACGATGGAGCTGCCAGACAAGCCGATCAATATGGCGGTGGGGTTGGATCACGAACAGGCCTCGTATCATGTGGTGACGCAGATGATCGACAGTGGCAAACAGCATATTGCCTATCTCGGTGCGCGTCTTGATACTCGAACGCAGTTGCGGATGAATGGCTATGATCGTGCAATGCAAGATGCAGGCTTAACCGCAGTTCATCTCCTAACTCAAGAGCATTCAAGTTTTACTCTCGGCGGTGATTTACTCGAACAAGCCCTAGAAGAGAGGCCAGAGATCAATGGCATCTTCTGTACTAATGATGACATTGCAATTGGTGCCATGATGAAGTGTGCACATCGAGGGCTGAAGATTCCTCAAGATATTGCAATCGTGGGGTATAACGCGCTCGATATAGGTCAAGCGATTTCGCCAAAGCTAACCAGTGTAGAAACGCCTCGGTTTGAGATTGGCAAGAAAAGTGCTGAGCTATTATTGTCCGCACTGGCTGGTGAAGTGATTGAGCAGAAAGTGTTCGACTTAGGCTTTAGTGTCACCGATGGCGAGAGCCTGTAGTCAGCTTGTTATTCAGCCATTGAAGTGGTTGGGTTTGTCACTTCAATGGCTACATCAAGCTCATGTTGTATCAATTAGGGTAGAGGAACGAAGCCCCTTGATTGGCGGCAGAGACATTATCTCGGCACACTTTAAACAGATCGCGCCCCCAAGTTTGCTGTGTGAGCTCAGTATCACAAGTGGCGATATCGCGGCCTTCGGTTGGCGTTAAGTTCTCTAATCGGCCTGTCACCGCATCGACGCGGATCCTATCTCCCTCTTCGATAAGCGCAATTGCGCCTCCTCTTAATGCTTCCGGTGAGACGTGAATAGCCGCAGGAATTTTGCCAGAAGCGCCGGACAAACGACCATCGGTCACTAACGCAACCTGATAGCCTGCTTTTTGTAAGTTGCCCAAAATCGGCATTAACTTATGCAGCTCAGGCATGCCATTGGCTGCTGGCCCATTGAAGCGAACTACAACCACGCAATCTTGATTGAGCTCGCCGCGTTGATACGCCTGCTCAACCTGATGCTGGCAAGCAAACACTTTGGCGGGTGCTTCAACAATGCGATGTTGCTCAGCCACGGCAGAGACTTTGATCACCGCTTGCCCAAGGTTACCCGATAACACTTTGATGCCACCAGAGCGCTGAAATACCTTATCAGGTAGGGCGATTACCGAGGGGTTTTTAGTTTGAGTACACGCTTGCCACTCTAACGTATGGCCCACTAATTGCGGTGATTTTAGTTGATCTGCAAATTCACCAAACACGGGTTTTACGTCGCTGTGAAGTAACTGCGCTTTATGCAGACGCGTCATCAACATGGGTACGCCGCCTGCGAGCTCAAATTCATTGATATCCGCCGAACCATTGGGGTAAACATTCACCACAAGAGGAACGACGTCAGACAGATCACTGATATCTTGCCAAGTCAGCACAATACCCGCCGCGCGAGCAACAGCCAGTAAATGAATGGTATGGTTTGAACTGCCACCAGAGGCGAGCAAAGCCACTAGGCCATTGACTACGCTTTTTTCTGTCACCACCTCATAAAGTGGACGGAAATGCGCCGTGCCATCGCTCATGGCGGCAAGGCGGATCGCGGCATGTTGCGTCAATGCAAGGCGTAGTGGGGAAAAGGGAGCGACAAACGCTGACCCTGCCAGCATTAAACCCATCGTCTCAAACACTAATTGGTTGGTATTGGCAGTGCCGTAGAAAGTGCAAGTGCCCGGGGAGTGATACGAAGCGCACTCCATATTCAGCAGCGCGCTATCATCAACCAAACCTGCCGCGTGTTTTTGGCGAACATCGACTTTCTCATCATTAGTAATGCCAGTGGACATTGGCCCTGCGGGAATGAAAGCCGTTGGTAGGTGCGCAAACGCCAGCGCGCCCATCAGTTGTCCGGGCGCAATTTTATCGCAAATACCGAGCAGTAATGTGCCATCAAACATATTGTGGCTGAGTGAAAATGCCGTGGCTTGTGCAATCAAATCGCGTGAGAACAACGACATATCCATGCCCGCTTGGCCTTGCGTTACGCCATCACACATCGCAGGAACGCCGCCAGCAACTTGAGCCGTGTGGCCAAATGGGGCGAGCACTTTTTTGATTTGCTCAGGGTAATCTTTATACACTTGGTGCGCGCTAAGCATGTCGTTGTATGCTGTGATAATGGCTAAGTTAGAACGCGTTAAATCGAGAATGTGCGCTTTTTCTTGAGAGCAAGAGGCGGCGACGGCGTGAGCCAAATTACCACAAGAGAGTGATGCTTTACCCTTGCCACTGTGCTGCTGTGCCTTGGCGCGGTTGAGAAACTCATCACGCAAAGTACGGCTGCGCTGAATAATTCGTTCGGTGACGGCTGTGATGGTTGGGTTTAAGTCTGTACTCATGCTGACACCTTTTGACCATCTAAAGTGAGATCGCGCAATGCCACTAGGGCGCGCTCTACAACCTCATCAATATCCGTATCGATATCAACGATAGCGACTTTCACTTCGTTGTCGGGGCGCTCTAGCGTATTGAACTGGCTTTCCACCATGTTCGCTTTCATAAAGTGGCCTTTACGCGCTTGCATGCGCTTCATGATTAAATCAAAACTGCCATCGAGAAAGAGAAAGGTCACATTTTGGTTACCGTCACGGATTTGATCGCGGTAGGTTTTTTTCAACGCAGAGCAAACAATCACGCCATGCTCATTTTTACTCTCTAAGCTAAAAGCCGCGTCACGGATGCGCTCTAACCAAGGTTTGCGATCGTCATCATTTAGCGGCTCTCCGCCTGCCATTTTGAGAATATTGGCTTTTGGATGAAGGTCGTCACCGTCGATGAATTTCGCCCCTAATTTCTGGGCCAGTTTCGCGCCTACAGTGCTTTTTCCGCAGGCGCATACGCCCATTACAATAATGCTACTACCAGTCATACGGACTCCTTGAGTGGTATTCTGAGCTGGATCTCATTTTTTAAATTCACTTGGAAATATGACTTTATCTTATCCATGTTATCGGTAACATGTTACCCGTAACTTAGAGATTTGTGAACTGAAACACAAACAAAACAATACGTGATATAAGGTGAAGAACATGGAATTGATGACTCAAAGCAGTAACCCTGCTTACCTATTAGCAATCGCGGGATGTGCGATTGCAGCACTACTGATGTTAATCATGAAGTTGAAGATACACGCCTTCGCTTCATTAACCTTAGTCAGCCTTGGCACTGCAATTGCCACCGGCGTTGCGGCGGAAAAAGTGGTCCCAACCATGATGTCTGGTTTTGGTGGAACCCTAGCGTCCGTTGCTTTGCTGGTCGGCTTAGGTGCGATGATCGGCAAAATTTTAGAAGTGACGGGTGGTGCTAAAGTGCTGGCTGATACCTTGATAGGCCGCTTTGGTGAAGAAAAAGCGCCGTTTGCACTGGGTATTGCTTCATTACTGTTTGGTTTTCCCATCTTCTTTGATGCGGGATTGATCGTGATGATGCCGATCATCTTTAGTGTAGCGAAGCGCTTTGGTGGCTCACCATTGAAATACGCGCTGCCTTCAGCAGGTGCTTTTGCCGTGATGCATGCTTTTGTGCCGCCTCATCCTGGGCCAGTTGCGGCTTCAGATCTTTTAGGTGCTGATCTTGGTCTGCTGCTGATTGTTGGTATCTTGGTCGCGATTCCTACTTGGTATTTTGGCGCTTACCTCTTTGGCCTGTATGCGGGTAAGAAATTTGATATTCCACTCTCTAAAGCGTTTTTTAATACCGAGCAAATTATTGATGAAAATAAATTGCCAAAATTTGCCACGGTATTAGCAATTTTAGTGATGCCTGTGCTGCTCATTTTTATGGATACAGGTCTTAATACCCTTGCGGTAGCAGGCGTGATTGACGGTAAAGCGCCATTGGTTGAATTCTTACGCATGTTGGGTAAAACCCCGGTGGCCCTGTTGCTGACTCTGCTAACTTGTTTACTGGTGTTTGCCAAAGATTTTGGAATGAACAAGCTGGAAAAACTGTGCAGTGACTCGTTAGCGCCTATCTGTGCGGTAATTCTTGTGACAGGTGCGGGCGGTATGTTTGGTGGTGTGTTGCGCGCCAGTGGCATTGGCCAAGCATTGGCTGACGTGTTATCCGATACCGGCATGCCTATCATAGTTGCGGCGTTTGTTATCGCAACTTGCTTACGTGTGGCGCAAGGCTCTGCCACCGTGGCACTAACCACCACCGCCGCTTTGATTGCACCAATTGTGGCACAAACCACGGGTTTGAGTGAGTTGGATTTATGTTTTATCGTGATTGCGATTGCTGGTGGAGCAACGGTACTATCTCACTTTAATGACTCAGGCTTCTGGCTGGTTTCTCGCTTGATGGAAATGGATGAGAAAACCACACTCAAAACTTGGACTGTGATGGAAACACTGCTTGGTAGCATCGCGTTTGTGATTGTCGCTGTCCTAAGCTTCTTATTATAAAAAGCGTTTTACTATAAGGTTATGAAATGAAAACTCTTGAACAACGATTGAAAGAAATCAAAATCGTCCCTGTGATTGCGATTAATGATGCTAGCCAAGCGGTCCCTTTGGCCAAAGTATTGGTTGAAAATGGGTTGCCATGCGCGGAAGTGACCTTTAGAACAGAAGCGGCTGCAGAATCGATTCGTTTGATGCGTGCCGCCTACCCAGAGATGCTGATTGGCGCAGGGACAGTACTGACCACGGCGCAAGTAGATCAAGCCATTGAGGCGGGCGTGGATTTTGTAGTCAGCCCCGGTTTTAACCCAACCACGGTGAGATATTGCCAACAGCGTCATGTGGCAATTGTTCCGGGCGTCAACAACCCAAGTTTGGTTGAGCAAGCGATGGAGATGGGTTTGCGCACATTGAAATTCTTCCCAGCCGAGCCTTCAGGTGGCGTGGCCATGCTCAAAGCATTGACGGCCGTTTATCCGGTCAATTTCATGCCAACAGGTGGCGTTAGCCCAAGTAACGTTCAAGATTATTTGTCGATTAAATCCGTAGTGGCGTGTGGCGGTACGTGGATGGTACCGACAGATCTAATGGATAAAGGTGATTGGCAGGGAATTGCGGAATTGGTTAAAGCGCTATAGCCCTTTCTATTTTCTTTAAGAACAACGGCTTGCTTCGGTAGGCCGTCTTTTTATTCCGTGCGCACCTCCGACCATTAACGATAAAAGTAATCGAGAGTAACGCGCGATCAAAAATCTCGTTACAATCGTTCTCCTACTCATTTCACGATAAGCCAAGCTATGTACGCAAACCGACGCGCAGAATTAATTTTAGTTATCACGACCTTATTGGCCGCTGCGGGCTGGGTGTTTTCCAAACAAGCCATTCAAGGCCTACCGCCTTTTGGCTTTATTGGTGTGCGCTTTCTTTTAGCGTCGCTGTGCCTACTGCCATTTTGTCTTAAAGCGCTGCGCCAAGCCTCACTGCACGATTGTTTAAAATCGATGAGTGTGGGCGTGTTGCTAGGTGGCTCGATTTTTTGCTGGATCCACGCGATTTCCATTAGCGATACGCTAGGCGAGGGCGCATTCATCATGAGCCTCTCTATGCTGTTTGTTCCGTTATTAGCATGGCCGCTGTTTGGCACTAAACCGGCGCGCGCATTTTGGTTGTCGCTACCCATTGCACTGATTGGGCTTTTTTTACTGTCGTGGAATGGGGAATGGGTCGTCGCGACTAGCCAGCTGTGGTTTATGGCTGCGGCCTTTAGCCTGGCATTGCATTTTAACTTTAACAGTCGTTTTTCGGCTAATCTGCCGCCGATGTTGCTCACTACATTACAACTGTTTGTTGGCGGCTGCCTTGGGGTATTACTCTCTTTACTGTTTGAGTCATGGCCAGATCAAATAAGTTTGATGACATGGAAGTGGCTTGCTCTGAGCGTATTACTCGCCACCAGTTTGCGGTATTTGATGCAAACCGTAGGTCAAAAGCACGCCAACCCTACCAATGCGGCGATATTAATGCTGCTTGAGCCAATCTGGACACTGGTTCTGAGCGTGCTGATTTATGATGAATCGATGCCAGCGAATAAGATTTTCGGCTGCGGCTTGTTGCTCTGTTCGCTTCTTTTCTATCGAATGGGCCATTTTCGTCATCGTTAAAATCATCGCAAATCTTTCAAAACGGTTTTGCTGCATAGTTTCTAGAGCCAAGGTGTGGGTTGGGCTGTAGGCATTGTGTGCGTTGATAGCGTGGAGAATATGATTATTGGGGCTGATAAATTATTTTTGGGAATTTTTGATTCAGACAAAATCAAGAAAATCGTTTTCTAAACTCTCGTGGCGTTAATCCCACAATATTAATGAAGGCCTTTCGACACGCGCTGATATCCTCGTAACCAACCTGATTTCCTATCCACTCAAATGAATGTTGTGTGCTTTCCAAGTAGTCACACGCACTCTGTATTCTAAGACGCTGCAAATACTGATTAGGGTTATGACCTGTAGCCTTTAAAAATCTTCGTTGCATCGTACGTTCGGTAACGTTTGCTTGCTTTGCTAACTGCTTTATAGGCAACGATTCAGCATAACTCTGATGCATTATTTGTTGGACCGAAACAATCGCCATATCACCATGATAGAACGAAGGATTGAATTGTTGGTAGTAACTCTGCGCTCTCTGTGCTGTGTCGATAACCAGCGTTTTACCAAGTTGACGCACAACTTTTGGAGATGCATATTTGGCGATCAACTCAAACCCTAGATCTAGCCACGACATCATCCCGCCCGCCGTAATTATGTCACCGTGATCGACCAATATCTTATTGCTATTAAGCGTAATACTAGGAAACATTTTGGAAAATGTTTCTGCTAACGCCCAATGAGTTGTCACTTCTCTTTTACCAATTAAGTTAGTTGCGGCCAAAATAAATCCCCCCGCACAAGCAGATGATAGAACTGCACCTTTGGAATACTGCTTTCTAAGCCATTCAATAAGTTTGGCTTCAGGGACCAAGTAGTAATCATCTATTGAAGCAGGCGGTAGCAAAACAACTGTAAAGCTATCCTCTATAAGCTCATCATGCGAAATAATGACTGGTTCAAATAAGACCTCAATCCTTTGTTCCCAACAAACTCTGCTTGCAAGCAAAAACATCTCTTCAAGACCGTAAACAGCTGACTTCAATACTGAAGGATACTCGCAAATTCCAATCGTAATTTTTAACATGTCTATCTCTGAATTTGTCGTTTTTAACCTCTTTAATGTCATTTTAGCCTCTAAAAGTAATGCAGCAAGTTACTCATAATTTTTCTGAGCCAAAACTTAAAAAAACAGGATTTGAAAATGGGTAAAAAAGCATTGCTTGTAATTGATATACAAAACGACTATTTCCCTGACGGAAAATTTCCTTTGTGGAATACAGATAAAACCCTGAGCAACATTAAACAGCTCATTACTAAAGCCAACGCACAGCATGTTCCTGTATTCTTTATTCAACATATATCTTCTGCACCTCAAGGAATGGCACCTTTCTTTGAAGAAGGAAGTGACGGTATGAGAATTCACTCTGAAATAATGTCAATATGCCCTGATGCTGAAATTATCTGTAAACAGCACGCTGATGGTTTTCATCAAACTAATCTAGAAAAATCACTAGGAAAGCTCGATGTTGATGAGTTGCTGATCTGTGGAATGATGACTCAGAATTGCGTTACGCATACGGCAATATCAAAGAAAGCGGAAAAATATAAAGTCTCCATTATTGGAGATTGTTGTACGGCTACAGATAGAATGATTCATAACATAGCGTTAAATGCGGTATCAATTCGAGTACCTTTATTGGCTTTTTCTGAAGTGTTATAGAAGTAAACTGCCACAAGAAATGTATCGAGAATTCACTGGTATAATCTACCCGTAAGCTTTCTACCTAAAAACTTTGAAACACAAGCCATTTCAGTCAGTTGTTATGTTGGCTGAATTGGTTCGTATTTTAGGCAGCTTAGCGCTCATCAATAATATTGACGAAGGGAAACGTTGAGCGCAGACTCCGCTCGTTTGTGAGTTCAGTTCGTGTTTGCTTATTTTGGAGTTTGTCTTAATGTTCACCCTTCCTCCCGTCGTGATGACTATTGGGCTTTTGTTGATCAGCAACGTATTTATGACCTTTGCTTGGTACGCTCACTTAAAAGATCTCAGCCACAAACCGTGGATTATTGCAGCGTTAGTCAGTTGGGGAATTGCCCTGTTTGAATATCTCTTCCAAGTACCCGCTAACCGGATTGGCTATACGGTATTAAACCTTGGCCAATTGAAAATATTGCAAGAAGTGATCACCTTATCGGTGTTTGTGCCTTTTGCATTGATCTACATGAAAGAGCCTTTCAGGCTTGATTTTGTGTGGGTAGGGCTCTGTTTGCTCGGCGCGGTGTTTTTTATTTTCAGACCGCAAATCCTTGAAGTGCTTGCGAAAGGTATTGGCTGATTGCTGGCGAGTATTTGGCAGGCGACCAATATTTAAGAGGCAAATGCCGGATAAATAAACTCGTAAAAAAAGCCGTTGTGTGGGCAACGGCTTTTTATGGGATTATTCGCTGAATTTCTTAAAAATAATCGAGGTGTTGATGCCACCAAAAGCAAAGTTATTGCTCATTAGGTATTGCACATCCAGCTCACGCCCTGTGCCTGTAATGTAATCAAGATCGCCACATTGCGGGTCGATGTTATCTAGATTAAGGGTTGGATTAAACCAACCGCTGCGCATCATTTCTAAACCTAACCAAGCTTCAACCGCGCCACATGCGCCCAATGTGTGACCAAAATAACTTTTCAACGAGCTGATCGGCACTTTACCCAACGCGTTTGCGGTGGCGTGACTTTCGGCTATATCACCACGGTCGGTCGCCGTGCCGTGAGCCGAAACATAGTCAATTTTATCTGCACTTAACTTGGCATCACGCAGCGCTATCTCCATGCAGATTTGCATGGTGTCCATTTGTGGTTGAGTGACATGGGCGGCATCGCAGTTGCTGGCAAAACCGATGATTTCTGCGTGAATGACGGCACCGCGTGCGATGGCGTGTTCATACTCTTCAAGCACTAAAGTTCCTGCGCCTTCACCAATTACTAAACCATCACGCTGAGTATCATACGGGCGTGGGGTGGTTTTTGGCTGGTCGTTTTTGAGGCTAGTGGCAAATAAGGTATCAAATACGGCCGATTCGGTAGGGCAGAGCTCTTCACCACCGCCCGCCACCATTACGGTTTGGTAGCCGTGTTTGATCGCTTCGTACGCGTAACCGATGGCTTGGCTACCAGACGTGCAGGCGCTACTGGTTGGAATGACGCGGCCTTTGAGCCCGAAAAATAGACCTACGTTCACCGCGGCAGTGTGAGGCATCATTTGCACATAAGTGGTGGCGGTAATGGCTCGAGTGGTTTTTTCGTTGAGCATGACACCAAACGCACCGATGGCATCGGTACTGCCTGTTGATGAACCATAAGCGATGCCGGTTTGGCCATTCGTCAGCACTTCATGACCAATTAAGCCCGCCTGTAGCAGCGCATTTTCGGTGGCAACGGTCGCCAGTTGTGACACACGGCCCATACCTCGGACTTGCTTACGTTTGTAGTGGCTAGGCAGTGTAAAGCCCATTATTGGCGCGGCGAGTTTAGTGTTTAAACCCTCATACTGCTCATAGGAGGGCATATATTGAGTGGCATTTTCACAAGCTCTGAGTTTTGGCTCAATACTGGCCCAGTCATTACCAAAAGCAGTCACGCCGGACATGCCTGTAACGACAACGCGGCGGGTCATACTAAGCCTCCATTAACCGAGATAACTTGGCGAGTAACATAAGCGGCAATATCAGACATTAAATAGCTCACAAGGCCTGCGACTTCTTCGGGTTCACCCATGCGGCGTAAAGGAACTTGTGGCAGTGCGTGCTCTTTGACGTGCTCATCTACCATGCCGGTATCGATTAAACCCGGAGCAACACAGTTGACGGTGATTTTGCGCTTAGCCAGTTCAAGCGCGAGCGATTTGGTCGCGCCAATCACGCCAGCTTTAGCGGCGCTGTAATTGGTTTGGCCCCGGTTGCCTGTGATGCCCGACACCGATGCTAAAGTCACAATGCGCCCACCTTGGCGTTTTTGCACCATTGGCATCACACAAGGGTGGAGGACGTTATAAAAGCTGTCTAAATTGGTGTGAATTACACCATCCCATTCTTGTTCTGTCATGGCAGGAAACGCCGTGTCACGAGTAATGCCCGCGTTATTGACCACGCCGTAATAAGCGCCATGTAGAGCAATATCGGCTTCTAATACTTCGCGACACTGAGCTCGGTTGCTGATGTCAAATTGAATCAGTCGGCCTGAACCACCGTTTTGCTCGATGGTCGCTAGTGTTTGCAGGGCACCTTGCTGGTCGCCCATGTAATGGACGGCAATGGCAAAACCATCTTTGGCGAGCGCAATCGCAATCGCTTTGCCTATGCCTTTACTCGCACCAGTCACTAATACGTGTCGGGTCATGCTTGACTCCTCATTTTCATTTCTTCTAATTTTTGTTCTGATGGCACATACACATTTAATTGGCATTCGGCCAAAAGCTGGTGTTGGTGCTCGATTCTTGCCTTAAACACGGCCATGCCATTGTCTTGCATTAGCTGTTCAGCGTAGATATCGAGCGTTTGCCCTGTCAGGAATGCATCGCACAGCGCTCGATAACGGCGACTGCCGAGCAGAAAGCCAATCGGCGGTTGAATGCCTTGGACAAGTGAGTGATACCCAGACCACGCGGCAATGGCTTGTGCCATAAACTCGATACCGACATAGGCCGGTATGCTTTGTGTCGCCGGGTCAAAAAACAGGTGGTGCGATTCAATATCCACTTGGCAGTGGATAGATTCGCTCTGTACCTCAAGCGCGCGGTCGATCAAAATCATCGGCGCTTGATGAGGCAGCAGTTGATCAATTGCAGGAAGCTTTGTCATTAACGTAACCAAAAATGAGGCTAATATTGTTGCCACCAAAAGCAAAGGAGTTGCTTAAAATGGCCTTGTTTTCTAAATGTTGGGTGGTTTCCACTAGCGTAATATCAATGTCTGGCGCTTTGTTAGCACAGCGCTGAATGGGCAAAGGCAATTGGTATTGCAGTATGTGCCAAGCAATGGCGGCTTCGGTTGCACTGGCCGCACCGAGCGTGTGTCCAGTGAGTGGTTTGGTTGAACTCACCGCAACGTGCTGGCCAAAAACGCGGAAAATCGCTTTACTTTCCATGCTGTCATTGAGCGGTGTTGCGGTGCCGTGAGCGTTGATATAGCCGATATCACTGGCGGTTAATTTGGCATCTTGCAGCGCGTTACGCATCGCCTGTTCTGCACCGTTTCCATCTGGGTGGGGCGCAGAAATATGGTGTGCATCGGAACTGTCGCCAGCACCCAATAGCGCAATGGCGTGAGCGTGTTGCTGAGACGGCGTTTTACCCAGCAGCATAAAAGCGGCAGATTCACCAATGTTGATGCCATCTCGCTGTGCATCAAACGGTTTACACAAACGTTGAGACAATGCCTCTAAACCGTTAAAACCATTGAGTGTTAAGCGGCACAAAGTGTCGGCACCACCGACAATCACCGCATCAACTAACCCAGCATTAAGCATTCTTTTGGCGGTGATAAAGACGCGGCCACTGGACGAACAGGCGGTCGAAATGGCGTAGCAGGGGCCGCTTATTGTAAAATAGCGAGCGATAAAATCACTGCAATTGCCTAATTCCTGTTTGTAGTAGTGGTAGTCGCTTGGAAATTCGCCCTGCTCTAACTTGTGGGCGAGTGCGATTTCGCCATCAGCAATGCCGGACGTGCTCGTGCCAACCACCACTGCAATGCGATCTGCGCCATAAGTGGCAATCGCGTGGCGGACGCTCGGTTCGATTTGTTGCAGTGCCGATAAAGCCAGTTGGTTGTTACGCGTATTGAACGCACTTAAATGCGCTGGGATTTCTGGTAGCGGTTCACTCACTCGGCCTACTATGGTTGCGGTGCCACTATTGAGCGACGTGTCGTCAGCCACCATGTTGTCACAATAGCCCTGCGCTAAACTTTGGTGAATGTGCGACGAGTCACTCCCCATCGCGCAGTGAAAACCGCAGTCTTGGACATAAATAGGTGAGCGAGAATCAATAGGAGAAGTCGTGGATGAGTTCATGATAGCTGTCTACGGTTGTGTGGGCGGCAAAAGGTACTGAGCACTGAGCGTTGTAATCGTAATGGTGTAATTCAATAATTGATTGTGGAAGCGAATATCGCCCTTCATCGCGAAGGGATGTTGATAATCAATAACAATCACTGTTTCACCCAGTTCATTGATGAGTGTTCGTCTATTCTCATCATCAATGATTTGCCACTTTACCTTATTTAACGGGGCTTCCCAAGCATTTCGCGGCCAGAGCGTGATCATCAGGTTAAAGAGTATCTGTTCGGGCTTCGGCAAGGTGTTTTCCAAGCCATTGAGTACACTGGTCTCAATAGTATCTTGCTGATAATTGAGCGATAAAATCCTCGTTCCCCAAGATGAAAACCCTGCCAGCACAATCTTGTCATCGGTGACCTGCAACTGGACCGGAAGCTGTTGATTATGCTGGCCGTTATCATCTTGCCAATGGGCGCTGATCAACTGACTTGCCGTGACTTGGTACCCAAGTTGCGCAGGTTTGGGCAGAGTAACGAATGTGTTGGGGCTAATTTCTACCTGCGTGGAGGCTTGGTTTGGCACTAAAGAGCAGCCAGACAACATCAGTAACAGCAAGGGCAGCGCACGGCGTATTCTCATCATCATAGTTTTTCCTCATGCGCTTTCATGGCGGCAGGTTGTGATTTGATCGCCATTGGTGAAAGCAACCAAGCAACGAAAATGCCGCTCAGTACCGTCAAACCAAAACTGTGGATGGCGTGAGTTTGGCTAAGAGCAAGCAGACCAAACGAGAGCAAAGTCGTTAGTGCCGAAAGGGTTATGGCAAGCAAGGTACTGTGACTGCGTGCTTGTTCGGCAAAAAAGAGCGTGTAATCAATACCGATACCTATCACTAATACCAGCGCTAATAGATTGAATAAATTGAGCGTAGAGCCTGTTGCGACGGTGACGGCTAACCCAGCGATGCAAGCAATCAGGGAAGGTAACATAATGCGAATGCTGTGTTTCACGCCGTAGCGCCAAATAGTGAGAGCGCTGATCAAGGTAAGAGCCAGCGCAATTAACTCCATCACTTTAAGGCGATACTGCCCAAACAGGGTTGAGATCTCTTCGGTTTTATTCAAATAGGCGTAGTCGCTATTTTGCGCCGCAAACTGCTTAATTACTGCTGCTTGGTAAACCTCTTTCAACAGCACTACCGCCGCCACTTTTTGCTCAACTTTACCTAAATAAAGAAAGCGCAGCGGTTGGGAAACATCATGGGCTAAATAATGCGCCAGTGTCATGGGTAAAAATGACGCTTCCAGTTTAGGAGCCGAAGATAGTTTCAGCGTGTGAGCCATTGCTGCGCCTTGGTTTGCGTACAGTGCTTCAACCAGTGCGTAGTTTTCTTGCTGACGCTTAAGCGAGCTGATGTTTTGGCTTAAACTTTGGTAGCCAGAAAGTACGCCTTGTTGTTGCCATTGTGAAAATTGCGTATCTAATTTTTCTAACTGTTGCATTAATGCTTCATCATCGTTGGCACTGACGACCAACATTTGCTGTGATGATTGAATACCAGTCAAGGCGCTGATTTGCAGCTCTTGCTGTTTCAAGTCGCTAGGCATGGCTTGTAATTGTCGAATGTCGTCGTTGTAGTGCACTTGCGTCAGGGCAAGACTGCTGATGATCAATAACGCCGTGGGTAGGCCCCATTTAACCCATGGCTTTTGCCAAAGCGCAAACCATAAAGACCAATAAGTGATGCCGGGAAGCGTTCTCGATGAACTTGGTTTTTTGGCCAAAATCGGATACCAAGCCACGACCGTCGCGTAAGCGGCAACGAGACCTAAGGCGGAAAATAGCGCTAGCTGTTGTAAGCCGGGGAAAGGGGCGACCAGTAGACCGAGATAGCCAATTAAACTGGTGATTAACCCTAAGGTAATGGCCGTCAGAATATGTTTTAGTCCTTGCACGCTGTCCCATTGTTCATTTGCGGCAAGGCGATCGGTCAGGTAGTGAAAGGCGTAGTCGATTGAAACGCCAATCAGGCTGGCCCCAAACACTAAGCTAAACAGATGGATCTGACCAAAAAACGCGGTGGTGATCACCATGGCAACCACTAACCCAACGGATACCGAGAGCAGTGCCAACAGTAAAGGCATGGCACTGCGAAAAACCAGCATCACCAACAGCACAATTCCGAGTAATGAGAAAAGGCCAATAGTGCTGATTTCTGACTTGGCACTTTGAGTACCAAAATCGGCGTAAAATAAAACACCAGTGTGATAAATGTCCGCACTAAATTGTTGCTTGATGCGTTGTTGCCATTGAGCAATATCGGGCACCACTTGTTGCGCTTTGAAACTGTATGGTGAGTCGTTGAGCTGCGCGGTGATCAGCACGTATTTTTGGCCTTGATACTCGCGGGTTAAGTATCCATCTTGCAAACGAAAATGAGACGATAGCTGGCTAAGTTGCGCTAAGTAGTCGCGAAATAGCAGAAAAGGGTCATGACTGAGCTCTTGCCCTGTTACCCCAGAAAAAGGGTTATATAGGGCTTGCACCACGGTTTGCACTTGTTGTTCGGGATGTTGACTGAGCTGATTGCGTTGCTCGCTGGTGAGCAGTTGTGCTCGATGTTGAAAGTAGTAACTGGCCCAAGTGCTCTGTTGAGTGGCATCGATTTTTCCAACCACATCCTTGAAATAGCCACTCTGCTTGAGCTCGCTTTCTAGCGCTGTAACGGATTTGAGTCGGTCAGCCTCATTGGGCGCAGTGACAATAAAGACCACCTTATCGCTCATACTGGTAGTGACTTTTTCAAACGCTTGCTCGGCGAGCACACTTTGCTGGTTGACCGGCAGTAGCTTAAGGATATCCGTCTCGATCGGTGAAGCCGCCGAAAAGAACCACTGCTTGAGTAGTAAGCCAAGACAAAGGGTCACAAAAGCCAACCAGAACAATGCCAGCCGGTTCGATTTAGAAGTTAAACTGTGCTTGCTCAGCATGGGTTAAACGCTCTGGCTGGTGGTTTTGGTTAGTAAACTGAATCTCGGTTTTGTCGCCTCGCACTTCTTGCAGGATCAAACCATCAATGTCATCTCTCCCCGTTAATGTTATCGAGGTAAACACCGAGCTCAGTGGCGCATTTCTCGGCGTTAAATTTAACTGCCACTGGCCATCTTCGCTGTGCAGCGTCATCGTAAATTGTTCATTCAATTGCTGCGTGTCACCATGAAATACCGACAAAAAGAGATGGCTGAAATAAAACGCCATTGGGTTCTCTTTTTCGGTAATCACCTGTGGTGGTTGGTTAGCAAAAGTTTGGCGAAGCTTGTCTTGAGTTAGCACCAAATTAACTGGAAATGGTGAGTTTTGTTGCCAAAGTAAGCCATTTTGTTTATCGAGCAAGAATTTCCCGGCTGACGACAGTGGTTGTTCGAACATCTCAATATGGCGGAGTTGAGTAAACTCTCCGCGTACGATCTGGTGTTTCGCCAACTGCGCTTGCAGTGAAGCGAGGTCTGTCACTTGTGCCCAGAGTAGGGGCGAGAATAGAGCTAAAGTTAGCCAGAGAAAACGGTGCATCATAATTTCCCGTAGGTATGCCAGTGCTGCACTTTGTCGGTAAATAGCGTTGGGGAAGCGAAACACATCTCTTGCGTGTCGATGCGAACCGCTACTTGAGTGGTGTGCGCTTTACACATTCGTTGCCCGGTCTGGCTATCAAAAATCATGTAGTCAACACGCAAGCGATTTTCCCATTCCGTCAAGGTCGCTTTGACACGAATCGTATGGTTGAACGGGATTGCTTTCACGTACTTCACGTGTGCATCAATCACCGGCCATAGGTAGCCCGACTGAGTCATCGCGTGATAGCTGTAATCAATTTTTTCCATCAGCACGCGGCGTGCTTCTTCAAAAAAACGAAAATAGTTGCCGTGGTAGATAACGCCCATTGGGTCGGCATCTTGAAACGAGGTGACTAAAGTCACCTCACTTTCCAATGGATGAAGTACATCGCTCATCGCGCTTCCTAGTAAAGTGTCCAGTGGCGTTGTTGAATGCGGCTAATAAAGTGGCGCAAATCATGTTCTAGCGGACGATCTTCTACCACAAAATCAAACTCTTGTAACACGGCTAAGCGCATCTGCTTGATATTGTGACTCATGTGTTGCTCATCCAGCTCATGATGACGTTTGCGCAATTCTATTGCTTGGGTCGCTGCCAACAGCGAGGCGGCCGCCACTTGTTCTGTCAGTTCAAGCACACGTAGACAATCACGCGCGGCAATGGTTCCCATGCTGACTTTGTCTTGATTGTGACACTCAGTCGAACGTGAAAAAACGCTGGCAGGCATGGTATGTTTCAAGGCTTCGGCCGTCCACGCTGAAATGCCGATCTGCACGGCTTTAAAGCCGTGGTTGATCGGTTTTCTTTCGCCTTCTGCGCCAGTTAAGTTAAACGGCAAACCGTTGTTGAATTTGTAATCCATCAATTGCGCCATTTGGCGATCGAGCAAATCGGCTAGGTTAGCAACCTGTGTTTTTAAGGTATCCATTGCCATGGCAATGTGGCCGCCGTAAAAATGGCCGCCGTGCAGTACGCGTTCATTATCGCCATCGATGATGGGGTTGTCGTTGGCACTGTTGAGCTCATTTTCAATCAGTTGACGTAGCCACGGCAGTGCATCTTGTACGGTGCCAATCACATGGGGTGCGCAGCGCAATGAATAGCGATCTTGCAGGCGGTCACTGTTGCGAGGTGGGCGCTCTGCTTGTAAGTCATCGCGTAGCCATGCTGCGATTTGTTGCTGGCCAGGATGCGGCTTGACGGCAAATAGTGCGGCATCAAAATGGAAGTCGTTACCCTGAATACCGACAGACACCATGGCGGTAATTTTGGTGCAGAGTTGAGTTAAATACTCGGCGCGTTTATAGGCTAAACAGGCCAAAGCAGTCATGACTGATGTGCCGTTCATCAGCGCTAATCCCTCTTTTGGTTTTAGCTTGATCGGGCGAATACCCAGTTCGTTAAACACATCTTGAGTTGGGCGCATCTCACCTTTATAAAGCACGTCGCGCTCACCAATCAGTGTGGCCGCGAGGTAGGAGAGTGGCGTTAAATCGCCGCTTGCCCCGACCGAACCTTCTTGTGGAATACGAGGGGCGATATCGTGGTTGATCAAGGTGACGATTTGGTTAAGCAGTTCATGGCTCACACCAGAGACACCTTGCGCTAGTGAACACAAGCGTGTTGCTAATACTGCGCGAGATTGCTGATGGCTTAATATCTCGCCTAAGCCACAGCCGTGAAAGCGAGTCAAATGCAGTGGTAATTGGTCTACTAGATTCGGCGGAATGGCAACGGTGCATGAATCACCATAGCCGGTGGTTACACCGTAAATCACGCCTTCTTCTTTTAAAAGTCGTTCTAGAAAAGCGACGCCGCGATCAATTTTAGCGGTGAATTCCGCTGAAGAATTGAGGTTGGCCTGCGCGCCTTGCGAAATCGCGACAACATCTTCAATGGTGAGGCGATCGACGCCAAAAGTTATGCGGTTATCTGTCTGAATCATCATGCTGCTGTTTACTTAGAGTCCAAAAGTTGAAAAAGTTATACCACTGCAGTGGAGCTTGCAGTGTGTAATGTTCCAGCCGATCAGCGTAGCGTTGTACTACCTGCGCTAGCGCCGCTTGTCGCTCTTTTCTCGGTAAATCTATGTTGTCACTAAAGTGCTCGAAATAGACGTTAAAATGTGGAGTTTTAGAACGTTCGTCTCTTAAGCCAAACAAAAGGTAGACGGGAGCTTTCAACACCGAGGCCAACATAAAAGGGCCTTGTGGAAACGGTGCGGGTTGGCCTAAAAAATCGGCCCATACGGCTCGGGTCTCTTTGCTGGTGGACGTTCTATCTCCGACGATCACCACCCATTCTCCTTGCTCTATTTTCTGTTGAAGCAAAATAGCGGTATCGGGGCCCAAACGGCTCACTTGAATGAGGTTCAGTTCTGAGTTGGGATTGATCGCTTTCATTACCGCATTGAAGCGTTCGGCGTGCTCGGTGAAGACTAACGCATTGATCTTAATATGAGAATGCCGACGTCCCAGAGCGCGGCACAGTTCAATATTTCCAAGATGAGATCCTAAAAGAAGCACACCTTGTTTTCGTTCTGCTAAAGTTTGGAACAGTTCTTGACCATGGATGGTCAAGTTTTTTACCGAAAAATCGCCTTTCCATGCCGCCAATTTATCCAGCATAGTGTGGCCAAAAGAGAGCAGATGGTTATAGCTAGAGAGATGATTTGGCAGCGTGATTTGGCGACGGTTTGCGTAGCTTTGTAAGTGCTGTAAATATTGTTCAGAGGCTTGGCGAGCTTGTTTTCCGGTAAGGTAGTAATAGCTCATTACAAGTTTCAGCATCAGGTTAAAAATTGGCCGCCCGAGTAGGCTATATACCGCCAGTAACGCTTTAATACCCAGAACCGTTCCTCGTTCTTGACGCTTTGACCAGTGCTGGTTTGGCTCTGCACCACTTTTGTTGTGCCTGCTTTGATTGCGTTTCAGCAGTTGAGGAATACGCGGTAACATGCCAAAAAATAATTTGCTGTGCATCCAACTGATTTTGACGTTATCCCATAGTGCATCGAAATGAGAGACGCCTCCTTCAGGATAAATGACGCGGGTTTCCACAAAATCGATATCGACCCCGTGCCAATACATGCGAACTAAGATTTCGATATCGAAATCCATGCGCGTGCCGATCTTATGGTTATTGAGCACCTCAACGGTGAGGTCTACGGGATACGCGCGAAAACCACACATACTGTCTTTGATCGTAAAGGATAGCGTTTCAATCCAAACCCAAATATGCGTTGCGTAACGGCCATATAAACGCGCTTTGGGTACGCTGTCATCGTAAATCGGCTGACCAGAAATTAGGTGGTTTGGATGTTGATTTGACGCGGCCAGTAATTTAGGCAGCGCTTGTAAATCATGTTGGCCATCGGCATCAATTTGGATGACGTGACTAAACCCCAACTGCTGCGCTTGGCGAATGCCAGCCATTACCGCGCCACCTTTTCCTTGGTTTTGTTCTAGGGTAATTAGGTGAACATGTGTTTGCTGGGCGACGTTGCTCAACGCCGGTTTTGTTTGCTGATTGCTGCCATCATCAACCAGTAAAATGGGAAGTTCAAATGCGCTGAGTGATGAGACCACTTCTGCTACTGTGCTGCCGTGGTTGTAGCACGGAATTAAAAAACAAGCTTGATAATCAGCCACAGATTTCACCCAACTTCATTTTTCCTGATGAGTGAATGATGTTTAAACCCTCACGCTGCGAACTATAACTAAACGCGAGTTTCTGTTTTTCCTCATCCCAACTTAATGCCAGTTGAACGGTCATGTCTGGCAAGATAGGTTCTTGGAATTTGATCACTTCCATACCTTGAAAGCTTGTGGGTACAGATAAGTATTCTCGTGCATAGCGCAGTGCCCAATCGATTTGGGTAACGCCTGGCAGCAATGGAAAATGTGCAAAGTGTCCTGAAAAATCAATAATGTCGGCGTCAACGCGCAGCGTCAAATTCACCGTGTGAGGCTGAGTGTCAGCACATAATAATGTGGGTGTTCTTTTGGCCATAATCTATTGGGCTTCGTTATTTTTATGGTTGGAATAGTGTTTCTAGTTCAGCAACAAGGCGCTTACCTTGGCTGTTGAGAGGGATCTCTTTTACCACTCTAAAGCGTCGAGGTACAGCAATAGGTTCTAACCATTGGCGCAGTTCAGAGCGCAGCAACAGCCAGAACTTCCCCTTTCCAAGTTGAGCTAATTTTTCAGTGCCGCTGGCTGACAGTACAATCGCTGAGATTAAGATCAAACGTTCACCGTCTTGCTGTGGTAACACGGCTGTTTCACTGATCCACGGCAGTTGTTCAATACGCTGCTCCACTTCAACCAGTGAGATCCGTTTTTCTTCGATTTTGATGATGCGATCGGTGCGACCTTTCAAGGTAAAGTGCTGCTGGTCGGAAAGCTCACATTCATCGGCTGTTTGATACCAATGATTTGGATCAATATGTGCAGAGCGCAAGGCTAAGCAGTGCTCGCTGTTAAGTCTTGCTTCAACAGTAGGAAAAAGCTGCCATTGCTGCGTTGCACTGTGCTGTTGCCGAAAAGCGATGCCGCCAGTTTCCGTACTGCCATACACTTCGATAGGTCGTTGCCCAAACAGGGTTTTTGCGTGACAAGAAGCAGAGTAGGGAAGCGGGCCACCGGAAGAAAACAGTGTGCGCATTGGGCTTGGCTGATGCTCTTGTGATAAGCGTTTCAATAGCGCAGGGCTACTAATCAGCACAGTGTCCGGATGCGCATGTGCGGTCACTTGTTCTGGAAATTCCAAGTTGTGGCGGGCAAATGCTCGCCCTGCACACAGTGGCCATAACACACGAAATAGCAGCCCATAAATATGTTGATGAGAAACTGTACTTTCCACTTTTGCACCAATGAGCTGTTCGCCCCAAAGCTGTTCTAAAATGGCAATTTCAGCTTCAAGCTGCCGCAGTGTTTTGATGATAGCCTTAGGCTGACCGCTGGAGCCTGACGTAAACAGCGTCACGGTTTGTGTCTCTAATGAAAGTGGTGCAAAACAAACGGCTTCATCGCGCATGTCGTTGGGTAGCGCTAAATGGTTAAGAGAGAGAGTTGGCGTAGAATTGGGTATTGTTATTGCCTCATCACACAGCAACAACTCAAAGTTTTGGCTCAGTTCTGCCAGTGCCGCAGGTTGATAATTACCGGGCAGAATTAATGATTTTTGCGTGTAACAGACGGCGAAAAAACCGACGGAGAACCGATAGCTATCGCCAGCACACAGTGCAATATGATGTTCATTTCGCGATGCTAATTGCCGGCTTAGTTGGCTGACATCGGCGACAAAGTTTGCCCAGTTAATGGTGTTATTGAGGTCAAAAGCAACACAATGCGAATCGTTTCTTGGTGAGGAGAGTAACGTTGCAAGCGAGCAAAAATCGGGGTTGCCGAAAGTCATAGCGTACCTAGCCTTTGCGAATCCTTTGTCTTACTAGCCATTCCGTTACAAAGAGGCTGCCAGCAAGGAGATAACTGATCAATCCGTTATACAACGTCCAGATCTCGATAGATTGGAAGCAGGTATAAAGTGCGATGGCTCCATTCATGATGAAGTAGAGGCACCACACTTTAGTGACCGTGCGTGTGTACTCAATGCCACTTTGAGGAAGTTCAGGCTCTTGCAGCCTCGCCAGCCGTTCAATCACTGTTTGCGGTTGCGTTAGGCTCAAGGCAAAAAGAGCCAAAAGACATACATTAACCACAACAGGGTAAAACAGTAGCCAACCATGCTGCTGAAAGAGCATCCCCAAAGTCACCAAAGTGATACCAACGAACCCACTAATCCAAGCCAGTTGCTTCAGTTCTTGAAGTTTGGCTTGCCAACCAGAAAGAATTCTTAAAGCAAAAATAGCGGCTAAGAAACCCCCTATAGCTTGCAAACCAAACTGATTAATCCCGAAGTAGACCGCGAGTGGGTAGGTAAGCAGGACGATTGCAGACAAAATCGTCAGCAATCGCCGCATTAGCTTTCCTTAACAAGTTCAATAACCGATTCCACCACATCATTGACGGTGCGAACGGTTTTAAACTCTTCAGGCTTGATTTTTTTGCCAGTCACTTTTTGTAAGTGAACGACAAGATCTACAGCATCAATACTGTCGAGATCGAGATCTTGATAAAGGTGAGCGTCTGGTTGAATATCGGCTTCATCAATTTCAAATAGTTCAACGAGAGCTTCTTTAACTTGATCAAATACTTGTTGTTGGTTTACTTCTGTCATAACGCTATCTATTTATTAGTGGCTAGTTTGAGATGAAATATAATTTGCTAAGTTTGCCACTGATGCAAAGTGTTGGCGAGTATTGGAGTCATCAGCGTCAATGACGATATTATACTTCTTTTTAATGGCCAAACCGAGCTCTAAAGCATCGATAGAATCTAAACCTAACCCATCACCAAAAAGTGGTGCGTCAGTTTCGATATCGTTAACTGAGATATCTTCAAGATTTAGTGCGTCGATAATGAGCTGTTTTATTTCTGTGTGTAGTAATTCCACTTCAACCTACTTATATAATGTTCTAGCCGTTTTGAACAAAACCTTGATATACACTTCCCGCTTCGCTGCAACTTGACGTTATGGGTCGATAACTTCAATAGTTTTGTCATTTCTGGTTATTGTTTTGGGGGAAAATCACCTCTGCAAGGTGGCGATTTAAACGTCGTGCTGCAGTGGTGGGGTTATCAGCACCTTCAATAAAAGGTGTGACGGCAACTTTACCCTTTATCTCCACATGGAAAAAGGGTTTGGTTTTAGGAACTTGGTACCACTTTTGCTCTTTTGTGAGAAAACTCGGAGAAACGGTAATATGTACGATGCGTAAGTCTCTTTGAGTTCGGATTGCGATTTGCGCCGCACCGCGCTGCAATTTGGGTTTAACGCCGGGTGTGGTTCGCGTGCCTTCAGGGAAAATCAATAATACGTTTCCGCGGCTCATGCGTTCCTCGCACACATTTAACAAATCATCAGGTGTTTCATTGGGGATATAACCTGCGGCTTGAACAATCCGTTTCATAAAAGGATTGGCCCAGATAGCTGACTTAACCAAGCAATCGCACTGATGAAGTTGTGATGCAATGAGAACATAATCAATTAAGCTTGGATGATTGGCGATAATAAGGCAGCTTTTATCCTGTTTTAATAGTTCTGCGTTGGTTATTTTATAGTCGATGGCACCTGTTAATTTCATCAACTTACAAAATATATTGAATGAGTTTTGGATTGATTTTTGAACTTTATATTCTCGACGATCTGTTTGCGATGAAAATAATGCAATCAGTGGGATAATAATAAAACTCAGCGTTAATCCGCCTAAACCAAATATAAAAAAACAAAAACCTGTAGCAGCAATACGCCAGTAGCGGTTGAACTCTAACATTTTCGTTGCCATTTCCAAGCGCTTTGCGAGCCCTCAATGATCCATTCAGATTTTTCTGATAAATAGTGGTGAAGAAACGACAATGCTTGCGGCTGTTGTGGCTTGGTATCAGATGTCTGCATAGAGAGTGTAAAATCTGAACCGTGAGACAGGGTTACCCCTAAGGCATAGCCTTGAAATTGCCACTCTTCGTATTGTTGGTAGTCGCTAGGTAATGGCTCATCAAAATCAACCAAAAGCACTTTGTGACTAGGGTGCCCATTTAAATAGAGCCAAGCTTCTAATATGGCACTTTGAAATGTGTTTTGTGCTGCTGCAATCGAGGTTAACGGGATCGGTTGTTTTGAAGCGATGGTTGCTAGGCCTGCCGCTGTATTATGAACAGATTGTGAAAATGCCATTGGTGAGGCTTCTTCGCCAGTTAATATTGACTTCACGATTTCAACGCTACGATGAAGTTCGCCATGACGACATGAAAATACCATGTAATCAATATGTTGTGATTCTATGGCAGTCAGTGCAGTCTGCACGGCTAATTTGCTCAAACGACTCATTCTGCGGCGCATCATTGGAGGAATATGGTCTGTGTTGAGCGTATTATCGTCAGGCCATATCTCTTCTCTCGCCCAATTTTGCCAATCAGAAGGGTGAGATAAGCCTGCAGAATTTGCAACCCAAGTATCAATATTTAACGTGATTATTTGCTGTTGATTTGACATAAGATATTGCATTGTTTTTGATAGGGTTAAATACTATGGCACAAGATTATTCTTCGCAACTATAAACGTTTGTATCCTTGACTTAAATATTGATTTTTAAGAATTGAGTCGAACTTAGATTAAGTGTTTGGATATTGTTCACAAATTAAAGTTAGGTTTTAATGTGTTAAATCAAAAAATAGATCCTTATAACGCTTTAGAGGCAAAAACCGAAGCTCAAAAATTATCTTTTGCCCCCATCGTTTTTCATACGGCGCGTACATTACGTGACTTAGGCATACTGGCTGCATTAGATAATGCTGGCGAAAAAGGTTTAAACGCAGAACAAATTGCTCAAGAAACGAGCGTGTCAGAGTATGGCGTTAAAGTATTACTCGATATGGCCATCAGTGCCCACATTGTTTTATGGGATAAACCGAATTATTCATTGGCTAATCTAGGCATTTTTTTGCTGCATGATGGGATGACGCAAGCCAATATGGATTTCACGGCAGACGTTTGTTATGCCGCCATGATGCACTTAACCGAATCGATCACCGAAGGCAAGCCTGCTGGTCTGAAAGAACTCGGCGATTGGGATACCATCTACCAAGGTTTATCGCGTTTGCCCCAGCAAGCTAAAGAGAGTTGGTTCAAATTCGATCACTTCTATTCCGATCGTTCTTTTCCTATTTTGCTGAAAGAAGTGTTTCGTAAAAAACCGAAACATTTGGTCGATATTGGTGGCAATACGGGTAAATGGGCACTGCAATGTTGTCACTATGATTCAGACGTTGAAGTGACGATTGTGGATCTGCCACAACAGTTGGAAATGGCGATGGCTAACGCGCAGCAACAAGGTTTTACGCAGCGTATTCATCCTTTTCCAGCCAACATGCTCGATAAAGAACAACCGTTACCAAAAAATGCGGACGTGTGGTGGATGAGCCAGTTTTTAGACTGTTTTTCGCCAATGGAAATTTTGAGTATTTTAAAACGCGTTCGCGCCAATCTTTCTGCATATTCGACGGTTTATATTTTGGAACTGTTCTGGGATTCACAGAAGTACGATGCGGCTTCTTATAGCCTCAATGCCACCTCTTTGTATTTTACCTGCCTTGCAAATGGTAATAGTCGCTTCTATCGCAGCGAAGATTTCTTAGAAATCGTTCAAGCAGCAGGATTACAGGTGATCAAACGGACCGACAATATTGGCCTTGGCCACACCTTGTTAGAGCTAAAAGCCCAAGCTTAATTAAAATCGATGCGAGTCAATTCATGAATAAAGAGATAACTCAAGTTGTTATCATTGGTGCGGGCCCTTCGGGTTCGACTGCCGCGGCATTACTCCATGCGCAAAACATACGCGTGTTGGTTATCGAAAAAGCACTTTTCCCACGCTTTTCTATTGGCGAAAGCTTATTACCTGCTTGTATGGAAGTGATAGAAGCGGCGGGAATGTTACCTGATGTTATGCGTGCGGGTTTTCAATATAAAAATGGTGCTGCCTTTCGAAAAAATGGTGTGTACGCTCAGTTTGATTTTACCGACAAATATTCGAATGGGCCGGGAACCACTTTTCAGGTACAGCGCAGTCAATTTGATAAAGTATTAGCGGATTCTGCTGTTAAGCAAGGGGTTGAAATTCGTTATCAACATCAACTGACGAATATCGAATTTGAAGAGAATAAATCACAATTATTGGTGACGGATCAACACGGTATAACGTATCAAATTGAAGCCGACTTCGTGCTGGATGCCAGTGGCTTTGGCCGAGTATTGCCTAAGTTACTCGATTTGGAAGAGCCATCGTGTTTACCTCCGAGAAAAGCCATCTTTACCCATATCATTGATCATATCTCCCCTGAACAACCAGACTACGACCGAAACAAGATACTGATCTCCGTCCATCCGCGTAATCCTGACGTATGGTACTGGCTCATTCCTTTTTCTAACGGCACATGTTCATTAGGTGTTGTCGGTGAACCGTCGTTTTTTGACGGCTATCCAAGTGATAAAATTGCGGCGATCCAGCAATTGGTGAATGAAATGCCTGAGCTGGCGGAACTGCTTTCGAAGTCCGAATACCCTAATCCTGCTGGTGAGCTAGGCGGCTATTCTGCAAATGTTAAGCAGTTGGCCACGGTAAATTATGCGTTATTAGGCAATGCTGGTGAATTTTTAGACCCGGTGTTTTCATCAGGTGTAACGATAGCCATGAAATCGGCTCAGTTAGCGGTGTCTTGTGTTGTACGCCAACTAAAAAAAGAAAGTGTAGATTGGCAGCAAGAGTATTCTCAGCCATTAATGGTCGGAGTGGATACGTTCCGCACTTATGTGGAAGGTTGGTACAACGGCATGTTACAAGAGGTGATTTTTTACCAAACGCCCAACTCAAGAATAAAGCAGATGATTTGCTCTATTCTTGCAGGATATGCTTGGGATAGTAGTAATCCTTATGTCGCTGAGCATCAACGACGCTTATCAAGTTTAGCTGAAATTATTCGTACTTCATCTCATTAATAATATCCGCACCGAAATTATGTTTTGGTGCGGATATGCATCTCACATTTTAATTTTATGGGTTTATTCTCTTGTAAGATTATTCCTACACCGCATTAACGTGTTGATAAATATGTATTTTAATCAATTTTGTTCTGATGCCCTATTCTTGGCAATGAGGAGCAGGATCGTTAAACTAGTTGGATATTGGAATCAATATCACGAGAATGAATTTGTTACGTATCTACTTGCTGTTAATTTTAGCAATTAACTTACTTTTTAATACTGTTTATGCCGCCGATTATTTATCAGATTCGGAACGTACCTATTTAAAAACAAAAAAAGTCATTGTAATGGGTGTATTGTCTGAACCTTGGCTACCTTATTGGGGCGGTATTGAGAATACAATCGGTATTCAACATGATTATGCGGTAGGAATAGGAAAAGAGCTTGATGTCAAAATTGAATATCGTAGCTATCAATCGATAACTGATCTTGTTGCTGCTGTGCATGGTGGTGATGTGGATTTTGCTATTGGTTTTAGCAAAACAAAAGAGAGAGAAAAAAACATTTTATTCAGTTTGCCGCTCTATAATAACCTACGAGTGATTTGGCTAAGGGACAAAAAATTAAATCAGCAAGATATGAATCATTTGAAATGGGTTTGCGTACAAGGTTCATCTTATTGTGAAACATTAGAGCAGAGCCATTACCCACACATATTACTAGCACAAAGTTTCTTAGAATCAGCAGAAGTGATGAAGCAAGGTTTAGCCGATGCAACGATAACCAACTATATATCACTCAATCATTATATCAGCCCTAATTCTGGATATGACGGTGAGATTATTGCAGATGGTCGATTAGGTGTCGAAATAAATAGAATCATTTTGCCGATGGGAAATAATGAATTAAAAAGCATTTTTGATAAACTCATTCTTGCTGAAGCAACAGGAAATACAGCTAATAAGATAGACTCGACTAATGTTTATTTTTTGAATAATAAAGATAGCCTAAAATTATTAAGTCAAGAAAATAGCAATCAAATTGTCAGATACACCATAGAAGAAGATATATATCCACTCTCTTATTGTGATGAGGGTGATAATCAGGTGAAGGGATATGTCCATGATTTACTCAAGCTCATTGAGTCAAAAAGCTTTCTTAAATTTCAGTATGTGCCGGCCAATGGTAGAGATATTAGACAAATGCTTATCGATAATGAAGTCGATTTATTGCCTTCATTAAATGTCGATGACATCGATAATCGTGATTTTATAGCGACCCCACCTTACACTAATTTACAATTTGGTTATGTGGTCACTAAAAAGCCTTTTCAACAGAAAAAATTAGCGATATTAGATCGTACTGGTTACTTATATAGCCACTTAAAAATCTATGAAGATAATAAAAAAGTTAAAGTTTATAGAGATCTTAAAAAGGTTATTCTAGATTTAAAATCAGGTAAGATAACTCATGCCTTAATGAATCAAGATATTATAAATCAGCAAATGGCATACCTTGGTGATAAGTTTTTGATACTTCCAGCAATAGATAATGAAGGTTACTCTATTAATATCGGTATGGTCTTTCGAAAGGATGAGTCGATATTGTTTGAAATGCTCAGCCGATCTTTAACTATGGTAACTGAGTCTGAGATTAATGCACTAAAATCACTCCATAAGAAAGTGAATGTGAATTATGGTTATGATAAGCAGCAAGTTACAATCTATTCTTTGATTGCAATGTGTATTTTTTTGTTTTTATTATTATTTGGGATAATTATATTTTACAAGTTAAAAAGTTCCTTAAAATACAGTCAAATCAGTTCAAAACTTTCAGAAGTTCAAGTGCAATGGCTGACAGATTTGCTCGATAAAATACCCAGCATGATCTTCATTTCAGATGTGAATGGGAAAGTAGTGTTATCTAACCGTTCATATAAGCAATGTAGCAAGGCTTCTCTAATTAGTGATGATGTGAATTGCCTCATATGTACTGGCATCGGATCTGTCGATCTGTCGAATAAACACTATCAGATTGATGAGAAATATTATGTCATTAATCATGAATCGATTGCGCATCCCAAGAGTGGGGATACTCATTACTTGACCGTTTGCAGTGATATCACAGAACTCAAGCTCTCAGAATTAGCATTACGTGATTCTAATAATAAGGCACTAGAAGCTGTAGATGCGAGGAATCATTTTTTAGCTGTAATGAGTCATGAGCTTAGAACGCCAATTGCGGCCATGCTAGGGTTGATGGAGATTTTATCAACTCGAATTAAAAACGATGAGAGCCGTTTGTTATTGACGAATGCAATTCGTTCTGCCGAGAGAATTAAGCACCATGTCCATGAGATTTTAGATTTTTCAAAAATGGAAGCTCAGCAATTACAATTAGATATACGCCAGCATAATATTTTAGAAGAGTTATGTCCCACCATTAGAAGCTTTGAAGCGAGTGCTAAGTTGAAAGGCGTTGAGTTCGTTGTTGATTGGGTGCCGACAGCTATTATTTACGCAAAGTTTGATGCATTACGCTTAAATCAGGTTCTTACCAATGTATTAGCCAATGCTGTTAAATTCACTACGGCAGGTACGGTTTCCATCCACGTTGAATTGACGGAAGAACAGATAGTCTTTGCCGTAAAAGATACGGGGTGCGGAATGAATGAAGCGCACTTGGATTCGTTATTTAAGCCATTCATGCAAGCGGATAAAACCATTACTCGCCAATATGGCGGTACTGGGCTTGGTATGTCAATAGTATCGAATTTAGTCAATCTAATGGATGGTCATATCACGGTTTCCAGTACGCTGAATGAGGGGACTCAAGTAACGATAGTGCTTCCCATTTGTGGTGAGCCGCTGTCTGAACCGTTGAGTCAACGTAACTACCGTTGCACTAACGAACGCATTATCGAGTGGCTGAAGTGTTGGCAGGTTTCGGTAAGTCAAGGTGGTGTATCCTTGGTCGATTTTGACGCGATAATGACCAAAAAACATCTCTATCCTGACCTGCTTATTGATAAGATAAAAGATAGTGAGCAAGTGCTGGTTCAACCAAAAAAAATGAAACTTTGCGGGCATGTTTTGGTGGTTGATGATGACGCTATTAACCGTTTGTTATTAAAAAAACAGCTGCATGAACTTGGTGTACAAGCAACCATCGTTGGTGATGGAGAAGAGGCATGCCATCTTTTACAAAGCGAAGACAGCCAGTTCGATTTACTACTAACGGACTGCCATATGCCTAAAATGGATGGTTTCGCTTTAGCAAGATTTGTTAAAAATCATATTCCGCAAGAGAGATATAAGGTGGTTATCGGTTGTACGGCAGAAGACTCACGGTTGATCGCAGAGAAGGCTTACCAGTCTGGTATGGAACACGTGTTGTATAAACCCTACTCGTTGGCGTCGCTGTATACTATGTTGAGTGGTTATCTTTCTATGTATCCTTTAGTAAATGTTGACTCAAAAAGCTGGCTTGAGAGCTTTTTACCGAGTGAAAAAAGTGAAATTGCTTCTGTTGTGGCAGAATCTTTAGCGGCCGAGGTCGATAGACTCGAAAAGCATGATTCTGATTACAAAATGATAGCCCATCGTGTTAAAGGCTCTGCCGGAGCGCTTCAACTGGATTATCTCGCGAGTCTTGCGGTTAGCTTGGAGCGCGAATTAGAACCACAAGCTGTTGTATCTGCAAAACAACGACTGATAATGGAAATGAAAATCGTGATTACACAAGCACAAGAATGGTTAGATAAACAGCAACGAGTAGATGACGAATGAACATTTTGATTGTCGAAGATGATCGAATTCAAGCCACGAGTTTGAAACTGAAACTCAGACAGCTTGGGTTGAATAACGTCGATATTGCAGCAAATGGACACCAAGCGTTGGCTTTATGCTTGCGCAAAGAGATATCGCTGGTTTTTTGTGATATTCATATGCCGGAAATGGACGGAGTTACGCTTTTGTCGATGCTTGGGGATAAACATCCTTCACTCGGAATTATTATATTGAGTGCTGTTGACGATGCCGTGTTAGACCTTACTTATAACATGTGCTGTTTAGCGAGCTTTAATTTTGTCGATGTTTTACGAAAACCCTATTCTATTGAGCAACTTGAAACCGTGATTCATGCGTTTCATGTGAAGTGTGAACAACAGGCCGCAAGCATTACGCCTATCTCATTAGGGTACAAAGAGATAGAAACAGCATTCAGTGAAGATTGGTTATTCAATTACTATCAACCTCAGTTTGATTTTAAAACGGGTGCCATGGTTGGAGTCGAGGCACTTGTCCGATTAGATCACCCAGTTCATGGTGTATTAAGCCCTGCGCATTTTCTGCCTCTTATTGAAGAGCTGAATTTGATGGATAAGCTGTTTTTAATTGTTTTGGATAAAGCATTATCGGCTTTAGGTAGTTTGTCAGCCGATCTCCAGTTATCAATCAATATCTCCCAGAGTAATTTACAACAGCTGATCTGTGACCCTATTCTTACTCTCTGTCACAAATACGCGTTTCCCACTGATAAACTCACGCTCGAGCTGACGGAAGATCATGTCTATAACGGTACGACAGCATCACTGGCTAATCTTGCGCGTTTAAGAATGCATGGTGTTGGTTTATCCATTGATGATTTTGGCACAGGCTACGCCTCTCTAAGTCAGCTCTCGAAATTACCCTTTACAGAGCTTAAAGTAGATCAAAGCTTTGTCCGTGATCTCTCCACCAATTATAAAAACCAGCAACTCACCAACATGTGCTTATTGCTAGCGCAATCCTTAGGCTTGCATTGTGTTGTCGAAGGTGTGGAGGACGAAGATACTTGGCAATATTTACGTCATTTAGGCGTGGATACTTGCCAAGGTTATTATTCGGCGATGCCGATGCCGATTGGCGATCTCGCTGAACTGTATAGCAAAAATATCAGCAAGCAGTTAAGCCATCAAAGTATTGAAGATGGTGTGTATTGCTTATTAGTTGGAGAAAATTCGACTAGCGCTAATGCCCTAAGAAAAATGTTGATGAGAGAAAAACGCGTTACGCAGGTGGTCGTTGCCAGTGATCTCGCTTGCGCTGTAAAGAGATTGCGTGATTTACCTTTTAATTTAGTGGTTGTGGATAGCTACTGTAGTAAAGACGCTAGTTTGCAGTTGCATCAGCATATTGAATCGATGAATTTTAAGGGAAGACTTATTTTTCTCAATGAATATCATGAAGCAATATCTGCAGAACTTGCACATGCGCGCCACATTGTGAAATCAGCTGCATTGACTGACACCATTCAGAGCATAATGGGGGAAGTTGGGCGAACAGTTAATTTTCAACCTAGTTTTCGACTCAATGAAAGACTATCCAGCAGAGAGTTGAGTGTGGCAAATTTGTTGATTCAAGGTTTGACCAATAAGCAGATAGCTAATCAACTGGATATTAATCAGAAGACAGTCAGTACTTACAAAGCGAGAATTCAAAGTAAATTGGGCATTCGTTCGGCCATGGAGCTGATTCGTTACATTGAGCTCGATCATCTTAGTGCCAGTTTGAGCATCGCGTAAACTGAATGTCGATTTGCGTAAGTATTAGATTACACTTTTCGGTGAAAGTGTTTATTTATTATTACCAATCAACACGTTGTTAATTTATTGTTAATCAATTTTAGTGACACTCTTCACGGATTTTATTTTTAGATGGCAGGATTATCCCTTTAAGTTAGATCTAACGTAACTAAGATGTTAAAAAAAGGCTGATTTTCCAGTGAAACGTGCTGAAAATGTACTCAACACTAGATGATTTAGCACTATGGTCTGACCAGATGGCGCTTGGTAACTTTAATTCACTGAGTTTGAGTTAATTGTTGGGCTATTTATCTATTCCATTAGGTAAACCATGGAATTATGCATTTTTTTGCTACGATTTTATGGCAAATTACTTCAATGGTTGCTAATGTGTGCCGCTATCCTTAGGAGTTTTTAGATTTTTCTGCTTAGTTTTTGCGCTAAATAAATCTAAAGTTCTAGCGATGCTAGAGAGCTCTCAAGGAAGTCATGGATGCAAAAATAAAAACTTGGAGTTTATGCATGTATAAAAATAAAATCACCCAAGCCCTTCTTCTAGGGGCGAGTATGGCAGTGGCTGCCACTTCTACTTTTTCTCTCGCGGCTGATGTTCCAGCCGGCACTAAATTGGCCAAAGTTCAGGAGCTCGTTCGTGGTAACGGTACTGAAGTCGCCACACTCGATCCTCACAAATCCCAAGGTGTTCCTGAGTCGCATGTAATTCGTGACTTATTGGAAGGGCTTGTGAACCAAGACTCGGATGGTAAAACCATTCCTGGTGTCGCAGAAAGTTGGGAAACGGCAGACAACAAAACATTCATTTTCCATTTGCGCAAAAATGCAAAATGGTCAAATGGTGATCCTGTCACGGCTGGTGATTTTGTTTTCAGCTTCCAGCGCGCCGTCGACCCTGTAACGGCTTCTCCTTACTCTTGGTATATGGAATATACCAAGATGAAAAATGCCAAAGAGATTATCGCAGGAACGAAAGACAAAAGTGAACTTGGCGTTAAAGCTAAAGATGACCATACACTCGTTGTTGAGCTTGAAGATGCTGTGCCTTATTTCGTCATGATGATGGGCCATACAACCGTGAAACCCGTTCATAAAGCAACCGTAGAAAAGTTTGGTGACCAATGGACCAAGCCTGAGCATTTTGTTGGTAACGGTGCCTACGTTGTTGATCAATGGGTTGTCAATGAGCGTTTAGTACTAAAGCGTAACGAGCAATACTGGGACAATGGCAAAACAGTCATTAACAAAGTTACCTTCCTGCCTATTGAAAACCAAGTATCAGAAATGAACCGTTTCTTATCAGGCGAAATCGATTTCACCAATGAATTGCCAACAGAGCACTTCAAGCGTCTGAAGAAAGAACACCCGGAATCAGTATCGATTCAGGGTAACCTATGTACCTACTACTACATTTTTAATACCAAAAAAGCACCATTTGACGACGTTCGCGTACGTAAAGCGATTTCTTACGCTATCGACCGTAACATTGTGAGTGATGCGATTTTAGGTCAAGGCCAAAAACCAGCTTATTTCTTAACACCTGAAATTACGGCTGGCTTTAATCCTCAAATGCCAGCATACGGCAAGATGACGCAAAAAGAGCGCGATGCAGAAGCGGCAAAATTGTTAGCTGAAGCGGGCTTTAATAAAGACAACCCACTGAAATTCAGCCTCCTCTACAATACATCGGAAAACCACAAAAAAATCGCTGTAGCACTGGGTTCTATGTGGAAAAAAACGTTAGGTCTTGACGTTGTATTAGAGAACCAAGAGTGGAAAACGTATCTAGATTCTAAAGATCAAGGTAACTTTGAAGTGGCACGCGCTGGTTGGTGTGGTGACTATAATGAAGCGTCTTCATTCCTAACCTTAATGGTGAGCAATAACACCACGGGTGGTTTGCACTACCAAAGCGCTGAATACGATGCAATTATTGAAAAAGCGTTGAAATCAACCTCAGAAGAGGAGCGCACTAAGCTATATCTGGATGCTGAAAAGCAATTAACTAAAGATATGCCAATTGCCCCTATCTATCAGTATGTTAAATCTCGTTTAGTATCTCCTAATGTAGGCGGCTTCCCGGTGAATAATGCGGAAGATAAGATCTACTCAAAAGATCTTTATATCACAGCAAAGTAAGTCCACTTACGCTGATAAAAATATAACGACTTAGACACTGCATGTAGCTATCTTCAGATAGTAATTTACATGCAGCGTCTTTCTAATTTTCATTGTCACAGACTGAAAGAGTGAGTTTATGCTTAAATTCATCGCAAAAAGGATATTGGAAGCGATACCAACCATGTTGGTGTTGATCACGGTATCTTTCTTTCTCATGCGTTTCGCTCCTGGTAACCCATTCTCAAGCGAACGTCCTTTACCACCGGAAGTGATGGCCAACATTGAAGCCAAATATGGCTTAGACAAACCTGTGTCTGAGCAATACTTCACCTACTTGACCAATATTTTGCAAGGTGATTTTGGCCCATCATTCAAATACCAAGATTATACGGTGAATGAATTGATCGCCGTTGCCTTGCCTGTCTCGGCAAAAGTCGGCTTTATCGCTTTTATTTTTACCGTTATCGCGGGTGTTTCCATTGGCACGATTGCCGCACTAAAACATAACACTTGGATTGACTACACCATCATGTCGACGGCAATGATTGGCGTGGTGATGCCGTCGTTTGTTCTCGCCCCAGCTTTAATTTATCTCTTCTCCTTGCATTGGAAAATATTCCCAGCTGGTGGTTGGTTAGATGGAAGTTTCCAATATTTAGTACTGCCAGTGCTGGGTATGTCGATGCTCTATATTGCCACCTTTGCCCGTATCACCCGTGGCTCAATGATAGAAACACTCAACAGTAACTTTATTCGCACGGCACGCGCGAAAGGATTGAGTTATCCCTATATCGTTGTTAACCATGCTTTGAAGCCTGCTTTACTGCCTGTTGTGTCGTACATGGGGCCTGCGTTTGTCGGTATTATTACGGGGTCTGTGGTGATTGAAACGATTTTCGGTCTACCGGGTATCGGTAAGCTGTTTGTTAACGCTGCATTTAACCGCGATTACTCATTGGTGATGGGTGTAACCATTTTAATTGGTTTCCTATTTATTCTTTTCAACGCCATTGTTGATATTTTGCTTGCGGTCATTGACCCGAAAATTCGCTACTAACAGGGACGTATGGTTATGTTAACGAAAAGAGAAAACCTAGCCGCGGTTGAGAAGTTTTCTGAAAACTTAGAAATAGCTGGCCGCAGCTTATGGCAAGATGCGCGAATTCGCTTTATGCGTAACAGAGCGGCAATGGTCAGTTTGTGTATTTTGACGATGATGACCCTTGCGGTGATCGTACTACCGATGATGGCCCCGTATACCTATGACAATACGGACTGGTATTCAATGCACGTTGGGCCCAATGCGGATCATTGGTTCGGCACCGATAGCCTTGGGCGTGATTTGTATGTGCGTACCTTAGTGGGTGGGCGAATTTCGTTGATGGTTGGCGTAATGGGCGCGTTGGTTGCTGTTCTGATCGGCACACTTTATGGTGCGGCGTCGGGCTTCATTGGCGGTAAAGTAGACCGCATTATGATGCGTATTTTGGAGATTCTATACGCTGTTCCTTTCATGTTCCTTGTGATTGTGTTGGTGACTTTCTTTGGCCGCAATATCGTACTTATCTTCGTCGCTATCGGTGCAATTGCATGGCTTGATATGGCGCGAATTGTGCGTGGCCAAACCTTGAGCCTACGCAGCAAAGAGTTTATTGAAGCGGCACATGTGTGTGGCGTCAGCAACTGGAAAATTATTACACGTCATATTGTGCCAAACGTGTTGGGTATTGTAGCGGTCTATTCGACGCTGTTGATCCCAAGTATGATTTTGACAGAGTCATTTTTATCTTTCCTTGGTCTTGGTGTTCAAGAGCCGATGACAAGCTGGGGAGCACTTCTACAAGAAGGTTCACAAACAATGGAAGTCGCTATTTGGCAACTTGCTTTCCCAGCCGCGTTCATGGTGGTCACCCTGTTTTGCTTTAACTATGTCGGTGATGGTCTGCGCGATGCGCTTGATCCTAAAGACCGATAATTAAAAGATTAAGGAAGCAATAATGAGCTTATTAGATGTCAAAGATCTGCGGGTCGAATTTACCACTCAAGATGGTATTGTTACCGCTGTCAACGATTTAACTTTTTCACTGGAGCAAGGCGAAACCCTCGGTATCGTAGGGGAGTCTGGCTCTGGTAAATCGCAAACCGTGTTCGCTATTATGGGCCTACTTGCCAAAAATGGTATTATCACGGGTAGCGCAAAATTTGAAGGGAAAGAGATCCTCAATTTGCCAGAAAAAGCCTTGAACAAAGTGCGCGCTGAACAAATTGCGATGATCTTCCAAGATCCAATGACGTCACTGAATCCTTATATGAAGGTCAGCGAGCAGTTGATGGAAGTGCTGATGCTGCACAAAGGAATGAGCAAGTCGGCTGCGTTTGAAGAGTCGGTACGTATGCTAGAGGCGGTTAAAATCCCCGAAGCGCGTAAGCGAATTACCATGTATCCGCATGAGTTTTCTGGCGGTATGCGTCAACGCGTTATGATTGCAATGGCGTTGTTATGTCGGCCTAAGTTACTGATTGCCGATGAACCCACCACCGCATTGGACGTAACGGTGCAAGCCCAAATTATGGATTTGTTGAATGAACTCAAAAGCGAATTCAATACCGCCATTATCATGATCACCCATGATCTGGGTGTGGTTGCGGGTTCATGTGACAAAGTATTGGTAATGTATGCAGGGCGTACGATGGAATATGGCTCTGTGGATGAGATTTTCTACAACCCGAGTCACCCTTACGCTGAAGGTTTATTAAAAGCCATTCCTCGTTTGGATACGGAAGGTGAAATATTACCAACGATTCCTGGAAACCCACCTAACTTGCTACGATTGCCACCGGGTTGCCCTTATCAAGAGCGCTGCCACCGAGTGACAGAACGCTGTAAACGTGAAGCACCTATTTTATTGCCATTTGCCGATGGTCGCCAACGTGCCTGTTTTTCTGATTGGGAGGCTTGGGTTAAATGAGCGAACAAAAACCATTATTACTGGATGTAAAGAACCTCAAAGTTCACTTCAACATTGCCTCTAAATCCGCGTGGCCGTGGTCTAAACCATCCAACCTAAAAGCCGTAGATGGCGTTAATGTGCGCCTATATGAGGGTGAAACTCTCGGTGTAGTAGGCGAATCAGGTTGCGGAAAGTCTACTTTTGCGCGAGCGATCATTGGTTTAGTCGAAGCCACCGAGGGTGAAGTGGTGTGGCTAGGAAATGATTTGACGAAAATGCATGAGGTTGAGCGTCGCAAAACCCGTAAGCAAATTCAGATGATTTTCCAAGACCCACTGGCGTCATTGAACCCAAGAATGTCGGTTGGCGATATTATTGCAGAGCCACTTCAAACCTTTTATCCAGAACTTTCGAAGCAAGAAGTAAAGGATCGTGTAAAAGAGATGATGACAAAAGTCGGTTTATTGCCGAACGTCATTAACCGTTATCCCCATGAATTCTCTGGTGGTCAGTGTCAACGTATTGGTATTGCCCGTGCGCTCATTTTAAAACCGAAAATGATCATCTGTGATGAGCCAGTTTCTGCTTTGGATGTTTCAATCCAAGCGCAGGTGGTTAACCTGCTCAAAGAGCTGCAAAATGAGCTTGGTTTAAGTTTGGTTTTTATTGCCCATGATTTATCGGTAGTTAAACACATCTCTGATCGTGTACTCGTGATGTATTTAGGCAATGCGGTCGAGCTTGGCACCTCTGAGGCGTTGTTTGCGAATCCATCACACCCTTACACCAAAGCTTTGATGTCGGCTGTGCCAATTCCAGATCCAAAACTGGAGCGTGCTAAGAAAATTCAGATGCTAGAAGGGGATTTACCCTCGCCAATCAACCCGCCTTCTGGATGTGTTTTCCGTACCCGCTGTCCTCAAGCGACGGAAATTTGCGCACAGCAAAAACCGCAGATTAAAGGTAGTGATGAACATGCTGTGTCTTGTTTGCATGTTGAACTCTAAATTTAGCCTGTGACAGGCTTAAGCGCGACGCATTTCTGGGTCGCGCTTTTTTTATCTGTGCGCTTAGCGGGGTAAATCGCACTGTTCAAAATTTCTGAATAACAAGGACAACTTCCTCCGGTTTTACCATTTTCTATCCTACTTATAATAAAAAAGTCATCGGAATGAGGAGTGGAGATCATGGGAAAATTAGTTGAAGGCGTCTGGCACGATGTTTGGTATGACACCAAAAGCAGCGCTGGGCATTTTGTACGCGAAGACGCAGGATTCAGACACTGGGTCGACAGCCAGTCAGATGCACGATTTCAACCAGAATCGGGCCGTTATCATTTGTATGTCTCTTTGGCATGCCCTTGGGCTCACCGTACATTGATTTTTCGCCAACTCAAATCACTCACCGAACACATTGATGTTACGGTCGTTTGTCCTGACATGCTAAGTGAAGGCTGGTCTTTTGGCATTCCTGAACCTCTGTTCGGCTATACCAAGCTCCATCAAATCTACACCAAAGCAAAGGTAGATTATTCAGGGCGAGTAACTGTACCTGTGTTGTGGGATAAGAAGACCAATACCATTGTTAGCAATGAATCTTCTGAGATTATTCGCATGTTTAACAGTGCATTTAATGAGTTAACGGGTAACCAGCAAGACTACTATCCGCAAGCACTCAGCAAAGCTATCGATGAATGGAATGCGTATATCTACCCCAATATTAATAATGGCGTTTATCGATGTGGGTTTGCGACCACGCAAGAGGCTTATGACGATGCTTATGATGCACTTTTCACTGCGTTAGATAAGGTCAACAACCATCTAGCAACGCATCGTTACTTGATCGGTAACCAGATCACCGAGGCGGATTGGCGTTTATTCACTACACTTATCCGTTTTGACGCTGTTTACGTCGGGCATTTTAAATGCAATAAACAGCGGATCGCCGATTATGAGAACTTAAGCGGTTACTTAAAAGAGCTGTACCAAATCGACGGGATCAAACAAACGACCGATTTTTACCACATCAAACGCCACTATTATTTCAGCCATATCGGCATTAACCCAACGCAAGTGGTACCTAAGGGGCCGGATCTTGATCTTGATACGCCCCATGAGCGCGGCTTTATTGGGTTATAACGAGGGTGGAAGTGTGCTATAAAAAAGGCTCTTATGTGATACATAAGAGCCTTTTAATCAGCAAGTTAAGCTAAGAATTTTATTTTGTTTCTTGGCTTGCTTGAATCGCCGTTAACGCGATTGTGTAAACAATATCGTCAACCAACGCACCGCGAGACAAATCGTTTACTGGTTTACGCATGCCTTGCAGCATTGGACCGATAGAAACAAGGTCTGCTGAGCGTTGTACCGCTTTGTAAGTTGTATTACCTGTGTTTAGGTCAGGGAAGACAAATACCGTTGCTTTACCAGCGACTGGAGAGTTTGGTGCTTTAGAAGCCGCCACGTTTTCCATGATTGCAGCATCGTATTGCAGAGGACCGTCGATAATAAGATCTGGACGTTTCTCTTGAGCAATGCGCGTCGCTTCACGCACTTTATCTACATCAGCACCTTTACCTGATTCACCCGTCGAGTAGGAAATCATCGCCACGCGCGGGTCAATGCCGAATGCTGCCGCAGAATCGGCCGATTGAATCGCAATTTCAGCAAGCTGTTCAGCATTTGGATCTGGGTTGATGGCGCAGTCGCCGTATACCAACACTTGATCAGGCAATAGCATGAAGAAGATAGAGGATACAATCGAGGCATTTGGCGCGGTCTTAATGATTTGGAATGGAGGAACAATGGTGTTGGCTGTGGTATGAACCGCACCAGAAACCAAACCGTCAACTTCATCCGCTTCAAGCATCATTGTGCCAAGGAATACTGAATCTTGCAGTTTTTCACGAGCCACAACTTCCGTCATGCCTTTTGAACCACGCAGCTCAACCAAGCGAGCAACGTAGTTTTCGCGCACTGAGTCAGCATCGATAATTTCAACGCCAGCACCTAACTCAACACCTTGCTGCGCAGCAACACGGCGGATTTCATCAGGGTTACCAAGTAGAACACAAGTCGCAATACCGCGCTCAGCACAAATAGATGCCGCTTTCACTGTGCGTGGTTCATCCCCTTCAGGAAGCACAATACGTTTACCTGCACGACGAGCATACTCAGTTAACTGGTAACGGAATGCTGGCGGGCTAAGGCGACGAATACCTTGAGTGCCTTCAGTGAGCGAATTAATCCAAGGACCATCGATGTGGCTAGCAACATGATCGCTGATGAACTCGATACGTTCTTTATCGTCAGCTGGAACTTCTAGGCTAAAGCTTTGTAGGTTGAGTGACGTTTGCCAAGTGTTACCTTGTGCTTTAAAAATAGGCAAGCCGCTTTCAAAGGCTGGTTTACATAGGTTCACAATCTCTTGTGGCATATCGTAACCGCCAGTCAGCAGTACCGCACCAATTTCAACGCCATTCATTGCGGCCAGAGAGGCGGCAACAATCACGTCAGGACGATCGGCCGATGTCACTAAGAGTGACCCTGGCTTAAAGTGCTCAATCATGTGTGGCAAAGAACGCGCACAGAAAGTGATGCTCTTAATACGGCGAGACTTAATTTCACCTTCATTAATGATTTCAGCTTTCAGGTGTTTGGCCATATCAATAGCACGAGTCGCGATAAGATCGATACTCCAAGGCACGCAACCTAACACACGAATTGGGCTAGTGTTAAAGATCTGCATCACTTCTAAATTGGCTTGTTTCGCGCTATCTGCATCATCAAAAATTTCTGATAAGTCAGGGCGAGTACGGCCTGCTTCATCAACAGGGGCATTAAGCTTGTTGATAATAACACCTGAAATGTTTTTATTTTTTGTTCCACCAAAGTTTGAGCACGCAACTTCAATACGCTCTTTCAACTGAGTTGGGTTGTCCGTTCCCGGTGTCGCGACAAACACAATTTCTGCGCCCAGTGTTTTGGCAATTTCTGCGTTCACTTGGTTCGCGAATGGGTGTTTGCGTGTTGGCACAAGGCCTTCAATCAGCGTTACTTCAGAATCTTTATTGATGTGGTTGTAACGCTCAACGACGGTTTCAAGCAACACATCCATCTTTTCGCTACCGATCAACGTTTCTGCCGCTGACATCATCATCGGTTCTGCAATGCTGATGTCGCTGTTGCGACCGATAATCGTTGAAGTGAGATCAGGTTGATCGCCACCCGAGCGAGGTTGTGCAATAGGCTTATAAAAAGAAACGCTAACACCTTTACGCTCCATGGCGCGAAGGACACCCATGCTCACGCTGGTAAGACCAACACCAGCGCTGATAGGGATAAGCATAATAGTACGGGACATGAGTAGAGTACCTCAAACTATTGAAATCAATCTAACCGAAACTAGATTGAAAAAGGAACAAAGCCCAACATGACCTTCTTCGGAAATAAGCCTGCTGACCTAAATCGCTAGAAACTAAGGGTTGAGCCCCGGTAAAAAACTGGCTAACTCAGAGAGTTAGCCAGAAAGTCAATTAAAGACCTGCCAGACGAGCAGTATCTTCAGCAATCACTAGCTCTTCATTGGTCGAGATAACCATAGCTGGAATACGGCTGTTTGCCGTTGTGATCACACCTTCGCCGCCAAAACGTGCTTTTAGGTTTGCTGCGCTGTCGACTTCGATACCGAAGATAGCCAAACGGTTTAGTACCATTTCACGGATAGGGCCTGAGTTCTCACCGATACCACCAGTGAAGACGATAGCGTCTAGGCGACCGTCAAGGCTTGCTGTGTAGCCAGCCACGTATTTTGCTAGGCGGTGGCAGAACACGTCCATTGCACGAGTCGCTTCTTCTTTCTCACCGTAGTTATCTTCAACAAAACGGCAATCCGAAGTCACTTGAGTTAAGCCTTGTAGGCCAGACTCTTTGGTTAGCATAGTGTTGATTTGATCAACAGAGTAACCCAGTGCATCGTGCAGGTGGAAGATGATTGCAGGGTCGATGTCACCACAACGTGTGCCCATCACCAAACCTTCAAGCGGCGTTAGGCCCATTGAAGTATCAACTGATTGGCCGTTTTTGATCGCACAAACAGAAGCACCATTGCCTAGGTGACAGTTGATGATGTTAACTTCTTCAACTGGCTTGTTGAGTAGGGCTGCAACTTCACGAGTGATGAATAAGTGTGAAGTACCATGCATGCCATAACGACGGATACCATGCTCTTTGTATAGATTGTAGGGAAGAGCGTATAGGAAAGACTCTTCAGGCATAGTTTGATGGAACGCAGTATCAAACACAGCTACGTTTTGAAGCTCAGGGAAGTTTTTCTTAGCGGCTTCGATACCGATGATGTGTGCTGGGTTATGAAGCGGTGCAAAGGTTGCAGCGTCTTGAATACCTTTCAGTACATCATCAGAGATAAGTGCAGATTGAGTGAACTGCTCACCACCGTGTACGATACGGTGACCGATAGCGCCAAGGTTAGCTTTAAGCTCTGGCTTAGAAGCAAGAATAGTTTCAACCATAAACGCGAGTGCTTCTTCGTGCGCTGCACCTTCGCCTAGTTGCGCTTCGTGTTTACCGTCAAGTTTCCACTTGATGCGTGCTTCAGGAAGGTGAAGACATTCAGCAAGACCTGATAGGTGCTCAGCACCTGTTTCTGCATCGACAACAGCAAATTTAAGAGAAGAACTACCGCAGTTTAAAACTAAAACTAGCTTAGACATGTGTGACTACCTGTAATAATCGGTTAGGATAAAAATCATTCACAAGAATAGTAGAACCGTTGTGGAGCGCTACTAATCTTGGTCAATAAAACTTGAATTTCCGTATAATGAGACGGGGCTTTTAACGTAAAGTCGTCGATGCATTCCTTGCAGATTTCATCTCGGAGTTGCCTAAATTGTAAATAACGGCAACAATGAGATTGAGGGCTCGCAAAGAATAGCGATAATGGGCCAATATAACAAAAAAAAATTGAAATAATATTAACTTCTATCAATTTTTTACTAGATTAGTTGAATCATTAAACTATTTTTTAGTTGAATGGGCAGCATCGAGAGTGAGGGCGCGCTATGAATAATAAAGTTGGAATCGTTCACAGCCTGAAAGATGGTCAGAAATATATGGATGTTTGGCCTGTGCGCAAAGAGCTAGGCCTCATTTTTCCTGAGCAACGGATCATTAAAGCCACGCGTTTTGGCGTGAAGGCTATGCCAGCTATCGCCGCAATCAGTGTACTGACACAGATGGTTTTTGAAAATACACAGGCGATGCCCCAAGCAGTGGTAGTGGCACTTTTTGCCATAAGCTTACCGCTACAAGGTATGTGGTGGCTGGGAAATCGCGCCAATACCCAGCTTCCACCTTCGCTTGCTGGGTGGTACCGAGAGCTGTACCAGAAGATTGTCGATACTGGTTTTGCTTTAGAGCCAATCAAAGCGAAGCCGAGATACAAAGAGCTGGCTGCTATCCTCAACCGAGCATTCCGTCAGTTAGATGACGCCGCGTTAGAACGCTGGTTCTAGCCACCCAGGTAGCATGTGAATAAAAGGCAAAGAGGACTTCCGCAGTGAACTCCTCTTTGTTATTCAACTTTCGCCTTATTCTTATCTCTCTTTTTGTTACTTTACTGTTAAACCTCACTTCCCTTTAGCCTGAGTTACTGGTAATAATGTTGTCAGCGACGCTCAGTGCGCGTACATAAAAATATTAAAAACACAACATCCAACATGTATACCCAAACAATATGAAGTTGTAAGCAATCTGCAATGGGATGAATCCTAATGTGGCACAGGTTAACTGTGTTTAACGGGATGAGCGCATTTGCTAGCACTGCTACCGCTTTAAGTAGGAAGGGTATAATGCTTAAATCAAGGAGTTAAGATGAAAGCAGGCAAAGCCATTGTTACCGCCGTTTTTGCAGGAGCAGTATTACTCTCTTCCACAAGCATCATGGCCAAAACAGCGAAAGTCGCCGTATCGCAAATTGTTGAGCACCCAGCTTTAGACGCAACCAGACAAGGTTTACTTGATGGTTTAAAAGCAAAAGGTTATGAACAAGGCAAAAATCTAGATTTTGATTTTAAAACCGCGCAAGGCAACCCAGCCATTGCTGTTCAAATTGCGCGCCAATTTGTCGGGGAAAATCCTGATGTGTTAGTCGGCATCGCAACCCCCACGGCGCAAGCGCTCGTCTCTGCAACCAAAACTATTCCTGTCGTGTTCACGGCGGTGACCGATCCTGTCGGTGCTAAATTGGTGAAAAAACTTGAGCAACCGGGTAAAAACGTGACCGGGCTTTCTGATCTATCGCCAGTTGAACAGCACGTTGAGCTGATCAAAGAGATCATGCCAAACGTGAAATCTATCGGTGTAGTGTATAACCCCGGTGAGGCTAATGCAGTGAGCTTGATGGAACTGCTTAAATCGAGCACTCAAAAACATGGCATTAAACTTATTGAAGCGACAGCCTTAAAAAGCGCAGACGTACAAACTGCGACACAGGCGATTGCCTCAAAATCAGACATTATCTATGCCCTGATTGATAATACCGTCGCCAGTGCGATTGAAGGGATGATTGTTTCGGCAAACCAAGCTAAGACCCCAGTATTTGGCGCAGCAACCTCTTATGTTGAACGCGGAGCGATTGCTAGCCTTGGCTTTGATTATTACCAAATTGGCGTACAAACCGCGGACTATGTTGTCGCTATCTTGGAAGGCCAAGCACCGGGTAAACTGGATGTTAAAGTGGCCAAAGGGTCTGATTTAATGATCAACAAAACCGCAGCGGAAAAACTGGGCGTAACTATTCCTCAGTCAGTACTTGATCGTGCTACGAGCGTAAAATAAAGACCATTCAGAGCTAGAGCGAAGGCTTTAGCTCTGTTTAAGCAGAGAAAGGAGTTGTTATGTCTGCTTTTGCTTTTTTTGGCGCTCTAGAGATAGGGCTGCTGTACGGATTAGTGGCATTGGGTGTTTACCTCACTTTCCGTGTCCTTGATTTCCCCGATTTAAGCGTTGACGGCAGCTTCCCGATGGGCGCTGCGGTGGCCGCAACGGCGATTGTGGCAGGTATTAACCCTTGGGTCGCTACAGGAATGGCAATACTTGCGGGTGCCTTTACCGGTTGGGTGACTGCATTTCTTGCGGTTCGCTGCGGTATTTTGCACCTATTGGCGTCGATTCTCACCATGATTGCCGCCTTCTCCATCAATATTCGTATTATGGGACGCCCCAATATTGCTCTGCTTGGGGAGGAGACCATTCTTACGCCCTTTGAAGCCATGGGCGACTCGGTTTACATTCGCCCGCTGGTCGTGGGTGTATTGGTCTTGCTGTCAGCCTGGTTTGTGGTGCGATTATTAAACAGTGACTTTGGACTTGGACTGCGTGCTACGGGCGTTAATGCCCGCATGGTGAGAGCACAAGGCGGAAGCACCTCGTTTTATACCTATTTTGCTCTTGCGTTATCGAATGGTTTTGTCGGTTTTGCTGGGGCACTGTTTGCGCAAACCAACAGTTTTGCTGATGTAACTTCGGGCGTAGGGACGATTGTAGTTGGCCTTGCTGCTGTGATCTTGGGGCAGACGTTGATCCCTGGGCGCCGGATCTGGGTTGCAGTGCTGGCGGTCATCGTCGGTTCAGTGTTGTACCGTTTAGCGGTCGCCTTTGCTTTGAGCTCGGGCATGTTCGGTTTGCAGGCGTCTGATCTCAACTTAGTTACTGCTGTGCTGGTGGCCATTGCACTGATTGCGCCAAAAATGAAAAGGAACTTCAAAGCAAAAAAGGGTAATTCTCCTGCTCAGAAGTCGGTTGTTGCTAAGCAGGATAAAGCGTCAGGAGAAACATTATGATTCGTTTAGAAGATATTCAAGTCACGTTTAACCCTGGCACAATTTTAGAAAATAGAGCGTTAAGAGGTGTTCACCTCGAAGTACCTGAACATCAATTTTTAACTGTGATTGGCTCAAATGGTGCTGGGAAATCGACATTATTAGGCGCTGTAACGGGCGAAACGCCCATGATGGCAGGCAAAGTACTCATCGATGAAGTCGATGTCACGCGCCAGAGCGTGGATCAGCGTGCACGTTTATGCGCTCGCGTGTTCCAAGACCCACTTGCCGGTACATGTGGCGATTTAACCATTGAAGAGAATATGGCTTTAGCCTACATGCGCGGCAAGCGCCGAGGGTGGGGGCTGTCACTTTCTTCATCACGTCGCAAGTTGTTTCAAGAGCGAATCGCTATCCTTGGTTTGGGATTAGAAGATCGTTTAGGCGATAACATCGGCCTACTGTCTGGTGGGCAGCGTCAAGCGGTTAGCTTAGTGATGGCAACCTTATCTGACAGTAAATTGTTACTGCTTGATGAGCACACTGCGGCTCTGGACCCTAGAATGGCGGCCTTTATCATTGATTTGACCAAAACAATCGTCAAAGAATTTAACTTGACGGTGATGATGGTAACGCACTCGATGAAAGATGCCTTAGCGTGTGGTGATCGCACTGTGATGCTTCACCAAGGTGAAATTGTTCTTGATGTGTCTGGTGAGCAGCGTGCCAATATGAAAGTGCCTGATCTACTGGAAATGTTTTCGAAAGTTCGAGGCGAAGAGCTGGCAGATGATAGCCTTCTACTCAGTTAATGGTTTTATTTCGTTATCACAGAGGGTTAGTTAACACTGTGGTTGACTAAGCAGCAACAGGCTTTCTCGGCGTGAGGTTGAGAAAGCCTGAAGAAAACGCATTACAACGTGTTTTGTAACCGATCACGGTAACGCTGAATGTGCTCCACGATAGGTTCCGATTTGGTGAAGGTCCTGATTTCGCGAAATAGCTCGTTAGCTTGAGGATATTCTTGACGCAAGTAGGTAAACCATTGCTTGACTCGGTTGGGATAGTAAAAGCCTTTATCGCCTCTAATTTCAAATTGCGAATAGCGCAGGAGCAGATCAACCACTTCATGCCAAGGCATCACTTTATGGTTATGTTTCACCACATTGCCTAAATTGGGAACGTTGAATGCGCCTCGACAAACCATCAATGACTCTACGCCCGTCGCTTTAATACAGGCTTGACCATCGTCATAGTTCCAAATTTCGCCATTAGCGATCAGAGGCAGAGACGTCTTCTGGCGTATCTGATTAATGTAATCCCACTTAATTTCACTGGCGCGATAACCGCCCGCTTTTGTTCGGGCATGAACTGTGAGCTCGTTTGCTCCAGCTTGTTCAATCGCATCGACAATTTCAAAGCAGTCGTTAGGGTCTTCCCAACCTAAGCGGATTTTAGCCGAAACAGGGATCGCTTTCGGTACCGCATCTCGGCATGATTTTACCACTTGATAAATCAATTCCGGATGTTGTAACAGCGCCGCACCGCCTTTGTGTTTGTTGACCGTTTTCGCTGGGCAACCAAAATTCAAGTCAATGCCGTGCGCGCCTAATTCAGCAACTCGTGCGGCATTTTCTGCCATCCAATGTGGCTCTTGGCCGAGCAGTTGAACGTGCACGGGAACACCTGCTTGTGTTTTTGAGCCTGTTTTCAGTTCAGGACAAAGGCGATAAAAAACGTGGTCAGGCAATAATTGGTCAACGACACGCACAAATTCAGTCACGCACAGATCGTAATCATTCATCTGGGTGAGCAGTTCACGCATCAAGTGGTCTAGCACACCCTCCATTGGGCCCAAAATTACACGCATCATCATTTCGCCTTAAAAATTCGAGGCGAGATTGTAGTGGTTACCGAATCAAAAGTCACTAAATGCAAGAGTTGGTATATAATCCCTGGTCAACCATTTTAACTGTACAGATTTTCATGACCTACTCATTGCTCTCTCTACCTCAATCAGCTCCTCAATCCGCTCATTTTTTTGAAGGGGCTATTTTGGCATCCAATTTCGCCACTAAGCCGTTAGAACCCACAACTTGGTTAGAACCTTTAGTGGGGGAGCAAGTCAAAGCACTTGAACCAGCGGTGATGGCGCAAATTAATCTGCAATATAACTTGCTCAAACGTAGCGAATATTCGGCGTTAGCCTTGCTAGATAATGCGACTCAGTGGGCTGATTTTGCTGAAGGGTTTATGAGCGTCTGGCCAGTCGTTGAACCGCAATGGTTAGAGACTCAAATTGGTGATGGCAGCCTGCGCATGCTGCAAGCTTTGTTGACCACCTTCATGTTAGCCATCGATGAAACACAAACACGGCAGCAGATGAGCGAAGCGGGTTTTGCAGCACCACCCAGTTTGAGTGATTTTGCTGAGCAGTTGGATGTCATGATCACCGAAGTGGCGTTAATGGCTGATGAATTAATGCTCGGCATGAAAACGCAGCGGGTTAACCCATTTAAAGAGATTGGACGCAATGATCCTTGCCCGTGCGCCAGTGGCAAAAAATTCAAACAGTGCTGTGGCCAGTAAAGTACGCCGCCTGAGGTTTAATCTCAACAAAACGCTGACAAACCCAAGCAAATAAGCCCTTATAAACGAGTTATTTTGATAAATAAGTTGTTCTGATAAGTGAATGCTTCTTAAGAGAAGAGGGCCTTATCAATAAACGTTATAGAAAACGTTATAGACAAAAAATTGTTATCCATGGAGTGTGGTAATCATGAAAAGAGTGTTAGCCCTGTTGCTGTGTAGTTTTTCTGTCGCTGTTTTGGCTGCGCCAAAAGAGGAGTTGAGCCAACGCCTCGCGCTGAACGCTGGTTTTAGCGCTACCTTTGCCCAGCAAGTGATCAGCCCTGAAGGTGATATTGTAATGGAAGGTCAGGGGAAAGTTGATATTGTTCGGCCAAGCCTTTTCCGTTGGCAAACGACCGCTCCTGATGAAAACTTACTGGTGTCTGATGGTAAAACCTTGTGGTATTACAGCCCATTTATCGAACAAGTGAGTATTTATAATCAAGAACAAGCGACGGAACAAACTCCTTTTGTGTTGCTGACTCGTAATCGCGCCAGTGATTGGGATCACTACAAGGTTGCACAAAACGGTGATGATTTCACCCTAACGCCAACCGCGGTAGATTCAAACCAAGGGCAGTTTCAGATAGCGATTGATGAGAAAGGGATCGTGAAAGGTTTTAACGTGATTGAACAAGATGGGCAGAAGAGTCTGTTTACGTTTAGCGATGTACAACTAACACCGGCCGCCAAAGCGCGTTTCACGTTCCAGATCCCGCAAGGTGTCGAGGTTGATGATCAACGTAATTGAGATAGGGACTAAGGCGTGAGTAATTATAGTGTGGGTAACTACAGCAGTGCGGGTAACTACAGCTTAGATTTTTCGGGTGATGAAGATTTCCGTCCGTTGGCCGCGAGAATGCGCCCGCAGACGGTTGAGCAGTATATTGGCCAGCAGCACATTTTAGGCGTGGGTAAACCGCTACGGCGTGCATTAGAGGCTGGTCATATTCATTCGATGATCTTGTGGGGGCCGCCCGGTACGGGCAAAACGACCTTAGCTGAAGTGGCGGCGAATTACGCCAATGCAGAGGTTGAACGTGTTTCTGCGGTGACTTCTGGCGTTAAAGAGATCCGTGCTGCCATTGAAAAAGCGCGCGAAAATAAAATGGCGGGTCGACGTACTATTTTGTTTGTAGACGAAGTGCATCGTTTTAATAAATCTCAACAAGATGCCTTTTTGCCACACATTGAAGATGGCACTGTGACTTTCATTGGTGCCACGACAGAGAATCCCTCTTTTGAGCTCAACAACGCTTTGCTATCTCGTGCTCGGGTGTACAAATTAACCTCGCTGGCTAGCGATGAAATTTTGCTGGCGCTCAATCAAGCAATCAACGATGCCGATCGCGGTTTAGGTAAAGTTGCAGCGCAGTTTATGGATAACGTGCTCGAACGTTTGGCTGAATTGGTCAATGGTGATGCGCGCATGTCACTCAATTATCTTGAGCTGCTGTACGACATGGCCGAAGAGAATGCGCAAGGTGAAAAGCTCATTACGCTCAAACTGTTGGCCGAAGTGGCAGGCGAAAAAGTGTCGCGCTTTGATAATAAAGGCGATATTTGGTACGACCTTATCTCTGCGGTGCATAAATCGATTCGAGGTTCCAACCCCGATGCGGCGCTGTATTGGTCGGCCAGAATGATCGCAGCAGGCTGCGATCCACTTTATATCGCTCGCCGTTTATTGGCGATAGCTTCGGAAGATGTCGGCAACGCCGACCCAAGAGGCATGCAGGTGGCGCTCGCCGCTTGGGACTGTTTTACCCGCGTTGGTCCTGCGGAAGGTGAACGTGCTATTGCACAAGCGATTGTCTATTTAGCGTGCGCGCCCAAAAGTAATGCCGTGTATAGCGCGTGGAAGCAAGCCTTAGCTGATGCGCATAATTTGCCAGAGTATGAGGTGCCGCCTCATTTGCGTAATGCACCAACCAGTTTGATGAAAGATCTTGGTTATGGAGCACAATATCGCTATGCCCACGATGAACCGGGAGCTTACGCGGCTGGCGAAAGTTATTTGCCGCCTGAAATGAGCGATACACGCTACTACCAGCCAACAAATCGAGGGTTAGAAACCAAAATTGGTGAAAAGTTAGATTACTTGGCTAGTTTAGATGCAAAAAGCCCACAAAAGCGCTATGAAAAATAGTCTCTTTTCGTTATCTTTGTCGGGTTCAATTTTCTCTACGCGTCGCTCTTATTAGAAAGGGATGCAGGCGCGTTTTTCATAACTAAAAGCATAGGATTAGCAATGCTGGATTCTAAATTACTTCGCACTGAGCTGGATGAAACAGCTGCAAAATTAGCGCGTCGCGGTTTCAAACTCGACGTTGAGACAATTCGTCAACTTGAAGAACAACGTAAGTCCATTCAAGTAGAAGTTGAAAATTTACAATCCTCGCGCAACTCCATCTCCAAAGAAATTGGCCAAAAAATGGCCGCCGGCGACAAAGCGGGCGCAGAAGCAGTCAAGCTACAAATCGGCTCTCTAGGCAGTGACTTAGACGCGAAAAAAGCGCAGTTGAATGACATCCAAGCACAATTGGATGCGATTACTATGTCTGTACCCAACGTACCAGATGAATCGGTTCCTGACGGTAAAGATGAAAATGACAACGTAGAAGTTTCTCGTTGGGGCGAACCTAAAACTTACGATTTTGAGCTCAGAGACCACGTTGATCTTGGCGAAATGGCCGGTGGTTTAGATTTTGCTAGTGCGACTAAAATTACTGGCGCTCGCTTTATCGTGATGAAAGGCCAATTTGCTCGTCTGCACCGTGCGATTGCTCAGTTCATGCTGGACTTGCACACACAAGAACATGGTTATACAGAAATGTATGTCCCTTATCTTGTCAACGCTGACAGCCTGTTTGGTACTGGTCAGCTACCTAAATTTGGTCAAGACCTATTCCATACTGAGCCACTAACTGAAAAAGTGAATGATGAAGAGCCACGTAAACTGTCTCTTATCCCAACGGCTGAAGTACCGGTAACGAACTTGGTGCGTGACACCATTTCTGACGAAGCCGATCTGCCACTGAAAATGACGGCTCATACACCTTGTTTCCGTTCTGAGGCGGGATCGTATGGTCGCGATACACGTGGTCTTATCCGTATGCACCAATTTGATAAAGTCGAATTGGTTCAGATTACGCGCCCAGAAGATTCAATGGCGGCGCTGGAAGAGTTAACCGGTCATGCGGAAAAAGTGCTGAAATTGCTTGAATTGCCGTACCGTAAAGTCGTGTTGTGTGCAGGTGACATGGGCTTTGGCTCTCGCAAAACTTACGATCTAGAAGTGTGGGTTCCTGCGCAAGGCACATACCGTGAGATCTCCTCTTGCTCAAACATGTGGGATTTCCAAGCGCGTCGTATGCAAGCCCGTTTCCGTCGCAAAGGCGGTAATAAACCTGAGCTTGTGCATACGCTGAACGGTTCAGGCCTTGCTGTGGGCCGTACTATGGTAGCCATTTTGGAAAACAACCAACAAGCTGATGGCCGTATTGCCGTTCCTAGCGTACTGCAACCATACATGGGTGGCGCAACGCACATCGGTTAATCATCATGCGTTAAACACAGTAAAAAAACCGACTTGCGAGTCGGTTTTTTTATGCATCAATAGTATGTGTCGGTTCTATTTAAGCCCCATCGATTTGAAAGCATTGCGAATTTTGCAATGCCACCACTACAGCGTTGATCAGTTTTTCAATGTCATCTACTTGGCTAATAAACGGTGGCATCACATAGATTAAACAGCCAAAAGGACGGATCCAGACCCCTTGCTCAACAAATAGCGCTTGAATGATTTCCATATTGACAGGGCGATGCGTTTCAATCACGCCGATAGCGCCCAGCCAGCGCGTCTCTTTTACCATCTCAAAACGGTTAAGCATGGGCAGTAAATGAGCAAATTGCGCTTCAATACGCTGGGTTTGCTGTTGCCAATCGCCCTGTTCGATGAGCTCTAAGCTAGCGCAGGCGACAGCGCACGCCAATGGGTTAGCCATAAAGGTTGGCCCATGCATAAAGCAGCCCGCTTCGCCAGCACAAACCGTATCGGCGACTTGCTTGGTCGCCAGTGTGGCCGAAAGCGTCATATAGCCACCCGTTAAGGCCTTACCGACACATAAAATATCAGGCGCGATATTAGCGTGCTCGCAGGCGAAGAGCTTTCCAGTACGGCCAAACCCAGTTGCAATCTCATCGGCAATCAGTAGCAAACCATATTGATCGCAAAGTGCGCGCACGCCTTTTAAAAACTGAGGATGATAGATACGCATACCGCCAGCACCTTGCACAATTGGTTCTAAAATCACCGCCGCAAGCTCTTGATGAGCGTGCATTATTTTATCTCGAAAATCATCGAGATCGCGTTCATCCCACTCATCCCAAAAACCGCAAGTTGGCGAATCGGCAAAAATATGCTGCGGCAAAAAACCTTTGTAGAGCGAATGCATCGAGTTATCTGGGTCAGTGACTGACATTGCGGCAAACGTATCGCCGTGATAGCCATGACGTAAGGTGAGAAATTTCGCTCGTGGTTGACCTTTTGCATGCCAGTATTGCAGCGCCATTTTTAAGCTGACCTCCACGGCGACAGAGCCAGAATCGGCTAAAAATACGTGCTCAAGATTGCTTGGCGCTAATGCCAGTAATTTTTTACAAAGCGTAATGGCGGGTTGATGTGTGATACCGCCAAACATCACGTGTGACATTTTATCAATTTGCTGATGCGCAGCGTAATTAAGGTGTGGATGGTTATAACCATGAATAGTTGCCCACCAAGAGGACATTCCATCAATCAAGCGTCGCCCATCTTCCAAATAAAGATGGACACCTTGAGCGTGAGTGACGGGATAACAAGTCAATGGCGTCAGCGTTGAAGTGTAGGGATGCCAGATATGTTGGCGGTCGAAGAGTAAATCCATGATCAGTCCATATTGACGGGTTTGTTTAAAAATCAATCAAACGTAAACTTATGTTTTCTTTGGTTGTTGACAGTTTATCGCTTGTCAGTAGACTAGCCAAGCAACAAAATAATAAAACTGAATAAGGAAGAGATGTGGAAGTTCGTCATAACTGGACCGTTGCTGAGGTGAACGCACTGGTCGAAAAGCCGTTTATGGATCTACTGTTTGAAGCGCAGCAAGTACATCGTCAATACCATCCCAAAAATTATGTTCAAGTCAGCACGTTACTTTCTATTAAGACGGGGGCGTGTCCTGAAGATTGTAAATATTGCCCGCAGAGTGCGCATTACCGGACTGATGTTGATAAAGAACGGTTGATGGAAGTCGAGCGGGTGTTAGACGCGGCGCAAAAAGCGAAGCGCTCTGGCTCGACCCGCTTTTGCATGGGAGCGGCGTGGAAAAACCCGAAAGCGCGTGATATGCCTCTCTTGAAAGAGATGATCAGTGGCGTGAAAGAGATGGGCTTGGAAACGTGTATGACGTTGGGCATGCTAACGCCTGATCAAGCAAGCGAGTTGGCCAGTGCAGGGCTTGATTATTACAACCACAACCTAGATACCTCACCTGAATACTATGGCAACATTATCACCACCCGAACCTATCAAGATCGCCTTGATACCTTATCGCACGTGCGCGATGCAGGAATGAAGATCTGCTCTGGGGGAATTATCGGTATGGGAGAGAGCGCTAATGACCGCGCTGGCCTGTTGGTGGAATTAGCGAACTTACCAACCCATCCTGAAAGTGTACCGATTAATATGCTGGTCAAAGTGAAAGGCACACCGTTAGAGCAAGCCGAAGATGTCGAAGCGTTTGATTTTATTCGTCTGATTGCCGTTGCTCGGATCATGATGCCACAATCGGCGGTGCGTTTATCGGCTGGACGTGAAAATATGAATGAGCAGATGCAAGCGCTGTGCTTTATGGCAGGTGCAAACTCCATTTTCTACGGTTGCAAGTTGCTAACGACTCCTAATCCTGATGAAGATAGCGATATGCAGTTGTTTAAAAAACTGGGTATCAATAGCCAACAAGTGAGCCAAAAACCGGATGAAATTGCAGAAAGTGAGCTGCTTGAGCGTGTCGTAAAACGGGTGGCAGCTCGTCCTACTAAAGATGATCTTTTCTACGATGCCAGCGTTTAATTCACGTATTTCAGCGGCGCTCAGTGCTCGTCACGATCTTGGGCTTTCTCGTTCTCTTATCGAGCTTGAGGGAGGCAACCAGGTTCGATTATGCAAAGATGGCCGCCAGTATCTTAACTTTTCCAGTAACGATTACCTTGGCCTTGCGCACGACTCAGAATTGATTGCCGCTTGGCAGCAAGGGCTGAGTATGTATGGTTGCGGTAGTGGTGCATCTCCTTTGGTCACAGGTTTTAGCTCAGCCCATCGCAACCTTGAAGCTAACTTGTGTGAGTGGCTAGGTTATGAGCGAGCCATTTTGTTTGGATCGGGGTTTAGTGCCAATCAGGCACTGCTGTTTAGCCTGCTCAATAAAGACGATTTGCTACTGCAAGATAAACTTAACCACGCCTCTTTGATGGAAGCAGGAATGCTTTGCGCAGCCAGTATGAAGCGTTTTCGGCACAACGATGTCACTCATCTTAAGCAACAGCTTAACAGCGATAGTCATACGTTAGTGGTGACTGAAGGGGTTTTTAGCATGGATGGTGATTGTGCACCGCTGTGCGAAATCACGGATGTACTGCAAGGTGAAGCGTGGTTGGTAGTCGATGATGCACACGGCATCGGTGTGTTGGGCGAGGGTGGGGCAGGCAGTTGCAGTGCGGCAGGAATAAAACCACAGCTCTTAGTGGTGACCTTTGGCAAAGCCTTGGGGTTATCGGGTGCAGCTATCTTATGCAATCAAGAGGTGGGTGACTTTCTTACGCAGTTTGCTCGTCACCACGTCTATTCTACAGCCATGCCGCCAGCGCAAGCTTATGCAGTAACTCATGCTATTTCAATGGTCACTCAGCAGTCTTGGCGCAGAGAAAAACTGACTGAGCTGCAAGCTTATTACGCTGAATCCATGCAAGGTTTCGATGGCTATGTTGAAACGCTAACGCCAATCAAACCTTACCTTGTTGGTGAGGCGCAAACAGCATTGAACATCGCCGAACAATTGCGACATCACGGGTGTTGGTTGACCGCGATTCGCCCACCAACGGTGGCTCAAGGCCGTGCCCGATTGCGTATCACTCTAACTGCCAACCACACTATTACTGACATAGAGCAACTAACCACACAACTGCAACGTGCGCTAGAGGAGAGCTGAATATGTCACAAACTCATGCCATAGAGATAAATACGCTGCATGACAAAGCCGCCATTGCCCACTCTTTTAGCCGCGCGGCAAAGCATTATGATGTACATGCCGCTTTTCAACGTGACGTAGGACACCGTTTATTGGACAAAATGCCGCGCAATCTAGTAGGGAAAAGAGTGCTCGATCTTGGTTGTGGTACGGGCTATTTTTCAGAGCAACTGCGGCGTAGAGGGGCGTATGTGGTATGTGTTGACCTCTCAAGTGAGATGCTAGTACAAGCTAAAATACGTTGTGGTGATGTTGGCGTCACCTATTATCAAGCCGATGCTGAGGCGCTTCCTTTCGCCAACGCCTCTTTTGATTACGTTTTTTCTAGCTTAGCGCTGCAGTGGTGTGATGACCTTGTTCTACCACTGCGACAAATTCACCGCGTATTGAAACCACAAGGGACGGCTTATTTTTCGACATTATTGGACGGTTCGCTGTTTGAACTGAAACAAGCGTGGACAAAAATTGATACACATCAACACGTCAATGATTTCATCACACTCAATCAGGTAAAAATTGCGTTAGCGCAATCTCACGGTTACCACCATCAACTAGACTTGCCTTCGATCACAGTTTGGTATGACAAAGCTTTTTCCTTGATGAGAGATCTTAAAGGAATTGGTGCAAATCACGTAAGTGGACGCTCACAAGGGTTAACAAGCCGCAAGGCTCTACTGCAAATTGAGCAGGCATACCAAGCATTTCAAAACCATCAAGGTCTTCTACCTGCAACTTATCAGGTTTGTTTAGGGGTTATACATCGATGATTGATGCATTTTTTATTGCGGGTACGGACACCGACGTTGGAAAAACGGTCGCTTCAAAAGCGATTCTACAAGCATTAGCCGCCAAGGATTTGGTGACTATTGGCTACAAACCCGTTGCCGCTGGTAGCGAAAAAACGGAATTTGGCTTACGCAACTCAGATGCATTACATCTGATGAAAGCGGCAACCAAAGAGATGCCCTATGGTGATGTGAATCCATATTCTTTAGCGCTCCCTACATCACCACATATCGCCGCAAAACATGAACATGTCGAGATTGATTATGGCGTGCTCAGTAGCAAATTAGCTAAGCATAAAGCGAATGCTGACATTGTGTTGATCGAAGGTGCTGGTGGTTGGCGCGTTCCGATCTCCGATACGGACTGCTTGTCTACTTGGGTTAAACAAGAACAACTACCAGTGGTCTTAGTGGTAGGAATTAAACTAGGTTGCTTAAGCCATGCAATTTTAACAGCGGAAAGTATTATTGCCGACGGGTTGAAGATTGTTGGCTGGGTAGCCAACCGAGTGAACCCAGGAACTGAGCATTACGCTGAAATTATTGCAATGTTGGAATCGCGCATTCCAGCGCCTAAGCTTGGTGAAATACCCTATGTGCCAACGGTAAAACGGCAACAAATTGGTAAGTATATTAATGTTGATCCGCTGCTTGCGTCAGAGTAAGCGATGTGAATCAGCCAAAAGGCATCTCTTAGCGAGATGCCTTTTTTGATCAAGCAGGTTATTACCGCAGCTTATTGACGGGGGTTTTCGCGAACTGAGCTAAAACAACAAAAGCGAGCACCAGCAAGTTAGCAGCATAGATGACCACTAGCCACTGTGGCATGGAAAGCGTTAAAAATTGCCATACCACTTTCGAACAGTCACCGTAAGCTTCGAACATCCAAGGTGCCCATTGATTGAGTGGTGCCCAGCTTGGAAAAGTGACAAATAAATCACAAGTGGCAAAAGGAGAAGGGTTGAATTGGTAATCCACATGTTGCAGAGCTAAAGTCAAACCTTTATAAGCACTGGCTCCCCAAGTAACGAGTCCAATCCAACGAACAATCGGATTATTGGGTGCGATTAAGCCAAGCAGAGCCGCTCCGCCAATTCCTAGCATCGCCACACGTTCATAAATGCACATCACACACGGTGCGAGCATCATGATGTGCTGAAAAAAAAGCGCACAAGCCTCAAAAAAAACCACAAAAAGAAGTAATAAAAACCAAGATTTTCTCGATTGAGAGAACAGTTTCAGAGTAGAAAAAAAAGTCACATTCAATACCTGTAAAGAATAAAAAGCCCTGATAGTTCAGAGCTTTTTAACTTAGATAAGTTTCATTATCAACCGAATATTTTAATGCCCGGCAGAGATGGCTTGAACTGCTTTGGCTGAATGGTGCGTAATCCACCCTAAGTCATAAAAATGCGCAGTCATGGGTTCAACTAAGAAGACAATGCCAAACAGGCCAACTAATGCCAATACAATCGTGTAGGGCAGAGCCATGATGACCATTTTGCCATAAGAAAGGCGGATCAATGGTGCAAGTGCTGATGTTAATAAGAATAAGAAAGCGGCTTGACCGTTTGGTGTTGCTACTGACGGTAAGTTCGTACCTGTGTTAATCGCGACAGCCAATAAATCGAATTGGTCACGCGTGATAACACCTTCTAGTAGCGCTGTTTTGACTTCATTAATATAGACAGTGCCAACGAAAACGTTATCCGAAACCATCGACAAAAGCCCGTTAGCCACATAAAAGAGAGCAAGCTGAGCCCCTTTATCTTCAACATTCAACACAGCATCGATAACTGGCTTAAAGAGTTGTTGATCGATAATTACGGCTACGATGGAGAAGAATACCGCCAGCAGCGCCGTAAAGGGTAGGGCTTCTTCAAATGCTTTGCCTAGCGAATGTTCTTCTATCACACCAGTAAATGCTGTCGCCAAAATAATAACTGAAAGACCAATCAATCCAACTGCCGCTAAGTGCAGTGCCAATCCAACAATCAGCCAGACAGCAATAGCGCCTTGGATCCAAAGTTTTGCGACGTCTTGATTGGTTCGATTTTTGCGCTCAGCCGTGTCAAAATCGACCAGAATTTGACGAACGTTAGCGGGTAATTCTGCGCCGTAACCAAATAGCTTCAGCTTTTCAACTAACACACAGGTCAAAATACCACAGAGAAAAACAGGTACGGTTACCGGAGACATACGGATGATAAACTCGCCAAAAAACCAACCGGCTTGATCGGCGATGATCAAGTTTTGTGGTTCACCAACCATGGTCATCACCCCGCCTAAAGCGGTACCTACGCCAGCATGCATCAGTAGTGAGCGCAAAAACGCACGATAGTTTTCTAGGTCATCACGTGTTAGTTCTGAGATATGCTCATCTTGAGTATGGTCATGAGCGGAGCTTGTCCCTTGTCCCGATGCCACTTTGTGATAAATCGAGTAAAACCCAACGGCGACACTGATGACCACGGCAATAACTGTTAAAGCATCCAAAAATGCAGACAGGAAAGCAGCTGTAATGCAAAAGGCGACCGAAAGCATCGCTTTTGAACGAATACCAAGTAGTATTTTGGTGAAGATGAACAGCAATAGCTGTTTCATGAAATAGATACCAGCCACCATAAACACCAGTAGCAGCAGAACTTCGATGTTATTCACAAGCTCATGTTTTACTTGCTCTGCACTGGTCATCCCAATGGCGATAGCTTCGATAGCCAGTAATCCACCAGGTTGCAGGGGATAGCATTTAAGCGCCATCGCTAGGGTGAAAATGAATTCAACCACAAGTAGCCAACCAGCAATAAATGGGTCGACCAAAAAGAAAACAATCGGGTTGATAATGAGAAAAGCAATAATGGCAACTTTGTACCAGTCAGGGGCTTTACCAAGAAAGTTCTTGAGAAAAGCGCTTCCGAGGGACATCGGCATGGGTAGTTCTCTTACTGTTGAGATGATAGACGCTGTCAGCTTATCTTTAATTCATTATGTGAAGTGGCCAAATAGAACGTGTTAAACACGAAAACAGTATCTATCGGCAATGTTCTAGTGAAACAACAAACCGTTTAGGGATTATGGTTTTACCAAGACACTCCTTGAGTGAGACAAGCAATCCTTACTTCGACCGTCACTCTACTCCGCAAGCTTTTTTAGTCAATAATAATCAGGTTATTGATAAAACACTTACCGATATTTTGGTCAAAAACGCGATCAAAGTTGGGTAAGCATAGCATAAGAGTTGTGAAAAATTCACGCCGAGCCGTATTTTGAAGTGGAGTTAAGGTAATAGGCATCTAAATGACTAAAAAGAGCGAATTTTGCAAGCTTAAATTGATTATTTTAAGTTTATTAATGTGAGTTATATCTCTTTATTTTTTCTACTCTTATGTGTTCTTCCTTTTGAAGAACTGCTAAAAAATACTATTTCATTGACTCGGTATTGTTCATAAACGAGATGAATAAATTAGAGTTTAAGCTCTATTTTGTTTGTGATAACTTCGCGGATGGTTTGTTTCCGATAACGTTCAACTAGTGGTATGATGAGTCCCATTCGACCCAAATAAATAGAAAACTGGATAAGTACTTAATGGTCATTAAGGCAAAAAGCCCAGCAGGTTTTGCTGAAAAATACATAATTGAGAGCATTTGGAATGGTCGCTTTGCACCGGGTTCTATCTTACCTGCAGAGCGCGAACTTTCAGAATTAATTGGTGTAACACGTACAACGCTTCGAGAAGTATTACAACGCTTAGCCCGTGATGGTTGGTTGACTATACAGCATGGTAAGCCAACAAAAGTAAACCAATTTATGGAAACTTCCGGTTTACACATATTAGATACATTAATGACGCTCGATGCTGAAAATGCCACCAGTATTGTGGAAGACTTACTTGCGGCTCGGACAAATATTAGCCCCATATTTATGCGTTATGCATTTAAAGTGAACAAAGAGCCTGCCGAGCGCACTATTACTAATGTTATCGAAAGCTGTGAAGCACTATTAAGTGCCAAATCTTGGGATTCTTTTATGGAGTTATCTCCTTATGCACAGAAAATCCAGCAGCATATTAAAGATGATGGTGAAAAAGACGAATATAAACGTCAGCAAATATTGATTGCGAAAACCTTTAACTTTTACGATTACATGTTATTTCAGCGTTTAGCGTTTCACTCAGGAAATCAAATTTATGGTTTGATTTTTAATGGGCTAAAGAAATTATATGACCGAGTCGGCAGCTATTATTTCTCTAATCCAGAAGCACGCGAGTTAGCCTTGCAGTTTTACCGTGAATTATTAGCAGTATGTGAAAGTGGCAATCGTGAGCAGTTGCCGATTGTGATCCGTCATTACGGCATTGACAGCGCTCACATATGGAATCAAATGAAAACAACGTTACCGACAAATTTTACAGAAGATGATCATTAGAAAATTCGTTTTACTGTAAAAAAAGCCCGTATGAAACGGGCTTTTTTGTAGGTTAGATATCTTCGTTACCACCCGCTTCTTTAAACCAAGCGGCTAAATGTAATTTTAAATCTTTCAGTTCATCTGGGCCGATTAAGGCCAACCCTAAATCTTCTGCACGAGTAATGTCATTATGGCGGAGTGGGCGAAAGCTCACGAGCATAGCGCGAGCTTGTAGGCCACCAAGCAAATCACGTAATGATTCTAGCTTATAAAGTGTATCATCGCCGTCATCACGCATACCTTTCGTTTTACATTCAATAATATGCAGTTTGTTATTCACCACTGTAGCGACATCGAGTTCATTTCTGACTTCTCGCTCACCTAATTGACGGTAGACTTGAACATTCAAAGAGCGATCTTGAATGGTAGGCATATCATCTTGGATCTGCCTTATTGTACTGTGCACTAATGTTTCTAACCATTCTCCATTGGAAAATCGGCGCGCATCTTCGTTGGCGAAGGTTAAAATGCCATTTTGATAGGTGGCGATTTGTGCTTCGACCAGATCGGTCAACAGAATATGAAGTTCACGATAGCCTTGTTGTTTTTCTGAAAGTGCAACATCTAGCCGCTGCTCTTTGCGGCACGTCGTCGCTAAATAGTTTAATGTGGCTAAACCAGGACCAAGTTCTAATGCATTACTTGCCCAGCGCTCGCCGAGTTCGTAAAGTTTTTGGTCAAGTTGTGGCGGAATATGATGCTCACTAAATTCACCCCGTGCACCAAAAATGGTTAAGTAATCTGAAATGGTAATGTGGTCTTGCACTTGGGTATTATTTTGACCATCGGGATAAAGCCAACACAGCTGATCACTGTTCGGTTCGACGACAAAAATAGGCCATTGATAGCTACGGAACACCTCATAAACGGATAATAAACGATGTCTCAAACCACAACTTGCGTTCAGCTTGACTTCGTCGTATCTGGCTTTCAAATCTTCCGCTAAAAACTGGATAGCTTGTTTGATTGCTGAGGTATTGGAACCTGATGGGATTTCAAAAAACTCAGAAGTGATGTCGCGCTGACTCAATACCGAGTGTAAACGTAAATACATTGATTTTTGGTCTTGATCACCGATGAAGACAATGTGCGAACTTACCGTTCGATTATCAAGCAGGGGAGTAACCAAGCGAATAGGGTCTTGGTCGATAATGCCAACATGAACAGCCATAGATCATCCTCATGTTTGGCTTGCAAAGAGTAGGAGGTAGATAATAATGCGCAAGCCGATAGTTATCATATAACGATGTGGCATCAAAAAAACAAGGGCGACTTTAGATTAAAAGCCGCCCTTGAGACATAATTTACATGTAACTTACAAATGGGGTTGAGTTTGTTAACGGTCACTCATAATGTAAAACGATGGACTAATTCATTCTGCTGATTAGCAAGCTGAGTTAGGTTGGCGCTTGCCTGTGCAATTTGAGACATGGCTTGATAGCTACCATCTGCGATTAAATTAATATCCTCGATACTGCGTGCAATGTCACCGGTTGTTTCACTTTGCTCGGCGGCCGCCTGTGTAATATGAGTACTCATCTGACTGATTTCTAGAATTAACGCTTGGATCTCTTCCATTGCGCTATTCGCAGTTGATGCTTGCTCGACAGAAAGTTCCATATCAGTCATGCAGCTTTCAATAACAGTACTGGCAGAAGATGAGCTGGATTGCAAGTTGCTGATCATACTTTCAATTTCAGACGTCGAATCCGTTGTGCGTTTTGCCAAAACACGAACTTCGTCAGCTACGACTGCAAACCCGCGCCCTTGCTCTCCAGCACGAGCAGCTTCAATCGCGGCATTGAGCGCCAATAAGTTGGTTTGTTCTGCAATGTTACGAATCACATCCAAGATAGAACCAATTTGGCTGCTCATTTTTTGCAGTTCACCGACAGCATCAACCGATTGATTTAAGCGAGTCTCCAATTGATTAATAGTAGTGATATTGTCACTCATAATTTTACGGCCCGATTCAGAAGCCGATTCAACTTTCTGCACCATCTCTAGCGAACTTTGAGCACTTTGCGCTACTTCTTGTACTGAATGAGCCATTTCTGTCATTGCGGTTGCCACGCTCGCGGTTTGCTCACGTTGGGTGCTGAGTTGTGACTGTGCTTTTGAAGAGGTGGTTTGGTTATGGTTAGCTGTGTTGGTTAAATTTTCAGAAGCATCATTCAACTGCACCAAAATATGGTGCAAATTATCTGCTAGCGAATTGATGTGGCCACTTAAGCGACTAAACTCGTTGTTGTAACGAATTTCAATGCGTTGTGTCATATCTCCTTTTGTCAGCCCTTCTAGCGTTTTGAGTATACGATTTAACGGCTCACGAACACTTTGTGCAATGTGGTAACCAATACCCGTAGCCACTAGCACAACCGCAATACCAATCACGATCGCTTTAATAACTCCTTGCTTATAGACTTCCCCGGCTTCTCGCAGAGAGGCATTTAAACCGTCGGTCGCAGTATCGTTAAAAGAGTCTAAAATCGTCATTGCTTTATCGACCTCGATAGCCAAATTCGCAATGTTTTCATAAAGGGCTGTTTTCGCTAGTAAGTAACTATTGTGTTGATCAAGCACACCACCCTTTTGCCCAATATCTTGAGAGAATTTTTGGACAAGATCGTCAAAGGTTTTTTTCAGTTCAGGTAATTGGGTCGATAAGCCTCGGTAAGCGTAGTTGAGGTGCGTGACCGCTTTTTTATTCATGGTGACGGCCTTGTCAACAAAGGCGACATCCGAACTGGCCAAAGCGTCTGAAGTGATTAATTCCGCATCTTTCAATTTAATGAAATAACTTTTCGCCATGACTTTAACTGAAATACTATTTTGCCCATCGACAAAATCTTTCATTCCTGTGCTTAAATCGGCATGAAGTCTTTGAAATTCACGAGTTGATTTTTGCACTTGAGCTTGCGCCTCAAACATCGCCTGATAATTATTCATGGCTTGTTCCGCTTCTGAAAAGTAGCGGAGTTCCATCTGTTTAAGTTGGCTTATCCGCTCTTCAAGAGAGGGGTTCATTGCACTTGCTTGTTGGAGCTGGTTTAGCACGTCAGCAAAATCTTGTTTTGCTTTAGCAAATTCTGAACGCATCACATTCATGCGATCTTGGTTTTGTGTCGTCAAAAAGTCCTTAAAAGATTTATCGGCAGAAAGCAGTTGAACACTTGTTTTGTTTGACAAAGAAACGAGCGGTAAGGCGGTGGTTGATACACTTTCGAAATTAGAATGAATTTGATTCATTCCTCCCATCATAATGGCGGTCGTTACTGCAAACATGATGATGATCAGTGTGAAACCAGCGTACATTCGCCTAATCACTGAACCCTTCATAATCCTCTCCCTAGAAAAATAGTGTTTTGTTTTAAAAAATAACAAAATAATGAGTATTGTATTGAATGTGAGACGTACATTTTATGACGGGCCTGGCAAAACGCATTTTTTATATTAGTGTTCTGTCATTTATGCTACGCGTACGGTGTTTTTTATTGAGCTTTTGACAGGGTTCACGCATACTCAAATCCAACTACACACCTATTATATTCAGTAGCATTAAGGTCAAATTAGTGTCGGTTCTATCGGTTGTCGATATGTTGTCGTGGGCCACTTAGGTATTAGCCTTGAACCACTTATCTCGATCTAATGTACTTTGATGTGACTGCGTAGGCCTATTTACTAGTGGAGTATTTCATGGCTGAAGAAACCATTTTTAGCAAAATTATCCGTAAAGAAATTCCTGCAGATATCCTCTATCAAGATGATTTAGTTACCGCCTTTCGGGATATTAACCCTAGAGCGCCTAGCCATATTCTTATCATTCCCAATGCGTTTATTCCGACGACCAACGATGTTGAACTTGAGCATGAAGCGGCTATGGGACGTATGTTTACAGTGGCAAAAAAAATCGCTCAACAAGAAGGTATTGCACAAGATGGCTATCGCTTGATAGTGAATTGTAACGCTCATGGTGGCCAAGAGGTTTACCACATTCATATGCACTTGGTTGGCGGTCGCCCGTTGGGTCCGCTTTTGATGAGCTAATGCATGGGTCGCCCAGTCACTATTGGGCGCTCGATTGATACGGTTAGAGTTAAATATGGAGTATTGAGTGAAGCGTTACGTGCGACATATTACGGTTTTTTTATCGCCTTTTTTTCTCAATGCCTGTGCTAATTTTTCTGCGGGGAACTTGTTTAGTCATTACAGTGCTCAAAATGGCGCTGTCTATCAGTCAGTTAAATCTGGGCAGTATCAAGATGCGGAGAATGAACTTGCGGAATTTGTCGCGGGTGACATTCTGGACAATCTGGAAAAAGGGCGAGTCCATTTTCTTAACCAGAATTATGTAGACAGTAAGCGTAGTTTCGAATTGAGTGATTCTGCGGTTAAAATTCAACAAGATAAGGCATTGATTTCACTAAGTGATACGGCGACAAGTGTCGGTGCGTTGGCTGTGAATGATAACTTGATGGAATACGTTCCTGCGGATTATGAACTCGGTTTTTTACATCTTTATCTCGGTTTGAATTATTTACAACAGAATGATTTGGATGGAGCTCTGGTTGAAGTTCGGCGAGCGAATCAGGTACAAGAGCAAGCAAGGCAGGCTAGAGAAGCGGAACTTGAAAAGGCGCAAAAAGAGCTAAAATCACAAGGTGTGACACCAAACTTAGGCAGCGTACTAGCAAACTACCCTGATGCAGGAAAAGCTTTGCAGGCGGTGCAGAATGGTTACCTTTTTTACCTTTCTGCTTTGCTTTATGAAGCCTCTGGTGATGTTAACAGTGCCTATGTCGACTATCGACGCGCTTTGGCCGTCACTCCCGATAATATTGAGGTTATAGAGGGGACATTACGCGTTGCGAAACGATTAGGGATGAGAGAAGACCTAATCCAATTAGAGAAACGCTACGGGAAATCTCATTCACTGACTGCTTCTCAAGGTCGTGTGCTTATAATAGAAGAGCAGAGTGTGGTGAAAGCCTTAGATAGCTGGCGTCAATCTTTACCCTTGTATGACAGCAGAGGAAATGGCGCATTGTATTCTCTCGCCTTACCTTATTATCCGAATACACCCGTTGAATCATTTTCATCACTGACGATGAATGACAAAGTACTGACTTCTCATTTTCTGACGGATGTGAATTTAATGGCAAGTCGAAACTTGTCTGAGAAAATGCCCTCTATAGTAATAAGGCAAGTGTTGAGAGTGCTGGCGAAAGATCAATTGCGCAAAGAAGCGGCCAAAGATGACAATGTTGGTAATTTAGTCTTCAACGTTTGGAATCTGCTGACAGAGCAGCCCGATACGCGCAGTTGGCTAACGCTGCCAGGGTTGGTGCAAACGGCCAGTCTGCAAGTCAATGCAGGCGAGCAACGAATAAAGGTGGGAGAGCAAGAATATCAGTTTTCTGTACCGGAAAAAGGCACCACTTTGGTGTGGGTTTCTCGTCAGGGACGTCATTCAACCATCTGGCATAAACAACTAGGAAGATTGTAATGAAAAAGTGGATATTGGGGCTGTTAGTCACATTCTCATTGATTGGATGTGCTGAAAATACCGCAGGATTAAGAGTTGATGGCGCTTCGCAAAAAGTGCTATTTGGCGACAATGTATTAGGTAATCGCTTGGTTGTTGAAGACATTGCAACTAACCAAGTGGATGGTCATACGAGGGGACTTGTGCGTTTAGTGAGTCATTACCAAGGTGACCAAATTATCGAGTACCGTTTTTCTTGGTATGACGATGATGGGCTTGAAGTCAATAACAGACAAAGTCCTTGGAAACAAAAAATCATCAGTGGGATGGAGACGGTGTCGTTGTCGGAGATTTCTGTCAATCCAAATGGAAAACAGTTTCGCGTACAGATCCGTGGGTCAAATAATTAAATTGGGAAAGTAAGGAACCAATATGAACAAAAGTATTATCGCATTGCTAGGGCTCGCTGTCATTTTGGGCGGCTGTTCAAATAAAGTCAGCTACGGAGATGCACAATCCGTTGAAACGACGACAGTTGATTTTGGTTCAACAGATTTACAAAAAATCGCGGGGGAAATGGTTGATAGCATGATGATGTCAGGTTCGGTAGCAGCGATTACCCGTGATTCTCGTCCTATCGTGTTTGTTGAGCGAATCAAAAATAAAACCAGTGAGCACATTGATACTGAATCTATCACTGACACCATCAGTACTAAGATGTTGAATTCAGGTAAGTTCCGCTTCGTCGACATGGATCGTGTTGAAGCCGTGCGCGAACAGCTCAATTTCCAAAATAATGATGAGTTGGTCAACCAAAGTACCGCCATTCAGTTTGGCAAAATGGTTGGCGCACAATATATGCTGTATGGCAACTTGTCGAGTATTGTGAAAAACGCAAGTAGTGATAAAGATGTATATTACAAAATGACGATGCGTTTAATGGATCTTCAAAGTGGCCTTATTGAATGGGCAGATGAAACCGAAATTCGTAAACAGCAGTCAAAAAGTTTACTCGGTTTTTAATTACAAAATTGAGTAATTGAGAGAAGAGGTCCTTATGGCGAGAATGTCTTGGCGTGAAGCTTGTCAGCTTGATCGTACCTTAACGTCGCTAGAAGGATTCTTCTCTGCTCCCCCCGACTATGCACAAACGCTGACGGGGGGGTTAACAAACCGATGTTGGAAAATTGTCACGGAGGAACGCAGCTTTGTTTGGCGGCCTAATACGCCGATCACTCAAGCCTTTTCCATTTCGCGTTTTCAAGAATATCAAATTCTCTCTGCTATCGAATCTTCTCACTTAGGCCCCAAGCCACTTTCCATTAATGATCAAGGATTATTGGTTGAATGGATTGATGGCCAATCCCTTACTGGTGGTTTACCTTTCGATTCTCTATTAAAAACACAGATAAAGATCCATAATCTCAGTACAGCACGCATCCCAGTTGCCCCTTTCAGTTTTATCGCTCGGGTTGATCATTATTGGCTACAGCTCAAAGCTGAGTATAAAAGTGAGGACTTGTCGGCTTTATATCAACGTTGGCGCACCGCACCTAACCTTGCTGATGTTGGTCAGACTTTGTGTCACTTTGATTTGGCTGGCTACAATATGGTTAAAACCGATGAAGGTAACCGCGTGATTGATTGGGAATACGCCTCAATTGCCGACCCCCGGCTCGACCTGGCTTTAAGCATTGATGTTGCAGAAGAAAAACCATTAGAGGCGGTCTACCGTTATTGTCAATTGCGTGAGATTGTGGGGGTCGATGATTGGGTCGAAGGTGTGGTGGCTTGGCATCCAAGAGCAACAATGATGGCCATGTTATGGTATTTGTTAGCACATCAATTATGGGGTGATGACTATTATCGTCAACAAGCCGAACATCTAAAACGCACATTATGTAGCTAGGATCACTGTTTCGTCGTTTTGTTGCAGTAAATTAAGGTTAAAGTCTTTGAAACCACAATCTTCGTGGTAGATTAAAAACCTCAAGGAGTGGGGAGTTATTATGATTATTTATCTGCACGGTTTTGATTCAACAAGCCCAGGAAACCATGAAAAAGTACTGCAATTGCAATTTATTGACAGCGATGTCCGTTTTATTAACTACAGTACACAGCACCCAAAACACGATATGCAGCATCTTCTAAAAGAAGTGCATAAAGTGATTGAGTTGTCTGATGACCCACATCCGATTATTTGTGGTGTAGGCCTCGGCGGCTTCTGGTCTGAGCGGATTGGATTCTTATGCGGAATTAAGCAAGTGGTGTTTAATCCTAACTTGCATCCGGAAACAAACATGACTGGACGCATCGATCGCCCTGAAGAGTATGAAGATATTGCGACTAAGTGTGTTGAGCAATACAGGGTAAAAAATAAAGGACGCTGTTTAGTGATTTTATCTAAAGAAGATGAAATTCATGACAACAGCAAAACAGCAGCAGAGCTCGAAAACTACTACGATATCATTTGGGATGAAACCCAGAACCATAAGTTCAAGAAAATCTCACAGCATTTGCAAGCGATGAAGGCATTTAAAGAATCAAATTAAGCATCCGTGCATCATAGTTTCGACTGAACGACTCACAATTGTGAGTCGTTTTTTTATTGCCCAACACCTCTATATCTCGTAGTGAAATAGGGGAATTCTTTGGTTGCACCATGAGTTTTGCTCTATATAATGATTAAACTATAAATATTTTGATAAATATCAAAAAAAATTGAGAGCAAGTCTTAAATTTGCCTAATTTGTGTGTAGTTACATGCATTTATCCTAATGAAACGTGCTGCGAAGATAGCTTCATTTGCTGAACAAGATTTATCTGAAGCAAGCGCATTACTGAGAATTCCTTCAGTGTGAGATTTCACGCTGAATCATGTTTATTTCTTTTTGAGGATTATTGTTGTGACACGAATTATCGTAGTCGGTGGTGGCGCGGGTGGTTTAGAGCTCGCGACTAAACTTGGTCGCACTCTTGGCCGTAAAAATCGCGCAGAAATCACATTAGTGGATCGTAAAGCAAGCCACTTATGGAAACCGTTATTGCATGAAGTGGCAACGGGTTCATTAGATGAAGGAGTGGATGCGCTAAGCTATCGCGCTCACGCAAAAAATCATCGTTTTGATTTCCAAATGGGTAGTCTTGCTGACATCGATCGTGAACGCAAAGTGATTGTTCTTAGTGAATTGCAAGATGAGCATGGTGAATTGTTAATGCCAAGTCGTGAGCTTGAATATGACATTTTGGTGTTGGCAATCGGTTCAACGTCTAACGACTTCAATACTCCAGGAGTTCGTGAGCATTGTATCTTCCTTGATAGCCCTGAACAGGCAAATCGTTTTCGTACTGAAATGAATAATGAGTTTCTAAAACTTCATGCGAAAAATGGTAACGGTACAGTTGATATTGCGATTGTTGGCGCAGGTGCAACGGGTGTTGAATTATCTGCAGAGCTACATAATGCAGTAAAAGAGCTGCGGACTTATGGTTTTGGCGATCTTGATTCAAGCAAACTGAATGTCAACCTTGTGGAAGCGGGTGAGCGTATTCTACCCGCTCTTCCACCTCGCATTTCTAGTGCTGCGCATAGCGAATTAACGAAATTAGGTGTCAACGTTCGTACTGCGACTATGGTCACGCGAGCGGATAAGGATGGCCTAACAACTAAAGATGGCGAAAAGATTCCCGCTCAGATCATGGTGTGGGCTGCTGGCATCAAAGCACCGGATTTTATGAAAGAGATTGCTGGTTTGGAAACAAACCGCATTAATCAGTTAGTGGTAAAAAACACCTTACAAACCACAAGAGATGACGATATTTTTGTGATCGGTGATTTAGCACAATGTACACAAGCCGATGGTTCATTTGTGCCACCTCGTGCACAAGCAGCGCACCAAATGGCAAGCCAAGCGTTCAAGAATATTGTTGCTAAGCTTAACGGGCGTGAGCTCAAACCGTATGTTTATAAAGATCACGGTTCGTTGGTTTCATTAAGTCGTTTTTCTACCGTTGGTAGCTTAATGGGTAATTTAACCAAAGGCTCGATGATGGTTGAAGGTCGTATTGCGCGAGTCGTGTACATTTCTTTGTATCGCATGCACCAAATGGCGCTACACGGTATGTTCAAAACAGGGTTGATGATGTTAGTTGGCCGTATTAATCGTGTGTTGCGTCCAAACTTAAAGCTTCACTAATATTCCCAGCGTACTAGCCATAAAAAACCTCGCCTTTGTTAAAAGGCGAGGTTTTTTGTTGTCACCCACCACCACCGCCTTGGGCGATAGTGGTGGTTATATCAAATTCAAGTTATTTAATGGTACTTGAGCGATAAGTGTTATGTGTTAGCCAACTAGGCTGAGCATTGGTTGGTACTGAGCCATCTTGGTTAATGTTTGAGAAATGGAATGAATGTTGGTTCCAAATTCTCGTTGCATTTTTCCATGGTTTATCAGCATCGGCTGATTCATAAACATAGACGCCGTGGTTGATTGCGCTTTCTTTTGCATAATCATTTGCGACCACAATAAGCGATGCATTGTTGTTGCCTTCGAGATCCGCCACAACAGGATATTCCCACAAGGTGTTCGACGAGTTAGCAATCGTTGCTAATACTGCTCCCGTGCGCCCATCAAGAATACGGACTCTCAGAAGATCTTGTACGATAACTTCATCAATGCCATCACCAGTGAAATCGTAAGCCGAGACACCAATTTTACCGCTGTTATAGTCATCATTTGCTACAGACCAAACTTTGCTACCTTGTGCATTATACATATCAACAGCATGATAACCTGCATAGACAATACCAGTGTTCAGGTAACTATCATTAATGCTTTCCCCAACAACAAACTGAACTGCATTAACGTGTTTTTTGAAGGTAAAGATAGGTTTTGGTTTGCTCCAAACATTTAAGCCTACCAATTGGGTATTGCTTGGGACTGTGTATCGTTCAGTGGTTGCTTTGCTCTTCATGACGGGAACAGCATAAGGAATCGTTTTAGTTTTCCAAACAGGAGCTAGGTAAGAAACTGTTTTGGTATGCCAGCCAAAGAACCAGTAAGAAACTTGTTTTGTTCTCCACTCCAATCCAAGATATGGAACTTCTTTGGTTCGCCACTCTAATGCTGGGTATTTAAAGGCTGAGTCTTTTGAACCTAACGTTATTTTCGAACCATCATTGAGAGTGAATTCCATCTCGAGTACGCCATATGTCCACCACGTTTTATATTTGCCGTAGGTTACATCGATAGAGCGGACTTTGCTTGCATCAATAGTATGCAGTGAACCGCCTTGACCACCCACCATATTACTTGCTGTTGATCCAATAGCGTCAATCAGATCTCCTGAGCGGATTTTAAGTTGGTTGTCATCTGCTATTTTAACTGGATGGCTGTGATGTAAATGGGTATATCCATAAACAGGGGACTTAGCTATTTCATTGGTAGAGCTTGTTGCTGTATTACCAAGGAAGTTAGAGATAGCTTGTACACCACCACCTGGGTTTTCAAGGTTATTAACCTCCCACTTTACTGAGCCGTCATGCTCTAAAACTGCAAATACACTGTTTTGTGCTGTTGCTTTAGTGGCTGGTACTGATACAACAATTTCTGGTTTATTGTCGCTATCTAGGTTGGCAACGGAAGAAAACCAAACCGTATCATTCGCTTGATATTGCCAAGTAAATGAGCCGTCACTTTTGTAAAGAGCGCCGTTTGAAAATATTTCTTGAACACCATCGCCATCCGCATCAAAGCTGATCGATGATGGAGCCCACTCCAAACTAAATAGCAAACCAGTATCGTAGTTATAAACACCATCGGCAGAGATGATCTCAATTGACCCATCATTGTTTAAATCAGAGATCGAGATTGTACCGACTGACCGTCCACCTGTGACATGCTTTAAAATTTGCTTTTTAATATTCCCTTCATTATCTAGGATAGTAATGTAAGGGCTTGATGCACTGGTAATAACAATATCAACAACACCATTACCATCAAGGTCTGCAACAGCAGGAGAGTAGCGAGCATCGGCTATGATGCCACCGTTATCGTATGACCAAAGCTCAGAACCATCAATACCACTTAATGCCCTAACTAGTCCACCTTGTGTATATTTGTTATTTTCAAACGTCACAACAATGATATCAGCAATATCATTCTCGTCGATTTTGCCATCGCCATTATCATCATTTAGCTGGGCAATAACAGGAGCCGCCATGACTTGATTTGATTCTGGTTTAAACGAGCTACTTTCCCAAGACCACTTTAATTGGGTGTTTATCTCACTAGGGTTTGATGCGGTTGCAATAGTGCTGACTGCAATACTGCTTATTGACAGTAGCCCGACCGCACATAACGAAAATTTAGAAGTCATTAGGTAACATCTCTCTCAGTATGTTTGTGTAAATTCCGATTTAAATTGATGTTGTTAACCTGTGCTGCACTTTAACGATAGGTCTTACGGTAAATAAGTTGAACATGGCACAACACGAGATGGAGGGATTATCAAGACTTAATAAGAGAGATTCAATCTAACATGGCTCTCATAAATGAGAGGTCTTAAAAATGAAACACTCACTAATAAAATACATTGCCAGTTTAACTTTTAGAAGATCACGTACCCAAACCATTGGAGCGGCCTGTAGGTGGGTTGTGTTATTGGTTTTGATAAGAATAGTTAACAACAGAATAGCTCTAACCGGTAAGGATATGAAATCAGTGAGCTAAACTGTATGAGAGATGAATAAAAGAAAAAACGCCCAGACAGGGCGCTTTGTTAGGCTTTATTCTGCAACGCGGCGAACTTGAATGATCATTCCCATTAATGGATGGTCTAGATAGTGGGTTTCGTTGCTGCGCATACGGCGTTTTTGGTCCATCCGATAGCTCTTTAAAAACTCTTCCTTTTCCACTGTTGGGGAGATAGCTTCTAGGTTCCCCAGTTGAACCTCGGCATTTTGCTCTTCAGGTGTAATGTCTAACTCCAATGGTTTACTTTGGAGCATGATTTCTCGCACACTCGGGGCTTTAAGGTCGAGCGTGGTTTCAGCATAAAGATAGTGCTGCACATAGATTTGTAATTTACCGTCGAGTTCGTAAAGGGGACTCGCGATGCTTTGTTCTAGCACACCGTTTACTGGCGATTCTTCTAGTACGGCCACTTTTTCACTGCCGTCAGTATTGAATTTAGCGGAGTAATCTTTACCCGCTTGAATATGGAAAATCGGTGCGGAAGCTCTGCCTTGATCGCCTTGACGCCAAGCCGTATGCAATAGCACTTCAAAGCCGGCGTGGTTTTTCAGTTTTTGTGCTTGGTCGTTAAGTTGGTAGTCGGAAAAAGGCAGCATTTTCACGCCTTTTTCTTGGCGATAGTTTAAGTCACTAAAACTGCCCGCGCGTTGAATATTGATTTCAGGCAATGAGTTAGGCCACGACTCACTGACCTTCTCTGCATCAATTGCACGCTTAAAAATGATCACTTCTATGTCAAATTGCCGTTGTGCCAGACTTGGCATCGAAATAAGCAAAAGTAGGAGTGGGATCAGTTTTTTCATTATGGCTCCATCATTTTTTGTGCGTAATTTATGCTCTAGGCATCAGGTTTTGTTGGAATTCGCTGAGCATACTCGACACAAATTGAATTCGTTCACGTCTATCAGCTAATGGTACAGCAAACTTAAACTTAGTTGGCCCTTCCATTGCAAATTTTTTCGGTTGTGATTGCAGAAGTCTAACCAAAAAGACGGGATTAATGTCAGCATCTGGATAGAACTCAATGTAGCCGCCTTTTTCATGCGCTTCGATTTTCTTCACTTTTATACGTGCAGCATCAATTTTGACTTCAGCAACGCCGAGTAAGTTATTTGCAGCATCAGGTAACTTACCAAAGCGATCAATCAACTCGACTTTGAGCTCGGCGAGCTCATCTCGGCTAGCGACACTCGCTATCTGTTTATACATGGAGAGGCGAGTATTTACATCAGGAATGTAATCATCGGGTAATAGCGCTGGCAAACGCATTTCCACTTCGGTTTGTTCACGAAGCAAATCGTCAAGAGAAGGTTCTCTGCCATTTTTTAATGCTTCAACCGCTTGCTCTAGCATCTCCATATAGAGAGTAAAACCAATTGATTGGATCTGACCGCTCTGTTCATCGCCCAATAATTCACCCGCTCCACGGATTTCTAAATCGTGCGTTGCTAGAGTAAAACCGGCTCCAAGATCTTCAAGAGATGCAATCGCTTCTAAACGTTTCACGGCATCTTTAGTGATGGCTTTAGGATGTGGAGTGAGTAAGTAAGCATAAGCTTGATGGTGAGAACGTCCTACTCGGCCACGAAGTTGGTGTAGCTGTGCTAGGCCAAGGTTGTCTGCGCGGTCCATAATGATGGTGTTCGCCGTCGGGACATCAATCCCTGTCTCGATGATGGTTGTGCAGACCAATACGTTGAAGCGTTGGTGATAAAAGTCGTTCATCACTTTTTCCAGCTCACGTTCACGCATTTGTCCATGGGCGACGGTAATTCGAGCTTCAGGGACCAGCTTTTCTAAATCGGCGGCCACTTTGTCTATAGTTTCTACTTGGTTATGTAGAAAATAAACCTGTCCACCGCGCATGATTTCACGTAATACGGCCTCTCGAATCGTATTGTCATCATGTTGGCGTACAAAGGTTTTGATGGCTAATCGTCGTGCGGGTGGTGTGGCGATAATCGATAGATCGCGCATTCCGCTCATCGCCATGTTTAACGTGCGCGGAATCGGCGTTGCCGTTAGCGTGAGAATATCCACATCAGCACGCATCGCTTTTACTTTTTCTTTTTGGCGTACGCCAAAACGGTGTTCTTCATCAACGATCAAAAGACCAAGATCGCTAAATTTTAGCTCGCTGGAAAGCAGTTTATGCGTGCCAACCAAAATGTCGACTTTGCCGTCGGCGACATCTTGTAGTATCTGCTTTTGCTCTTTCGCTGATTTGAAGCGTGATAAAACTTCGACACGGATCGGCAGGTTAGCAAATCGGTCTCGAAAGTTTTCAAAATGCTGCTGCGCGAGTAAGGTTGTCGGCACTAATACGGCCACTTGTTTATTGTTGTCGGTGCAAACAAAGGCGGCGCGCATGGCGACTTCTGTTTTGCCAAATCCAACGTCACCACACACTAATCGGTCCATCGCTTTTTTCTGACACATGTCCGATAGCACGGCGTTGATAGCTGTATTTTGATCATCGGTTTCTTCAAATGGGAAACCTGCTTTAAAAGTCGCATATTGGCCACGATCCAGAGCGAACTTATAGCCTGGTTTGAGCTCTCGTTTGGCGTAGACATCCAGCAGTTCCGCAGCAACATCACGGACTTTTTCGGCCGCTTTTCGTCGTGCCTTGGTCCATGCTTCACCCCCGAGTTTATGCAATGGTGCGCTTTCTTCTGCGCCGCCAGAGTAACGACTAATGAGATTCAATGAAGCGACAGGGACATAAAGTTTGGCTTCGTTTTGATACTCAAGGGTGACGTATTCGGTCATCATGCCACCCGCTTCAAGCGTCTGTAACCCGAGATAACGGCCGATACCATGATCAATATGAACAACGGGTTGCCCTGGTTTGAGTTCGGCTAAATTACGAATGACAGCGTCACTATTGGTGACTTTACGATCTTTCTTACGGCGAAGAATGACACGGTCACCGAGTAAATCACTTTCGCAGATGAACGCTAAGTTAGCATTGTTATCGATAAAGCCGTGCTCAGATGCCCCTAATACGAGACATTGTTTTTCTTTTGCTTGGCACGCTTGCTGGAAGGTTTCTTTTTCGATAGGGCGCAGTTTTACGCGTTGCAATAGCTCTAGTAATGCTTCGCGACGGCCTTCTGATTCGACGGAAAAAATGATTTTCCCAGTGAAACTTTCACTAAATTGCCGAATGGCGACTAAAGGCTCTTTATTTTTATGCATGACCGCCAAGTCGGGTAATGCACTGACCGCTAAATTGATCCGCCCTTGCTTTTCTGAAATTGGTTCCACACTGAGTTGGATCTGAGCCACGTTTTTGAAAAGACTGAAAAGCTCATCTTTTTTAAGCCACAATTCATGAGGTGGCAGCAACGGGCGAAGAGGGTCAACTTTACGCTGCTGGTAACGATATTCGACGTCGGTTAAAAACTGGTCAATCGCTGTTTCGATATTTCCTACGACAATTAGTTGGCTTTCTGGCGCGATATAATCGAACAAAGTTTCGGTGTGTTCAAAAAATAGTGGTTGCCAGTATTCAATACCGGCTGGCCAAATCCCCTTTGAGACTTGCATATAGACAGATTCTGGTTCACGACGCGCTTCAAATCGTTGACGCCAGCGGGTGCGAAAATCTTCAATTGCACTTTCTGTGGTGGGAAATTCATGAGCAGGTAGCAAGCGTATCTCACTGATCTCTTCAATTGAGCGTTGATTCTCAGGATCGAAGGTGCGTATGGTGTCGATTTCATCATCAAAAAAATCAATGCGATAAGGATCGCTGCTGCCCATTGGAAATAAATCAAGAATCGAACCTCGGCTGGCGTACTCGCCTGGGCCAAACACTTGATCAACATGACGATAGCCCGATTTTTCCAGCTGAAGACGCAGTTTATCTAAGGAAAACTGATCGCCAGTTTTAACCATCAGGGTATGCTGTAGCAGAAATTCTCGCGGCGTCTGACGCTGCAATATGGTGCTCACAGGCACAATGGTAATGCCTGTTTTCAAGCTCGGTAATTGATACAGGCGCGCGATGCGATCAGAAATGATCTCTTGATGAGGCGAAAAACTATCATAAGGCAAAGTTTCCCAATCAGGAAACAGCGCCACTTCGGCGTCACTAAACTGCTCAATTTCGTGCTGCAGCTTTAAGGCGGTTTGAGGATCAGGTACAGCCAGTAAAGTGTGGCTATTATGCTGGTTGGCCAGCTCTGCAATTGCCAACGCAAGGCTTGCACCACGTAGGTTACCAATGTGTTTTTTGTCGCCCGCGCCAGCAGGTTTAATCAGAGTCAGTAAAGAGTGTGTAGTCATGAGAACGCTTATGGTTTATTTCGGTCTAAAGAGCGTTGACGCAGCAATTTTTGCTGCTGGTACAGTGCGGCTTTAATCAAGAGATCTTGGTCAGTATCTCGCAGTAAATCGTATTTCATCGTGATGAGATAGTGTTGCTCGTCCGCTTGGCAATCAATCACCGAACTATAGCAATAAATAGCGGCTGCAGGGTGGTCCAAAAACAGTTTACAGCGGGCTTGGGTACCAATCTCTAGTGCATTTGGATAACGAAGAGAGAAGCGACTGGCACCAAATGTGCTGGTGATGAAGCGTGAATGTGGCTCATCTTGCTGTGACAGCATAAAGGTTAGCAACAAATTCAGTTTCGAATTTTGAGTATCAAGTAACTGAACGACGTGCTTGAAATCACTATTTTTCAGTTCTAGTCGTGCACTTTCGGTGAGTGCATCCAACTGGCTAAACTCACTGGCCACAATAAATGGGGCAGGAATCTCCGCTTCAAATATTGATTGGGAAGGTAGCATAAATGTGCTGTCTAAAAGTTCAATATTGGTTGTCAGTCCATAGTGAACCGTAAAAAATTCTTGCTCGGTCATAAAGGCATCCTTCTCATCGCTTTGTTGATTATCGTCATACCGGCGAACTAATCAAGGTATGTCCTTGTTATCGAGTCTATTTAACCGATTTTTGGCAAATTAAAGCTACAACCTTCCACCGTTTCTCGTTACAGTACTGAGCATCACTTTTAGGCGGTTTTTCTTATGTTTCATCCTATTTCGGCGTTCATCGGCTTGCGTTATTTACGTGGGCGATCCGGTGATAGATTCAGTCGATTTGTCTCTTATATGTCTACGGCGGGAATAACCATTGGCGTGATGTCACTGGTGACGGTGCTTTCGGTCATGAATGGTTTTGAATCCCAGCTCAAAAATAGAATTCTAGGTGTGTTGCCTCAGGCTGTAGTTTCGCAAAATGGCGATCGCACTTTGCTCACGCAAGATGTGCCTCAATTCATTAGCCAGCTCTCTAGCGCCAGAGCGGCTGAACCGATTGTACGCAGTGAAGCGGTTGTTCAAAGCTCATCGCAACTGGCCGCAGGCTTGTTGGTGGGAATTGAACCTAATCAAAATGATCCGATTGCGGCGCACTTGATTGCGGGTCAAGTGAGTGCGCTCAAGCCGGGCGAATATCAACTCTTCCTTGGCCATTCACTGGCGCGGGCGCTCAACGTGACAATTGGCGATAAAGTGCGTTTGATGGTCACTTCAGCTAGCCAATTTACCCCCTTAGGTCGTATTCCTGCGCAGCGTAATTTTACAGTCGCAGGCATCTTCAATACGGGGTCTGATGTGGATGGACAGCTGATGCTGACGCACATCAAAGATGCAGCGCGATTGCTTCGTTTACCATCAAATACTGTGTCGGGATGGCGGCTCTTTTTTGATGATCCTTTTGTGGTTGCAGACCTAGCTAGCGCACCTTTGCCTGAGGGATGGCAATGGAGTGACTGGCGAGATCAGCGTGGCGAGTTGTTCCAAGCTGTTCGCATGGAAAAAAATATGATGGGTTTGATGCTTGGGTTGATTGTTGGCGTGGCGGCTTTCAATATCATTTCCGCGTTGATCATGGTGGTGATGGAAAAACAAGCTGAGGTCGCGATTTTGAAAACGCAAGGCATGACAGATCAACAAGTACTGGCCATTTTTATGGTTCAAGGCGCGAGTAGTGGAGTGATTGGTTCGCTTGTCGGTGGTGTGTTAGGCGTATTGCTGGCGGATAACCTCAATGGATTATTAGAAAGCATGGGTGTAGCGCTGTTCTCTGTGGGGGGAACGCTGCCTGTAGTGATTAACCCCATGCAAATTATGTTGGTGGTGATAGCAGCCATCACGCTCAGCTTATTCGCGACACTGTTTCCTTCCTACCGCGCGTCATCCGTAAAACCTGCCGAGGCTTTAAGATATGAATAACCTTTTACAATGCCATAACGTATGCAAAACCTACCAAGAAGGGGAGCTACGGACTCAAGTGCTAAAAGGCGTCAGTTTTGGCATTCAAGCGGGGGAGTTAGTCTCAATTATTGGGACTTCTGGATCTGGGAAAAGTACGTTATTGCACATTCTGGGTGCACTGGATGAGGCAACCGAAGGTTCAGTGTCGTTTTTAGGTCAGGATTTATCGAGCTTAAGCTCCAATAAACAAGCGAACATTCGCAATCAACATTTGGGTTTTGTGTACCAGTTCCACCATTTATTAGCCGATTTCACCGCTCTTGAGAATGTTGCCATGCCGTTGCTTATTGGTGGCCAAAAAGCATCGCGTGCTAAACAGGCCGCGCAAGCATTGTTAGAAAAAGTGGGGTTGGGACATCGTTTATCTCATCGACCCTCTGAGCTCTCTGGTGGAGAGCGGCAGCGGGTAGCGATTGCGCGAGCGCTTGTCAATCAACCCGATTTGGTGTTAGCCGATGAGCCTACGGGCAACCTTGATCACAAAACGGCGCTGGCGATTTATGATTTGATGCGTCAAATGAATCAAGAGTTTGGCACGGCATTTTTAGTGGTAACGCATGATAGCGAACTTGCTGCAAAAATGGACAGACAGATGCACATGCAAGATGGTTTGCTGATTAATGTGGAGGCACCGTAGATGTTCACCTCGCTCTCTTTAGTGATTGGTCGGCGTTTTAGCCTGGCAAAGCAGCGTAATAAAATGGTGTCGTTTATCTCGCTCTCTTCCATTATCGGTATCGCCGTGGGCGTTGCGGTGATCATCGTGGGCCTGTCGGCGATGAATGGTTTTGAGAGAGAGCTGCAGAATCGCGTGTTATCTGTCATTGCACACGGAGAGTTTGAAGGGGTTCAACAACCCATCGCAAACTGGTCGTCATTAGTCAAGCAAGCCGTGCAGCATCCAAAAGTGGAAGCGGCCGCTCCTTATGTAAAATTGACGGCATTAGCGGAGAAAGGCGCGCAACTGAAAGCGATTGAGGTGCGTGGAATTGATCCGCAAATGGAGCGCGCCGTGTCGCGTTTATCTCAATTTGTCTCTTCCGATGCATGGCAAGGTTTTGTCGCAGGTCAGCAACAGGTCATTTTAGGCAAAGGAGTGGCGGATAAATTGGGCGCGGCAGTCGGTGACTATGTCACTTTGATGATCCCCTCTGCGAATGAGAGCGCTAAAGTTCAAGCGCCAAAGCGCGTGCGCGTCAAGGTCTCAGGGCTTTTGGAACTCAATGGCCAAATTGACCACAGCCTTGCGTTAGTGCCATTGGCAGATGCACAAGCTTACGCCAAATTAGGAGAGCGAGTGACGGGCGTTGCTATCAAGGTCTCAGAGGTATTAAATGCAACTCAAATTGTAAGAGAGGTCGGCAATACGCTTGATCAATACGTCTATCTACGCAGTTGGCAGCAAAAATTTGGCTTTTTGTACCGTGATATTCAGCTGGTCAGAACCATTATGTATTTGGTGATGGTGCTGGTGATTGGTGTGGCGAGCTTCAACATCGTTTCAACACTTATGATGGCGGTAAAAGATCGTGCGGCTGAAATCGCCATTTTGCGCACTATGGGCGCGACCGATGGATTAGTGAAACGAATTTTTGTCTGGCAGGGTGTTTTCTCTGGTGTATTAGGCAGTGTGATAGGTGGCGTGTTAGGTGTGCTGATTGCGTGGAATTTAACAGCGTTAATCAAAGGATTAGAATGGTTAGTCGGCCATCAGTTTTTGTCTGGTGATATCTATTTTGTCGACTTTTTGCCATCACAAGTGAACCTATCGGATGTGGTGCTTGTCTCTTCCACGGCGATTGTGTTGAGCCTACTAGCTACTTGGTATCCGGCCTCTAGGGCCAGTCAACTGAACCCAGCGTCTGTGCTTAGCGCTAAATAATCTCAACTCGGATTCTTTTCGTTCATCAGCATTGAGCTATTTTTAGCAAACAAAAAGGACCATTTGGTCCTTTTTCAACATCATGCGACATCGTTTTACATGCTCAGTTGTATAGCCAGTCTCAATCTCTTGAAGCTTTTATCTCGTTTGGCGCTTTTGCCAGCTTCTTACGACAGAATAGCGCCATAAACCGTGAATGCCGAAGTAGCCGATTATGGCGGAGATCACTCCGCACATCATGCAACCCAAAAGGAATGGCGGACCAATGGTACTCATTTGTTGCATGATAAAATGCCAAGAGAGTTCAAAGTGAAATGGTTGTGGTGGTGTTTGCATTACCCATGCGCCAAGCTTGTAGGCGAAGTAGAACAGCACTGGCATGGTGATGGGGTTGCTAATCCAGACCAAGGCTACAGAAAGCGGTAAATTGACGCCGCACATAATGGCAAGGCCAGCGGACATGATCATTTGACTCGGAAGTGGAACAAAAGCCATGAACAAACCTACGGCGAAGGCGCCCGCTGCTGAGCGGCGGTTCAAACACCATAAATTGGGGTTGTACAGCACATTGCCAAAAATTTTTAATGCCTTCTGACGCTTAATCACTTCATGGTTAGGCATAAAACGTTTGATGAACTTTCTTGGCATCGTGACATGACTCTCTTATCTAATTACTGGACCCTAGCTTCGTTTTCGCTAACCGCCATTTCTGCTTCTTATTGGCCTTGGATGCCAGATTGGAAATGGAGTATGCCTCTATTCGCCATTCTTATACTCTCTGTCGGTTATAGAAAACTGCGCTTTCTCTCAGGAGTAACAATGGCTTTAATGGTCATTGTGATCAGCGGGAACTTATTACGTGAGCAGTCCAACACTATTTTTCAGACAGGTTCGGATATTACCATAAACGGACAGGTTAACAGCTTTTTTAGACAAATTACTCATGGTTATGAAGGAACAATTTCGATTCGATCAATCAATGGTCAAACCTTAGGCATTTTTTTGCGGCCCAAGGTGCGATTAATTGCTCCTTTACCGTTGAAGTATGGTGACGTGGCTGAATTCTCCATCACAGTAAAACCTATCTTTGGTCGGTTAAATGAGACCGGGTTTGATGCAGAGGCGTACTCTTTGAGCCAAGGTATTGTGGCTCGTGCAACGGTTAATAATGGACAGTCTTATCGCATTGAATCATTACCAGAATGGCGAGCACAATGGTACCAGAAGATCAAAACCTGGCTCGCTGATGATCCCAATCTTGGTATTTTAATGGCGCTTACGTTTGGTGAGCGCAGTGATATTTCAACGGCACAGTGGCAAGCATTACGAGACAGTGGGCTGATTCATTTGGTTGCCATTTCTGGTCTGCACATTGGCATCGCGTTTGGTTTTGGTTATAGCCTTGGGCTCGTATTGATGCGTTTGCATCATTGCATGGGGTGGTCGCCATTCGTCGTAGGAAGCTTGTGCGCACTAGGCTATGCTTGGTTGGCTGGCTTTACCTTGCCCACTCAACGCGCGCTCATCATGTGTTTGCTCAATGTGGCGATGATTGTCCTCAATGTCCGTATCAATACGTTGCAGCGACTGCTTATGACGTTATCGGCGGTGCTGCTCATCGATCCTTTTGCTGCGTTATCCAGTAGCTTTTGGATGTCCTTTATTGCTGTCTCGGTTGTGTTCTACCAACTTTCTCTACCTCAAACTCAGCGATTTTTTTTATGGCGTTTATTGACGATGCAGATTGGGTTAGTGCTGTGTATGCTTCCGGTAACCGCTTATTTTTTCGGTGGGGTCAGTACCAGTGCGGCGCTCTATAACTTAGTGTTTATTCCTTGGTTCAGTTTTGTGGTGGTTCCGGCGATCTTTGTGGCTTTAGTGTGTACGGTTTTGACTTTTGATGGCGCACCTATGGTGTGGCATTGGGTGGCCAAATTACTCATTCCAGTTGATTGGTCAATTCATTATTCAAGCCTCAGTTGGTTTCCTATTTCTGGGGCTGTTTTGGCTCTGTTGAGCAGTGCTCTATTGCTGTTTGTGTTTTCACCGTTGATCTCGCGTTTTGCACTTGTGGTTTACAGCTTCATTGTGATGGTTTCTTGGCTCACCATTCCGGTAAAAACGGGTTGGCGGATTGATGTGTTAGATGTTGGGCATGGGTTGGCGGTGTTGATCGAAAAAGAAGGACGCTACGTGCTTTATGATACTGGTGCAAGTTGGCAAGGCGGTGATCACATCCAAGCAACAGTTGCCCCCGTGTTAAACAAACGGGGAGCTACGCAATTAGACGGGTTGATTTTGAGTCACTTGGATAACGACCATGCAGGTGGAAGAGCGGAAGTTGAGCGTGTTTGGCAGCCCAAATGGAAACGTGCTAGTCAAATGATAGCGGGTTACCAACCTTGTATTGCTGGTGAACAATGGCAGTGGCAACAACTCTCTTTTGATGTTATCTGGCCACCAAAAACTGTAGCGCGGGCTTACAATCCTCACTCTTGCGTGATTCGAATCTTTGACCCAAATACCGGTTTTTCAGTGCTTTTACCCGGGGATGTGGATGCTATGAGTGAGTGGTTACTTGCGCGAACAGAGCAATCCTTACAAAGTCATATCCTGCTTGTACCACACCACGGTAGTAGGACATCTTCTACTGTTGCTTTGATTAGTAAGGTGAACCCTGAAGTCGCTATTGCCTCGCTCGCCAAAGGCGGACGCTGGCAATTACCTTCCGCACAGGTTGTTCAACGCTACCAACAACATGGAGCAAACTGGTTGGATACGGGTGAAGCAGGGCAAATTAGCGTTATTTTTGGCATGCAGAATTATCAAGTTAGCAGCTTGCGTATCTCTCGCTCTCAGGCTTGGTATAGGCAGATGCTCCGTAACGAGGTAGAATGAGCGCAATATTTTCTTAAAAACAAAGCATTTCTATGTCACTCAATACTGACGAAACCACTTGGCAAACCTTCAAACGCCTGTGGACCTATATCCGCCTATATAAATCTGGCCTAGCAGTTGCGGTTGTCGCATTGATTATCAATGCGGTCTCTGACACCTATATGGTGTCGTTACTTAAGCCTCTTCTAGATGAAGGATTTGGTAATGCGGAATCCGATTTTTTGCGAGTGCTGCCTTTTATTATTTTGGGGATGATGGCGCTACGTGGTTTAAGTGGCTTTGTCTCCTCGTACTGCTTGAGCTGGGTTTCTGGCAATGTTGTGATGTTGATGCGTCGAAAAATCTTCAATCAATTCATGCACATGCCTGTCAGTTTTTTTGATAGAGAATCAACGGGTGGTCTGTTATCACGTATCACCTATGATTCAGAGCAAGTGGCTGGGGCGACCAGTCGTGCATTGGTCAGCATTGTTCGCGAAGGTGCGAGTATCATCGGCCTATTGACCTTGATGTTTTGGAATAGCTGGCAGTTATCTTTGGTATTAATCGTGGTTGCGCCAGTGGTTGCGATGGGGATTGGTATTGTCTCTAAACGTTTTCGCAAGATCTCAAAAGGGATGCAGACCACCATGGGTGATGTGACCTCTTCAGCAGAGCAGATGCTAAAAGGGCACAAAGTCGTACTGAGCTATGGTGGACAAGACGTAGAGCGTAAACGTTTTGACCATGTCAGCAATCAAATGCGTCAACAAACAATGAAGCTGGTTGCGGCGCAGTCCACTGCTGACCCTATTATTCAAATGATTGCTTCTTTAGCACTTGTCACTGTGCTGTTTTTAGCCAGCGTTGATTCTATTCGTGCCGAATTAACACCAGGTACTTTTACGGTGGTGTTCTCGGCAATGTTTGGCTTGATGCGACCACTGAAAGCGTTAACGAGTGTTACCTCCGATTTCCAACGTGGTATGGCGGCCAGCCAAACATTATTTGAGCTGATTGATTTAGAAACCGAGCGCGACACTGGCCAGTTTGAAGCCGAAAAAGTACGTGGTGACGTTAGAGTTCAGGATGTGACCTTTACTTATCAAGGTAAAGAAAAACCAGCGCTGTCTCATGTGAGCTTTGAGATTCCTCAAGGTAAAACGGTCGCGCTTGTTGGGCGTTCCGGCTCAGGGAAAAGTACTATCGCGAGCCTCTTGACTCGTTTTTATGATGTCGATTCAGGTGCTATCTATCTAGATGATCATGATATTCGCGATTATAAACTGAAGAACTTGCGCACCCACTTTGCGCTGGTTTCGCAAAATGTTCACCTCTTCAACGATACCATTGCCAATAATATTGCTTACGCGGCAGAAAATGAGTATACGCGTGAGCAAATTGAGCACGCGGCTAGGCTTGCTCATGCCATGGAGTTTATCAATAACATGCCTGATGGCTTGGATACCATGATTGGTGAGAATGGAGCCAGTTTATCGGGTGGTCAACGTCAACGAGTAGCGATTGCACGAGCGTTATTACGTGATGCACCCGTACTTATCCTAGATGAGGCGACTTCTGCGTTGGATACAGAATCTGAGAGAGCGATTCAATCAGCACTTGAAGAGCTACAAAAGAATAAAACGGTATTGGTCATTGCGCACCGCTTGTCGACGATTGAAGAAGCCGATGAAATTCTAGTGGTCGATGAGGGTGAAATTATCGAACGTGGTCATCATGCTCAGTTAATTGCACAAGATGGGGCGTATGCCCAACTACATCGAATTCAATTTGGTGACTAATCAGTGATTGAAAAAATCTGGTTCGGACATCACCCAGCGTGTTTTTTGTTGTGGCCACTGTTGTGGCCACTGAGTGTCTTGTTTCTGTTGGTCAGTCAAGCACGTAAGCGAGCATTCCAAGCGAACAAAAAAGAGCGCTATAAGGCTCCCGTTCCTGTGGTGGTGGTGGGTAATATTACGGCGGGTGGTAATGGTAAAACACCGTTGGTTGTATGGTTAGTGGAAGCTTTACAAGAACAAGGTTTCAAACCAGGAGTTGTTTCGCGTGGGTATGGTGGTAAAGCTCCGATTTATCCATTAGTGCTGCAAAGTGACACGCCAACCACTCACTGCGGTGACGAACCTAAATTGATTCACCAGCGCACGGGTGCTCCGGTTGCTGTTGCACCAAAGCGCTCACAAGCAGTGCAAGCCCTGCTTCCGTTGGGTGTTGATGTGATCATCACTGACGATGGCCTTCAGCACTATGCATTGGAGCGTGATCTCGAATTTGCAGTCGTGGACGGCGTTCGTCGCTTCGGTAATGAGCAGTTCATGCCTTTAGGTCCGTTAAGAGAGCCACTCTCTCGGTTAGCGGAAGTTGATTTTATTGTGACTAATGGCGGTCAAGCTCAATATGGCGAATTGGCTATGCACCTTTCACCTAGCTTAGCCGTTAACTTAGTGACAGGTCAGCAAGCGCCAGTGAGCCAATTAGCTGCATTAGTGGCTTTTGCTGGCATTGGTTATCCCACGCGCTTTTTCAATACATTAGAAGCTTTAGGTGCAAAGACGGTATTGACCCAAGGTTTTGCGGATCACCGAGAGTATCAATATTCAGAATTAGAGGCGCTTGCGCAACATGGAGCAAACGTCATCATGACAGAAAAAGACGCAGTGAAATGTGCGGCCTTTGCACAAGAAAACTGGTGGTATCTTCCCGTTTCTGCGCAATTTAGTTCGCCAGATGAAAGGCGTATTTTGGACAAAATAAAAGAGGTAATGGAGTCATATGGATCACCGTCTGCTTGAAATTGTAGCTTGCCCTGTATGTAAAAGTAAGTTGACTTATGATAAAGAAAATCAAGAGCTTATTTGTAAGTTAGATCGTTTGGCCTACCCAATAAAAGAAGGGATTCCTGTGTTGCTTGAGCCAGAAGCGCGCAGCATGACGATGGATGAGGGGCGATAATGGCTTTCACCGTTGTTATCCCTGCTCGTTATCAGTCAACTCGCTTACCTGGCAAACCTTTGGCTGATATCGGCGGTAAACCCATGATTCAGTGGGTTTATGAGCAAGCGTTACAATCGGGAGCTGAGCAGGTCGTTATTGCTACTGATGATGCTCGTGTTGAAGCGGCTGTCCATGCGTTTGGTGGCAATGTTTGTATGACATCATCACATCACGAGTCCGGTACTGAGCGTTTAGCCGAAGTGGTGAAATTAATGGGCATTGCCGATCACCACATTATTGTTAACGTACAAGGTGATGAGCCACTCATTCCACCGAGCATCATCAAGCAGGTCGCTAACAATTTAGCCAACAGTAGCGCGCCGATGGCGACTTTAGCGGTTGAAATTACTGATCAAGCTGAAGTGTTTAACCCTAACGCGGTTAAAGTGGTAACAGATCAAGAGGGTTACGCGCTGTATTTCAGCCGTGCGACAATTCCTTGGGATAGAGACAATTTTGCAGCTGGTGGTCAAACGGTGATTCAGCCATTGCTACGTCATATTGGTATTTACGCTTATCGGGCTGGTTTCATCAATACTTATATCAACTGGCAACCCAGTGTACTTGAGAAAATTGAGTGTTTAGAGCAGCTTCGAGTACTGTGGTATGGTGAAAAAATTCACGTTGCCGTTGCTAAAGAAGCACCACCTGCAGGGGTAGATACACCAGAAGATTTAGAGTTAGTGAGAGCGATAGTAAGCCAACGTTAGCTAAAAAAGGAGCAATTATGCTCCTTTTTATCACCGAGTTAATTACGGTTTTATGCGTGCCATGACTTGATCTTTTACGATGAAGTGATGATAAAGAGCCGCTGCGATATGACCACCGATAACAGTCAATACAATCACCTGCATTACTTCCCCGTGTAAAGTTTTCCCTATGTTATAAAGCCAATCACTCTTACCTATCAATGAGGGAATAGCATCGCCTGCCAGAGTTAATGTCCGACCTTTTCCTGCAAAACGAAGATAACCACTGATTGGAACAAGCAATGTAAGGAGGTAAAGGGCAGCATGCGCTCCATATAGCAGCTTCTGCATAAGGTCACTTTCATACACTGGCGCTGGTGCTGTTGTGCTTAGTTTTACGGCTAAACGAATCATCGATAATCCAAAAACAGCGACTCCAAACCATGCATGTAAGTTCAGCCATAACACTCGCATTTCGCTACCTTTATCGGAGAATGAACGAAATGAATCGCTTAAAAACAGCAATACGAACAGTAATGCTATAACCCAGTGTATAGCAATGATGATTTTGTTGTGCTTCATTAGTTAAATACCCTTATAAATATTGGTGATTTTATTTAAGCAAATATTTAATGAATGAAATGTGAACAAAGCTGTAAGGATGTATTACAAATATTTTTTTAATAAAAAATGCGCAACGAATGAGGTCGCGCATTATGAAGTCGATATTTAAGGTAACGACTTGTTCTTATGTGTCACGTTCGCCGTGTGGTGGGCAAGTCGCTAAAATTTCACGTCGGCCACTCTCTTTGACTTCCTCTAAAATGACATCAAACCCCCATAAACGGTAAAGGTGTTTTAGTACCTCATGACAGCTTTGATCTAAAGGAATTCTATCGTGTGGAACGTGTTGAAGCGTCAGTGAACGATCACCACGTACATCCACGTTATAAACTTGAATATTCGGTTCTAAATTACTGAGATTGTACTGTGCCGCAAGCTTTTCACGGATGGCGTGATAGCCAATATCATCGTGAATGGCACTAACTTCAATAAAATTCTTGCGATCGTCATCCACAATGGCAAACAGCTTGAAATCGCGCATTACTTTAGGTGAAAGATACTGGCTAATGAAGCTCTCGTCCTTAAAGTTGTGCATAGCAAAATGAAGCGCATCTAACCATTCTGTGCCAGCAAGCTCAGGAAACCATTCCCTATCTTCATCGGTTGGCTCTTCACAAATACGTTTAATATCTCGGAACATAGCAAAGCCAAGTGCATATGGATTGATGCCACTAAAATAGGGGCTGTTGTAAGAAGGTTGTGCGACGACACTGGTGTGGCTGTGTAGAAACTCAAGAATGAATTTCTCAGAAACAAAACCTTCATCATAAAGGTGATTCAAGATAGTGTAGTGCCAGAATGTGGCCCAGCCTTCATTCATCACTTGCGTCTGTTTTTGTGGGTAAAAATATTGGCTTATTTTCCTCACAATACGAACGATCTCCCGTTGCCATGGCTCAAGCAGTGGCGCATGTTTCTCAATGAAATAAAGAATGTTTTCTTGTGGCTCACTTGGAAAACGAACTTTAAGATCTTCTTCTTTGGTTTTTGCTTTGGGCACGGTGCGCCACAGTTCATTAACTTGTGATTGTAGATAAGCTTCGCGCTCTTCTTGACGTGCTTTTTCTTCTGCTATCGATATTTTTTCAGGTCGTTTATAGCGGTCAACACCATAATTCATTAACGCATGGCATGAGTCGAGCAGCGATTCGACTTCGGGTACGCCATATTTTTCTTCGCATTCTGAAATGTAGTTTTTGGCAAACAAGAGATAGTCAATGATAGAGCTCGCATCCGTCCAAGTTTGGAAAAGGTAGTTGCCTTTGAAAAACGAGTTGTGTCCATAGCAAGCGTGCGCCATCACTAAGGCTTGCATGGTGACGGTGTTTTCTTCCATCAAATAGGCAATGCATGGGTCTGAGTTAATCACGATCTCATACGCGAGCCCCATTTGGCCATGTTTGTAACCTTGTTCCGTTTGAATAAATTTTTTGCCAAATGACCAGTGGCTGTAATTAATCGGCATGCCAATGCTGGAGTAGGCATCCATCATCTGCTCGGAGGTAATAACTTCAATTTGATTGGGGTAAGTATCGAGACGATAAAACTCAGCTACCCGGCGTATTTCAGTATGGTATTTCTCCAAAAGCTCAAACGTCCAGTCAGGTCCGTCTGGTAACAATTTGCTCTTGCGTTTTGAAGTACCTTTCGCTTTTGTTGTCATTAGTATGCCTCCCTAAGCTGTTTCCTTTTGGAATAGCTCCCTAAATACAGGGAATATGTCATCCACGGTGCGAATGTTTTTAATCGCAAAATTGCCAAATGAGGGTTGTAATTTTTCGTACTCGTGCCACAAGGTTTGGTGTGAGCGACGAGTGATTTCAATATAAGCGTAATACTGGCAATATGGCAGAAGCTTATTGGTGAGGAGTTCTTTACAACGAGGCGAATCATCAGCCCAGTTATCACCATCGGATGCTTGAGCTGCGTAGATATTCCATTCGCCGAGAGGGTAGCGTTGTTCAATGATTTCATGCATTAATTTCAGTGCGCTAGAAACAATCGTGCCGCCGGTCTCTTGAGAGTAGAAGAACTCGTGCTCATCCACCTCTTTGGCTTGCGTATGGTGACGAATAAACACCACTTCGACATTTTCATAAGTGCGAGTTAAAAATAGATACAGCAACACGTAAAAACGTTTGGCAATATCTTTAGTCGCTTGATCCATTGAACCCGACACATCCATTAAGCAGAACATAACAGCTTGGCTCGATGGAATGGGGCGCTTTTCAAAGTTTTTGAAACGCAGGTCAAACGTATCAATAAACGGCACACTTTCAATTTTTTTACGCAACGCTTCGATTTCTTGTTTAAGTCGCTTCTCTTCTAATACTTGAGCGGGCTCTCTATTTTGAATGCGCAGTAACTCTTCTTCTAATTCCCCCATTAAACGACGTTTTCCCGCTGTCATTGCGGTGCGGCGAGCTAGTGATTGTTGCAAAGAGCGAACTACAGCAATGTTCGACGGTACACCTGCCGTTTTGAAACCCGCGCGATGAGTTTTCCATTCTGTAATCTTATTGATTTGATTTTTTTCTAGATTAGGCAATTCCAGATCTTCAAACAGTAGATCAAGATATTCATCTTTAGATATTTGGAAAATAAATTCATCTTGGCCTTCGCCATCAGCACTCGCATCACCTTGTCCTGAACCATTGCCTTGTCCGCCACCTTTAGGTCTCTCAATTTTATCACCAGTAATAAACTGGTCATTACCCGGGTGAACCCGTTCTTTCAGGCCGCCTTTTCCTTGATGAAACACGGGTTCTTTGATGTCGTGATTTGGGATCGACACATCTTCGCCAGACTCGGTGTTGGTGATGGAGCGACGATTCACTGCGTCTGCAACAGATTCTTTGATCTGCTCTTTATGACGGCGTAAAAAGCGTTGTCTATTGACCGCGCTTTTGTTTTTACCGTTCAATCTTCTATCGATAAATTGCGCCATGAGTATCCCCTTGAAAACGTCACCTTTACGTTAGCCATTGTTGGTATGGCTAACGCATGTACAGGTTTTGGTTTGCTTGAAGTTAAGAAGATTTACGGACGCGTAAATACCACTCAGACAACAGCCTTACTTGTTTTTCTGTATAACCTTTCTCCATCATACGAGCGACAAAATCGTCGTGTTTTTTCTGATCATCAGATGAGGTTTTGGCATTAAAAGAGATAACAGGAAGTAGCTCTTCGGTATTTGAGAACATTTTTTTCTCAATGACGGTACGCAGTTTTTCGTAACTGGTCCAAACCGGATTTTGTCCATTGTTGTGCGCTTTCGCACGCAGTACAAAATTGACGATTTCATTTCGGAAATCTTTCGGGTTACTAATGCCTGCTGTTTTCTCGATTTTTTCTAACTCGTTATTGAGCGATGAACGATCGAAAAGTTGGCCAGTTTCAGGATCACGATACTCTTGGTCTTGGATCCAGAAATCAGCATAAGTAACGTAGCGGTCAAAAATATTTTGACCATATTCAGAATAAGATTCCAAATAAGCCGTTTGAATCTCTTTACCAATGAACTCGACATAACGAGGCACTAAGTAGCCTTTTAAAAACTCCATATATCGTTCAGCGATTTCTTGAGGGAACTGCTCGCGTTCAACTTGCTGTTCGATGACATAGAACAGATGAACGGGGTTAGCCGCAACTTCCGTTTGGTCAAAGTTGAATACGCGCGACAGTATTTTAAAGGCAAAGCGAGTCGATAAACCAGACATACCTTCGTCAACACCTGCGTAGTCACGATACTCTTGATAGCTTTTTGCTTTTGGATCGGTATCTTTTAGCGTTTCACCATCGTAGACGCGCATTTTGGAGAAGAGTGACGAGTTTTCCGGCACTTTTAGGCGCGAGAGGATACTAAATTGACCAAGTAATTCTAGTGTGCTTGGTGAGCATGGCGCTTTGGATAGTTCACTGTGTTCAAGCAGTTTTTGGTAAATTTTCACTTCTTCCGAGACGCGTAAACAGTAAGGGACTTTAACGATATAAACCCGGTCCAAAAACGCTTCGTTGTTTTTGTTGTTACGGAATGTCTGCCACTCTGATTCGTTTGAGTGCGCTAAAATCATGCCATCAAAGGGTAGGGCGGATAACCCTTCTGTCCCGTTGAAGTTTCCTTCTTGCGTGGCGGTTAAGAGTGGGTGAAGCACCTTAATTGGCGCTTTGAACATCTCAACAAACTCCATTAACCCTTGGTTGGCTTTACAGAGTGCACCGGAATAGCTATATGCATCGGGGTCATCTTGCGAGAAATGCTCGAGTTTTCGAATATCCACTTTCCCAACCAGTGACGAAATGTCTTGGTTGTTTTCATCACCGGGTTCTGTTTTTGCGACGGCAATTTGATCGAGAATTGAAGGTCGTACTTTGACGACTTTGAATTTGGAAATATCGCCACCAAACTCGTGTAAGCGTTTGGCCGCCCAAGGTGATGTAATTGAGCGTAAATAGCGTTTTTCTATCCCATATTCCTGCTTGAGGATTTCGCCATCTTCAACCACATCAAACAGACAAAATGGGTGGTCATTGACTGGGCTACGAACGCCATTTGCAGACAAAACATAAATAGGCATTTGTTGCATTAAAGCTTTGAGTTTCTCCGCCAGTGAAGATTTACCGCCACCAACTGGACCGAGTAGATAGAGAATTTGTTTTCTTTCTTCTAAACCTTGGGCAGCGTGTTTGAGGTAGGAAACAATCTGTTCTATGGCTTCTTCCATGCCATAGAAATCCTCAAAAGTTTTATAACGAGAAATCACCCGGTTAGAGAAAATGCGACTCAATCGGGGGTGTTTTGCTGTGTCTATCAGCTCAGGCTCACCAATCGCCATTAACAGCCGCTCTGCTGCATTGGCATAAGCACTTTTATCTTCTTTACACAGAGCTAAAAACTCTTGCAGTGATAGCTCTTCATCCTTGGCGGCTTCATAGCGTGCCTGAAAGTGGTCAAAAATACTCATAGTGAATTCCCCTCTGAAAACTGTCTAACTGACAACACCGCTTAAAAACACAAATTAATAACAATTTAAGACTAGTCCGAGTTTGACAATTTTGCTTAACAATTATGTGTTTATTTAAATTTCGTGACAGTAATAACGTCGAGCAGGTTGAACTATTTAGTGTGTGAATATCAAGAGTTCGAGGGATAAGTTGGTGTTGGAGTTAATAACTGCGAGGGGGAATGTAAAAAAGACGCAGTGTCTGCGTCTTTTCATCTTTCGTCAGCCTACCTTGCTAGGTATTAAAATTTAGGCATTAAAAATTTGTGTAAATTCTGCGGTTGACAAATGGTATTGGCGAGGACAATTACGCCAAGCCGTTAACATGCGACGATATTTATCTGACATTGGCATTTGGCTGTTGAAGTGGTGATCGGCTTTATCAAATTGTGGGTAAAGCCCTTCAGACTCAACCAAGAAACGCACGTAATGAACGCGTTGTGACTCTTTAGCGATATCAAACCCTAAAAAGTGCAGGCGGCGCTGATCCACATTTTTGCTTTCTGCATCGGAGAGCATTTTGTGTGATTCTTGCATGGCGTGATACATCTCCATGATGTCGATCACTTCGCGACACTCCGCTTCGGTCAAGCAGCCAAATTCTTTGTTGAGTTCTCGCATTTGCAGTTCATAACCACGTTCTACAATGGTTTGTAACCGCTTGTATTTTTTGGCGTTGTTGGGATCCATCTGTGACATCAAAAAATACTGATTAGATAGAATCAGTCGTTGAGCGTTGGTCATTTCCATGGAGGTAGCCTCACTAAATTTTATGTTCTATTTGATGGCATAAGGTTAACAGCAATTATCGACAATGAAACATGATCTCAACACGGATTTAATATGGAAAGTATAAAATGTGTGCAATTCTTGTCACTTTTTGTGTAAGCGGTTATAGATATAATCTTTGTCGGAAAAGACACGCAACCATTCCGGCTTAAATACGGATAGTATCGCTAACGCCATACCATTGAGCAGCCCTTCTGGGAAAGCGAGTAAAGGAACAAAAATTAGGTAATTATCGCGGATGACTTGCCAGCCATGTTGCCCAAGAAGCAATTGATAAGCGGTGTTAATGGCCAAATGCAGGCTACCCGTCAGGCCGCCATTTAAAAAACCAGCCACAAAAATAAACACAAAAATGTTGCGCGGTAGATAATGATAACTCAAAGCAAACAAAGCATAACTAACTAGGATTGGCAGTAGCGATGATAGTAGTAAGTATTCGGGGATGTTAAAGAAGGCCAGTTTACCGACCACCGCCAGTGCGAATGTAACAGGAATAGTTATAACAAATGCGCAGCGCCAGCCAAACATCATCGTGAGGGTTGTTAAACCGAGAAAATGGATAGGCAATCCTTCGGTCACTCCGGCTTGAGCTAACCACAAAAGAAAAAGCGCAAAAGAGGCAAAATAGGTGAGATGCTGAAAGGATTTCTCGGCCTTAAACTTTGTCCAAAATGAGTATTTAAAATCGCGAAGGGTCGTTAACCCAACAAGTAGCAGGAGCAATAGCACCGCAAGTTGTTCCAGCTGCATGGCTAGCCTCTCTATAAAAATACCAGCATTATGCTGGCATTTTTATGGTTATTAAATCAAGCAATCAATATTTTATGTTTGAGTGATACTGAGCTAAGATCCCAACGATTTTGTCCATGGTCTCTTTTGACGGCGGATTCACACCTTCTAATGGGTATTCTAGCCCCATTGCTTCCCATTTATGAGCGCCCAATTTGTGATAAGGCAGCAGCTCTACTTTCTCGATGTTATCCATATCTTTAATAAAATCACCAAGCATATGAGCCGCTTCTTCGTCATCAGTGTAGCCAGGAACAATCACATAACGGATCCACGTTTTTTTACCTATGGTGTGTAAGTAGCGCGCGAAATCTAAGGTTCGCTTATTCGACACACCAATAAAATCATGGTGGATCTCATCTTTCATGTGTTTGATGTCTAACATCACTAAATCAGTGGCATCGAGTACTTCATCAATCACGTCTGTGTGTTTGCGAATATAACCGTTGGTATCTAAGCAGGTGTGAATGCCCTCAGCTTGCGCTGCGCGGAATAAATCACGAACAAATTCAGGTTGAAGCATAGCTTCACCGCCTGAGCAGGTAATTCCGCCGCCAGAGGCTTTCATAAAATGGCGATAAGATTTTGCTTCGGTAATGATTTCTTCAACAGTCACTTCCTTGCCTTCATGGGTGTCCCATGTGTCACGATTATGACAATACATACAACGCATTAGGCAGCCTTGCATAAAAACAATGAAGCGAATTCCAGGGCCATCTACCGTGCCACAAGACTCAAAAGAATGAATACGACCAGTTGTTGACATCAGTTCATCTCGAATAGGTTATTTGCCCGTTATTTTATTACAAATAGTAGGGATTAAGTAGGGTTAATGTGCAATTGCCGCCGCATATCCTAAACCATATGTTGTGGCTCAAAATGAATGTCATGAAATTCTGCACATTGACTACACTGTATAGAAATAAGAACTCGTTGAATGCGATAGGGTTTAAATAAGGAATAGTTCATGGATGTACAGTTTTCTCAAAAGCAAAAAATCAGTCTATTTTTAGTTATCCTTTGTGTTGGTTTTTTAGGTTTAGGGATTTATACCGCAAAGAGCTTGATGGGAATGGATGAACAGTATCGCTCCAGTGGCGAAGTGGCATCCGGTTCTGTGGCGATATTTACTACTCAAGCAAATTTGTTGTCGCTTGCATCAGAGCTAAACAACATGCAAGGCAATCAGGTCAACTCGATTTTGAATAAATTGGATCAGTTGATGGGAGAGGTGAATGCTAATGTTGCTTTCCTGCAAAAGACCAATTTTGCTCAAGAAGGGGAAGTGTTGCTCAAGGCGGCCAAACAATTTGACCAATTTTTGCGTCCTTGGTTGCAAGTGAAATCAGAGGTGGGTTTCAACGTTAACGAAGGTAAGCTGGGTGAGCTGAAAACGTTGGCCACCACGATAGAGAAAAAGATAGATGAGACGGGGATGGTTACAATCAACTCGGATTTTCAAGCCATGGTTAAGGCGCAGCAAAATTATTTATTAGAACCCACGGAGCAAAACTTAAAACTGTTTAATCGTGCTATGGCCAGTTTCGTCAATATGTCTGATTCTTATTCGATGTTGGATCTGTATGAAAAAGAGATACAACAATTTAAACAGGCTTTTTTACGTGTGAGTGAACTGTCTCAGCAATTGCAAGTGATGGAGAAACAAAGAGGCGATACAGAGGCGCAAGTTAAGTCGGTGATTCAAGATATTTCAACCAAGCTTTCCGCGTTGAGTGAGCAATATCAGTTGGCCGCAAAAACGACCGCATCGCAAACACAGTGGTCTGTATTGGCGGCCTGTGCGTTACTTGCCATATTGACCATTGCTATTTTCCTTACCTTTAGTTTTTCTCTTTCTCGTTCTTTGTCGCAAACAATTCACGTGTTGAACAATATCTCGCGTGGCGATTTGTCACGCCGTATGCCGATGACGAATAACGAAAAGGACGAATTCAATCAACTGGCATTGGCCATTAACCAAAGCTGTGAAAATTTAGGGAAATTGGTGAGTGGTGTGCAGAAAAGCAGTGAAGCCTTGTCTGGTGATGCCGCGTCACTGAATGTTGGATTAGATACTTTGGTGACAAATCAATCTGACGTTTTGGGACAAACGCAATTATTGGCATCGGCCACAGAAGAGGTCAGCGTGACGACCCAAGAAGTCTCCAATTCATTGGAGTTCGTTGCGGAACTCAGCAAATCTTCTATGCAAAGCGCAGAAGAGGGAGGAAAAGTGATTTCCGTTGCTATTACGTCACTGGTTGAGGTTGGTAAAATCCTAAGCTCGGCCGCAGGCCACATTCATCAACTTGAACAAGCTTCTGCAAAAGTAGACTCGGTGATGGACATCATTAATGGTATTGCCGAGCAGACTAACTTATTGGCACTCAATGCCGCAATTGAAGCGGCGAGAGCGGGAGAGCAAGGTCGTGGCTTTGCTGTTGTCGCTGATGAAGTTCGAAGTTTAGCGGTAAGAACGGTCAATGCCGTGGCCGAAATTTCCGGCACTATTGATACTATGCAAAAGGAAAGTGCGGAAGTAATCACTTATATTGCGCAATCTGAGCAGTCTATGCAGAGTGGGCAAGAGAAAGGTAATGAGGCAATACAGGCCATCGCGCAAATTATCAAAAAAGCAGATGAAGCGGCGAATAAAACAGAAGCCATTTTTGCATCGATCCGAGATTTGGCGACGACTAGCCATTCAATGGCAGATAATATGATACAAATATCTCGAGCCATGAAAGCCTTGGAAGAGAACAATGAACAGTTAAGAGCAACCAGCCAGATTGTGGATAAACGCTCTAGCAGCCTAAGTGTAGACTGCCAAAGTTTCACCATATAATTTCAGTTTGCTAAACGTTAGAAAAAAGCAAAAAGAGAAATATTACCGACACCGTGAATGGAGTTTTTGTCTTCCTTATACTCAGGTGTGTTTGCGGTGAACGTTAAACTCGCACCGACTTGTTGAATATACCAAGCCGCACCAACTACGGCGGTCGCCTGAAGATTTTCCAAGTTAACTTGGTAATATTTAGATGGGTGATCCAATCCGTTTAAAGGCCTATCTCCTTCGATGGTAATGTCATTGAAGCGATAGCGTCCTTCTACACCTCCGAATAGAAACCATCCAGTATCCGAGGCACCAATCATCCCTGCCGAGAAAGGGTTTTCTGCACTGATTTGAGCACTGCCAAAGTTACCCGCAAGATCGGTCCCCCAACGCATCATAAAACCTGTGGAGAGATCACTGCGAAAGTTACCTACATTGACCTCTGAAACGTTGGAAAGCTCAACGTCAGTTCCTGCATAGCTGCGGTATCGTGCCAGATTAAAGTGAGACAGATAACCCACGCTGCCGACGATTTTTTCCTCTACTTGGTAGGCCCAGCCATTGGGTTCGTCAGATTTAGTGATGCTGTGCACTAACTTTTGCGCTTTCTCAGAAAGCGCAGCATCTCCGGTGGTTCCAATGGTTAAATTTGCCCGCGTGGCTTGTTGGGGATGCAAACTAATATAGTTAAGCTCGGTGTGTAAATACCCAGCGTAAGGTCGTTCATTCGGCTCTGGTTTGGTGAGAGAAATCTCCGAAGGAGTCCACATTTTGTGGCCAATGCTGATCTCCCATTTGTCCAATGGGGCCGCTCCCCAAACAGAAAGGCTGAGTGGTTTAGCCCACCAATATGGAGCAATCGCCCCTGAGGTGTAGCTTAAAAATAAACCATTGGTGTAGTCGCGATCTACGCCAAATACGCCATCGTTATCGAGGTTAAAAGCAACCGTTGCGTGTTGAGAGGCCAGCGCAGAAGCACTGAGTAACGTCAATGGAAGAATGTGAAATAGCTTCATACGAACACTGCAGAGTATAGACAAGCCCTAATCATATAGGAAAGATGCGCTATTCAGTTGATAAATAGGCAATTGAATCAAAATAAATGTGGTAAGCGTAACATTTGTGGCCGATGCATTGCGCATTTTTGATTTCTGAGTATAAAAAAAGCCCCACTCATCGAGCAGGGCTTAACTATTTTGCTAGTAATTTAACTGAAATTATAGAGATTCAGTGAAAGTACGTGCAATAACGTCAGCTTGTTGTTCAGCAGTCAGTGAGTTAAAACGCACAGCATAGCCAGATACACGAATGGTTAGCTGAGGGTATTTCTCAGGGTGTTTAACCGCATCTTCTAAAGTTTCGCGATTAAGCACGTTCACGTTTAGGTGTTGGCCACCCTCAATGCCTGCTTCATGGTGGAAGTAACCATCCATCAGGCCAGCAAGGTTTGCACGTTGACTTGCTTCTTCTTTGCCTAACGCATTTGGAACGATAGAGAAAGTATAAGAAATACCATCTTGTGCATCAGCAAACGGTAGTTTCGCTACTGAAGTCAATGATGCTACTGCACCTTTTTCATCACGGCCATGCATTGGGTTTGCACCCGGTGCGAAAGGCATACCAGCACGACGACCATCAGGTGTGTTACCTGTTTTCTTACCATATACCACGTTTGAAGTGATAGTCAGGATAGACTGAGTTGGAATTGCATCACGGTACATCTTAAGTTTACGGATTTTGCCCATAAACGTAGAAACAAGTTGGCATGCGATGTCATCAACGCGGGCGTCATTGTTACCAAATTTAGGATAATCACCTTCGATTTCGAAATCGATCGCTAGGCCATCTTCGTCACGAATTGGCTTAACTTTTGCGTATTTGATTGCTGATAGAGAGTCAGCAGCAACAGACAGGCCAGCAATACCACATGCCATCGTACGTTTAACGTCACGATCATGCAGTGCCATTAGCGCGGCTTCATAGCTGTATTTGTCGTGCATGTAGTGAATGCTGTTTAGTGCGGTCACATATTGCTTCGCCAACCAATCCATGAAGTGGTCCATTTTTGCCCACAGTTCGTCATAGTCAAGATACTCACCTGCGATCTTGTCCATTTTAGGACCAACTTGGATTTTCAACTTCTCATCAATACCACCGTTGATGGTGTAAAGCATGGTTTTAGCAAGGTTTGCACGCGCTCCGAAGAACTGCATTTGTTTACCTACAACCATTGGCGATACACAACATGCGATAGCATAGTCGTCAGAGTTCATGTCTGGACGCATTAAATCGTCGTTTTCGTACTGGATAGATGAAGTATCGATAGATACTTTTGCACAGAAACGTTTAAAGCCGTCAGGTAGCTGCTCAGACCAAAGTACAGTGATGTTTGGCTCTGGAGAAGGACCCATAGTGTATAGGCTGTTTAGGAAACGGAAGTTAGAACGCGTAACGAGTGTACGACCGTCAAGACCCATACCACCCATTGATTCTGTTGCCCAAATTGGGTCGCCAGAGAATAGTTCATCGTATTCAGGAGTACGTAGGAAACGAACCATACGCAGCTTCATTACGAAGTGGTCGATCATTTCTTGAGCTTGTACTTCAGTGATTTTACCCGCTTCTAGATCACGTTGGATGAAGATATCTAGGAAAGTCGAAGTACGACCTAGCGACATTGCCGCACCGTTTTGTGATTTAACAGCAGCTAGATAGCCGAAGTAAGTCCACTGGATAGCTTCTTGTGCAGTTTCTGCTGGGCGAGAGATGTCAAAACCGTATTTTTCAGCCATTTTTTTCATTTGGCCAAGTGCGCGGTGTTGTTCTGCAATTTCTTCACGAAGTTGCATCGTTGCCGTTAGATCTTCGCCGTTCTCAAAACGCTCTTGTAGAGAAGTGAATTGAGCAAGCTTATCCTTCATTAGGAAATCAATACCGTAAAGTGCTACGCGACGGTAGTCACCAATGATACGGCCACGACCATAAGCATCAGGAAGGCCCGTCAGAACACCAGACTTACGACACGCTAGGATATCAGGAGTGTAGATATCGAAAACGCCAGCGTTGTGAGTTTTACGGTACTCTGAGTAGATTTTTGAAATCATAGGGTCAAGAGTTCTACCGTATGCTTTGCAAGAACCTTCAACCATACGCACACCACCGTTAGGGATGATAGCGCGCTTAAGTGGTTTCTCAGTTTGTAGACCCACGATAGTTTCAAGATCTTTTTCGATGTAGCCTGCATCGTGAGCAGTGATGGTAGAAATAACGTCAGTATCGAAATCGACAGGGGCCTTAGTCGCGTTTTCCTGTTTGATACCTTCCATTACTTTAGCCCAAAGCTTGTTTGTCGCTTCAGTACCTTCAGAAACTAGGAAAGATTCGTCACCTTCATACGGCGTATAGTTCTTTTGAATAAAATCACGAACGTTAACTTCGTTTTGCCACTCACCTGCAACAAAACTTTCCCAAGCTTTAGCAAATTGCTCTGCCATGACATACCTACCTTTTTAGTAGAAAAAACACGTACCGTCTTCACCGTTGAGCCAGTTATCCTCGAAAGGAGCAGTACACTCTATTAATACAATATCTATATTCACACTATTCAATTATCTGAATATAGATATTGTGCTTTTAAGCCTTGAATGCAAGATTAGACTAAAATTTTTTTGCAAACCTTAAACTAAATCAATAAAAGTTAAATTTTTCAAATAAAGTTTGGGTAGTGCGAGCACTACCCAAATTCGTATTAGTCCAAGCTCATTATAGCCAAGCTTTTAAACCGTATTGGTTTTCAAGCATACCAACCGCAAGCATAGCAATTAAACAGATGATCAGCACACCACCTGGAATGATGATTTTGTCGATAAAAGACAGCTTTGATGCACGTTCTTTGTCGCCAATTAGGCCATTGTTATCGAGTAGCATGGTCAATGCCCACGCTAGAACAGGGTTGACCACAGCGCTACCAAAGATACAGATGCCCGCTGCTTGTGAATCTTTTGTGTTTCTTACCATTTGCATACCCGCTTCTAGTAAAGGAAGAAATACCCCTACTAATAGAGCAATACGCATCACTGGAGGCCAAACCGCTACGTCCATAGGGAAGCCAAGGATAGCAATAGTCATGACCAATAAACCTAAGATGATGGCACCACCAGGAATTGGGCGTTTAGCAATCGCCGCTGGGATCATATACGTTCCCCATGACGATGTGATATTACCACCACCAAGTGCTGTACCTACCATTTGACGAATTGAACACATGGTCATTGTGTCATCAACATCCATCAGTACTTTTTCAGTTCTCTTTGGATAGTTCAATTCTTGGAAAATTCGGTGACCAAGGAAATCTGGTGACCACATCGCAACGGCCAAAATAGCAAAGGGCAATGAGGCGATAAAGTGTTCTACTGTTGGCAAACCAAGCATCCAACCTTCAGTGGTTGAGCCCCACCAGTAAACAGGATTAAGGTTAGGTAAGCCCATTTGAGTTTCAAATTGAAGATCAAAGCCAGTACCGAATAAAAGCGCAATCGCAAGCCCTGTCATTGCACAGACAGGAATTGCTAACCAACGCATGTTGATTTTTGCAAGAAATGCATACAGCACAATATTGACACCTAAAACCACTAGGCCAACGTAACCTAAGCTGCCTGCGGCGACATCGGCCGATTGCAAACTGGTAGCCCAAGTTTGGATAGAACCAATTTGGCTCATTGTTCCGGTAAAGCCGAGGAAGATAAGCAACCCGCCTGCGGTTCCCTCGGAGGTTAGATTGACCAGTTTCGAGCCTCCTTTAAAGTAACTTAAGAGAAGACCAAAAACGCCAAGCAAAATTGCCAATGCCAAAGGGTGTGCACCGGCTAATGCGATTGAGCCGATAAGAGGGATCATTGGGCCATGGTTGCCAGCTAAGTTGGCTTTTGGGTTTAAGAAACCAGAGGCAATAACACAGAAGAAGAGGGCAGGAAATAACATCTCTACACGTGCAACTTCAATCGCGAAGTCTTTACCTAGATGAATGTGATCCCATGCTTGGGTTAGGCCATCAGCCCAAGACATCATTACCGCTGAGTACATGGCGATGATGCCGATTGTGCCCGCGATGGCTGGTACAAAATCTTCAAGTTCAAAACGGAAGTCACGACCAGGTAAGTTCAAACCAAAGCGACGGGGCTTCATGATTTGCAGTTCGTGGTCTAGGTAATCTGAACGGCTTGCAAACTCAGATGCTGGACGATGCAGCTCTTTATAGCTTTTCGTCTCGATTTCTGAGCGCTCATTGTTGACTACGTCTGGCATAGATTCCTCATATTTTTAAAAGTTAGTAATTCGTACTGAATCCTAGTAATCCGCGAAGAAGCGGTAATGTTTTTAATTGAATATGTAGCACATCTCATATGTGCTTGCATAACAACAACTAAAAAAGAGAGTGTGGTTATTTATACAACCTTATCTTTGCTCGCGAGTTTAGCTTGCTTATCCTTTAGGGTGATTGATCTTGATCACTTTAAGAATAAATGTGAAAGAAAACTACAGCAGCCTAATGAAAACGGGGGGTTGAGCCGTTACTTGCTTGAAATAAGTTTTCACATTGTGATGTTTGTAAAAGAGTTTCAATGATATTAATGACCTTAAATATCTTATGAATCTAGGTGTACTTTATACATGAATAGGTTGTCTATTTTTAAGTAAATGTTAATGAAATGAGTTAACTGTTAATTGCTTGATGTGCCATTTATATGCGCCATACGGAGAAGTATTGGCTAAAATGTGAATTTTTAATCAGATAAAATAACTAAATATCCTTATTTTGCAGGTTAATAATTTGTTGCATGTTTTCGGTGTGAATGCTAGTTTGTATCAAAAATGGGAGTTGGAATACTCTGCAGTAGCAAATACAGGGAGTTAAGCGCAATGACTGATGTACCGGCGCTGAATATTAAAGAGCTGCACAAAACCTTTGGTCAAAACGAAGTACTAAAAGGAATCTCGCTAGAAGCTCGTAAGGGTGATGTGATCTCCATTATTGGTTCTTCTGGCTCGGGAAAAAGTACCTTTCTTAGATGCATCAATTTACTTGAAACACCAACCTCTGGTGATATTTGGGTCAATGGTGAACTCATTCAAATGAAAAAAAATCGGCAAGGTGAAGCTTCACCTGTGAGTGAAAAGCAGGTGCAACGAATTCGCTCACGCCTTGCTATGGTATTTCAGGGATTTAACCTTTGGTCGCACATGACGGTGTTAGAAAACGTTATTGAAGCACCAATTCATGTGTTAGGAGTACCGAAAGCACGAGCCATCGAGAGTGCTGAGGTGCTGCTAAAAAAAGTCGGCCTGTATGAACGTAAAGACTATTATCCTGGTCACCTTTCTGGTGGGCAACAACAACGTGCGGCGATTGCTAGAGCGTTAGCCGTGGAGCCAGAAGTCATGCTGTTTGATGAGCCCACTTCTGCACTTGATCCTGAATTGGTGGGTGAAGTGTTGGGTGTTATGAGAGACTTGGCAGAAGAAGGCCGTACTATGCTGGTAGTGACTCATGAAATGGCCTTTGCTCGCGATGTTTCAAACCATGTGATGTTCTTGCACCAAGGTTTAGTGGAAGAGCAAGGAGATCCAGCCATCCTGTTCACCCAGCCTAAATCTGAACGGTTAAAACAATTTATATCCTCTATTTATTAATGTGTTCATTATGTTGTGGTATTCGCCACGGCATAAATATTAAGCAAAACCAACATAAACATAGCATGATAAATAAGTAAGACCTCAATCACAGGAGTATGGAAATGAAAAAGTGGTTATTAGTTGCAGCCGTTGCTGCTAGTGCAATGACTGGTATGGCCCAAGCGAAAGAATGGAAGACGGTTCGTTTTGGTATAGAAGGGGCTTATCCTCCTTTTAGCTGGACAGAGGCTGATGGATCTCTCAAAGGCTTTGATGTTGATATGGCCAATGCGTTGTGCAAGGAGATGAAAGTGGAATGTAAAATCGTTCCACAAGACTGGGATGGCATTATCCCATCACTGCTCGCACGTAAATATGACGCGATTATTGCAGCCATGTCGATTACCGACGAGCGCAAGAAAAAAGTCGATTTCACTGGTAAGTACGCATTAATTCCCAATAAATTTATCGCCAAGAAGGGAGCCGCGTTGGATTTTTCTAAAGAAGGTCTAAAAGGGGTGAAAATTGGTGTACAACGTGCAACAACGCACGATAAGTATCTTACTGATAATTATGGCGATGCAGTTGAAATTGTCCGTTATGGTTCATTTGATGAAGCCTATCTTGACCTAGCCAATGGTCGTATTGCGGCAGTATTGGGTGATGCCTCTGCCTTGGAAGAGGGTGTGCTTAACAAAGCGGGCGGCGAAGCGTATGAGTTCGTCGGCCCATCATTAACCGATCCGAAATGGTTTGGCGATGGTTTTGGTATTGCGGTTCGTAAACAAGACAAAGATCTCACTCAAAAACTTGATATGGCGATTAAATCTCTTCGTCAACAAGGGATTTACCAAGAAATTGCGACCAAATACTTTAATTACGATGTATACGGTGAATAAGCTGTAACATCATATCTTACCCATATAATTAGAAGGTGAGAGTGAGCCGAGCATATGAATATGTTTATCGATCACTCTGTAATTAGGACTGGTTAGCTCAGTTGACTCCACCTTCTCAATTATGATGGGAATCCATTGATTCTTAACGGCTGGATCCTAGTTCCAGAAGTACCCAGCCGTTAAATTCTCCAGGGACTAGGGATGAATTATGTTGGACCTACACGGATATGAAGCCTCAATTTTGAAGGGAGCGGTGCTGACCATTGAAGTTGCCGTGCTCTCTTTATTACTTGCCATGTTACTTGGCATGTTAGGTGCGCTAGCCAAGCTTGCACCTTACCGTTGGGCAAGAGCCATTGCCACTCTTTATACGACCATCATTCGCGGTATTCCAGACCTTGTGTTAATGATGCTTATTTTCTTTGGCGGTCAAATATTGTTGAATAATAGCCTTTATTCAATCAACGAATGGCTAAACAATTGGTTTATGGCAAGTGACCCGAGCCATGAATGGACCGCTTATCTCCCCGATTATATTGATGTTAGCCCTTTCATTGCTGGAATACTAACCATAGGTTTCATTTTCGGTGCCTATATGGCTGAAACCTTTCGTGGCGCTATTATGGCGGTTGATAAAGGAGAGATGGAAGCGGCGAAAGCGTATGGTATGAGTTCTACCTTAGCATTTAGACGCATTTTGCTTCCTCAAATGGTTCGTCATGCATTGCCAGGATTTGGTAACAACTGGTTGGTATTGCTCAAAACGACGGCACTTGTTTCCATTATTGGATTAGAAGATATGGTCAGAGTCAGCTCACTCGCGGCGGGTTCGACAAAAATGCCATTCACCTTTTATATGGCTGTCTCAGTGATCTTCCTTTTCTTTACCAGTGTATCAACCGGTCTTCTCAAATTGGTTGAGCGCAAGTTTAGCATTCACACGAGGTAAATATGGATTTTTCCCTTATTGCTCAAAGCCTACCAATTTATTTTAGTGGGCTATGGACAACGGTTTGGCTGGTGGGGTTGTCGTTAATCATCGGTTTGAGCCTTGCCATCCCCTTAGCGATTGCTAGAAATAGCCACAACTATTTTATTCGTACTCCAGCATGGACTTATACCTACTTTTTTCGTGGTACACCGTTATTGGTCCAGCTTTATCTCATCTACTATGGAATGGATCAATTTTTCCCGGTGAAAGATACCTTGTGGGAAAACGCTTGGTTTTGCGCGTTGGTTGCTTTTGTTCTCAATACGTCCGCCTACACGGCTGAAATTATTCGCGGTGCGATCAATGGGTTGCCGAAAGGCGAAGTTGAAGCGGCGAAGGCATACGGAATGAGTACTTGGAAAACGTATCGACGAATTATTCTACCGAGTGCGTTAAGGCGCGCACTGCCCGCTTATAGTAATGAAGTTATCTTCATGCTCCACGGTTCTGCGGTTGCTGGTATTGTTACCATTATGGATTTAACGGGGGCTGCGCGTTTAGTGAACTCTCGTTATTATGCTCCATTCGAGTCATTTTTAACCGCAGGTTTGTTCTATATGGGCTTGACCTTCATTATTTTGTTCTGCTTCAAACAGGCTGAAAAACGCTTCTTAGCTTATTTGCGCCCATTAAGCTGAAGGGCTGCGAGTAGCATGTTGTACCGAGTTTGTTTCTATAATCAAGGCATAGATTAAAATAAGAAGCGCGCTGAATGCGCGCTTCTTATTGGCACGTTACTTTCTGTTCCTACAAAGAAAAACTGGACCAAATTGGCGCGTGATCAGAAGGTTTTTCTATTCCTCGAAGTTCATAGTCGATGCCGGCCTCTTGGCATTTTTTTGCTAGGTTCGGGGTCGCTAAAATGACGTCGATTCGTAGCCCGCGGTTATCATCAAAGCCGCGTGAGCGATAATCAAACCACGAAAATTGATCATTTACATCCGGATTTAACTGACGGAATGTGTCAACAAAACCCCAGTCCATTAAAGTTTGTAACCATTCGCGCTCTTCAGGTTGGAAAGAGCATTTTCCCGTTTGCAACCAGCGTTTTCTATTGGCTTCACCAATCCCAATATCCAAGTCGATAGGGCTGATGTTAATGTCTCCCATTACAATTATTTGTTCGTCAGGGGAATGATGTGTCGTTAAGTAACCCATTAGATCTTTATAAAACTGACGCTTATAGGGGTATTTTGTTTCATGGGAAATATTCTCCCCTTGAGGAAAATAGCCGTTGAGTATGGTTGTTTTTTGGCCGTTGTCATCTTCAAAAGTGGCCATAATCATGCGTTTTTGATGATCTTCATTATCGCTAGGAAAGCCTTTCTGTACTGAAATGGGTTCCTTCTTACACAACATGGCGACGCCATAATGTGCTTTTTGACCATGAAAATAGACGTGGTAGCCCATGGCTTCAACATCCTCAAGAGGAAAAGCGTCATCGTGTACTTTGATTTCTTGAAGTCCAATGACATCAGGTTGATGCTTATCAATAATCGCTTGCAGTTGATGAAGGCGAGCTCTCAAACCGTTGATGTTAAAACTGATGACTTTCATAAGGGATCCTTAAGATGAGTTGTGCGCAAGATGTTACCATTTCAAGGCGCAAGGACAAGACGAAAAGCGAATCAATTGTAATACGTAAATTTTTTGAATAGTCAGAAAGGATATTTTTATTAACATTTATGTAAACTTACGATTGATCTCTCAAGTCAATATGCTCTAATTAAAGTCGTCACCATTTCGTCTGAAAACCCTATTAGCGCAGCATAAGGATGTAGTATGCGAACACTTTCGGTTCAATGGAAAATAACCCTTTTAGCCGGCCTTTGCCTGCTAATTACGTCATTGTCTCTCATTGGTTTTTCTGTTTATAACGCAGTGAATAACCAACAAGCAATAAAACAACAAAGTTCAGATTCTGTGATCAATAAATCGCAGCAGTTATTAGAAACTCGGGCGCTGCTCAATGCCACCGAAGTATCTGAATATCTCAGTGAAGCCATGTATCGGGCTCAAATGCTTGCTGATACGGCCTTGTTTTTCAAATCAAATACCGAAGAAAATTTTGGTGAAAGCGAAGCGTTAAGGACATCTTTAGATGAAATGGTTCGCAAGACGGTAGTCAATTATCCCAATGTCCAGGGGGCTTATCTCGTCTTTAAGCCAAATTTGCTCGATAGCGAGGATGACAACTACCAGAATGCTGACTATGTAGGTTCAAATGAAATAGGTCGATTCGCTGCATACTGGATAACGTCCTCCAATGGTGAAAATGTGGTGGCAAATGTATTAAGCGAAGTGGCATTGAAGGATGAAGGAAACAGTGAGCGTTTCGCCTGCCCGTTAACAACCGCTAGTGCATGTATCTCATCGCCTAAAATTGTGATTCAAGACAATGAAACGTTTCTTACTTCTTCTCTCTCTGTGCCCATTTTGATTGATGGCGTTGCGATTGGCTTTTTTGGCATCGATTTAAAACTTAGCCCACTGGTAGCGATTGCACTGAGTTCAGATCAAAGTCTATTTGGCGGTAATGGTAAGGTCTTTATTGTCAGCTTAAATAACACGCTTATTGCGACTGATGAGCGTGAATTAACCTTAGGTGCGCCACTGGCTGATTCAGTTTTGACTACAAAGGAGATTGCCAATCTTCTAGCCGAGGGTAAAGTCCATTCTCAATGGAATTCAGATCGGCAGTGGTTGTCTGTCTTTGCTCCCATTCAGGTGGCGAACCAGACTTGGGGCGTGGTTTTTGAAATGCCGACATCGAGTGTGCTAGCTGATGCCAATCAACTGGATCAGATCATTACTCAACAGGTAGAGAATGGCGTTAGAGCGGAGCTATTAGTCGGCGCATTGCTAGTCTTTTTAGGGCTCGCAATCATTGCGTTAGCTGCAACCCAAATTGTGAAACCTATCCGAGCGGTCGTGGAGCGGTTACAAGATATTGCTTCTGGCGAAGGGGATTTAACTCAGCGGCTTGTCATCAGTAGTCATGATGAAATCGGTGATTTGGCACGCGGCTTTAACCAGTTTTTAGACAAATTACAGGCTATTATTCAGCAGATCGTAGAAAGTGCGAACCAAGTAGCTCAAACGACTGAACAGGCACGGCAGTCTGCCGTACAAACGCGTAGCCGTAGTGAGTCTCAATTTAAAGAGATGGATATGGTGGCGACTGCCTCTGAAGAAATGACACAAACAGCAAGTCTCGTTGTGCAAAATGCCGAGGCTGCGGTGCAAGCCGCTTCGCAAGCTAATCACTCCGCACTGACTGGGCAGGATGTCATCCGTGCCTCTGAAGCTGAGATGCATAAGCTGGTGGTGCGAATGAGTGATGCGGTGCCTGTTGTTGAAGAGTTGGCTCAAAACAATATCAATATTACCGAAATTTTAACGGTCATTGAGGGAATTTCACAGCAAACCAATTTGCTCGCATTAAATGCGGCTATAGAAGCGGCTCGGGCCGGAGATCAAGGGCGAGGGTTTGCTGTTGTCGCCGATGAGGTACGTAATTTGGCCCAGCGGACTCAGAACTCTGTGGGTGAAATACGCAAAGTGATAGAAAAAGTCCAACAAGGTACTGAGGGCGTAGTTGAGGTGATCCAGCAAGGAAACGCGTTAGCAAATGGAACTGCGATGCAAGTTCAAAAGGCCGTTGCTGAATTAGAAATAGTGTTTGAATCCATCTCAGCAATTAACGATATGAATAGCCAGATTGTAAAAGCGGCCCAAGAACAGCAAGCCGTCTCTGGTGAAGTCAACCTCAACCTATCCAATATTCGTGATCTTAGCGCGCAGATATTGACACTGGTCGGTGAATCAGAATCGGTTGGTGCTCAGATAAGCCAACTCTCGGCTAAGCAACAACAGTTGGTTGGACAATTTAAAGTCTAACGGCTGGAAAGAGTAAGAAGTAGATGTTTGCTTCTTACTCTCTCGCAGTATCATCCAGTTTACGCAATAAATCCTGCTGTACGATTTTCAGCGCTTCAAGTGCGGTGTGTGGTTCAATCTGATTGGTTTCTAATAAGTAGATGAGATCGACAGCGAGCTTTATCTCTTCAGACGCGCCGTCTAGCGGTACAGTAGGATCATTCATTTTATTGGTTTTTCTCCCTGAACGTAATTTGTTTTTCGATCTTAGCCTTAGCTTCTTGGCAACGCTTGAGCCGTTGCTCTACCGTTAATAACGCTTTTTGTGCTTGCTGCTGACTAACAGCAGAAGTTTGCTTGAGTCCGAGTTCTTTTTCTCTCACCATATCCATCAGCCTCCGCTCCCATTCTTGGTGCTGGGCCAGCTCTTGATATAACGCATTGATCGGTTTGCGATAATAGCTGCGATGCTTGGGCTCACTTTTTCTGATCGATACTGTCGATATTTCACGTTGGATTGCCGCAATTTGTGCAAGCAGTCGATCGGTTAGATATTGAGCTCGTTGACTGGTTAGCCGTTGGCTCTCTTGTTCGCGCACGATGGAGTCAAAGGTCGCTTTTGCTTCCATAACACAAGGGATTAATAAGTGCGCTTTACAGTGGAACAGGCGCTCATCAAACAGAGCCTGATGGTGTTCACCACGAGTTCGGTCAACACTGGCGGCTTGTTGTTTCAACTCTTCAATTAAGGACTTTAATTGAGAAAAATGGTTCATAAGCCTGCAAACCACGCATCATAAGTCAGCTTGATTGCAAGCACACTGACCACACTCACAAACACCGGACGAATAAATTTAGCGCCGAAACGAATCGCTGAATGTGCGCCAACAAAAGCTCCAGCCATCAAACAAACTCCCATAGTCAGTCCCAGCACCCAGTCAATATGCCCCAAAATGGCAAAGGTAACCAATGACGTTACATTACTGGTAAAATTCATCGCTTTAGCAAGGCCAGAGGCCAATAAAATGTTGAGTCGGTATAACGCCATCGAACTGACTGTCCAAAATGCGCCAGTCCCCGGCCCTGCCAGCCCGTCATAAAATCCAAGTATCAAGCCTTGCGCATACTGCTTTTTGTGAAGTACAGGGCAGGGAGGCGGGCTGACATTCTGGTGTGCATGTGGTGTTTTATGCCATATCGTATAGATAGCGGCCGCTAGAATAATGAGCGGCAGCACTTTTTGTAGCCAATCGGTGCTGATCGCATCGACAGCAAAAGTACCTATGGTTGCGCCAATTAAGGTGGCAATGAAAGCTCTGACCCAGCAACTTGGTTGAAACAACTTCTTCTGATAGTAGGTTAATGCGGCAGTTGATGAGGCAAATGTTGCCGCTAGCTTATTCGTTCCTAGTGCGATGTGCGGCGGAAGACCGATCGATAATAACGCGGGTACAGTAAGCATGCCACCGCCGCCAGCGACTGCATCGATAAAGCCAGCAATAAAAGCAACAAGCGCCAACACAATCAAAGTGGTTGGCTCAACAAATTCCATGAATAAAATCGGCCCTGAGTAATGAGATGAAAGGGCGTAGTGTTAAGCCCTAGCTAATATTCTATTGTTCTTTTAAATGGAGGAAGCGAGTCCAATAATGATTTTCCGTAGCGTTTTGAAACGATTCTGCGATCGAGAATCACGACTCTACCAGAATCACGCTCTTTGCGCAGCAATCTCCCGACGGCTTGGATCAGCTTTTTGCTGGCTTCAGGAACGGTTATCTGAATAAAAGAGTTTCCGCCTCGCTTCTCTATGTATTCGGCGTGAGCTTGCTCAACTGGAGAGGTTGGTACGGCAAACGGAATTTTTGTGATCACCAGATTCTCCAAAAGTTCTCCTGGTAAGTCTAGCCCTTCCGAAAAGCTACTGGTGCCAAACATTACGCTCGTTTTACCACACTGCACTAGCATTTTATGTTTATTTAGAATTTCTGTGCGTGATATTTCACCTTGGACTTGCAGCGCCCAGCCTCGTTTAACAAAATCTGTTGATATTTTTTCAGCCACTTCGCGCATTTGCCAGTAAGAAGCAAATAGCACTAAATTAGCTTTGTTTGGCTGAATAAACTCAGCGAGACGCTCTACCAGATAATCAGTATACTCTTTCGCTTGCGGTTCAAAACGCATTGCTGGAATGAGTAACTCGGCCTGATTTTGATAATCAAACGGTGAAGCGAGTGCTAGGAAACGTGTACCATCTTCTGCCTTTTCACTGATCCCTGCTTGCGAGCAAAAGTAGCTGAATGAGTTAAGAGCTCGCATCGTCGCGGAGACTAAGATTGCGCCTATGCAGCGGCTCCAGATCTGTTGATCAAGTTGCCAACCAATTTCTAGCGGTGAAACGTTAACAATGAAATCACCTTCACGCTCAGGGTGAATTTCAAGCCAACGTGCCAAAGGGGCTCCTTTCTCTCGCTTGGGCTCCGCCATCAGCAGCCATACTTGGGCAAGGTTCTCTAAACGCTGAATATAAAAGCCTAATTCAGTCAGTGCTGGTTCTGCCAACCGAGCGGCGAGTTCGCCTTCCTTAACTCGTTCAGCAATCAAGTCCGCAATTTTAGCGACGGATTGATTGGCTTTTTGAGAGAGCCGCTTCAGGGTTTTAGACTCTTCTTCAAGCCATTGTGGCAGTTCTCCATGCTCAAAACGGTATCGCTTTTCTTCAAATTGTTCGGGTACAAACTGCTTTGTCAGTTGGCTCAAGCTTGGGATAAGTTGTTGCAGTGTCTCTTGCAGTTCGTTACGAAAACGTGCCACTCGTTTTTCTTCGGCTAAGCTTGAAAACTTGGTTACGGATTGATTGAGTTTTTCTAACCAACTTGCTGCGCCTTTCAAGCTTGCGGACGCTGAAGCGTGATCTCGTGCTACATGAGGTAAGTGGTGTGCTTCATCAAAAATGTAAATGGTGTTTTCGGGCTCAGGCAGAATGACACCACCGCCAAGGTCAGCATCCGCCATGACCAAGCTGTGGTTGGCAATAATGACATCGGCTTTATCCAGTTCCGAACGCGCCTTTTGAAAAGGACAATCTCTGTGGCCAGCAAAGCTACCATTACAACTATGCTTATCACTAACAATCAGTTGCCATAACTCATCTTTAATCGCTTTTGGCCACGAGTCGCGATCACCGTTCCATTTTCCTTGAGCCAGTTTTTCATACATGGTGGTGAATAATTCAACGTCTTTTTTTTGTGGCTTTGATTCGAACAGAGCAATTTGTGATCCATCTACCCCACACGCAGCCGCGAGTTTTTCGGTGCAACAGTATCGTTGACGTCCTTTGGCAAGGATAAAAGAGAATTGACGATCAGTGATGCGTCTAAATAAAGGCAAATCTTTGCTGATCAGCTGTTCTTGAAGTGCCACTGTGGCTGTCGAAACAACAACCTTTCTATTATTCAACACTGCAACAGGAACCGCCGCCATTAAATAGGAGAGTGATTTCCCTATTCCTGTACCCGCTTCAGCAATCAAGATTCGGTTGGATTTGTGATATGAACCACACAATGTTTTTGCAATCTCAGCAACAAGATAATTTTGTCCTCGACGAGGAATGAAGTTTTCGAGCTGAAATTGCAGGTTTTGATAACTATCCCGAATGGATTTTTGGATTTTTGTTGTAAGCATACACAGACCTAAATAGCAGAGTGCCGAGTCTAGCACAGTTCACTAAAGGATACGCAGTTCACGAAATCGTATGCTTTTAGATCAAATCTAGATCTTGTTCACAAAAAAAAACTGAACCTTCAGGAACTTATGTTTAATTCTCATTGTGAAAAATATAAAACTATCTATTCGGTTAAATGATGACCTCAATATCTATTTAATCTTGCCAAACTAAATTTTACTGGTGTTTAATTCTGATGTTTCATGATTGTTAGTTTTTAGATTGAGTGATGTTTTTGCTTGGAAGTCGCCCGTAATTTTATGAAAATATCATGTAACTATATGTTTTTAATTATTTTTACCTTTATTTTTGTTTATTTTTTAGGATATTTGACATGCAGGATAATCTTTTGCAATCTAATCCTTGAGATTTAATGGCGGCAACGAACCGAGTTTAAATTTGGAAGTTGCCAGCAAAAACAAAGGGAACCGGATAAGGAATTCCCATACATAAGAAAAGGCAGTGGATTAATTATGAAAAAGACTCTATTAGCACTATTGGTTGCTGGTGTTGCTACATCTGCACAAGCGAAGGTTGAATTATTCAAAGATGACGCTTCTTCTGTATCTGTGAAGGGTGAAATTGCGACCTTTCTTTATACCAGTGATTATGACCACAAAACTGATAACACTAAAGACGTAAAAACTGATTTAGACGTTAACGCATGGGCTAAAGTTCAATTCGACTTTTCTCACAAAGTGACTGACACGTTGACCGCTGGCGGTACTTTTGAAATTCAAAGTGGTACTGGGTTTAAAAAGAGTGATAATAACGCAGAATTTGATGATGTTGCTGCATATTTGAAAGGGGATTTCGGCCTAGTTGGTATTGGTGAAATCGGTGATGTTTCTGACTCTAATGATGCCGTATCAAAAACTGATATCTTAAATGAGCTAGATAACAATTACTTACCAGCTTCAGCTTCGGATAGTAAAGGCCATGGTATTTCTTATACTAAAGGTTTTGGTGGTTTAACATTAGTTGTTGATGCATATACTGAAGCTGCTGAAAATACAGACAGCATCTTTGGTTTGAGTGCAAACTATGCAGCAGAGATTTTCTCTGTTGGTGCGATGTATCAAAACCATGGCGATGCAGCGGCTTACAAAGATAAGTCAACTTGGGCAGTAGCTGCTGACGTTAATCTAGGCAAAGTAACTCTGGCAGGTTCTTACAACGTGGTGTCTGCAGATACTGTAAAAGATGTTAAAAATGCGACTCTAGCGGCAACATTTGCAGCAACTGATGCGTTCTCTGTATACGGTGTTGCGGGTATGCAAGATGACGGTCGCAAAGATGATGGTCAAGAATTTATCCTAGGTGCGTCTTATGCTGCATCTAGCCTGTTGACTGTATTTACTGAAATTTCAACTCGTGATGATCATGGTGAAGCAGACACGACTGAAATTCTAGTTGGTGGTTACTTCGATTTCTAATTTTTGAAATTGATTACTATAAAGCCAGTACTATGTACTGGCTTTTCCATTTCTGGAGTGCGTCTATGTTTATTTATCGACTTCTTAGCTTTCTTTGTATAGCCCTAATTACTGCCCCAACGTTATCTGCAACATTGTCTACAGATTCAAGCATTACGTTGTTAGTCGTGAATCTTGAAAAGGTTACCGAGTCACCACAGGCACTGCCTGATGGTTTAAATCAATTAGTTGTCCAATATAAAGGGCGAATTCGTGATGGAGCTAAGCGAGAGGCGATTTCATCTATCCCTTACGTTATCACTTTGATGACTAAACCTGATGATCATTTACATATCAAATTTGTTGCTAAAGATTTAAGTGACTATCAGCAGCGCTTGCAACATGGTGATGATCTGTTTGAGTTAACCGTGAATGATTTACCTTCAGTAGCTATTATTGATATTTTGCCTGGTAAGAAGGGCTTTCTCCCATACGGTGATCCTGTATCTCTATTGCATGATTACAATCAGCAGAATGGCATAATGGTAGATTCGGGAAAAGTACGAGCATTAAAACAAGAATTGGCTGAAGTTGAAGAACAAGCTGACCCTGTCCAAGGCTCGGAAAGCGAAGCTATTTTACAGCTAAAACTTTGGTATGGTCGTGCAACAGAGCAAGATAGAAAAATATTCCAACAGTGGCTAGGACAAAAGTAAGGTTGCTCATTTACAATCAATAGCCAAATATAAGAAATGGATTGTAGTCAGGATAGAAAACTAATCATATTGTAAACCCTTTTCTGCATAGAAAAGGGTTTTACTTTGAGCACCCTACCCACAACACTTCTTAAATTTCTTGCCGCTACCGCAATGACATGGGTCATTTCGTCCTAGCTTCGTTGGTGTGTTCTCCTGTGGAAATTCACCGTCAATGTAGAACCAGATACCATTTTCTCGTATAAATCGTGAACGTTCTTGCAGACAAAATTGCTCTTGATCGTACTTATAATAGGCTTTGAAATGAACGAAGCCTTCATTTTCGTTGTTGCGGATACTTGCGGAGATGACGTCTAGCCCACACCATTGACTGTTGATTGATTCTTCAATCGCGTCGCGTTGCTGTGGTGCATTGCAACTCGGATGATAGGTATTGATGACAAAATCAACCAAGCCCAGAACATGGGCACTATAGCGGGCTCTCATCAGTTGTTCTGGATAGATGGCTAAAGCTGAATCACTGTGGATTGGTTCACAACAGTGTTGGTAATCTAAATGGCTACCACAATAGCATTGGTTCATAAATCCTCTCAAATTGCCCATGCAGATAAGACGGGGAAGTTTAAGGAGATCTAAACTCGATGTCTACTCAGGAGTGGACACCCAGTAAATCGGCTGTCCATTTCACAGCTTCGTTGTAACACTCTTTCACCACGGGCTCTTCGATACTTAATGCATGAGCAATTTTCTCAACCTTTTGCCAGTCAGCCTGTTCATAAGCTCGAGTTAATTCAAGTACCAGACCTAACTCTCCTTTCCCCTCTATTAGTGCAAGTTTAACGTATTCGTCGATAGGCATCTCTTCCATGATACTTTCTAAAGGTTGATCAAGTAGGCTATCGAGTAGCGAAAACATTCCTGTCAGGAAGGCCGAACCGGGTTCGACGTTCATTTTTGCTTTCACACCGATCAGCTCGCAATATCTTGCCCTTTGAATGGATAGGCCATACAAATAATCCGGTTTAGATTCTTGCGTCGAAGCAATCGCAACCAAGGAGATGAACTTTCTCAATCGTTGTTCACCGAGATAGATCAGCGCTTGTTTAAATGAATGGATCTTTGAACTAACTGTCGCGGATGAGTTAACAAAGGTTAACAGTTTATAAGATAAGGTCAGGTCGGTGGCGACAAGCTCCTCAATGGCTTTGTAATCGAGGTTAGATTTGGCTATTTCTTTGAACAGTTGCACCACAGTAAGAAATGCAGGCTCTAACGCTTTGCGCTGTAACATCTCTGGTTTGCTAAAAAAGTAGCCTTGAAAATAGGTAAAGCCCGCCTTTTTAGCTTGCTTAAACTCTTCATAGGTTTCTACTTTTTCAGCAAGGAACTCAATTTTCGTCGCACCAAGTTTTTGAATAAAGCGAGCGGCTTTTTCAAGGGGAACGATACGGATGTCAAATTTGATAATTGACACATAGGGGAAGAAGACGAGCCAGCCTGAACTGGGTACAAAGTCATCAAGCGCAATTCGGTAACCAAGCTTCGCCATCTTTTTAATTGCTTCTAATAACTCTAAAGTTGGTTCGCAATCTTCCAATACCTCAACGACCAAGTTTTGCGCAGGAAAAAGCGTAGGCACGAGGTTAATCAGGCTTTGATAAGGAAAATTGACAAACCCTAAATGCTTACCCAGCGTATTGTAATGAGTGGATAAAAAATGATCAGAGAGTAACCGGCTCGTTGCTAAGTCTGGGTCTATATCTGGAAAGGTATTCTTAGGACCGTCTCGAAATAGCAGCTCGTAGCCGATAGTTTTCCGGTCACGATCGAGTATGGGTTGTCTGGCGATATAGGAGTATTTCAAGGCAAGACTCTTATCTAATTATTGATATTATTGATTATACTTATTATAGCTTAACTTTTGATTCGACCACTTAAACCAATTAGTACCAGAGTGCGACTTGGCGTCAGTTTTTAGAACTAAAAGGTCGAGTTTGCAGTTCGTAACCATCATTAGCATAGACTAAGACTGAACCTTGGGTGTACCAGTCACCCAAAACAATTCGCGTTGCGGTGCCATGAAGTTGATTTCTGTGATGAATCTCTGGTCGATGGGTATGGCCATGAATCATTAAATCGACCCCATACTGGGTCAGAACTCTATCCACTTCACTTTGTGTGACATCCATAATATCCATAGATTTCATTTGCTTATCATTATGGATGCCCGACTGTACTTTACCCACAATACGAACCTTTACAAAAAATGGCAGCCGATTAAATACCCATTGTAGCCAAGGCTGGTGAACCTTCTTTCGATAGGCTTGATACTTTATATCGTCAATACAGAGTGTGTCGCCATGCAACACCACGGCTTTTTTTCCGTAAAGGTCAATTACTTGTTCTTCTTGGAGAAGAGTGATTCCGGTTTCTTTCGCAAATCGTTTGCCAAGCAAAAAGTCGCGGTTTCCTTGAGTAAAATAGCAAGGAACCCCTTCGCGAGTCAGTTGTTTAAATTCCGATTTTATTTGGTTGGCGAAAGGTGAATTATCATCGTCACCTATCCAAAATTCGAAAAGATCGCCAAGCACGTACAGTGCATCGGCATGAATGGCTTCTTCGCGCATGAAACGGATAAAACACTCGGTGATATCTGGTCGAGAAGGGCTTAGGTGTAAATCAGAAATAAATAGTGTATGCATAATAAAAATAAGGAGCGCATAGCGCTCCTTTTACCGTTACTCTTCGATGGTTGTGCCAGAAATGAACACTTCTTCTAGTGGAACATCTTGATGCATGCCCATAGAGCCTGTGCTCACGGCTTTTATTTTGTTCACAATATCCATACCTTCGATCACTTCAGCGAACACGCAGTAGCCCCAGCCATCTCGGCTTTCTGAACGAAAATCTAGGAATGTGTTGTTGTTCACGTTGATGAAAAACTGAGAACTTGCAGAGTGTGGATCCATAGTGCGCGCCATGGCAAGAGTACCGATCTTATTGCTTAGGCCATTGTTGGCTTCGTTTTTAATCGTTGCGCGAGTTGTTTTTTCTTTTAGGCCAGAGGTCATGCCGCCGCCTTGAATCATGAATCCATCGATAACGCGGTGGAACAGAGTGTTATCGTAAAAACCGTCACGGCAGTACTGTAGAAAGTTTGCGCTTGTTTCTGGTGCTTTTTCTTCATTAAGTTGAATTTTAATATCACCAAAATTCGTGTGAAGGATGATCATGATAGTTACCTTTATCTATTTTTCGTTGAGGCCCGGATTTTAACTGAACTTTGGACACATTCAAATCAACAAATGTCTTTAGGGGCCGTATTATTGCGAGAGAATAAGGATGACCAAGCTAGGCTAGAGTTGTTATACTGTGAAGCCATTTTAGTTCAAACAGTTATTAGATAGAGATCATGCTGAAAATATATAACTCAATCACTAGACAAAAAGAAGAATTCAAACCAATTCATGCCAACAAAGTGGGTATGTATGTCTGTGGAGTCACCATTTATGATCTCTGTCATATTGGCCATGGTCGCACCTTCGTTTCTTTTGATGTGATTTCTCGCTACTTGCGCTACTTAGGCTATGACCTTACATTTGTGCGTAACATCACTGATATTGATGACAAAATCATTAAACGTGCTGCCGAAAATGGTGAATCTTGCGATTCGCTAACCGAGCGCTTAATCGCAGACATGCATGCAGATTTCGATGCATTGAATATGAAACGCCCAGATGTCGAGCCTCGTGCAACCGCTTATATCCAAGAAATCATAGGCTTGGTGCAACGACTGATTGAACGCGGTTTTGCTTACGTTGCTTCTAATGGTGATGTGATGTTTGAAGTCAGCAAATTTGACGAATACGGCAAGTTATCCAAACAAGATCTCGATCAGCTTCAAGCGGGCGCTCGTGTTGATGTTGATCTTGCTAAGCGTAGCCCACTTGATTTTGTGTTGTGGAAAATGTCTAAGCCGGGCGAGCCCACTTGGGAATCCCCATGGGGAGAAGGACGCCCAGGCTGGCACATCGAATGTTCGGCGATGAATTCAGCGATTTTGGGTAACCACTTTGATATTCATGGTGGAGGCTCTGATTTGCAGTTTCCTCACCATGAAAATGAAATTGCTCAGTCATGCTGCGCACATGACACTCCCTATGTGAACACATGGATGCACAGTGGCATGGTGATGGTGGATAGAGAAAAAATGTCTAAATCATTAGGGAATTTTTTCACAATCCGCGATGTACTTGCTCACTATGATGCGGAAACGGTGCGCTATTTCTTGATGTCGGGCCATTATCGCAGCCAATTAAATTACAGCGAAGATAACCTAAAACAAGCGCGTGCCTCGCTAGAGCGTCTATACACAGCGTTGAGAGGGTTGGATTTAACCGTAGCAGTTGCAGGTGGTGAAGAGTATGTCAGTCGTTTTACGATAGCGATGAATGATGACTTTAATACGCCAGAGGCTTATTCCGTCTTGTTTGATATGGCACGTGATATCAACAAGTTGAAGACAGAAAATCTTCAGCAAGCCAGCGCTCTTGGCGCACTTATGCGTGAGCTTGCCGATGTGATTGGCATTTTGCATCAAGATCCAGAAGCGTTTTTTAAAGGGGACGCTAATGGCGACGAACAAGTGGCTGAAATTGAAGCTTTGATCAAACTGCGTAATGACTCACGTGCAGCAAAAGATTGGGCTAATGCTGACGTGGCACGCGATAAGTTGAACGAACTCGGCATCATTTTAGAAGATGGCCCAAATGGGACTACTTGGCGTCGTAAATAATCAGGCAGTTAACTTGTCGATGATGGGCTTGAACTTTATTGGTTAAGCCCATTTTGTTTTTCGTCCACGATTAAGGTTTTCATGTCAATTATTTTAGGTATAGATCCCGGCTCGCGAATCACAGGTTATGGTGTGATCAGGCAGCATGGACGATATTTGTACTATCTTGGTAGTGGATGTATTCGTACATCCGAAAAAGAGTTACCTGGGCGGCTCAAGCAAATTTACGCTGGCGTGACGGAAATCATCACACAGTTTCAGCCTGATGTTTTTGCCATCGAGCAAGTATTTATGGCAAAGAATGCGGACTCAGCACTCAAACTCGGGCAAGCAAGGGGCAGTGCTATTGTGGCTGCGGTGAATGCGGATCTTCCAGTCTATGAATATGCCGCTCGATTGGTTAAACAATCTGTAGTTGGTACGGGTAGTGCTGATAAAGCGCAGGTGCAACATATGGTCCAGCAAATGCTCAAATTATCGGCCAAGCCACAAGCGGATGCCGCTGATGCTCTGGGTGTGGCAATTTGTCATGCGAATACCAATAAAACCTTGATTGCGTTAGCTGGGCGGGCAAGCAGTGCTAAAAAAGGCCGATATCGCTGAAAAACCGATCTCGAGCGAGGTGGTATTTTTCTACTGGCTATACATCCAGTTATTTATTATCATCCGAGTCAAATAACCTCATTTCTCTAAGGAATTTCCTGTGATTGGACGTCTTCGCGGCATTCTGATTGAAAAGCAACCTCCAGAGCTATTGATTGAAGTCGCTGGCATTGGTTATGAAGTCCAAATGCCAATGAGTTGCTTCTATGAACTCCCTAAATTGGGCGAAGAAGCAGTCATTTATACCCATTTTGTGGTCCGAGAAGATGCGCAGCTTTTATATGGTTTCAACACGGTAAAAGAGCGAGCTTTATTTCGTGAAGTGATTAAAGCGAATGGCGTCGGGCCAAAATTAGGCTTGGGTATTTTGTCCGGAATGACGGCCGGTCAATTTGTTTCATGCGTTGAGCGTGAAGATATCTCCACATTAGTTAAGCTTCCTGGCGTGGGTAAAAAAACCGCTGAACGTTTGGTTGTTGAGATGAAAGATAGGCTGAAAGGTTGGGGAGCCGGTGACCTCTTCACTCCCGCTACTGACGCTGCACCAGTCGATAACAATTCCTTGGAAGCGCTCACGAGCAATGCGGAAGAAGAAGCGATCAGTGCGTTACTTTCTTTGGGTTATAAGCCTCAACAAGCTTCTAAAGTAGTGGCACAAGTAATGAAAGCTGACATGACCAGCGAAGCGCTGATTAAAGAAGCCTTGAGAGCAATGGTATGATTGAAGCTGATCGCTTAATTGCCCCTGATAGTCCTATTTTTAAAGATGAAGATATTATTGATCGCGCGATTCGTCCCAAAAAATTAGCGGACTATCGTGGCCAAGATCATGTACGCAATCAAATGGAAATCTTCATTAAAGCGGCACAAATGCGCAGCGAACCACTCGACCATCTCCTGATTTTTGGCCCTCCAGGGCTTGGAAAAACAACATTAGCCAATATCGTTGCCAATGAGATGGAAGTGAATATCCGCACAACTTCTGGTCCGGTATTGGAAAAAGCAGGCGATTTGGCGGCATTACTGACTAACCTTGAAGAGAACGACGTTCTTTTTATTGACGAAATTCATCGCTTAAGTCCGGTGGTTGAAGAAATTCTTTATCCCGCAATGGAAGATTACCAGCTCGATATAATGATTGGCGAAGGTCCAGCCGCTCGGTCCATTAAAATCGATTTACCCCCTTTTACGCTGATTGGGGCAACAACTCGCGCTGGCTCGTTAACCTCACCCTTGCGTGATCGCTTTGGTATTGTACAGCGCCTTGAGTATTACAAAATTGATGATCTACAGTACATAGTGCAAAGAAGCGCGGACTGTTTAGGATTGTCGATGGAAGCGGATGGTGCACTTGAAGTGGCTAGGAGAGCAAGGGGAACGCCTCGGATTGCCAACCGTTTATTGCGCCGAGTTCGAGATTACGCTGAAGTGAAAGGCAACGGGCACATATGTATAGAGACTGCAGATAAAGCGCTAAACATGTTGGATGTTGATAGCCAAGGTTTCGACTATATGGATAGAAAGCTATTACTAGCGATTATGGACAAATTTGGCGGTGGCCCTGTTGGTCTCGATAACCTAGCTGCTGCAATCGGCGAAGAAAAAGATACCATTGAAGATGTGTTAGAACCCTTTCTTATCCAACAAGGTTATTTACAACGGACACCAAGAGGACGAATGGCGACCGATCGCGCCTATCTTCACTTCGGAATTGAAAAATAAGTTTACACCTCACCGTCATTTTTAGGTGGTAAGCACAAAGTGTGAACTACATCTTATTTATGATAATTTCCTTATCACTAAAGAGTTAATGATGTGAAGTGTATTGTTAACTCTCTGTGTGATTCGTTGTATTAATTTCTATCCCTTTCACTAAATACTCACAACAATTTCATTCTTCCTTTGATGTGGATCATTTTGTTCTTTTTTTGTTCAGATTTGCCGCGTGAAAATTGATGTAAATCAAGGCGTTTTTCTCCCATAAATCTTTTGAAACAACCTGCATTTAGAAGTAGTATTAGTCCCAGCTATATTAGCTGATGCTTAACAATTAACTAACCATAACGGTACATGCTTGCAACAAAATTCTGATATTTTTCAACATTTGATGAGGTTATATCACTGATGGATTTTGAGGAATTTTAACCCGTTTAGCATGTCAAAAGTGTCATTCAGCCGGCACAAAGGAGTTACCATGATTGACGTCGTTGATCTATCGCGGTTGCAGTTTGCACTGACAGCGATGTATCACTTCCTGTTCGTTCCATTGACTCTAGGTATGGCTTTTCTTTTAGCCATCATGGAATCTTTGTATGTAATGACTGATAAGCAAATCTATAAGGACATGACAAAGTTCTGGGGTAAGCTTTTTGGTATTAACTTTGCCCTTGGGGTGGCCACTGGCCTCACTATGGAGTTCCAGTTCGGTACAAACTGGTCATACTATTCCCACTATGTAGGTGACATTTTTGGCGCCCCTCTTGCGATTGAAGCACTTGTAGCCTTCTTTTTAGAATCAACCTTTGTCGGTTTGTTCTTCTTTGGGTGGGATAGACTATCAAAACGCCAGCACTTGGGCGTGACTTGGTTGGTTGCTCTGGGGTCCAATTTCTCGGCACTTTGGATCTTGATTGCGAATGGTTGGATGCAAAACCCAGTTGGCGCAGAATTCAATTTTGAAACTATGCGTATGGAAATGGTCAGCTTTGCTGAAGTCGTTTTCAACCCTGTCGCTCAAGTGAAATTTGTGCATACCGTAGCTTCTGGTTACACCACTGGCGCGATGTTCATTCTTGGTATTAGTTCATATTACTTGCTGAAAGGTCGAGACGTTGCGTTTGCACGCCGCTCATTCGCTATCGCTGCATCATTCGGCATGGCTGCTATTTTGTCCGTGATTGTGCTTGGTGATGAATCAGGATATGAAGTGGGTGAAGTTCAAAAGGTGAAGCTGGCTGCGATTGAAGCTGAGTGGCACACGGAACCTGCACCGGCTGCATTTACACTGTTTGGTTTGCCTAACCAAGACGCCATGCACACCGATTATGCAGTAAAAATTCCGTACGTGATGGGTATTATCGCTACACGTTCACTGGATACCGAAGTCACAGGGTTACGCGATCTACGCGATCAACACGTTGACCGAATTCGTAACGGTATGTATGCCTATGAACTGTTAGAGAAATTACGTGCAGGCGAAAAATCGCCAGCAAACATTGCCGCTTTTGAAGAAGTGAAAGGCGATTTGGGCTACGGCTTATTGCTAAAACGTTATACCGATAAAGTGAGCGATGCAACGGAAGAGCAAATTCAAGCCGCTGCTGATGATTCAATTCCAACCGTATGGCCACTATTTTGGTCATTCCGCCTGATGGTTGGTGTCGGTTTTGTGATGCTATTTGTCTTTGGTGCAGCATTTATTCAAACTTGCCGTCAGAAAATTGAGCAAAAACAATGGGTACTTAAAGCCGCCTTGTTCAGTATTCCTCTACCGTGGATTGCAATTGAAGCCGGTTGGTTTGTTGCTGAATATGGCCGTCAACCATGGGCTGTTGGTGAAATATTGCCGACCAATGTTGCCGCTTCTGCCCTAACTCTGGGCGAATTATGGACCTCATTGTTTGCGATTCTTGCACTGTACACAGTGTTCTTGATTGCTGAAGTTTACCTGATGGTTAAATTTGCTCGTAAAGGGCCTAGCAGCCTGAAAACTGGTCGTTATCACTTTGAGCAAAACGCAAACTCTGTTGAAGACAAAGTTAGCCGTCAAGTCGAAGCATAAGGCAGGGAGATAGAATAATGTTTGATTACGAAATCTTGCGACTAATTTGGTGGGTGCTGATCGGCGTACTGCTGGTTGGTTTTGCAATCACAGATGGTTTTGACATGGGCGTTGGTGCTCTTGTTCCAGTCATTGGTAAGAATGACAGTGAGCGTCGTGTCATGATCAACTCTATTGCCCCACACTGGGATGGTAACCAAGTTTGGCTTATCACGGCAGGTGGTGCACTGTTTGCGGCTTGGCCGTTAGTCTATGCGACATCATTTTCCGGATTTTATTTGGCTATGATTGTTACATTGGCTGCATTATGGCTTCGTCCGATTGGTTTGGATTACCGTTCAAAAATTGAAGATCCAAAGTGGCGTAATACTTGGGATATCTGTATTTCAATTAGTGGCTTTGTACCACCAGTTATCTTTGGTGTTGCCTTTGGCAACTTACTACAAGGCGTGCCATTCCAACTCAGTGATTTCATGATGCCAACGTATCACGGTTCATTTTTTGGTCTGTTGAACCCATTTGCTCTGCTTTGCGGCTTAGTCAGCTTGTTTATGATTATTTTACAAGGCGCCGCTTGGCTACAGATGAAAACCACCGATGAGCTGCATGCACGCGCTCGTGGCGTCGCTCAACTAATGGGCTTGTTGGTTGCTGTTACTTTCGTCGCTGCAGGGTTTTGGATCCAAAACATCGATGGTTACGTGATTACCAGCGTCATTGATACGCATGCCGCATCAAATCCACTCAATAAAGAAGTGATACGTGAGGCGGGGGCGTGGATGGCTAATTTCAACGCTTACCCATTACTATGGATCGCACCAGCTTTGGGTGTTGCCATGCCACTACTTGCTGTGTTGGCGTCGCGTTTTGAAAAAGGTGGTCTCGCATTCTTGGCTTCTAGCTTAGCCAATGCGGGTGTGATTTTCACCGCTGGTTTTGCGATGTTCCCATTTATCATGCCTTCAAGCTTAGTACCAAGTAATAGCTTGACCATGTGGGACTCAACATCGAGTGAATTGACGTTGAACTTAATGACAGTGGTCGCTTTTGTAATGGTACCTATCATTCTTGGTTACACCACTTGGACTTACTACAAGATGTTTGGTCGTCTTGATAGCAAGTTTATTGAAGAAAACAAAAACTCACTTTACTAAGGAGCATAGATATGTGGTATTTCGCATGGATTCTAGGCGTGCTTTTAGCTTGTGCATTTGGCATCATCAACGCTCTTTGGTTAGAGCATTCTGAAATGATGGACAAAGACAGTGAGTAAACTTGCAATGCAAGTCACTGAGTACCATAAACTGGTTGATAAGACTCTGCTCAGAGTCTTATCGCTCTTGCTTGGTTTTTATCATATCGCCATGATTATGTGGGATCCCGAGCTGTATTCTCAGAGCATTGGTGGTTTTAACGCGGTTATTTCACCACTCATGATATGGGCGCTGTGTGCAAGTATGGTTTTTGGTGTTGGCTTTAGACCACGCAAATGGTTTTGGCAATTATTGTTTAGCCCCTACATTTCATTATCGATCTTAATTTACCTAACGATTATTCGACTAGTTTGATATTTACTGTGTATGAATAACCTGTCGAAGGTTGATTAACGACCCACATTAGTGCTGCCTCTTTGAGACAGCACTAATTTTTTGTTTCAAGTTTTGTAAAAGTCCACTCAATGCTTGTACTAACGTCAATGAGTTGCGTTATAGTATCCGCCTAAATCTGTATATGTGTTGGAACCTTTGTGCAAAATACAGCCTCAGCCTTTCATTGGCCTGTAACGATTTACTATGAAGATACGGATGCTGGTGGTGTCGTCTATCACTCAAACTATCTTAAATTCTTTGAACGAGCCCGAACTGAAATGTTACGCGCAGTTGGAGTGTCTCAGCAGACGCTTTTGCAGCAGAACATTGGTTTTGTGGTCAGGCACGTTGACATCGATTTTCTACAAGCTGCACGTTTAGACGATATGCTGACGATAAATACTGTGATTTCGGCATTGAAAAAAGCCTCACTGATCTTCTGTCAAGAGCTCGTCAATCCTGAAGGTAAAGTATTGTGTAAAGCAATAGTTAAGGTAGCATGCATCGACAATCAGAACATGAGGCCAAAAGCGATGCCTCAATCAATAATTTTGGAGTTAACCCATAGTGACTGCTGATATCTCAATTCTCGATCTGTTTTTGCAAGCCAGCTTATTGGTCAAGATGGTGATGCTAATCCTTTTGGGGATGTCTATCGTTTCGTGGGCGATGATCATCAAACGTAGTAAAGTCCTTTCCCAAGCAGAAAAGAACGCTGATGCTTTCGAAGACAAATTTTGGTCTGGTACTGACTTATCCGTTATTTATCAAGATGTCAAAAAGCGTAAAGATGAACTTTTGGGTACAGAAGAGATTTTTTATTCTGGCTTTACCGAATTTGCACGTTTACGCAAGACTAACGCCACTTCACCCGATTTCATTATGGAAGGGACGGGACGTGCGATGCGAGTTGCTGTCGCAAGGGAAGTGGACGAGTTAGAGACCAGTCTGCCATTTCTAGCGACCGTGGGTTCTATCAGCCCATACATTGGATTATTTGGTACGGTATGGGGAATCATGCACTCATTTATTGCGTTAGGTGCGGTGAAGCAAGCGACGTTAGCAATGGTGGCTCCTGGTATTGCAGAGGCGCTGATTGCGACCGCCATGGGTTTATTTGCGGCTATTCCTGCGGTGATGGCTTACAACAGGTTGAGCAATAAAGTCAGCAAATTAGAGCATAATTACGCCACCTTTTCTGAAGAATTTCATAGCATTCTTCACCGCCAAGCGATGGCTGGTAGGGAATAGACGATGGTGGGTTACCAGCGTAAAAAACGCAAGTTGACAGCTGAGATTAACGTTGTCCCTTATATCGACGTTATGCTCGTGTTGCTGATTATTTTTATGGTGACATCGCCGTTTGTCACTCAAGGCGTTGATGTCGAGCTTCCTAAAACCACCACTTCAAAGTCAGCGGCTGAGCTGAAAGGTGATAGTGATAGTAGTTTTATCATCGTGGAAATAGATAAAGAAGGTCGTCTCGGGTTGAGCGTAAATAATGAGGAAGTCGAGCGGGGTCTTTCGCTGCAAGATGTCATCATTAGAGTCAAAGCTGAATTGTCGTTGAAACCGGATTCACCGGTTGCGGTTGGCGGTGATGCTGCAACGCCTTATGCAGAAGTGATACTGGTTCTGGATGAATTGAATCGTGCGGGCATTTCAAAAGTAGGTCTGCTAACCGAAATTAAAGGATAGTTTGTACTGTTCATGAAAGATCATAAATCCAAAAAAAGCGATTACAAAAAGCCCATCATTATCTCGGCTGTTTTGCATATAGTGTTGATCATTGCTTTGTTATGGGGTTCGGATTTTAGCCTAACTAAGCCCGAGCCTGTCGGGCAGATGGTTCAAGCTGTGGTGATTGATCCACAACTGGTACAAAAGCAAGCCCAGCAAATTCGTAACCAGCGTGAAGCTGCTGCCAAAAAAGAGCAGGATCGGCTGGATAAGTTACGCCGCGAAAGTGAGCAGTTGGAAAAAAACCGCAAGGCGGAAGAAGAGAATATTCGCCAACTAAAAGAACAACAAGCTCAGGAAGCGAAAGCGGCCAGAGAAGCTGAAAAGCAACGTGCCGAAAAAGAACAAGAGCGTAAAGTGGCAGAAGAACGAGCTCGTAAAGAAAAAGAGCGAGCGGTAAAAGCGGAAACGGAACGTAAGATAAAAGAAGAAGCGGTAAAAAAAGCAGAGCAGGAGCGCATCGCTAAAGAGGCTGAAATTGCGAAAGCGGAAAAAGAACGCATTGCCCGTGAAAAAGAGGCAGAACAAGCTAAAGAGAAAGCTCGTAAAGAGCGAGAAGCAGCAGAGCGAGCCGAGAAAGAGCGAATAGCCAAAGAACAAGAGGCGAAGAAAGCGGCCGAAAATGCAAAAAAAGAGAAAGCACGTCTAGAGAGATTGGAGCGTGAACGCAAAGAACAAGAAGCGGCGCTGAATAACATTTTTTCTGGGTTAGAAACAGAAGCAGAGCAAAATAGCTCAGCTCGTTCCCAATTTGTAATGAACGAAGCTCAGCGGTATGGAGCAATCTATACGCAGCTCATTCAACAAAATTTGCTGATTGAAGACAGTTTTAAAAGTAAACAGTGCAAAGTGAACCTACGGCTCATTCCAACGGGAACTGGAGCAATAGTCGGTAATCTAAGCATTATTGATGGTGACTCAAGGTTATGCGCGGCGACAAAACGTGCTGTGGCGCAGGTGGGGACGTTTCCGCTGCCCAAAGATGATCTTGATGTAGTCAATCAATTGAAAAACATTAATTTAACTGTAGAACCAAATTAAAAGGAAAAGCTTGTGTTAAAGCGATTGATGTTAGGATGCTTACTTGTCATCGCAAGTAGTGTACAGCTCGCCAACGCCGCATTGGAGCTTGTTATCACCGACGGCATTAATTCAGCAAGGCCGATTGCTATCGTACCGTTTAAGTGGGAAGGCAAAACAAAATTACCGCAGGATGTCTCTGCGGTGATCGCGTCAGACTTGCAACGTAGTGGTAAATTCAGCCCGATTGCGACCAGCAAAATGCCACAAACGCCTTACAATGAAACCGATGTGAAGTTTGATGCTTGGACCAGTATTGGTGTTGATGCTTTGCTCACAGGTAGCATTACGCAAAATGCAGAAGGTAACTATGTCATCAACTACCAATTGGTAGATGTAGTGCGTGGTCAACTGACACAAGGCCAAAGCAAAGCATTAAGTAACGATGGACAGTTGGTGCTTTCTAAAGATCATGTTTTATTCAATAAAGTTGCCACCGTACCAGCAAACCGAATGCGTGAGTATGCGCATCGAATTTCAGATTTGGTCTATCAAGAACTCACGGGTGATAAGGGTGCGTTTCTCACTCGTATTGCCTACGTGGTGGTCAACGACGATGAACAATATCCTTACCAGCTAAGGGTTGCTGACTATGACGGTTACAATGAACGTTTAGTACTTCGTTCAAAACAGCCTTTGATGTCACCGACTTGGTCACCTGATGGTAAGCAACTGGCGTATGTGAGCTTCCAAAACGGCCAAGCGGAAATATTCATCATGAATATTTATACTGGTGAAAGAGAGAAAGTGACCTCGTACCCACGCCATAATGGGGCACCGAGGTTCTCGCCAGATGGGAAAACCCTTGCTTTGGTGTTGTCTAAAACGGGCAGCTTACAGGTTTATACTCTGGACTTGGCAACCAAGAAGCTGAAACAAATAACGAGTGGCAGATCAAATAATACAGAACCGTTCTGGCATCCTGATGGTAAATCGCTAATATTTACTTCGGATCGGGGTGGTAAACCACAGATATATCAAGTAAATTTATCAGACGGTTCTACCAATCGTCTGACATGGCAAGGTAGCCAGAATTTAGGTGGACAAATAACGCCTGATGGTCGATTCCTTGTCATGGTAAACCGAAGTAATTCGGGTTTTAATCTGGCGAAACAAGATTTGGAAACTGGTTCAGTGCAAATTCTAACAAAGACTTTGCTCGATGAGTCTCCAAGTATTGCACCCAATGGTGGTATGGTCATATACAGTTCTATTTATAACAAAGCGAATGTACTTTCGATGGTGTCTATAGATGGGCGTTTCAAAGCTAGATTACCGGCAACAAATGGTCGCGTTAGGGCTCCTGCGTGGTCTCCGTTTTTATAGCAAGTAAGTATCAAAAAGTAAGGAAAAAAAATGCAACTTAATAAAGTTCTTAAAGGGCTACTGATTGCGCTACCAGTACTTGCAGTAACTGCATGTAGTTCAAGCGATGAAGCGACAAACGCTTCTGGTACTCAAACTAACCAGTCTACTTCAGGTTCAGCAAACAGCGTTGATACAACCGTAGTTTCTCCAATTGATGCGAATGGCCAACTCTCTGAACAAGAGCTAAAGGAACAAGCTCTTCGTGAAACTCAAACCATTTATTTCGCATTTGATAACGCGACAATTGCTGGTGATTACGAAGATATGCTTGCTGCACACGCAGCTTACCTAAGCAAAAATTCAGCAATGAAAGTTACCATCGAAGGCCATGCTGACGAACGTGGTACGCCTGAATATAACATCGCGTTAGGTGAGCGTCGTGCACAAGCTGTAGCGAAATATCTACAAGCGCTAGGTGTACAAGCTGACCAAATCTCGATCGTTAGCTATGGCGAAGAGAAGCCACTTCTTCTTGGTCAATCTGAAGAAGTGTATGCGAAGAACCGCCGCGCGGTTCTCGTATACTAATCGAGGAATCGCCTCATGTTCAGTAACTTAAAGCGAATTGTAACGCTTACGTTACTGGCAAGTGCAGCGGGTCAAGTACTCGCTGCACCAGCTCCAGTATCCGATCTTAGCAATAGCTCTTCAGCAAGCACATCTCGTGCTCAACAATCATCATCTGAATCTAATGTACAACGTCTTGAACGTCTGCTTGAAAACCGTAATAGCGTTCAACTCAAAATGCAGCAGCAGCTCGATGATATGGCACTTGAAATCAGCGAACTACGTGGCCAGTTAGAGCGTAATAGCTACGATATGCAGCAAATGTTGCAGCGTCAGCGTGAACTCTTTATCGAGTTAGATCGCGTACGTGGCGAAATGAAGAATACAACCGCAAGTTCGTCACAGCCGACAACGGACACTGATATTGCAGGAACGTTTAGCAGCAATGTTGATGAACAAACTGCCTATCAGAATGCGGTTGATTTAATCCTGAAGAAAAGGGATTACAGTGGTGCTATTGCAGCGTTTCAACAGTTTCAAAAAGATTATCCAGATTCTAATTTTGCGTCTAATGCCCATTACTGGTTAGGGCAGCTCTATTTTGCGAAAAAGCAGGATAAAGAAGCGACACAAAGTTTTGCCGCCGTGCTCACTTACAGTGACTCCAATAAACGTGCTGATGCGCTGGTTAAGTTAGGTGATATTGCCAAGCGCAATAATAATACTGCGCAAGCAAATAAGTATTATCAGCAAGTTGTGGATGAATACCCTACAAGTGCGTCTGCCAAGGTTGCTAAAGAGAATTTGAATTGATAACAATTTGAGTTAATAAAAAGAGGCCTTGTGGCCTCTTTCTTCGACGGCACTATTTTATGAATCGCTTTTGATCCTTCGTTAGGTGCGGTGTACAATGCTCGGATTCTTGGAAGTTGCGTAGAGCAAGAGCAATGAGCCACATATTAGATACGATTGAAACTATTTATCCATTTCCGCCAAAGCCCATTCCACTAACGGTTGAGCAAAAACAAGCCTATACAGCAAGTATCAAACAACTCTTAAAAGAAAAAGATGCTGTATTAATTGCGCATTACTATACCGATCCTGAAATTCAAGCTCTCGCTGAAGAAACCGGCGGTTTTGTTGGTGATTCATTAGAGATGGCCAAGTTTGGTAATCGCCATCCTGCCAGTACATTGATCATCGCTGGTGTGCGATTTATGGGCGAATCAGCAAAAATCTTAACCCCTGAAAAACGCATTTTAATGCCAACCTTAAAAGCAGAATGCTCCTTGGATCTGGGGTGTCCTGCCGATAAATTCACAGAATTTTGTGATGCACACCCAGATCATACCGTTGTTGTGTATGCAAACACATCGGCGGCGGTCAAAGCTCGTGCCGATTGGGTGGTTACATCGAGCATTGCACTTGATATTGTTGAGCACTTAGATGCGGAAGATAAACCTATAATTTGGGGGCCAGATCGCCATTTAGGCTCATACATCGAGAAAAAAACGGGCGCAAAGATGTTGCTTTGGCAAGGTGAATGCGTAGTTCACGACGAGTTCTCTGCCGATGCATTACGTAAGATGAAAGTACTGTATCCTGATGCAGCCATCCTTGTGCATCCAGAATCACCAGCCAGTGTGGTAGAACTTGCGGATGCTGTAGGCTCTACAAGCCAGTTGATTAAGGCAGCAAAATCCTTACCTCAACAGAAAATGATTGTGGCGACCGATAAAGGCATCTTTTTTAAGATGCAGCAGTTAGTCCCTGAGAAAGAATTGATTGAAGCACCGACGGCAGGGGCCGGGGCAACATGCCGAAGCTGCGCGCATTGTCCTTGGATGGCGATGAATGGTCTTCGAGCGATTGAGTCAGCTCTTATGGAAGGCGGTAAAGATCACGAAATTTTCGTCGATGAAGCCGTGAGAGTGAAATCACTCATCCCATTAAACCGTATGTTGGATTTTGCTGAACAGTTAAATTTGCAAGTCAAAGGGAATGCCTAATTCCTTTCGGTGGTAGTGGATGAAAAAAGGCTCTTATTCAGAGCCTTTTTTATCGCAAGCAAATTGATTTGAAATTAACGTTATTCGAAAATAAAACTATTCAAAAACAAAGTTATTGCTCTAGTGCCAACTGAGCGCCGCGCTGCGTTAAGCCACACAACATCACCGGTATGGCCTGATAGATTTCTTCAAACTGGTCGAGTCCTTGCATACCTTGCTGGGAAAGTGTTGCTAAGGACGTCTCCGGATCATAAAGCATACTCAGCGAAAGGAGCACGCCCCCAAGTAGCGCATTATCTTGGCTATCTTCAGGCATTAACGTTTCCCAATCATCACGCGTAAGTTGCCAACCTTGAAGAAAACCTTCACAAAAATCACGGACATGTTCAGTCACTATTTCTTGTTCATCGAGTGAGCAACCTGCAGGCCAGCTCCATTGATTTTCGAGCAAAGCAGGGCGATAGTCATTCCACATTTCAACGATCAGTTGGAAATAGGTTTCTAGCTGTTTGCCTTCGCTAAATGGCGCGATTTCTTCTCCCCCCCATAGAAAAGGGAGCCATTCCTCTGGCGGGAGCAAGTTAGGCGCTGACGCCATGGATGCGACAAAACCTTGAGTTTTGGCCTCATTAAGCAATTTATCTTCTAGTTCGGGTTGGGTAAGGAGTTCTTGTAAATTCACAGCAGATCCCATCAGTTGCCGAGTGTATTTGCAGCCATTTTAACGTTAAAGCGATACAATGTGCGAATTTTGCTGATAATTTGTTGGCTTTAGTGAGGTTTTACAACAATCAACATATTGCTCGCTAAGATTGTTCACTATAATTTGCACAAAAGAAAAAATTGAAAGGATTTATGAGAGCACCTATTTCATTGAAGAAGAAGAGCATTATCGCCCTTTCTTTTTATCTCTGCTTTTTTATTGCGATCACAGGTACCGTTACTTATTGGGTTGTCGAAGCGCCACTACGAGCTGAATTAAAACAGAATTTAGATCTTCGTGCAGAAGTGTTATCAGCCCAAATTCGCGAACCTCTCAACCGTTCTATTGGTGTGCTCCAAAGCATTGTGAGCCTTGGGCAAGCTGCAACCAACCAAGCTGAGCAAGACAGAATGCTCTCTTCGCTGTTCACTATACTTGATGATGTTGTCGTCAGTGGTGGGCTATGGCCGAAACCCTACAGCATTAATGCATCGCAGCGATACAGTAGCCTATTTTATAATCGAGCCGCTGACGGTCAAGTCGACAAATTGCATTCTTGGAACAATCAAGAAGCGCATGGTTACGATAACGAAGAGTGGTACAACGCAGTAAAAGAGAAGCCTGTCGGTAGTGTGGTATGGTCAGAAGTCTATGTTGATGCCTATACGCACGTTCAGATGATCACGGCTTCATCGCCCTATTACGTTAACGGTGAATTTGCTGGAGTAGCAACAGTCGATCTGTCATTGGCGGGGTTAGCCACATTTATTGCCAGTCAAGCGGAGCTTTATAACCTTGGCGTATCCTTAAGTGATTCGGGGGGATCCCTGATCACTGAACATAATTTTATAATACGTGAAGAAGCTAACGTAAGTCATTTCGGTTTTGGTGATTTTGAATGGCGAGTTGATGTTATTAATGCCCATCGGTTAGTGAATGACGAAGTGTTTGATCTGGTGATGAATGTCGAACGGAGTATCATTCCAATCCTTTTAGTTTGCGTTATGATCGGTTATTACTTGATCAATCAATATGTGATTAAACCGATTACCATAATCGCCAAAAAAGTGAGTGATTCTAAGCAGGGCGGTATTATTGATATGCCGTATCGAAGCCAAGATGAGATCCGCCAGCTTATCGATTCATTTAACCAAAAAACCGTTTATCTTGAAGCGGAAAAAGTGAAAGCTCAAGCTTCCACTCAAGCCAAAAGTGCCTTCTTAGCAACCCTGTCACACGAAATCAGAACTCCAATGAATGGTGTTTTAGGAACCGCGCAAATCTTATTGAAAACAGAGCTTTCCCCAGAACAGAGGCAACACCTTAATAGTCTGTATGAGTCTGGCGAGCACATGATGGTGCTGCTTAACGAAATTCTCGATTTCTCCAAGATTGAACAAGGGCGATTAGAACTTGATAACACCCGTTTCCCCTTGGATTCACTGATTGGTAGTATTAACAGTGTTTACCATACCTTATGCAATGAAAAAGGACTGCAGTTTAGGATTTACAGCGATATTGTTCACGATCGCTGGTATTACTCAGATAAAGCACGATTGAGACAGATTCTGTTTAATTTACTTAATAATGCGGTCAAGTTTACCTCTCACGGCTTTGTCGAAGTGACTCTAAAAGAGCAGCAGATGGAAGATAAACGGTATCTTTCTATTCGGATACGGGATTCGGGGATAGGTATAGCAAAAGAGGCTCAGGAAAAAATATTCCGCCCATTTGAACAAGCTGAATCATCGACGACAAGGCGTTTTGGTGGAACGGGGTTGGGCTTAGCGATTGTAAAACAAATTGTAGAGCTAATGGATGGGACAGTCACGGTAACCAGTGAGTTAGGAATTGGTACCAGTTTTCACGTTATGCTAGCGATAGAAACAACGACGCCCGGGACCATTGAAGTCAAACCACGTCGCAAGCTTAATTACCAAGGACTGAAAGCTCTCATTGTGGAAGATAACCGGACCAACTCTATCATCATCGAAACCTTTATGAAGAATAAAGGGTTTACATGCGATTGTGTTGAGAATGGTGAATTGGCAATTCAAGCGGTTGTTGGCGGGAATTATGACCTGATATTGATGGATAACCATATGCCCGTAATGGATGGCGTAGAAGCGGTGTCTGCGATTCGGATCTTAGTTGGGGAGCAACGTAATGTGCTCATTTTTGGTTGTACTGCTGATGTTTTCAAAGAAACTCGTGAGCGAATGTTGTCGGCCGGCGCTGATTATATTGTCACCAAACCCATTGATGACAATGAATTAGATGATGCTCTTTTCCAATTTGTCGAAAAACTGTATCAATATCATCCAGAGTCCTCTATGCCGCTAAAGATAGGCTCAGCAGAGGAATCATTGGTGACGTTTTATATGGCCGTGGAAGATCAAAACATAGAACTTGCATTAGCCATGATTCAACGTTTGATACAACAGTTGCCGGAGATTGAAAATACTCATATTCATCAAGTGTTAATCGATACCCAAACAAGCTTAGAAAAACACCAGTTACCTACACAGCAGCAAGTCGATTTGCTAACGGTATTGCTTTCCGATTTTTGTAATTAAATAACCATTTTGAGATTTAGTAAGAATGCGTTGTAACAGGAATTTAAAGAATAGCGTTAGATTCTAGTTTCCGATTCAAAATTGGTTATAAATTTACCTAAGTTAATTAAAATTGGTCACTAAATCTACAAAATATGTGTTCTAATTCCCTCATTATCTAGCTTGTTGTTATTTTCTAGGTATCTGTATTGCTGATTGGCATATTTAATAGTTATATCTATTGTGTAGAGGGAAGTAATGAAAGCTCGTGGCCCATTTTGTATTCGTCATGCTGCGGCGGACACATTTGCAATGGTTGTTTTTTGTTTTATATCAGGCATGATCATTGAAATTTTCATCTCTGGAATGACCTTCGAACAGTCGCTAGCATCACGTACACTGTCTATCCCAGTTAATATCGCAATAGCATGGCCTTATGGCGTATTTCGTGACTTTATTCTGCGCCAGGGACGTCAATGGTCTGAGACTGGCTTAATGAAGAATGTCTCGGATTTGGTTGCTTACGTTCTATTTCAATCTCCGGTCTATGCCGCCATTCTATGGGCTGTAGGCGCATCTACAGAGCAGATCATAACCGCAGTATCAAGCAATGCCATTGTGTCGTGTGGAATGGGCGTTCTCTATGGCTATTTTTTAGATATGTGCCGCCGTTGGTTCCGTGTCCCTGGTTATCATCGTAGCGCCTAACCGTGACACTCACTGAAGAAAGGCTTGTATTGAATTTCATCAAATAAGTCAATAAGTAGTCAAACGAACCAAAGTGGTGGGCTTTTTTATTATTTTGGCTTGACCTAATCCTATAGAATCATTAAATTAGCGCCTCGTTAGCCAAATGCGCTAACCACAATATAATTTGGTGAGTTGTCCGAGTGGCTTAAGGAGCACGCCTGGAAAGTGTGTATACGGCAACGTATCGAGAGTTCGAATCTCTTGCTCACCGCCACATTCAAGTTTAAAGACGTCTCAGGACGTCTTTTTTCTTATCTAAACCTTCTAAAAATCAATCGGTTACGGTTTCGTAGCGTTTCATGATGTGTCATAAAAGCGCTTGCTTTTCGTAATACCTAAAGTAATACCCAGCTACCGTATCTAGTGCTAGTATTACTTTTGAGCACTAATACAGGTATTACTTTGTTATCATTTTATCCATCAGTATGATCTATAACTTAATGTAAATTAGATAGTTATTGACCAAAAGTAATACCTAAGTTTCCTGGTTTTTATGCTCTAGTCAGGTATTACTTGAGGGATTGAAATGGCAAATAATCTAACGGCAAGGCAAGTTCAAACCGCAAAACCCAAAGACAAGCTTTATCGTTTATCTGATGGGGGCAATCTATACTTTTGCGTGCGTCCTAGCAATTCTCGTTCATGGCAGTTCCGCTACAAACGACCAGGGCAAGATAAGATCACTTATCTGTCATTTGGTACCTATCCTGATATGTCTTTGGCAGAAGCTAGAGAGAAAGCTCTCGAAGCAAGAAAGCAGTTAGCTGATGGTATTGATCCTCAACTGGCGAAGGAAGAGCAAAAAGCCAAAGTCATTGTTGAGCAAAACGCGACATTCAAGTTTATCGCCGAACAATGGAAGGCAACCAAAGAAGGTCAAATCAAAGAGAAAACACTTCATGGAAACTGGCGTAAGCTGGAGCTTTACGCATTTCCTAAACTTGGAACCATTCCGGTGAGTAAGATCACGGCACCGATTGCGATAGCAGCATTGAGGCCCATAGAATCTCAGGGATTGCTTGAAACGGTTAAACGCACCGCTCAGTTAATGAATGAGATAATGAACTATGCGGTGAACAGTGGGGTTATTCATGCAAACCCATTATCCGGGATCCGTGATGTGTTTAGAAAACACAAGGTTGTCCACATGAAAGCGTTGCAGCCTCATGAAATGCATGAGCTTATACGTACCGTTGCTACAGCCAATATACAGCACGTGACGCGATTTTTAATTGAATGGCAGCTTCATACTATGGTTCGGCCTAATGAAGCCTCTGGTGCTCGTTGGGATGAAATTGACATAGCAAATCGACTTTGGGTCATCCCAAAGGAACGAATGAAGATGAACCGTGAGCACTTAGTTCCCCTTACAGACCAAACAGTTGCCATTCTTGAAGCGATTAAACCTATCAGTGGCCATAGAGAGTTCGTTTTTCCATCCAGTCGTAATCCGAAGGTACCCACCGATTCAGAAACGGCCAATAAAGCGTTGAGCCGAATGGGATTCAAAGATAGAACTACTGCGCATGGTCTTCGTGCTTTGGCCAGTACTACACTTAACGAACAGGGCTTTGATGCAGATGTTATTGAGGCTGCGCTTGCCCATACGGATAAAAACCAAATACGTAAGGCTTATAACCGTACTGATTATTTAGACTCTCGCCGTCAGCTAATGAGCTGGTGGAGTGAACATATAGACAAATCGAGTTATGGAAGTTACAGCGTTACAGGTTCACGTCATTTAAGCCAGGTTATTTGATTTATGGCCGTATTATACGGCCACTTGCTATCGTTCAAAATTTTTACAGGCATATGTTATCTATGTGATATTCACACACAGAAGAGGTATGTATGCCTAAACCAACTATCCGTCTGATCCGTCTAAATGAAGTGCTTGGCATGACTGGCTTATCACGTTCCTGCATGTACCGGTTTATCGAAGCAAACCAGTTTCCGGCGCAAGTTCCGCTTGGTGGGCGTGCTGTTGCTTGGGTGGAGAGTGAAGTGCAGGAGTGGATGGAATCTCGTCTGAGCATGCGAGACAACCAAGAATCCTTTCAGTAGCACAAACATCAAATTACATCATCAACGGGGCGCTGGCTAAGCAAAGTCATGCGCCCTTTTTGCAATTAGAGAGATAAAAAATGAGCTATTCAATTTACGTAGACGGCGCTGCACCAAACAACCAACACGGATGTACACGAGGTGGCATTGGGCTGGTGGTCATGGATGAAGACAACGAGATTGTTCATGAAGAGAGCTTTACCATCAATCGAAAAACCGACAATACTGGGCTAGAACTACTGGCCTTAATTGAAGCATTGGAATACGCAGAAGATGGGGATGTTATCTATTTGGACAGAGATTATTGTGTGAAAGGTTTCAACATCTGGATGGACGATTGGAAAGACCGAGGTTGGCGTCGAGCGGATAAGAAACCGGTTAAGCATCGTCAACTCTGGAAGCAAGTCGATGAATTACGTTCTAGAAAGTGTGTTGAGGTACTTAAAGTCAAAGCGTATTCTGGTGTTAGAGGGAATGAAATAGCGGATTCGTTAGCAGTTGAAGCAGCTAGAAGCGATATCGATTGATGTAACAATACGGCTTGTAGGGTTTAGATTTATACCTACAAGCCGCTATTGCCTGTTATTTGCGTTTTTCTAGATAACATATAACTGAAGGTGGATGCGATAGGAGTGTGATAGGTGATAACGTGTAGTAGTTATTTCTAACAAACTGTTTCCTTGAAGTTTATTACGAAGGGGATAATGTTTATGCTTTCTTGGACTCTGGCTGACACCAAAGAATAAAAGGGTGCTAGAAATCCTAGCACCCAGGTAAACACGTTATAGGGGGAGTTTACCAAATTACATAAAAGTTAAAGTTTCCCTTCACTGCCACACATATGAATCTTATCCATCACGACTTGTTTCATCGCTGCTTTACCTGGAGTGATATATTTCCGTGGATCATTCGCATCCGGATGCTCAGCAAAATGCTGCTTAACAGCATTTGAGAAGGCGATTTTCAGTTCAGTTGCAACGTTGACTTTGCACACACCTAAGTCAATACAGCGGCGAACCATCTCATCAGGCACGCCTGAAGCACCATGTAAAACAAGCGGAATATCAACCACTGAACGGATCTTGTCCAGACGGTCAAAATCAAGTTTTGGTTCTGCTTTGTACAGGCCGTGGGCTGTCCCAATTGCTACTGCTAATGAGTCAATCCCAGTACGACGCACAAACTCTGCTGCCGATGCAGGATCTGTCATTAGCGCATTGGCACTATCGACGATCAGGTCATCTTCTTGCCCCCCCAAACGACCCAGCTCAGCTTCAACACTCGCGTCAAAGCGGTTGCAGTATTGAACTACGGAACGTACGATTTCTATGTTTTGGTCGAAGGCATGATGAGAGCCATCGATCATCACAGAGCGAATGCCGTGATCCACCTTAGTGCGGATATCCTGCAGATCTTCATGGTGATCAAGGTGCAAAACGAGTGGGATTGAGTGTTTATGCGCAGCTTCTTTACAGATACTAATTAGATAATCGGTACCTGCATAATCGTAAGTGCCAGGTGTGCCAGCAAGGATCACGGGAGAGCCCATCTCTGATGCTGTCTCGACGATAACCTGCACCGTTTCTAAGTTATGGATATTGAACGCAGGAACTGCATAGCCACCGAGTTGAGCACGTTTTAGCATTTCACGAGAAGATATTAGATACATAAAGCCTCCTGACTTGGTACGGGTTTAGTTTCGAATACAAGACGTCCGTTAACCCAAGTTTTTGTAATTGAGAAATCTGATTGAATCGCCACCATAGAAGCGCGTTTACCCATTTCTAAAGTGCCTAATTGATGTTGTAAGCCTAATGATTCAGCTGGGGTCAAAGACGCCATCAGCCACGCTTGCTCAAGTGGAATGTTGAGCCAGCGCTTAATGTTTTGTACTGCCGTTAGCAAGGTCAGTGTGCTACCAGCTAGACTGCCAGAATCTGTTGTGACGACCCCATCTCGCATTTGCACTTGGTATTCGCCGAGGGTGTACTCACCATCTGGCATGCCCGCTGCACACATCGCATCGGTAATTAATGTCATGCGAGTGCCACAGCAACGGTGAGCGACGTCGATGGCCGCAGGGTGAACATGACGGCCGTCGGCGATCATCTCTACATAACTGTTAGGATTAAGAAGTCCGGCACCAACCACGCCCGGATCGCGGTGATGCAAACCACGCATACCGTTGTAGCAATGGACGATGCCACATGCCCCTGCATCGAGAGCCTTCTGAACTTGATCGTAACTGGCATCAGTGTGTCCAAGCATCACTCGCACGCCTTGTTCATTGAGGTAGCGGATAGCCTTCAAAGCCCCCGTCTTTTCGGGAGCCAGAGCGACCTTAAGTAACTGGTTATCGCTATAAGAAATCCAGTCATCAAGCTCTTCAACTGATAAATCTCGAAACCATGCTGTAGGGTGTGCGCCACGATTTTTCTCTGTAAAATATGGCCCTTCTAAATACGCCCCAAGAAGCTCAGCACCGTCAACGCCCTGCTGCTTACTTTTCGCAACTTGTTTTAGCGCACATCGAATCTTTGCCACTGGCGCTGTCACGGTTGTAGCAACAAAGGCTGTAACGCCAAGACTTGCAAAGTAACGTGACATAGTATTTAGACTATTATGGTTGGCATCCATGACGTCGCAGCCCTTTGCCCCGTGGACATGACTGTCAATCATGCCAGGGAGCAAACTCACTGCGCCCAAATCTATAAAATCTACATGCTGCTGAGGTTCGAATTGCTCAATAACATCAATAACTCCGTCAACATTAACGGTAATTAAGGCATCGTTAAGCCATTTATCACCATGTAATATTCGCTGAGCACGATAGCTCTGCTTCACATTAGTGTGTTGTTCAGATTCCATCTTCTTCTACCGTATCCGCGATTAGCGCTCTTTGTTCTATTTCCGCAGCCAATGAAGTGATTCCTCTATACCCACATTCAACAGCTTGCTTGCGAAACTCGACCAGACTGAGTTCATCTCGTTCAAGTAACATTTCCGCTGCCATCTGCATATTGGTTCCCGTTACCACTTCAATATCGTCTCTTTCCTGACTCAGAAGTGATGCGGTACGAAATGG